>DGTM01000067.1:25656-33482 GCA_002394305.1 Prevotellaceae bacterium UBA4336
AACTTCGAGTGGACCGACATGTATGCCCGTATGGCAAAGGAGGCCCGCGAGGAAGGTTTCCCCGAGATTGCCGAGAAGTTCGAGCAGGTGGCTGCCATCGAGAAGCATCATGAGGAGCGTTACCGCAAGCTCCTGAAGAACATCGAGGACGAGATTGTCTTCTCGCGCGACGGCGACGTCATCTGGCAATGCGCTAACTGCGGACACATCGTCATCGGCAAGAAGGCGCCCGAGGTTTGTCCCGTCTGCGACCACCCGCAGAGCTACTTCCAGATTAAGGCAGAGAACTATTAATTATATCAGCAGCGACAGGACGGCTCCCCAATGAGCGATGGCACCGAGCAGGACGAAGACGTGCCAGATGGCATGGTAGTGGGGCCGTTCGTCGTGGGCAAAGAAATAGGTGCCTGCGGTGTAGGCGATGCCTTCGGCAACAATAAGCCAGAGCGTCAAGGGCGTCAGGAGCTTTATCACCGGTTCGGCGATAAGGACGATGCTCCATCCCATAATGAGATAGATGGCGAGCGAGAGCCGGGGCCAAAGGCCAAGGGCTACAATTTTATACACGGCTCCGGCAATGACAAGCAGCCACTGCAGGGCGAAGACCGTCCAGCCGAGCCAGCCGCCCACTACGCCGACGAGGATTGGCGTATAGGAACAGGCTATCATGACGTAGATGCTGATGTGGTCGCACTTGCGCAGCGCCCGCTTCAGCCGTCCTTCGTGTACCCAATGATAGGCCGTGCTGCTGAGGAACATGAAGAACATGCCGAAGAGGAAGCAGACAACGCCGAACAGCATCTGCCAGCCCGCGTCGGCTGCCAGCCAAATGAACCAGATGGAGCTCAGCGCAAAGACCGCTCCGCAAAGGTGCGTCCAGGTGTTGCCCTGCTCAGCCTTTTGTGGCCAAAACCGCTTCGATTGCATTTTGTGTCTGCTTGGATAGTTCCTCGTATGTCTGTCCTGCCGATGGTTTTATTTGTGGCAGGTACGTCACTTCGATGTGTTTCGGGCTCATGAAGCGGCTGCCGCGTGGCAAGGCTTCGTAGGCGCCACGGATGCAGACAGGCACGATGGGTACGTCGAGTTCCTTGGCAAGGATGGCGAAGGTCTTCTTGAAGGGAACCATGTCGCCGTCGTGCGTGCGGGCTCCCTCTGGGAAGATGACGATGCGATGCCCTTCCCTGAGCACCTTGGCAAGCTTCAGGATGGAGTTCTTCAGGTTGGCGCGTTCCATGACGATGATGTTGCTCTTCGCAGCCATGCGCCTCAGCTTCTCGCCCCGGACGTGCTCCTCTGTTGCGTAGAAGAAGTATTCGCCGAGCGCCCGCCATGGCAGTCCGGACAGTGTGAGCGGTCCGTCGACGAAGCTCTGGTGGTTGGGGGCAAGGATGCAGGCGCCCTTTTCCGGGATGTTCTTCTGTCCCTTTATCGACAGTGTGTTGTAGAGGCGGAAGTACCATTTGAAGAGACGCGAGATGAAGCGATAGGCGAAGTCGGCCGTAGGCAGGCACAGAGCATCGGCCTCTTCGTGGAGAAGCTGGTGCCAGTCCACGTCCTCCGCCTCCATCCGCGTCTTCTGGGCGGCAACGTAGCGGGCAAGGGCCTCCACAGTCGGGAAGCCCGGCATCTCGTCCGCCCCGACGGACGTGCCAAAGGTTCTCTCGATGAAGTCCTGAAGGCTGACCTTGTCGAGCGAGTCGAGCGCAAGGTCTGTCTCGACGTGGTCGGAAGCATGCACCGTGATGCCTTTCTCCGACTCGATGAAGCGCTTCAGCAGAAGGTACTCCTCGAAGTCCGGTTCGCGCAGCTCCTCCCGCTCTTTGCTTCTTGCACCGCGTTCTTCCTTCAGTATGGCCTGGAGCTTGTAGCGCTGCAGCTTGTCGAGCCTCGTGCGAGGCAGTTCGCCGCGATAGACAAGCACGTTCATTATCTTCTTGTAGGCCGAGACGGTCATGTTGTACGGTTCGAGCACCTCACGCTTCAGGCGGGCAGTGACCTCGCTGTCGGTCAGCGTGGCGCTCCATGCCGGCTGCGGCACGATGATGGCACGCAGCATGTCGCCGTCCTGAACGACGGCAGCTTCCTTCACCAGCGCGTCGTACTTCTCCAGCTTGTACTCTATCTCGCTGGGCTGCACGTTCTTGCCGTTGCTGAGCACAATGATTTCCTTCGTGCGGCCGGTTATGGTGACGCGTCCGACGGAGTCGAACGTGGCGAGGTCGCCTGTATGCAGGTAGCCGTCGCTGTCGATGACCTGCGCCGTCTCCTCGGGACGGTTGTAGTAGCCCTTCATCAGGTTCGGACCTTTGACGCAGAGCTCGCCGTCGACCAGTTTGCAGTCCACACCGGGGAGGGGCAGACCGGAGCAACCGGGAATGATGTCGCCAGGGCGCGTGAAGGCGATGATGGGAGCTGTCTCGGTCATGCCGTAGCCTTCGAGCACATCAAGGCCGAGTGTGCGCAGCCCCTCGCCTATCTCCCTGTCGAGCGCAGCGCCGCCGCTGACCAGATAGTCTATGTGCCCCCCCATCTTCTTCCGCACGGAACGGAAGACAAGGCGGCTGAGCGGCCGGAACTTGGCTACACGGCAAAGGGCAAAGAGCATGCGGGCCACCGCCGACTGGTCTATCTTCTTCTTGATGCCGACATACAGCGTCTGCCAGAGCCGGGGCACGCCTATCATGATGCTGACCTGCCCGCGGCAGAGCGTGTCCATGATGTCCGGTCCGGAAAGCGAAGGGCTGATGGCTATGCCGCCGCCCATGTAGAGCGGAGCGATGAGCGAGCCCATCAAGGGCAGGACGTGGTGGAGCGGCAGCAAGACAAGTGCACGCCGCTGGGGCGTATAGATGGGAACGTCGTACGACACACTGTTCACATTGGCTTTCAGGTTGGCATAGCTGAGCATGACGCCTTTCGGCGAACCCGTCGTGCCGGAGGTGTAGATGATGACGGCTATGTTGTCGTTGTCCGGCTCGCTGAGGGCCGTCCAGGGCAGGACGCTTGTCATCGGCTCTCCGTCGAGCGAGAGGCACTCGTCATCGTCTATCAAGAAGACGCTCGGCTCGCTCTCGGCCTCGGCCTCCTTGATGGCTTCCCTGAGCACGGCCTCTCTTTCCTTCGAGACCCACACGGCATCGGGCTGGCAGTCGCGCAGGATATAGGCCACATCGCCCGGAGTGCTCGACGCATCCACGGGAACGGCAATGCCTTCGTTCAGCCATACGGAAAAGAAGGCGTATGCCCAGCCCTCTCTGTTCTCGCTAAACACGACAGTCTTCGTCTGCCTGCCTTTTGGTGTCTTCCTGGCGAACTGCGCCACGCGCCGGAGCATCTCGCCGTAGGTCACTTCGTGGCTGCCTGCAATAATGGCTATCTTATTCAAGTCTATCATGTCTCATTCGTGTATTGTTTGCGGCACTGCCTTGACTCAGGCGTCCCCGCCACCTGTCTCATAAGGATTGTTTGGGCGTTTCCGCTGCAAAGGTACGAAAAAGCGAGGGAAGTACAAAAGGAAAACATGTTTTTCTTTTTATTTCCGAACGCACAAGCAGCTCTTCATCGTATCGGTTCGCAATCGTCAATCAACGGGATCAGCTCCAACAGCCTCTTCCCATCAATCTCGAATTCCTCAAGCACAGCATTGCCATCCTTGAATCGGCGTATTTCATTCGTGAAATGCTCGTCGCATTGTGAGGCATAGTCCTGTTCGGACAAGAAATAATACCTTATCCGCTACAAAGGTAGTGAAAGGTTCGAGCTCAGAAGATGGCTTATCCTACATCCTTCCTGTGGCAAGCTCTCTGTCAAGATAACTGAAGACGTAAACAGGGCTCTGGAAATAGAGTCCCGTTGCAGGATCCGTCAATTTAGCGTATGTCTCAGAGTTATAGACAGTGTCAAGCGCTTCATGAAGCGACAAGCCGCGCTCTTCCATCAGCATCAGTACGAGGTCGCGTACAGTGCATTCGTTCATATAGTCTATTGTGCTCATAGGCGCCTCAACATTTTAATGGCTTTCTCGCTTCCGAAGAAATATTGAAAAGTGATGCCTTTCATGTATTTTAGGCGTTCGAGAAAGGTTTCCATATTGATATTCTGCTCTATGACATTGCGGATTTGAGCCCCTACTTTGTCATTCGCTATAGGGCCATAGACAACATCGTAGTCATGAATGTTTTTTGCATTCTTGTTCTGCCGGTTGGCAAGGATGAACGTTGCCCAGTCTTTGGTATAACCGTCGAAACGCATGAACCGCAAAGTTCCATCGTTCAGACAAGCTTCGTCGAACTCATAGCTTTGAACTACAGAGTGTCCGCCGGACAACCGCACCTTGAAATTAGCCATTGCCTCTGCTTGTGCCTCTGAGTCTGTCAGATAGAATCCGCAACCGAAGTCCTTGCCGCGCTGGGATTGGTTCAGCTCAATAGCCTGGAAATCCGTGTTTGTACCATGATAGAGTGTCATGCGAGCGCCCCTCCATGACGCTGGCAGTAACCCGCCATATTTTGCACCATGTCCTCAAAACTTTGGGTATGAGCAATGTTGTACTGCTCATCCAGAAAGTCGATAGCCTTGTAGCGGCTCAGATAGCGATAAGCCTGCACCGTCGACAAACCGAAACGGCGAGCAAACTCGCTGATGAAAATGACGATGTATTCTGCTTTGTTTTGAGTCTCTTGTGGCATAATGTATCTTCCTTTTACATAAGATTCCGTTGCAAATGTACTAAAAAGAATCTTAAATGAAGTAAGAATCTCCGAAAATGTTTAATGACAAGGCAAAATATCAGCACTTCGCCATCTTTTCGTGCTTGAAACGTCATAAAAAAAACGTGAGCAATCTACTTCGCTTACGCAATCTGAGGTTTTCTTGCTCTGGATGGGCGTCACTCTTCGGGATGCCGAGCGGGGGGGAAGCCTCAAGCGCAAGCGGAACCTGATGATTTCTTTCAATTCCCCAATTATCGGAAAACAAGAATCAAAAGCGGACGTCCTTTACCTAAAGGTAGAAAGCAACATAATATATCTGCGTGAATGTAACTTTCATTTGGCTGCAGAAGTATGAAAAGTTTTTTTGTTCGCAAATTTATGAACAATTATTTGAGAGAAAAAGAAAACAATGTGTTATTCCCGAGTGCATAAGCAGCTCGACAATGTCAAGGTTCGAAGATAAATTTTGAATTTATATATTTTGTATTTTGAATTAATCGTCGTACCTTTGCAGAAAAGAGGAACACATGGAGAACAACAACCACATGCAGCGGCGGCTGAGCAACACGGTGAAGCCTGCCGACATGGGCCTGGAAGAATGGCAGGTGGCACTGCGCCACAACCAGGCCGAACGCGAACATTTTGCCATCAGCGAAGTGAGCGAACAGTTCTGCCCGGGGGAGTACAGCGTGCGCAACCACAAGACACGCAGCCAGTACAAGGTCATCTACCGGGGTGCCTACAGCCCCTGGAACTACTGCTCGTGCCCCGACTTCCGCACATCGGGCCTCGGCACCTGCAAACACGTGGAGGGCGTAAAGCTCTGGCTGCAGGCCGAGGGGAAAGAACCGCGGGACGAGCAGCCGCGCTACAGTTCGGTCTACGTGGACTACCGCGGGCAGCGAAGCATACGCATACGCTTCGGGCAGGACTCTCGCCGCGAGCTGGCTGCCCTTGCTGCGGAGTACTTCGACCACGCTTCCGTGCTCCGGCCCGAGGCTTACGCCTGCTTCGACACGTTCCTGGAAAGGGCAAGGGGCATCGACCCTGAGTTCCGTTGCTACCCCGACGCCCTGGAGATGGTCATCAGCCAGCGCGAACGTCTGGGGCGGCAGACGCTCCTGGAAAGCGTCTACACCGACGAGATGCTGGACGCCCTGCTCACCACGCGTCTCTATCCCTACCAGAAGGAAGGCGTACGCTTTGCCGTGAAGGCTGGCAAAGCCATCATTGCCGACGAGATGGGACTGGGCAAGACCGTACAGGCCATCTGCTGTGCCGAGATTTACCTCCGGCAGAAGATGGTCGAGAGTGCGCTCGTCGTCTGCCCGTCGTCCCTCAAGTACCAATGGAAGAGCGAGATTGAGCGGTTCACGGGGAGAGAGGCTGTCCTCATTGAGGGCTATGCTTCCCGCCGACTGGAGCTGTACAAAGCCTCGGCACCCTACAAGATTGTCTCCTACCAGTCCCTTGCCAACGACATCAAGTCGCTGAACCGCCTCTCCGTCGACCTGCTCATCATGGACGAGGTGCAGCGGCTCAAGAACTGGAACACGCAGCTGGCACAGGCCGTCCGCCGCATCGACTCGCACTACAGCGTGCTACTCTCCGGCACTCCGCTCGAGAACAAGCTCGACGAACTCGTCTCCATCGTCCAGCTGGCCGACCCCTACTGCCTCTCGCCCCTCTACCGCTTCCGCCACGAGCACATCGTCACGGACCCTGCCACAGGCAAGACCATCGGCTACAAGAACCTGAGCGACATCCGCCAGCGGCTCTCCGGCACCCTCATCCGGCGCACCAAGCAGAGCGTGAGGCTCCAGCTCCCGAGCCGGACAGACCAGTACGTCCTCGTCCCCATGACGCAGCAGCAGAGCAGCCGGCACGAGCAGCTACGCGCCGCCGTCAGCCGTCTCGCAAACAAATGGATGCACACGAAGTTCCTCAGCGAAGAAGAGCGCCGACGCCTCCTCCTCATGCTCGGGCAGATGCGCATGCTTGCCGACAGCACGTTCATCATAGACCAGGACCTGGACGGGCGACACGACGTGAAGGTGGGCGAGGTGATGAACATCCTGAGCGATGCCCTGGAAGGCAGCGACACGAAGGTGGTCATCTTCAGCGAATGGGAGCGCATGGCCCGGCTGGTGGCAATGGAGCTCGATGCCCGCGGCCTGCGCTACGAATTCCTGCACGGTAGCCTGGAAGCCAAGAAGCGCGACGAAGTCATCGGACGCTTCCAGAGCGACAACGAGTGCCGCATCTTCCTCTCCACCGATACCGGCTCCACGGGGCTCAACCTGCAGGCTGCCGGCATCATCATCAACCTCGACCTGCCCTGGAACCCGGCCGTGCTGGAGCAACGCATCGGCCGCATCTACCGCATCGGGCAGGAGATGCCCGTGCAGGTGCTCAACCTCGTCTCGAAGGACTCCATCGAGGAGCGAATGATAGACCGCCTGCGCTTCAAGCGCTCGCTGTTCGAAGGCACCCTCGACGGCGGCGACGACACCATCTTCCTCAGCGAAGATCGGTTCCAAGGCTTCATGGAAAGCCTCGCCAGCCTCTCCTGCCCTCCGTCGGACAATGTCCTCCCCGGGCGCTCCGCTGCGGACGGGCGCTCCCCCGAGGAGGAAAAGCCTTCGCGGCAGGACGCCCCTCTCCCCGAAGAGGAACCGGTGGTAAGGCTATTCCTCACCTCCCTCCGCAACATCCTGCAGTCGCCCGAAAAGACCAGGCAACTGGCTGAAGCCATCGACCAGATACTGAACAGCCCCGACCAAGACACCTGAGCCATCTACCCACCTGTCAGATGAGGTAGCGGACCGACAGCAGCGCAGTGCATCGTCAGCAGCGAGGTGGACAGTGACTGCCGCCTTGACAATTTACCATTCTTCGTCCCAGATGTCGCCCGAGGACTCTTTGGTACGGACTATGCCGCCAGCGTTGCCAGCACTGGCACCGCCATAGTTTACAAGGTCGATGAACAATGAATAGAAAAAGAAAACTTTTTGCAGTGTTCGCAGGAAGCACCTACATCAAATACTGAATAAGCGAAGCCATGTGGCCTCGCTTATTCAGTTCGTTAAATTGGAATTTTACTTGCTTTCT
>DGTM01000026.1:0-6167 GCA_002394305.1 Prevotellaceae bacterium UBA4336
CACGGATGGGACGACGAGGGCGTCTTCAACCTCGAAGGCGGCTGCTACGCCAAGGTCATCAACCTCTCGAAGGAGAACGAGCCCGACATCTATGGTGCCATCAAGCGCAACGCACTGCTGGAGAACGTGACCGTCGACAAGGACGGCAAGATTGACTTCGCCGACAAGAGCGTCACCGAGAACACACGCGTCAGCTACCCCATCGAGCACATCGAGAAGATTGCCAAGAAGGTGAACGGCAAGAGCGCAGGTCCCGACGCCAAGAACGTCATCTTCCTCAGCGCCGACGCATTCGGCGTACTGCCTCCCGTCAGCATCCTCACTCCCGAGCAGACGAAGTACTACTTCCTCAGCGGCTTCACAGCTAAGCTGGCAGGCACAGAGCGCGGCATCACAGAGCCCACTCCCACATTCTCCGCTTGCTTCGGCCAGGCATTCCTCGAGCTGCATCCCACAAAGTACGCCGAGGAGCTCGTCAAGAAGATGGAGAAGAGCGGCGCAAAGGCTTACCTGGTGAACACCGGCTGGAACGGCACAGGCAAGCGCATCAGCATCCCCGACACACGTGGCATCATCGATGCTATCCTCGACGGCAGCATCCTGAAGGCTGAGACCAAGAAGATCCCCTACTTCGACTTTGAGGTGCCCACAGCTCTGCCCAACGTCAACCCCGCCATCCTCGACCCCCGCGACACCTATGCAACTGCCGCAGAGTGGGAAGAGAAGGCCAAGGATCTGGCAGCACGCTTCATCAAGAACTTCAAGAAGTACGAAGGCAACGAAGCCGGCAAGGCTCTCGTCGCTGCAGGTCCGAAGCTGTAAAGATTCGGAACGAAAGCAACGAGACTTACAAAAAAGAGTTCTCGTCGCAGCAGGTCCGAAGCTGTAAGGAATTAAAGCGAAGGTCCTGCAGCAACGAACATCTTTGCTCGTCGCAGCAGGTCCGAAGCTGTAAGACAGCATACAGACTCTCCCTTTTTACCCTGTGAACACGGTAACACTTCCGCACGGGTTGGAAGAGTTTCCCAAGGGAAGAGGATGCACCCTGCATCCTCTTCCTTTTTTACACCAACATTTTCCAGCTTTTCCTTTGAGGATAAGAAAATAAAGTGTAACTTTGCAGAAAGAAACAAACAAGACGATATGAGTTCCACCGCATTACAGAATGTTTGGCAGATGCTTCTCAGCTACAACCTTACAGCAGACAATAAACGTTGGCTTGCCAAACACTTGTACGAACAAGCATTGGAGGAAGAGAAAACTCAGCCATACACCCCTCAAGAACTTAATGCCCGCATTGATTGTGCAGAAGCTGACATTGCGGCAGGGCGAACCATCTCCCGCGAAGAAGCATCAGAGCGAATGAGCAGCTACATCAACCAGCACCTGTAATCTATGAAAATCATTTGGGCAGAAGAAGCATTCAGTGCCTGGAAAGACACAATAGACTACATCGTCCAAGAGTTCGGTCCTCATGCAGCAGAAAAATTCTACAAGAAAACAGAAGAGTGTCAAGATATGCTCATCTCATCTCCGCTGATGGGTAAGGTAGAACCTCTGCTGAAAGGCAGAAGCCATGCCTACAGAAGCCTCATCGTACAAAAACGGAGCAAGCTAGTGTACTACACTCAAGGCGACACCATATTCATCGTCGATTTCTGGGATGTCCGGCGCGAGCCAAAGCAACAAGCAGAAAGACTCACTTAGCCTTTTCGCGGTTGCCCCTTTTTCTTGTCACATACCCGAGACTGAACACACGGAAAAAAGGGACAACCTCACGGCCGTCCCTTTCTTTTGTTAGTTTCTTGTTTTGTAAGGGAGGTACTTCACAGCACCAGATGATTGTTTTATTAAGCAAATATTGTTAAAAGTATGAAAGACTATCTTGCCTGGGCATTGAGCGTGTCCGAGGTGTGCGGGCTAAGCGCGGCGGACTGCTCGACGGGACTGCTGATGGTGATGTGCTGCAGGCTGTCGATGTGGGCGGCCTCTGCCATCTGCGGCACGGATGCCTCGTCCTCTTCCGTGAAGCTCTGCTGGATGGCGCTTCCGATGCCGAGCAGCAGCGCCACGAGACCTGCGACACGGTAGAAGGGACGCAGGCGGCGCATGACGGTCAGACGCTGTGCCTTGCAGACATAGCCCTCTGCCAGCCTCAGCCCGGCGGACGGGTTTTCTTCCTCTGCCGCCTGTGTCTGACCGGTCTGACGGACCAGCTGGAGCATTCTGTCGGCAAAGTCCTTGCCAAGATGCTCGCTTGCCATCGCATCCTCCTCCAAGAAGAGCTGCCGATAGGGAAGCAGGCTGGCCGGCACATCTTCCTGGCGGAAGAACGTGCGGAGGATGGCTTCTTCCTCGAGTGTCGTCTGGCACTCCCAGTAGCGTTCCAACAGTTGTTCTATGTATTTGTAGTCCATTGTTCTTCTTATTCCCTATTCTCTAATTCTTAATTCCTTCCCTCACCTTCGTCCTGGCCCGGTGCAGATAGACCTTCACCTGTGTCTCGCTGATGCCGAGCTCTTTGGCTATCTCGCCGTAGGACTGGCCTTCTATGTCGCGCAGCAACATGATGGTGCGTTGCAGTTCAGGTAGGCTGTCCATGAGCCGACGGACGAGCGAGAGTTGTTCGCGGGCCTCCAGAGCGCGTTGCGTGCCCGATGCGGAGAGATGCGAGCCTTCCACCTTGTCGAGCGGCACGGTGTTGCGTCCTGCCCGCTTTGCCACGTCGAGCGCCCTGTTGCGGCACGTCGCTATGGCAAAGGCTTCGAGATTGTCTATCTGCCTCCATTCGCTGCGGCGCTCCCACACCCGGAGGAGTGTGTCCTGCACCACATCTTCGGCCTCTGCCCTGTTCATCGTGACGCGGAGAGCCAGACGGAAGAGCCTGTCGCTCAGCGGAAGCACGGTGGTTTGGAAGCTGACATTATCCATCTCTCTACTTACAAAGACGATTCAAAGCGGGAAAAGTTACACAAGAACGGGGAAAAAAATAAAAAAAAATAAAAAGGTTAAAAGGTAAAAACATATTCCGCGCTACACTTGATTATTCCGTCTTCCCTCCCTTTTTCACTTTTTCAACTTTTTACCTTTTCAACTCTACACCTTTTATCGTTGTTCCTCGTGTGCCGTCGATATTGTCGGAATGTGTGATGACGACCTGCCGCACGCCACGATGGATGGCATCGAGGGCGTTCTCTATCTTCGGTATCATGCCGCCCGAGATGACGCCCTGGCGAATCAGCTGCCCGGCCTGTTCCTCGTTGATGCTGGGGATGACGCTCCGGTCGTCGTCGGCATCGCGAAGCACGCCCGCCTTCTCGAAGCAGAAGGTCAGCGTCACTTCGTAGTGCTCGGCAAGGGCACAGGCCACGGCAGCCGCGATGGTGTCGGCATTGGTGTTGAGGATGTGCCCCTCGCCGTCGTGCGTAAGGGGAGCCACCACCGGCACCAGTCCGCCCTCGACGAGCTGGGCGAGCATTGCGGCATCGACCCTGTCAACGTCGCCCACAAAGCCGAAGTCGACCATCTGCTCCGTGCCGTCGTCCGTCCGTACGCGCTTCGGGGGGCGCCGGTGACTGCGTATCGCGTCGCCGTCGGCACCCGTCAGGCCGATGGCCCTCACGCCTTTTGCCTGCAGGCCCGCCACGATGTTTTTGTTCACCAAGCCGCCGTAGACCATCGTCACCACCTCGAGCATCTTCTCGTCCGTGATGCGCCGACCGCCCACCATATGGCTCTCGATTCCGAGGTTCGTTGCCATCGCCGTTGCCAACCGGCCTCCGCCATGCACCAGCACCTTGCGTCCGGGCATCAGGGCAAACTGGCCGAGCAGCGAAGCCAGCGATGCAGCATTCTCCACCACACCGCCTCCGACCTTAATCACATTGAGAGCCTCCCTCTGCCCCTCCAAAGGAGAGGAGAACGGAAGGCTGTTTTCTGTTCCTGCTTCTTTCATTTCTTTTCTTTTTTATCTCCCTCCTTTTGGAGGGGCAAGGGGAGGCTGCTACCTGTACTTCCCCTCGTCCTTATCGTCGAGCATGGAAAGGTAACTGGCGTAGCGGCTCTCGGCAATCTCTCCCTCTGCCACCGCCTCCAGCACAGCACAGCCCGGCTCGTGGGTGTGGGTGCAGTTGCCGAAGCGGCACTGGGCCGAGGTCTGGAAGATCTCGCGGAAGTAGTGCGACACCTCCTCGCGCTCCATGTCGAACGTGCCGAAGCCCTTGATGCCCGGCGTGTCGATGAGCGCTCCGCCCTGAGGCAGGAAGTACATCTGCGAGAAGGTTGTGGTGTGCATGCCCGAATCGTGGGCCACGCTGATCTCCGCAGTCTTGGCATATGCCTCGGGGACAAGGTGGTTGAGCAGCGTGCTCTTGCCCACGCCGCTGTTGCCGCTGAGCAGCGTCGTCTTGTCGCAAAGCTCCATCCGCAGCTCCGCAAGCCCGCTGCCGTTCGCTGCCGAACAGGACAGGCAGGTGTAGCCTATGCCACGGTAGAGGGCGACGAGCTCATCCAGCAGCTCCAGCTCTGCGGCATCGTAGAGGTCGGTCTTGTTGAAGACGATGAGCACCGGCACACGATACGCCTCGGCGCTGGCCAGGAAGCGGTCGATGAAGGTGGTGCTCGTCTCGGGGTGCGCTATGGTGACGACAAGAGCAGCCAGGTCGACGTTAGCGGCAATGATTTGGCTCTGCTTGGAGAGGTTCGACGCACGCCGTATGATGTAGTTGCGACGGTCCTCTATGCCGTCGATGAACGCCGTCTGCCCGTCGGCACCCGGCGTGATGTTGACTACATCGCCCACAGCCACAGGGTTGGTGCTGCGGATACCCTTCAGGCGAAACGTGCCCTTCACCTTGCAGTCGTACACCTGCTCGTCGTCTGTCTTGACGGTGTACCAGCTGCCCGTTGTCCTGATGACTAATCCTCTCATTCAAAATATGTGGGGTTAGAGGTTAGAAGTTAGTGGTTAGAGGATAGTCATGGCAGCAGATTGGACTCCAAAGGTATTCTCTAACCACTAACCACCAACCACTAACCACCTGCTAAACCGTCATGATCTCCTTCTCCTTGGCAGCTAACAGCTCGTCCACCTTCTTGATGAACTTGTCGTGCATCTTCTGCATGTCCGCCTCGGCATCCTTCTCCACGTCCTCGGAAAGACCGTCCTTGATGCCCTTCTTCAGCTTTTCGATAATCTCGCGGCGCGTGTTGCGGATGCTCACCTTGGCCTGCTCAGCCTCCTTGCCGCACTGCTTTACAAGCTGCTTGCGGCGCTCTTCCGTCAGGGGAGGAATACCCAGACGGATAATCTCGCCGTTGTTCTCGGGCGTGATGCCGATGTTGCTGTCCATGATGGCCTTCTCGATGGGGCGGAACATGCTCTTGTCCCAAGGCTTGATGGCAATGGTACGCGCATCGGGCGTGTTGATGGCAGCCACCTGGTTCAAGGGGACCATGCTTCCGTAGCTGTCGACACGGATGCCATCCAGAATCTTGATGTTGGCCTTACCGGCACGGATGTGTGCCAAAGCTTCTTCGAGGTACAGCACAGCCTCGTCCATTTTCTCTTGGGCTTTGCCAAGCGTTTCCTTTACGTCTATCATATCTCTGCGTGTTTAATAAAGTTGTTATTTTACCTTATTTTTTAGCAAAAGTAGCGATATTCCGTTAAAAAAACAACGATACGCTACGATATTTACACAAAAAAACCTACATTTGTACCGTAGAAAGCAAAAAAAGATGGATATTGATGCCCATATCGACGAATTACTGACCAAACTTCAGCCCATCACGCTGGAGGAGATGAAGGACATCCGTCTCATGAACCGTACGGACACAAAGTTCGTGACCAACAAGGAGAAACTGGTGCGCCTGCTGGAGCTGGCCGAGGGCAAATACTATGCGCAGTTCAACAACGGCAGCAAGATAGCCGACTACATGACGACCTACTGGGACACCGACGACTACCGCTTCTACATGGAGCATCACAATGGCCGGGCGCCACGACAGAAGGTACGCGTCAGGACCTACATGGACAGCGACACCACCTTCCTGGAGATAAAGACGAAGAACAACCACGGACGGACGAAGAAGAAGCGCGTCGAAGTGCCCTGCCAGCAGATAACGGGCGCGGGGGGCAACGAAGAGTTCCTCAAGGAACGCGTCCA
>DGTM01000026.1:6291-10070 GCA_002394305.1 Prevotellaceae bacterium UBA4336
TCAACTACGGCAAGACGGAGCGCCTCACCATCGACTACGACGTGCACTTCCACAACATGGAGACGGAGCAGGACGCCAACGTCGGGCCCCTCGTCATCATCGAGCTCAAGCGCGACGGCAACGTCTACAGTCCCGTGCTCGACATCCTTCGCCAGCTCCGCATCAAGCCCAGCGGATTCAGCAAGTACTGCATCGGCTCGGTCATGACCAACAAGGGGCTCAAGCAAAACCTCTTCAAGCAGAAGCTGGTGAGGCTGCGCAAACTGGCTAATTCATGAACAACTTAACAAAACATAAACAGAAACCAAAACACTATGGAAACCTTTAACGACATTAACTACCAACTGGGTAATCTGATAGGACTGACACTCTTCGACCCCCTGCACTTCATCTCGTTGCTGATGCGCTTCATCGTCAACCTGGTGGCAGTCACCGTCATTGCACGCTGCTTCTACTATCCGCGCGGACACCGGCGCGACTACATGTTCATCTACATCCTCATGTCCATGAGCATCTTCCTGCTGGTGAGCCTGATGGAGGGCGACGGCATGAACATCGGAGCAGCAATGGGCCTCTTTGCCATCTTCGGCATCATGCGTTTCCGCACGGAAGCCGTGCCCATCCGCGAGATGACCTATCTCTTCATGCTCATTGCCCTGAGCGTAGTCAATGCCCTCTGCCGTGCCGAGTACCACCCCAAGGCTGACTACTGGGACGGCTTCGGCATCATCACCATCATCTTCGTCAACCTGGTCTTCGTCGGGATGGCCTGGCTCTTCGAGAGCGGGAAGCTCGTCAGCAGCAACTGCAGCAAGTTCATCAAGTATGACAACGTCGCACTGGTCGCTCCCGACAGGCGTGCCGAACTGATAGCCGACCTGGAAAAGCGCACCGGCCTGAAGATAGAGCGCGTGGAAATAGGCACCATCGACTTCCTGAAGGACGCCTGCCTCATCCGCATCTACTACGATGAGCCCTCCGACCACGGCAACAGCATAGAAGAAATCATCAAAATGCCTCGCATATGACACTGCGTCAACTCACCCTTGCCTCGTTGCTCCTCTGCGCTGCGCCCCTGCTGGCAGAGGGAAACGACGAGTTCGGCACCTGGCAGGAGATCGGCATCGAGAAAGCCATCACACGGACCTGGGATGTCGGGCTCGACCTAGAGTACCGTGCCCAGCACAAGGCACGCTTCTCTGCCGGACTCAACACGACCTACAAGCCCATCAAGTACCTCAAGCTTGGCATCGGCTACAACTTCCTCTACACGGGGCGCCCCGACAAGATTAACGATAAGAGCGACTACACGGCATACCCCAAAGAGTGGACGGTAGGCTACAACTCCTTCCCGGCCCACTGGTATCCGCGCCACCGCTTCTATGCCGAGGCAACAGGCACCGTCAAGCTGTGGGGATGGCTGCGCGTCTCGCTGCGCGAACGCTACCAGTTCACGCACACCAAGGCCTACAGCATCGACCGCTACAGGTATCGCATGAAGTACGAGAATGCCGAAAAGACGGATTTCGACGAAAACTGGGAACCCTACACGTACTACGAGCTGGAGACAGAGCTGACACACAACGAGTGGGACACGAAAGACATCCTTGCCAACACCGACCAGGTGCTGCGCTCGCGCGTGAAGCTGGAGTACGACAAGAAGCGCTTCCCCTTCTCGCCCTACATCTCGGCCGAGGCACACAACAGCGTCAGCGTAGGCGACCACATGCTCCTGCAGAAGGTACGCACCGCCATCGGCTGCGGCTACAAGTTCCGCAAGCACAACGAGGTGTCGCTCTCCTACGTTGCCACCTTCTACATGTACGACGTCGAGGACGGCGAAGTCATACGCGACCACGACCGGAGGCACGCCCTCAGCATCGGCTACAAGTACAGCTTCTGACGAACACACATTATATAATATATACACGTATATGAAGACGAGAAACCTTTTGGCAGCCTTGCTGCTCCTGGCTTGCACCTCGATGCTGGCCGACAATTTCAAGTACCTCACCATCAGCTACAACGGGTCTGAGGAGAACATCTCCCTGCCCATCGTGCAGAAGATTACCTTCCAGAATGGCTACGTCGTGGTCACGACCACCGAGGGCGAGAACTCCTACCCCATCTCCGTCATGGAGCGCATCACCTTCACCGAGTCGGCCGATGCCATCAAGGCTTTGCCCGAACAGGCAGAAGACATGACCTACGAGAACGGCACGCTCGCCATCAAGGGCAACGGCCTGATGCGCGTCTACAACACCAGCGGCGCACTCGTCAGCATTGCCAACATCAAGGAGGGTGCCAACATCAGCCTCGACGGACTGCCCACCGGTGTCTACATCGTCCGCATGGGCGACAAGGCCATCAAGATCAAGAAGTAGAATCAGGACCCCCTACCCCCTTCAGGGGGAACCTAAAAGCAATCCATGATGAAAAAACTCACGATTAAAGCATCCTTGTTCCTAATCGCCTGCTTCCTTCTCCCCCTAAAGGGGGGCGGGGGCTCTGTGCGGGCACAGGAACAGGTGCGCATCTGGCAGGGAGGCAACGATACGCGCCTCACGACCTCCAGCATGGAGTTCACGGGCGACGGCTCTGTCCTCACCGTAGGGGACAAGACGTTCGACACCAGCCTGGTGGACAGCATCGCCGTGGTGCACACGGTCACCGTCACCTATGCAGGCGAGACGGCAACGGTCGACCTCGGCCATGCCTCCGGCGTCACGGCAACGGTCGACGGCGCACACGTCACGCTGACCAGCACGAACGTGAAGGACGAGCTGGAGTTCGTGCTGCAAGGCACAAGCGCCCAGGGCTCGCTCACCTACGACGGACCGCTCAAGTGTAAGTTCTACCTCAGCGGACTGAACCTGACCAGCGACCGCGGTGCAGCCATCGACATAGAGTGCGGCAAGCGCGTCGACCTGATTCTCTGCGACGGCACGGACAACTATCTGACCGATGCTGCAGGCGGCGAGCAGAAGGCAGCCCTCTACTGCAAAGGACACCTCGAGGTGGAAGGCAGCGGCACGCTCACCGTGAAGGGCAACACGAAACACGCCATCGCCACCAAGGAATACATGCAGCTGAAGAAGAGCACGGGCAGCATCACCGTCACCGGAGCCGTGTCCGATGCCATGCACGTGGGGCAGTACTTCCTCATGAGCGGCGGCACGCTGACGCTCAGCGGGCAGGGAGGCGACGGACTGCAGGTGGAGACGAAGACGCTGGACGACGACGTCACGCCCGACCCCGACAAGGAGAACAACGGCATGCTGTTCATCCGTGGCGGAAGCCTCAACATCACAGCGGCCAGCGACGACACGAAAGGCATCAAGGCACCTGTCGACATGTTCGTCACGGGCGGCACTTTCAACATCACGGCCAGCGGTGCGGGCAGCAGAGGCATCCAGGTGACAGGCAACCTGACCGTCAACGAGGACGACAACATCACCCTCATGCAGATACGTGCCACGGGCGGCATCTACGAGGACCCCGTCACCGAGGAAGAGTCGCGCTGCATGGGCATCAGGATAAAAGGCAACTTCACCATCACGGCCGGCACCGTACGTGTAGCCAACACCGGCAGCGGCGCACGCGGCATCAAGATAGACGGCACCTACTCCAAGTCGGGTACAGCCGTCGTCTCGGCATCCGTCATCGCGCCCTGACCCTTACGTCCGGACACAAGAAAAGGCGAGTCGCTCCTGACTCGCCTTTCTTTTTCCCCACACGGCACGCGCTTCTGCCGGAAGAGCTGGGCTCTTATTTCGGAA
>DGTM01000026.1:10235-17226 GCA_002394305.1 Prevotellaceae bacterium UBA4336
AGACCCAGGCTCTTATTTCGGAAGAGCACGCGCTTGTCAGCGGAGCACCACGCTACATGTCTTCGCCGTCCTGGCCGTACCGCCTCACATCCTCTATCACCTTGAGCAGATACTGCCCGTACTGGTTCTTGAGCATCGGCTGTGCCAGCTGGCGCATGCGCTCCTCGTCTATCCAGCCCTTGCGGTAGGCGATACCCTCCAGGCATCCGACCTTCAGGCCCTGACGCTTCTCGAGCACCTCGATGTAGGTGGAAGCCTCGGAGAGAGAGTCGAACGTGCCCGTGTCGAGCCAGGCAAAGCCACGGCCCAGCGTCTGCACCTTCAGCTCGCCGTCTGCGAGGAACTGCTGGTTGACGGTCGTTATCTCGTATTCGCCGCGGGCACTGGGGCGGATATGCTTTGCCACGTCCACCACCTTGTTCGGGTAGAAGTACAGGCCCACGACGGCATAGTTGCTCTTCGGCTTGGCAGGCTTCTCCTCGATGCTCAGACAGTTGCCCTGCTTGTCGAACTCAGCCACGCCATAGCGTTCGGGGTCGTTCACCCAGTAGCCGAACACCGTGGCCTTGCCGTCCTCCTCCGCCGTGCGCACAGCCTCCCGCAGCATGACGCTGAAGCCGTTGCCCTGGAAGATGTTGTCGCCCAGGACGAGGCAGGCACAGTCGTCGCCGATGAAGTCAGCACCGATGGTGAAGGCCTGTGCCAGTCCGTCGGGCGAAGGCTGCTCGGCGTAGGTGAAGTGTACGCCATAATCGCTGCCGTCGCCCAGCAGACGCTTGAAGCCAGGCAGGTCGAAAGGCGTGGAGATGATGAGTATGTCGCGAATGCCCGCCATCATGAGCACGCTGACGGGATAATATATCATCGGTTTGTCATAGATGGGCATGAGCTGCTTGCTGATACCCTTCGTGATGGGATAGAGACGGGTGCCAGACCCGCCGGCCAATACAATTCCTTTCATAGTGATTTCTTCTTTTATTCTTAATGTCGTTATTTCGTTATCACGTTATAACGTTATTTCGCTGTTTCGTTATCACGTTATCCCGTTATAACGAAATGCTCCCTCCTCACTTCACCTCATAGTCCAGGCAGGTGCGCAGGCAGGTGTAGGGACGCACCTTGCCGTCGGCCACGGCCACGTGCTCGGGGTGCACGGCATAGGCCTTCAGCGCAGCCTCGTCGGTGAAAGTGCTGTCCAGCATCACGTCGGCATTCGACGAGTCCAGCCGCCCGTCCACGTTGACACGGATGTCAATCAGTCCCGGTATGCGGCCGCTCAGGCCTTCCAGCCCGGCCTTGATGCCTTGCTTCACGTTCTCCTTCTCTTCGGCAGTGAGGTCCTCCCTCAGCCGCCACAGTATAATGTGTTTAACCATATTCAATTAATTTTCACTTTCAATTTTTCATTTTTAATTTTTCATTTTTTATTTTTCACCTTTCATTTTTCACTTTTCACTTTTCATTTTTAATTATGAATAAGTGTGTGCGCTCGCGCCCTGGGCAGCAGGCAGGTAGTTGATGCCCCACCAGCACATCTGCAGGCACAGGAAGCAAATGACTTGCCAGAGCAAGGCAGGACGCACGGCTGTCGGGCGACCGATGCGCAGGTGCAGGTATATCAGGTAGCAGAGCCACGTGACAGCCGCCCAAGTCTCCTTCGGGTCCCACGACCAGTAGGTGCCCCAGGCCTCCTTAGCCCACAGCGCACCGAACAGCATCCCGACCGTGAGGAACGAGAGCCCCACGCGCGTCAGGCCGTCGATGGCCTCCAGCATGTCCTGCCGGCGTATGAGTTGCCAGAGCGACATCAGCATGGCAGCGCCCGTCGTGGCATAGGCAAACATGTAGACGATGACGTGCGGCGCAAACCACGGGCTCTGCAAGGCCGGCATCAGCATCTTGCTGTGAATCTCCGGCTTGAAGAGGTTCACGCAGATAAAGACCGTGCTGAGCATCGTGCTGAACAGCAGTATCCAGCGGTAGCGCCAACGGCTGTAGGTGAGCAGTCCCACCAGAGGCAGGAAGAAGGAATACCAGAGCCGCGTCTCGCCCATAGTGCGCAGAGGCGGACGCTCCAGCGAAACCCACATCAGGGCGATGTACGCCCCAAAGACAATCAGGCCGCAGATGGCGAACAGGTAGACGAGCTTCAGCCGTTTTCCGCGGAGCGAAAGCAACGAAGCCACCGTCCAGCACACCAATGCAGGCAGGGCAAAGAGCCAAAAGTCATTCCAGTTTCCCATCGTTATTCGCTGTCTTTTGTTTCGTTATTCCGTTATCACGACGTTTCGTTATTCCGTTATCACGTTATTACGTTATTACGATGTTTCATTATTCCGTTCCTTCTTCCCGAGATTGCGGGACTGAAGGAAAAGACATCCGGCCCCGGCCAGCATCATGAAGATGCCCAGATAGACGAACGGCAGCCACGGGTCGCGCACCAGCTCGAAGATGCTGATGTCGCTCTCCGCCCCCTTCGCCTCGTCGTAACCATACTGATATATCTTCCATCCGCGCACGGCAAGCGGCTTGTTCACACGCAGCGTGTCGCGGAGGACGAGTCCCTTCTTCGTGTAGACCGTCACATCAGAGAGGTAGCGGAGCGGCTCCTCCTCGATGAAGAAGTCGTGCAGCTCGATGGCAACGGGCAGTTCCTTCACCCTGTGCTGCTCGTCCACGGCACGCCACTCCGTCGTGCCCTCGCGCACCATCATGCGCAGACGCTGCATGTCGGCATTGCCCAGCGTACCGCAGACAAGGGCGATGAAGATGCCCAGATGGTTCAGCAGGAAGGGGACATTGCGCCACGACGGGCGCGTCAGCCTCGTCATGCACACCATGCCGACAAGCACCATGAGCCACACATAGAGCAGCACGAAAGGCCAGAACGACAGCATGGACGTGATGCCCACAGGCTCCATAGGTACATGTCCGGACGGCACCTGGCGCGTCACACCCATCAGCACCGTCAGCATGGCACAAGCCACCATCGCCGGGATGCCGGCCTGCAGCGAAGCCATCCACCGGAACAGCCGGACGCGCCTGCGGCACAGGTGCATAGCCACGACGGAGAGCACCAGCACAGCCAGCACGATGCCGTTTACCGGCCAGGCCATTGCGTCCCAGCGCACAGGCCCTGCCACCACCTGCAATAGCATGCCCGCAGCGACCAAACCGCAGCATACATAACCGCCCACCGCCATTCCCCACGCATCTTTCTTCATCTCGTTTCTGTCATTTTCGTTGAACGTCACTGCAAAGATAGGACTTTTATTTGAGATAAACATCTAAATGCACTAAAAAACTCTAATATCCGACTGATTCGTGTCCATCGTTTCTTTCGACGTTCACTTTCAACACCTGTTTTTCACATGCAATCCCTCTGGAAGAGGCAACAGGGACAAGAACGGCGAAAACAACATTTCGTACAGCAAACCATAGGTTAAACCATGTTAAACAAAGCGTTTTATACGTAAAGATTCTTAAATCACCCTCCCCCATTTGTATTTCTTCCGCGAAATCATTATATCTTTGCGAAGTGATATCTGTGCCTCATAGAGATGAGTCCCTGTGACAGGGCAAACAGGTCAATACTTCAGACAAACAACAACCTACAGCAATTTTGTTTATGTACGCGCACTGCGCAGCGAGGCTCGGCAACGTATCCTCCCATAAGCAAGCCAAACGACAAAACTAAACCATGAAAACGAAACTCAGATTACTGCAAACACTTCTGGTGCTGTTTGCAGGCAGTTCTTGGGCACAGCCCATCACCGTGACGGTCGTCGACGGAAAAAACGCACCTTATGATTATTACGGCACCCGAAACAACAGTGCTACACCAAACACCTTTACTTCGAACGCCACATCGGGGCTTGCCGGTGTTGTATTCACGGCACCCGTCATCGACAGGCACAGCAACTGGTGGGATGTATACAGCATGGTTGTCAAGACATCCGCTGTGCAAACCGACGAGAGCCTCACCATCACCGCTCCCGCCGGATATCTGATAGAAGGCTATTCCATCGACTTCGTCAGTCAACCCAGTGGTTGTTCCTATGACGTGACACTGCCAGGACAAAGCACGACGGAGATTAGCAATGCAGCTTCCACGGTTCTCACGGCAAGCAACCTGAACGTGCCGTCCTCCACAATAACGATAAAAGCCAAAGGCTCTACAGTTAATTGGCTTTGTTTGAAGTCTTTCACCATCAACGTCATCAAGAGCCAGATTAACGTGGCCATCAACGTGACAGGCAGCACGGAGGCCGAGAACACCCGTGCTGGAAAAATCACCATGACATTGAGCAGCGGTACGAGCAGCATCTACCTGGACGGCAGCGACGACGAAGCACAGACCATAGACGGCTACGTGCCAGAGACATTCACGGCCTCTTCCACCAGCTATCGCGGCTATGAGTTCACCGGCTTCTCGGTGGGCGGCACGAACTTCGGTACCAGCATCGCAGCAGGCGACTTCGCATCTGTGCCCCATGGCTCCACCATCACTGCCAACTATACCGCCACGACAGGCAACGGCATCGTGCTCTGGGACGATTACTCCGATGACTCCAGCGCAGCCTACCGTCTGCCAGCCATCGTTCGCACCCAGAGCGGACGACTCATTGCCTTTGCCGACTACCGTCCGGGGAAAAAGGACGTAGGCGAAGCTTCCACAAGCATTGAAACCCGTTACAGCGATGATGACGGCGAGACATGGAGCGGACCTCTCACCGCTGCGAAGGGCAACTGGAGCGAGAGTGCGAGGAACTACATGGAATGGAGCTTCGGCGACGCAGCAGTCGTGGCCGACAACACGGCGGGTAACTCCGGCAACAACATACTGATGGTCTGCTCGGCTGGCAACAGAAAATACGGCGTCTCCACATACGATGCCGACAACCAGGTGGCACAGCTTGGCATTGCCCTCCTGCGCTCCACAGACGGCGGTGCGACATGGAGCGACTACACAAACATAACCCCCGACATAATGGCTAAGCTGGAGGGCTGCGGACTGCGTGCAGCGGACGGCAGCAGCGGCATCGTACGCGCCTTCTTCTCCAGCGGCAAGATAACGCAGTCTGTGCGCAAGGCCGACGGAGCCGCCTACAACCGCATCTACAGTGCACTCGTAACGAACAGCGGCAACGTGGTCGTATACTCCGACGACTTCGGCGACACATGGGAGGTACTGGGCGGACAGGTTGCCAACAACGGCGACGAGGCGCACGTCGTGGAGCTTCCCGACGGTGACCTTCTGCTCGTGGGCAAGGGCAACTCCTCCCGCTACGTGAACGTATTCAACTACTCCGACTTCGACACGGCAGCCGGCACATGGGGAGCCAAGGGGCAGTGGAACAATGCCACCGCCACATCCTGCCACGGCGACGCAGAGGCCCTGGAGCTTTACGACCTGAACGGCAACAAACACACAGTTGTCCTGCAGACCGCACCCATGTACACCGGCCAGCGGCGCGACATACAGTATTATTATATTGCACTGCCCAAGAGCACCGGATTCAGCGTAAGCGACTTCTCCACTAAGGGCGGCGCAAGCTGGACGCAGGGCATGAACGTGACGCACAATTGGAGCGCCTATTCCTCCATCGTCGGCACGGGAAGCGGCACCTTCGACATGCTCTTTGAGGAATGTGCCACGGGCGAGACACAGAGCCCCTCGGGCTACAACATCGTCTATCAAAAGGGACACACCGCACAGGACATCACAGGCGACAAATTCTTTGCAAGCCTCCTGGACCTGACAGGCGTGGGCTACCCCACGGAAGAAGCCACAGAGCGCACAAGCCTGGCGAACGTCCTCAGCGACCCAGATGCAACAGATTCGGAGATTAGCGACGCCGTGACAGCTTTCAAGGCCTGCACCAATGTCGAGATGCCGCAGGACGGACAGTACTACACGCTGACGATGGTCTCAAAGACCGGCACCACCTTCTGGCCCCTCATTGCCGACGGGACAACGCTGAGCTGCGGAACATCGGGCAGCACGCCCACCACATTCTACTGCCACCAGTTCACCAACAAGAACGGCGACACACGCTTCGCTTTCATCGACGAGAACGGCCGCATCCTCGGCTACAAACATCTGACCGACGACTACAAGGTTGCTTACCTTGAGAACGACTTCCAGGTAGGAGCCATGATAAGCAGCACAGAATCCAACATCTCGGGCGATGCCGTCCGCTTCGGCAGAGTGTACATCACCTCGGACAACCGCTCGTCGGACACAAACCCCTACTGCTACATCATCAAGGAGTCCGATCAGGCATTCAACAGCTCCAAGACTCCCTTCCTCAACGGCACATATACATCGGCCATATCAATGCGGACAGGCACGCCCTTCGCCTCCACCGCCGCACGCGACCTGGCCGTAGCAAAGATTGATGCCATTGCCCTGCACTACACCCACATCGGCACCGACTACGGTCTCTACAACCGAAGCGCAAGCCCCTTCGCCGATGCCGCTGCCTACAAGACCGCCATCGATGCCTGCACCACGCCCGGCGAAGTGGCAGCCATACGGGACGCCATCGAGGTGAACCAGCCAAGGGACAAGTTCGTACGCTTCTACTCGCCGAAACAGTCCAAGTATATGGGTGTGGGAGCAACAGGCAAACACCCGCTGGTGGCAAGTCAGAGCGATGCCGGCATCTATTACGTCACGCCGGACAACCACATCATCAGCTACAAATACGGACAGTATCTGGCTAATGATGCAGGTGCTCCCCATACAGCTATTGGCAACACAGGAGGAGAGTTCTCCTTTACGGCAAGTGATGAGTCAATGAAGTATTTCATCTACTGCGGAGGCTATCTCGTGGCGTGGGACAGCAACGGCCAATACTATACAGACCGTCTGAGTTCCTACGAAAACAAAGTGGACTACGCCCGCTGGACAATTGAGGCCGTCGAGTCCCTTCCCGTAGGCATCACGTCCATCGACGGACGCGGCTTTGCAAGCTTCTATACGCCT
>DGTM01000013.1:0-21059 GCA_002394305.1 Prevotellaceae bacterium UBA4336
TGATGAAGAACATCTACGAGATGCCCCTCCATCAGATAGCGCACGACCTCGGACTGATGAACTACCTCTACTACGCGCTCATCAAGAGCGGCCTGCTGCCCCCCATCATCTTCATGGGCGTGGGTGCGCTGACCGACTTCGGCCCGATGCTGCGCAACCTGAAGCTCGCCATCTTCGGCGCAGCAGCCCAGATGGGCATCTTCGCCGTGCTGCTCGTGGCTCTGATGGTGGGCTTTACGCCCCAGGAGGCTGCCTCGCTGGGCATCATCGGCGGCGCCGACGGCCCCACGGCCATCTTCACCACCATCAAGCTCGCGCCCCATCTGCTCGGTCCCATCGCCATCGCAGCCTACAGCTACATGGCCCTCGTGCCCGTCATCATTCCCCTTGTGGTGAAATGTCTCTGCACGGAGAAGGAACTGCGCATCAACATGAAGGAGCAGGACAAGCTCTATCCCGATGCAACCGAGATAAAGAACATGCGCGTGCTGAAGATTGTCTTCCCCATCGCCGTGACGACCATCGTAGCCATCTTCGTGCCGACCGCTGTCAGCCTGGTGGGTATGCTGATGTTCGGTAACCTGCTGAAGGAGATAGGCAACGATACGTTCCGTCTCTTCGATGCAGCCAGCAACGGCATCATGAACGCTGCCACCATCTTCCTGGGACTCTGCGTCGGAGCCACGATGACGGTGGACGCCTTCATCAACGTCACCACACTCGGCATCGTGGCAGGTGGCTTCTGTGCCTTCGCCCTGAGCATCGCCAGCGGCATCTGCATGGTGAAGATATGGAACCTCTTCGCAAGGAAGAAAATCAACCCGCTCATCGGCGCCACAGGCCTCAGTGCCGTGCCGATGGCGAGCCGCGTCTGCAACGGCATCAGCACGAAGTACGACCCCAAGAACCACGTCCTCAACTACTGCATGTCGAGCAACATCAGCGGTGTCATCGGCTCCGCCGTTGCCGCAGGCGTGCTGATAAGCTTCCTGGGATAGCGGTTCAGACTACGTCAAACACGCACACAAAGAGGGCATCCCCAAATGCGAGGATGCCCTCTTTGTGTCGTGTCTGCCTTTTCCCCTCCCCGTGTAGATGTTTTTTCTCCTGCTGATGCAAATCCGTTTCACTGTGATTACTTTTTTGTCTTCCCGCGGATAAAAACTTTTTCAGTGGCTTGGAAATTTATTTCAAAGCCTTGGAAATATATTTCAGTGCCACGGAAATATATTTCCAAACCATTGAAAAAGTTTTGTTGCCTGCGCCTATGATTTTGAATACTCAAAAGAATTTGGAATTCTGCTTGCTTATTCGTATCTTTGCACAGCAAAACCAACCTGTAACTTCCCAGGCCGAAGCGTAAACATGAATGGCATTATCATCGTAGTCATCTATCTTGTCGCTATCAACGCCGCCACCTTCTTCGTGTACGGCATCGACAAGTGGAAAGCCAGACGCTCCATGTGGCGCATCCCGGAAGCAACCCTTCTGGGCTTGGCAGCCATAGGCGGCAGCATAGGCGCTTGGCTGGGCATGAGAGTGTGGCGACACAAAACCATGCACAAGAAGTTCCAGTTGGGCATTCCCTTGATAATTGTGGCTCAGACAGCCTTGATAATTTGGATGACGATATGAGCAGAATAATCAGAGAAGCCAGGCAGACAGACATGGCTGACATTATGAAGGTGGTGGAAGCTGCGAAGAAGATCATGCGTTCTTCGGGCAATATGCACCAATGGGCAGATGGCTACCCATCAGAGAAGGACATTGCTGCAGACATGGAAAAGGAGGGAGCCTTTGTCATAGAGGACGGAGGCCGTGTCGTCGGCTACTTCGCCTTCCTGCCATCACCCGAACCCACTTACCATAAGATATGCGGCGGCAAATGGCTGGACGATGAACAGCCGTATCATGTGGTCCACCGTATTGCCAGCTACCCCGACGCACATCATATCTTCAGCGACATGATGGACTTCTGCCTTGCCCATGATGCGAACATCCGGATTGATACACATCGCGACAACACCATCATGCAGCACAATCTGCAGAAGCATGGCTTCGCCTATTGTGGCATCATCTATTTGGCATCAGGCGACGAACGGTTGGCATACCAAAGAAACGCATAATCGGGACACTTCCGGCAACAGACAGAAAGACACCGAAAAGCGGCAAAAATGACATTAAAAGGTATTCCAAACCCCTCTTTTCGTTCAGCAAAATTAAAAAATGAAGAGTTTTATTAACATTTTTCTTGTGTTTAGGAACGTGTTTTGAGAAATTTTATTTAACTTTGCGCCCAAATATACGTCTATATGCAGGAAACAGGCAAAAAATCCGCACGGTTTGCCTGTCCTTTAGTGTGTGGGCTATATATAATAATATATAATGTATAGGCGAAGCCAACGGCAAGCTGAACGGATAACGAGAGAAAGAAATGAAATTACGAATATTAACACACCAAGAAAACAACAAACAAGTGCAAAGTAACAGTCGCTTAGGTAGAAGGTTTTTTGTGATGCTTGCCTGCATGGTCATGTCGGCAAGCATGGCTTTCGCCCAAAAAGAAAAAGTTTCGGGTACGGTGTTCGACGGCGAGACTGGCGAGCCTCTGGTGGGCGTTACGGTCAAGGTGGATGGCACGGCCAATGGCAGCGTCACCGACATTGACGGTAAGTTCACAGTGACCGTACCGAACTCTAAGTCCATGCTGGTCTTTTCCATGATAGGCATGAACCAGAAGAAAGAGCGTGCCAAGAACGGCATGCGTGTAACGCTGACAAGTCAGGATATCCAGATGACCGAGGTCATCGTCAATGGTCAGCAGCAGATAGACAAGCGTCTCTTCACCGGCGCAGCCACGACGGTGGACGCCGAAAAGATCAAGCTCTCCGGCATGGCCGACGTGAGCCGTTCGCTGGAGGGACGTGTGGCAGGTGTGCAGGTGACGAACGTCACGGGCACATTCGGCGCCTCGCCCAAGATTCGTGTTCGCGGCGCCACCTCCATCTACGGCAACTCCAAACCCCTGTGGGTGGTGGACGGTGTCATCTACGAGGACAACGTGGACGTCAGCGCCGACGACCTCGCTTCCGGCGATGCCAAGACGCTGATTTCCTCGGCCGTGGCAGGTCTGAACTCCGACGACATCGAGTCGTTCACCATCCTGAAGGACGGCTCCGCCACCTCCATCTATGGCGCCCGCGCCATGGGCGGCGTGATTGTCGTCACCACGAAGAAGGGCTCCAAGGGTCGCGCCAGCGTGAGCTACACAGGCGAGTTCACCACACGCCTCAAGCCCAGCTACAGCAACTACAACATCATGAACTCGCAGGAAGTGATGGGCGTCTACAAGGAGATGGCCGACAAGGGCTGGCTGCAGCTCGAGAACATGGTCAACGCCGAGAACACTGGTATCTACGGCTACATGTTCCAGCAGCTTCGCGCCTACGACCCCGAGACGGGCACCTTCGGCCTCAAGAACACCGAGGCTGCACGTAACGCCTACCTCCAGGCAGCCGAGTTCCGCAACACCGACTGGTTCGACCTCCTGTTCACCAATAAGGTGCAGCAGAACCACTCCGTCAGCATCTCCGGCGGCACAGAACGTTCGCAGAACTACTTCTCGATGTCTGTCCTCACCGACCCCGGCCAGTTCGTCAACCGCAGCAGCGTGAACCGCTATACCTTCAACGGCAACACCTCCTACGACATCCTCAAGGACAAGCGCGGAGCCGACCTCCTCACCGTCAAGCTGGCGGCTCAGGGCAGCTACCGCAAGCAGGAGGCTCCCGGTTCGCTGAACCGCAGCACCGACGTCGTCACTGGCGAAGTGAAGCGCGACTTCGACATCAACCCCTTCAGCTACGCCATGAACACGAGCCGATGCCTCGACCCCAACGTCAACTACACGCGTTTCTACACCGGCTTCAACATCTTCGACGAGCTGGAACACAACTACAACGACATCATGGTTACCGAGCTGATGTTCCGCGGCGAGCTGGAGTACAAGCCCATCAAGTCGGTGCGCCTGAGCGGACTCATCTCGTCGCGCCTGCAGCACACCAAGCGCCAGCACAACGTCATGGACCAGGCCAACCAGGCCAACGCCTACCGCGCCGGCGTCGACCAGCAGGACGACAACTCTACCGTCCGCGACGCCAACTCTCTGCTCTACACCGACCCGGACAACGAGCTCGCTCTGCCCGAGTCCGTCCTCCCCACCGGCGGCATCAAGTATCAGTTCGATGACAACATGCGCTCCAACAACTTCCGCTTGATGGGACAATATAATAATGTGTTCGCCGACAAGCATACGCTCAACGGTATGATAGGAACAGAGTACTCCACCGTCCGCCGCACCTCCACCAACTGGACTGGTTGGGGCTATCAGTTCGACAACGGCGGCATCACCTACACACCCTATCTTTGGCTCAAGCAGATGAACGAGGAGAACACCGAGTACTTCGGCGAGTCCTACACGCTGACCAACACCCTTGCATACTATGCACAGGTGAACTACAACTTCGACCAGCGCTACACCCTGAACGGCACCTTCCGCTACGAGGGAACGAACCGTCTGGGCAAGAGCCGCCAGAGCCGCTGGCTGCCCACATGGAACGTGTCGGCCTCCTACGACCTCACCAACGAGAAGTTCATGGAAAGCACGAAGTCATGGCTCTCGCAGGTGAAGATTCGCGGCAGCTACTCGCTGACAGCCGACACCGGCCCAGCCTGGGTGACCAACGCCAACGCCATCTTCAAGACGAGGAACACCTGGCGCCCCTTCACATCGGCTGCCGAGTCACAGATTTACATCGAAAGCCTCGGCAACTCCGAGCTGACCTACGAGAAAAAGCATGAGTGGAACGTCGGCCTCGACCTGAGCTTCCTGAAGGACCGCATCGGCGTGACCTTCGACGTCTACGGGCGTAACAACTTCGACCTCATCGGCCCCACCTATACACAGGGCGCCGGCGGCGAAATCTTCAAGTACGCCAACGTGGCAGACATGAAGTCGCACGGCATCGAGGTCGGCCTCAACACCATCAACATCGACAAGGCAGGCTTCCGCTGGACCACCGACTTCATCATCTCCAGCGCAAAGAACGAGATTACCTCGCTCGACGTAGCCAGCCGCGCCGTCGACCTCGTGACCGGTCTCGGCTATGCCATCGAAGGCTATCCCGTCCGCTCCATCTTCAGCTACAAGTTCGCCGGACTCAACTCCGAAGGCCTCCCGCAGGTCTACAACGAGCTGGGACAGGTAACCGTGGGCGACGTGAACTTCCAGGAGACGGAGAACCTGAAGGACTTCCTCATCTACGAAGGTCCCTCTGACCCCACCTTCTATGGTTCGTTCAACAACACCTTCAGCTATAAGAGCAAGAATTGGGGCACCCTCGGGCTCGACCTCTTCTTCACCTACGCCGGTGGCAACGTCGTGCGCCTCGACCCCGTCTTCTCCTCGGCATACAGCGACCTCTCCACGATGCCGCGCGAGTTCAAGAACCGCTGGATGAAGGCCGGCGACGAAGCCGTGACCAGCATCCCCACCATCGCCTCCAGAAACCAGGTGAACCGCTACGGCTCCTACGAGATGCGCACGGCATACAATGCCTACAACTACTCCACAGAGCGCATCGCCAACGGCGACTTCATCCGTCTGAAGGAAGTAGCTCTCACCTACACCCTGCCCGACAACTGGCTCCAGAAGACATTCATCAACCGCGCATCGCTGAAGGTGGCTGCCACAAACCTCTGTCTGATTTATGCCGACAAGAAGCTCAATGGTCAGGATCCCGAGTTCATCAACTCCGGCGGTGTGGCCGCACCTATCTCCAAGCAGTTTACGGCAACATTGCGTCTGGGATTCTAACTAAACCAAAACAAAAGGCTGCAGGCGAGGGCGGACAACCCGAACCTGGACAGCCTCGACGAAGAAACAGAAAGATATGAAGATTATGAATACAGATACGAAAAGAATACTTAGATTGTCGGCACTTTGTCTCGTCGGTGCATTCAGCTTCGTCTCCTGCTCCGACCTCGACGACGCTCCGGATAACCGTACGGAAATCGATTCAGTAGACAAGATACAGAAACTGCTGACGTCGGGCTATCCTGCCGCCGTGCCCGCACTCCTCTGCGAACTCAGCAGCGATAACCTCGTAGACGACAATGTCGTCGTTGCAGCTACACATAATGACGCTTATGCTGATTTCCACGAGCAGGCCTACGCTTGGGAAGTGATAGACAACTACAGCACCGGCGAAGACGACACCCCCTACGCCGTATGGGAGTCGAACTATCAGGGCATCGCCGTGGCCAACCATGCCATCGAAGCGATGCTAGCTATGAGCAAGGACCCCGCCAACGACCGCGAGCTGGCTCACTCCTGGGGCGAGGCTCACCTGTTGCGTGCCTACCTCCATTTTGTGCTCGTCAACGTCTTTGCCGAAGCTTACAAGGACGAGGCGCGTAGCTCTCAGGACGTCGGCATCCCCTATGTCAGCGAGGTGGAGAATACGGTCAACGTAGACTACAGCGACCCCAAGTTCCGCAAGAGCGTGGCTGAAGTGTATCGCCTCATCGAACAGGACATCCTGGAGGGCATCGACCTCATCGACGACTCCAAGTACATCGTCCCGGCCTACCACTTCAACCGTAATGCAGCCAATGCCTTCGCTGCACGCTTCTACCTTTACAAGCGCGACTACGAGAAGTGCCTGAAGCATGCCAATGCAGCCCTGGGCAGCACTCCCGTCCTCCGCAATTGGAAATCCATCAACAAGAACACGATTCAGACGAAGCAGAACGACTACAACGACGAGAAGCAGTCGTGGAACTTCCTGCTTCAGGCAACGTACTCCTTGCAGTGGCGTATGCTCACCGATAATGCACGTTTTGCCATCAACACCGGCATCACCTTCAAGGGCTCCGACGGCAAGACATGGCGCATCCCCTCATCGCTCGATGCTACAATCTGGGGCAGCGGTCCCAACTGGTCGGGCACACTCCCTGCTTTCTCGGGCATGGTTTACATCAACCGGGCAGGCCAGCAGTACGGCGCCTGGCTCTTCCGCCTCTACGAGTACTTCGAATACACCGACAAGATTGCAGGTATTGGCTACGTCCACCAGATATACCAGCCCTTCACCGCCGACGAGACAATCCTCTGCCGCGCAGAAGCAAAGTTGTATATGGGCGACCGCGACGGAGCCATCCGCGACCTGGAGCTCTGGACAAGCTCGCACCTCGTCACCGATGCTCTGACGCTGGACAAGATAAAGAGAAAGTACAGGCGCGACACCTCCAACAACGACTTCATAAGCGACCTGCATCCCCAGGAGATGGGCTTCGAGAAAGTCTTGGAGGGCGATGACTTGAGCGTGCTGGACTGCATCCTACACTTCCGTCGCATCGAGACGATTCACGAAGGACTCCGTTGGTTCGACATCAAACGTTACGGCATCAAGATTTACCATCACTACCGCGATGCACACGAGGATGAAATCCACACCGACTCCCTCACCTGGGACGACCCGCGCCGTGTGCTCCAGATTCCCGACAACGTGATTCAGGCTGGCTATCCCGCCGGTCCTCGCGACACAGGCATCGGAGGTGGAACAAGCGGCGGCTACCAAATGCCTGCCAGCAAGAATACACAGTTAGAGCTAATTTCCGATAAACAGGAGGACGAAGAATAATGAAAATGAAAAAGACTATATATGCCCTTAGCCTTGCGGCTTTGGTTCTGTGCGTTTACTCGTGTCGGAGCAACGACGACTTCACCGACACCATCTTCGACACGGAAATACCCGATGTCGACGAGAACTCAGCAACGGGTCCCTTCGACAAGTGGCTCTATGACAACTTCGTCGTGCCCTACAACACCGAGATTCAGTACAAGTTCAACATGCCGGCATCGAAGTTGGAGTATCTGCTTTCTCCCGCAGAGTACAAGAAGTCGCAGCTGCTTGCACACTTCATCAAGTACCTCTTCTACGACGTGTATACGAAGTATGCAGGCGATGAATTCATGAAGAAGTACGGTCCGCGTATCTTCCACTTCATCGGTTCCTCGGCCTATTCCCCGACAACCGGCACGGAGGAGCTCGGCTATGCTTCGGCAGGCGTGAAGATTACGCTTCTCAAGGTGAACGAGACGAAGCTCTGGTCGCCGACCAGCCCGTATTCGGCTCAGGACATGGACGACCTCAATGAACACCAGTTCCATACAATGCATCACGAGTTCTCGCACATCCTGCATCAAACGAAGTCGTATCCCGTCTCGTTCGGTCAGGTAACGCCCGGCGACTACGACGGCCGCGACTGGCAGAAGCGCGACTCTGTCCTGTCCCATACGCTCGGCTTCGTCACCCAGTACGGTTCGTCGGCTACTTATGAGGACTTCGTCGAGACACTCTCTTGTGCCATCACCAACACCGATTGCCGCTGGATGTACGCCATCATCGACGCATGTGCCAACGGCGGCGTGAAGGAAGGTGACAAGGAACGTGTCTACGAGCTCATCGACTCGCTTGAAATCGAAGGACTCGACGATTCCAACAAGCCTTGGAACAATTTCACGCTGAAGAAGGAGACTTCCGTCGACAACGAGACTGGCGAAGAAACGACGCGTTTCGTGCCAGACTTCCACGAATTGGATTCAAGGACACACGCAGCTGAAGAGAGCACGAAGACCGTAACGTACACGGTCGAGAAGAAGTTCACTTCCTTCCGCGACTATCTTGACAATTGGGTGCAGATTGACACCAGCAGCGAGACCGGAGGCATGAATGCCATCCTGAAGAAATTCGACATAGCCACCGAATGGTATACCAGCCAGTGGGGACTTCACCTCTTTGAACTTCGTCGCGAAGTGAAGCAGAGACAGCGTGCAGTCAACGAATATGTCAGAGACAACGTCACTATTTACGAGCTTCAATAATACATAGAGAACAATGGCAATAAAAGATATATTATTTAGGAGTGCTCATTCCTTGGCATGGGTAGCAGCGGCAGGCTTTGTGCTTGCCGGGTGTTCTCGTTTCCAGGAAGATGATTTGTTCGACGAGAGCGCATCTCAGCGTATCACACATTTCAACGAAGACTTGCGTTCCCGTCTGGTAGAACAAAGCAGCGACGACAAGAACGGTTGGGTAATCCAGTATTTTGTCGCATCGGAGTTCGAAGGATTCAACCTCTTCGGCAGCTTCTACGACAACGGTAAGGTTAAGATTGCTGGCAACCATCGTTTCTTGCGCGGCGGCAATGCCGGAAAGTACACCGAAAGCCTCAGCTACTATCAGATGCTGAGCGAGGACGGCCCCGTGCTTTCCTTCAATACGTGGAACGACGTGCTGACGGTCTTTGTCGACCCTGTCGATCCTACGCAGGCTCCCTCCCAGCTCGTAAGTGACGGCGAGGGTATGCACGGCGACCAGAACCTGGTCTTCCAGGGGTACAAGGACAGCACCATCCTGTTCAGCGGCGAGCGTAACTCGGGAAGAGTCCGCCTCGTGCCCTGCGACCGTCCCTGGCAGGACTACATCAAGGACACGGAGGCCACCAGGAACTACATCACCAATACGACCATCACGTCCTACTATGTTGTCTGCGGCACCGACACACTCTACTTCAAGAACCTCCGCAATGGCCTCTTCACCTATTGCGAGCGTGTGAACGACCCGCTGTTCCCCAGCACCGTCAATTGTGTGTTCACGCCCACGGGCTTCTACATGCAGCATCGGAACAGCATCGCCGGCACCTCCTTCCAGGAGTTCACCCTCTCGGAAGACAAGACGTGCCTTGTGTCCGAGAACGACAGCGTGAAGGTGATTCCCACTTGGGACAACTACATCGTCAATGTGCGCAGCACGACATGGAGCTTCGACCAGGACGCCTTCACAGACGAGCAGAAGGACTTGCTGTCGCAGATCAATGCTGCACTTCAGAGTGCGTTCAACAACACGTTCAACATCAACAGTGTCGGTATGGGCCGTGGAAGAAGTGTAGCGTCGGCGACTCCGGTCCCGATGATTTACTTCAACTACTCATACGTCAGCAAGGGTAAGACCTCCAGGGCATCGCTCGGTATATCCTGCCCTGCATCTCTTTCATCGTTCGGTATGGTCAATATCAATATCACTACGGACGATCCTGTTGACTCCAACATGAAGAACTTCCTTGACAGGAGCAAGACGGTAGATGCCGAGGCCTTGGTCCGTCAGTTTGCCGCTACGTTCAAGGGCACTTACGACATGACCCCCGACAACTACTTCCTTCCCACGTCTGTTCAGTTCGCTCCTACGGACGGCGGAACGCCATTCACCTTAGTAAACAACAATTAACGAGAGCATAACCTTTAATTTATTAGCTTATGAAAAAGATTTTACTTATTGCCATGGCAGTTATGGTGGCTGGCATGACGAGTGCTCAGACATTCCGGTCAAACAAGAACGCCAAGGTTCTGCCGGGCAAGCCAATGCCCACACTGGTGCAGGCCAAGACTAACGATGTCATCAAGGCCGCTCCCCAGGTGCACGCTAAGATTTCCAAGGGAAAGCTGGACTTGGGCAAAAAGCTCACTCTCAGCCAGAAGGCTCAGAAGACTCTGAAGATTACCTCGACTGCAGCCAAGGCTGCTCCCCGCAAGGCTGCTGCCCTGAAGGAAAGCTACAAAGCCAACGGAAAGAACTACAGCACCAATACTTCAGATGTATGGACAATGAGCACGGGCACAATGGCAGAGTCCGAGGAACCCTGCTTCGTCGACATGCTGCCCTATCTCACTATTTTCGGTGACCAGGGAAGCGTAGCTGTTCCTTACACCGTGGATGGTGACAAGGTTGTCGTAAAGCCCACATGCGTAGGCGAAGGCGAGGATGAGCAGGGTAAATACTATATCCTTCTCTTCAGCGCAGTTGACGAAGACGGTTGTATCCGACTGACTCTTAGCGAAGACGGCAAGCTCGCAGCCAGCAGCAGCGACGTATTCGTCTATGGCGCATGGGATCAGCCCGAATACAAATATGAAGAGGACGACAACGGCGAGTTCGAACTCGTAGGTTACCAGGGCTACTTCTCTATGTACACTGGCGTTCAGTATCTCACAGACGACGAGATTCCTGTTCCCACGGTCAGGTATGAGCCTGCATCCACCTATTATCACATCGGTTCCTCTTCCAGCGGCTACGGTTACATTGCAAACTATGCCGTCGTTCCTCCCTATGCAAACATTGATTACCTGAATCTGTCGGACGATCCGTACAAGCTGATTGACACTTGGTCCTGGAACATGAATCAGCTGGACTATAACAGCACTACAAAATTATACGACGTTGCAGAAGAACTTACAGCCGACACTCGCGACTTCTCTGTCTACATCAAGCCCGAGACATACTCTCCCGCTCAGCTTTCAGCCTCGTATTCCGGCGAGACGACCGAACCTTTCGCATGGGGCCTGCCTCGCGATAATAACGGCAGTACGTACGACGCACAAATTTTCCCCGCTGAACTTACCGAATCGCTGACTTTCTCCGACGGTACGGAGGCTACCCTGACGCGTGCCAACACGAAGGACTTCGGCTACTACTACAGCGGTTCTTATTGCACAGCCGACAGAGCCAGCCGCGACTATACCATCAGCACTCTGATTTCCTATCAGGGCAAGCCTGCCGCTCCGCTCTACATCAGAGGTGTCCACCTCGGCGTTTACGACTTGGAAGCAAACGAGGACTTCAACCTGAAGTGCAAGATTCAGCAAATGACCTTCGACGAGAACGGACGTGTCGTGCTCGGCGACGTGCTGGCTGAGTCGGAGATTACCTACGAGGACCTCGGCAACATCGAAGACGGCTCGTTCGACTGGAGAAATTTCTACGTCGAGGACGAGTGGGGCATGACAGAGAAGATTGACTATCTGTTCGTGGAGGACGAGTTTGCAATAGTCATCGAAGGCTGGGACAACGGCACATTCCAGTGCTACTCCCTCATCGACGGCTGCGAGTTCGGCAATGTCTCCAACACTTACTTCATTCAGACCGGCGACGAAAACAAGTCCATCTACCACTACACCGGCAACTACCAGCACCTCGACCTCGGCATCTACGGCGGTTGGGGCTACCTGCACACCGATGATAACACAGAGCTCGTCTTCGGTAAGGACGGCGGCACTGCTACAATCCACATCGACCCCATGTTCTATTCGACAGACGAAGAGACAGAGGAACCCACCTACAGCCTCTCTATCGAGAGTATCACCGCGGATGAGGAAGAGGCAGAGGAGATTCCCGAGTGGATTAACATCGAGATTGCCAACGAGGACTACAGCACGGACGACGAGGGCAACTTCGTTAATGGTATCGACTATGATATGGTTGTCACCACAACGGCTTTGCCCGAGGACCTGAAGTCACGTGCTGCCCAGTTCGTCTTCATGCAGACTGGTGCCAAACTGACTGTTACCGTCACTCAGGATGCCGACTACGACGATGCCATCACCACCGTCGTGGCAGAGCCTGTCGTGAAGAACAGCCGTGCCTTCAACCTGGCTGGTCAGGCCATCGGCAAGACCTTCAAGGGTGTTGTCGTGAAGGATGGCAAGAAGGTTTTGGTTAAGTAAGAAACAGAAAGGACTTGCGCGGGCCCTTTCGCGAGAAAGCGCCCGGGCAAGATTCATGAAGACTGATAAATGAGAAGACTAACACTGACGATAATGGCGATGCTCTTTGGCATCGCCATTTTCTATGCCCGTCCGGCTCATCAGGGCACTAAGCAGGTGACCCAGCCGGACGGCTCCGTCGTCACCATCCGCCTGGTGGGTGACGAATACCTTCATTACAATGTTACCGCAGACGGTTACTCCCTGGTCCGCCGAGACGACGGTGCGTACGTCTATGCACGGCTGAATGTGGAGGGACAGCTGGAGCCCACATCCATGCTTGCCCATGATGCAGGCGAACGCTCGGCAAGCGAGCGCGGTTACCTGCAGGCCGTGGGGCGCCTTGTCCCGCTGCCGACGGTGCAGGCCGAACAGATGCGTCGCCAGAACAGGGCGCAGCGTGTCCGTACGCTCAGCCAGCGTCGCGCCAGCCGCTACGACTACTCGAAGTTCCGCGGACTGGTCGTGCTGGTCGAGTACAACGACTGTCCGTTCCGCTACGACGACTATGCCGACATCATGGACGGCATGATAAACGACGACAACTACACTGGCAACAGCCGTACCAACATCCCGACCTATGGCATCCGCTGCACGGGCAGTGTGCGCGACTACTATCGTGACAACTCCAGCGGCGTGTTCGTGCCGAGCTTCGACGTAGTGGGACCTGTGAAGGTGAACCGCAGCCAGTATTATCCCAGAGGCACAGTGAATGCCACGCAGCTGATGATAGATGCCTGCACTGCAGCCGACTCCGAGGTGAACTTCAAGGACTACGACGTCGACGGCGACGGCATGGTGGACATGATTTACTTCATCTTCTCCGGCCTCGGTTCGTATATCGATGGCAACGACAGCCGTCTGCTCTGGCCCCATCAGTTCGACATCAGCTATAACCGCACTGTGCGCAAGGATGGCGTGAAGCTCGGCCGCTATGCCTGTTCCACCGAACTTTTCGGTTCCACGGAATGGAGTGTGCTCGAAGGCATCGGCACGATATGCCACGAGTTCAGCCATGTGCTGGGCCTGCCCGACTTCTATGACACCGGCAACCAGTATTCGGACGAGTGCGTGACGCCCAGCTCGTGGTCGGTGATGGCAAACGGTGCCGACTATAACTACGGGCGCACGCCTTGCTGCTTCTCGCTTTTCGAACGCTATGCCCTTGGCTTTGCACAGCCGACCCTCATCGAGGAGCCCGGCTCGTTCAGCCTCGAGGACCTGCAGGCCAGCAACACCGGCTACCGTCTGAACACGCCTGTCAAGAAGGAGGCCTTCTATCTCGAGAACCGCCAGCGGACGAAGTGGGACAGTGCGCTGCCCGGACATGGCATGCTCATCTTCCGTGTCGACTCCACCAGTACTTCGCCCTGGGAGTATAACACGGTGAACGACAATCCCGACCATCCCTACTACGAGCTGCTGCGTGCCGGTGGCGTGAAGTCCGACGCCTACAGCATTTCGGCAGGAACGGCCAGCGACCCCTTCCCTGGCTCGCGAAGCGTGAGGACCATCAACAACGAGACGACGCCGAGCCTGAAGACGTGGTCTGGCATGCTGAACAACCTGGCACTGCGCAACATACGGGAGAACGATGGCGTCATCACCTTCGATGCGTATGCCGTGAATGCACTGACCGGCGTCAGCTTCGGCAGCGATGAATACAAGCTCAGCGTCGGGACGAAGCAGCAGCTTGTCGTCCTCCGCGAACCGGAATCCGCTCCCTGCGAACTCAGCTTTGCCAGCGACAACAAATCGGTTGCCACGGTGGATGCCGAAGGCTGCGTGACGGCCCTGAGCGAGGGCGTTGCCCACATCACGGTCACGGCCAACAAGACCTTGAAAGCCACCTGCACCGTGACGGTGACCTCGCTTCGCGAAGTCCCGGACATCGCCTCGTTCTGCGCCATGACGGAGGGCGACGAAGCCCTTCTCACGCTGACCGATGCACAGGTGCTCTATGTCCATGCCGGCAACGTGTACCTGCGCGACGCCACGGGCAGCATCGTGGTCAGCGGTTCGGGGCTCGATGTCAAAAGGAACGACGTGCTCAACGGCACCATCCTGGGCCGTCTGACCCTCAGCAACAGCATGCCGCAGTTCACACCCTCCACGGGCACTTCGGCCTCGGAAAGCCTCACCGTCAGCCAGGGCGAGTCGGCCCAGCCCACCGAAGTCTTCGCCGACGAGCTTACAGCCGCCCGCTATGCCGACCTGGTGCTCGTCAGGGGGCTGACGCTGGTGCGCGACGGTGGCATCTTCGCCGTTGTCGGCGACCGCCGCGTGCGCCTTTGGAACAAGTTCCAGATCAAGTCGCCCAAGATAACTTTGCCGTCGAACATCGTCGGTAAGTTCTACGACGTCCTGGCCGTTTACGGCACCGATGTCGTGAACGGCGAAGTGATCGACGAGCTGTACGTGCTGACCTCTCCCACCGAAGGGCAGGACCCCGATGCCGTCAGCGCACCGCTGGCCGACGGCCCTGCCTCGCCGTTCCACTACAACCTTGGCGGACAGCAGGTTGGTCGCGACTTCCGCGGCATAGTCGTTCGCGACGGTCGCAAGTTCCTGCAGCGGTAGCTTTTCCCTCAGCACCCATTCCCAGCATCGGGGCGGCTCGTTCGGGCCGCCCCGATTTGTTCAGGCGTATCTGCCTGTTCCTCAGGCTCTGTTCTTTCCCGCCACGGCAACACTTTTCCTCACCCCAGCGTGCACTTTTGCCTCACCCCTCGTATACAAATTATTTCAGTGGCTTGGAAATATATTTCAGAGCCTTTGAAATATATTTTAGTGCCGCTGAAATATATTTCCAAGCCACTGAAAAAGTTTTTGTCCGTGCGAGAAAAATAAAGTGTTCAGCGAAAAAAAACTTTTCTTTCTTTGTTATATAAAAAATAATGTGTAACTTTGTGCTCTATATTAACCTAAGAACATTAAATTATACCTTAAAAAGCCAATATGAGAAAACATTTATCTGGTATTCTTGTCCTTGCTGCGGTGCTGCTCTCAGCCTGCAAGGAGGAGATAGATACCTCAGCACGTTACGTCTTCAAGGAGGAGACCATTGCAAGTTACCTTAGCAAGCACGAGCAGTACAGCGAGTACTATCGCCTGCTGGGCGAAATGGAAGTCAGCAACATCACGGAGACAAGTGTCCTACAGCTGCTTACGGCCCGCGGGCACTATACGGTGTTTGCCCCCACCAACGAAGCAATCCAGAATTATCTCGACACGCTGGTGACAACCGGACTCATCAGCGAAGCCAGTTGGGACGCCTTCCCCAGCGAGCGCAAACGCGACTCCATCAAGCAGGTAATCGTCTACAACAGCATCATCGACAGCGGCGACGACTACGACTACTTCGAGATAAATGCCTTCCCGGTCCCCACGGCCACATCGAAGAGCGTACAGTTCAATCTGCCCAACATGAACGACCGCAAGCTCACCGTGCAGCACACCGACAGCGGCGACACGCTCTACATCAACGATTGCCTGATAGACATAAACAACCGCGACATCCTCTGCATCAATGGCGTCGTACATGCCATGCACAGCGTTGTCGCGCCCAGCGACAACACGATGGACATTCTGCTGAGGAAGTACATCGAGGACGAGAACTCGGGATACGTCGTCTCTGCCAAGATTGTCCAGGCTTGCGGACTGTTCGACACACTCGCTGCCAACCGCGACGAGAAGTACGAAGATCTCTTCCAAAAGGGTGCAATACCCAAAAAGAACGAAGAAACAAAGGGCGAAACAGCAACCTTCCATACCCCCGAACACCGTTACTACGGCTTCACCTTCTTTGCCGAAACAGATGAATTCTGGGCACAGGCCATCGGAAAGGGCATCGAGGAAATCACGTTGAAGGACGTGATGGACTACCTTGACAGTCAGGGCGTTTACCCCGAGGCAAAGCGCGACGAGAACTACAAGTCGGAGGACAACCTCCTCTATCAGTTCATCACCTACCACCTCCTGCCGGAGAGACTCTCGCCGGACAAGCTCGTCTACCACTACAACGAGCAGGGCTACAACCTCAGCAGAAAGACTCCCTCCGTCGCCGTGCAGGAGTTCTATACGACAATGGGCAAGCGTCGCCTCCTGAAGATCTTCGAGAGCCTCGAGAGTAACGGCGTCTACCTCAACCGCTTCCCCAAGCTCAGAAACGGTCGGCGCGACGACTATCACGAAGATTCGTGCGCTCCTGAAAATGCAGGCATTGCCATCGGCGAACCGAATCTGTCGGGAGACAACGACATCCGCAACGGTATCATCTATCCCATCAACGATTTGCTGTGGTACAGCGACCGCACGCGCGACAACCTGCAGAAGCAGCGCATCCGCTGGAGCGTGCCGAGCATGTGGCCCGAGTTCATGAACAACGACATCCGTTGCTCCGAGATTACCGACGAAAAGCACAAGAACGTCTACATCCCCAACGACCAGGAATACAAGTATCTCCAGGACGTGGACATCTCGAAGGACACACACTTCAACTATTGGACCGGACGCGGCAACGGCTGGGCAAACATGCAGGGCGATGAGCTCTCCATCCGCGGATTGCTGGAGTGCACGATGCGTCTGCCGCCAGTGCCGCGCAGGGGAACATACGAACTCCGGTACGCCATACAGTGCGGCGGTGTCATGCGTGGCATGGTGCAGTTCTACTGGGGCACCAACAAGGATAAACTCGCAGCAATGGGCATCCCCTTGGATCTGCGTCAGGCAGGCGATAACACGCTGCACACCCCGGGCGGCAATGTGACGAGCGACATCGGCGGCGGCAGTTCCGCATACCCCGATACCGACGATGACGATTACAACGCAGAGGTTGACAAGCGTATGCGTAACTTCGGCTTCATGAAGGGATGCAACCAGTATTGTGCCGGAGCACCGGGCAACAGCACCATGATGCGTGGCTCCAACATCTGCTTGCGCCGCATCATCATCCGCGAAACGATGGACCCCGACGAAACCTACTACATCCGCTTCAAGACCGTAATGGACGACGACACGCGCTTCTTCTACATGGACTATCTGGAGTACTGCGCCAAGGAAGTCTACGACAACCCCGTCGAGCCGGAGGACATCTGGTAAATACCCGGGGTGTGCACTGCCGGACGCGTTAATGCAACACCCCAGCACATAAAGAACGGATTCCCCGAATCTGTGCCTCAGCGATGAAGGCTGTAGGCGATTCGGGGAATCCGTTCAATCTTTTGTGTCCAAAGCCACGCCGTCCCTGCCTCGAGTCCGGCTCTGCTCATGTCGGCCGTCTGTACTCCTGTGCCTGTCTGCTGCTTCAGCAGGTGTGGCACATCTTCGGCGTATGGCAGAAAGAGCGCGCACCATGGCCTGCTTACGCGCACAATAGTCTGTTTACGCGCACAAGGTGTGGTGCGTGCGGACGCTTATCCTTTGTTTCTGTGGAACAGGCTCCAGCCCTTCTTTTCCTTCTTCGAGCCGTAGCCGTACCCGTAGCCATATCCATAGCCGTACCCGTAGCCGTATTTCTTGTGCTGGCTTCGGCTGTCGTTGATGACGATGCAGAGGTGGTTGAACTTCTTCTCTTGATGCAAGTGCTCCAGCTCGGGCAGGAAGCGACGGTCAATCTTTGTCTCGCGCAGGACGTAGATGGTCATGTCTGCCACACGTGCTGTGATGCCGGCATCGGCAACCATTTGGGCGGGAACATTGTCGATGACCACGTAGTCGTAATGCTTCTTGAGCTCCTCAATGCAGAGGTTCAGACGGTCGCTCATGAGCAGTTCTGTCGGGTTGGGCGCAGCGACGCCTGCCGGCAGGAAGTCGAGGTTGCACTCCTTGCTCTGCGTCGTTATCATGCTGAGCACGTCGTCTGCCGCTCCGGAGAGGAAGGAGGTGAGGCCCAGCTTGCCGCCCATGCTGGAGAGGCGGCTCTGCGTGCGCTTGCGTATGTCGGCGTCGATGAGCACCACCTTCTTGCCGCTCAGGCCAAGCGTCGCTGCGAAGTTGCGGCTGATGAACGTCTTGCCCTCGCCCGGCATGGTGCTGGTGAGCATAATGACGCGTGCGTCCTTGTTTATAAAGGGCATGTTGAAGCGCATCATGCGGAATGCCTCGACGATGACATCATCGTTCTGGTTCAGGACGACGAGGTCGGCGGCTTTGGCGCTGGACTGCATGTGTGGCACGTCGCAGAGGATGGGTATGGTGGTGTACTTCTCTACGTCTTTTCGTCCGTGCACCGTCGTGTCGAAGGCGATGCGCAGGCGGAAGTAGAGGAAGGGGATGATGATGCCGAGAATCAGAGCGCCAAGCATCGTGACCATCTTGCGGGGCGAGATGGGGATGCGGCTGCCGAAGGGCTGCTCCACGACGCGGATGTTTGCCTCGGTGATGGCAAGCTGCAGGGCTGTCTCCTCGCGTTTGTTGAGCAGGAAGGTGTAGAGTGTTTCCTTGATGGTCTGCTGGCGCGTGATGTCGATAGCCGTCTTTTCCTTTTGCGGCACGCTGCTCAGGTTGCCTTTCAGCCCGGCCTCCTCGGCCTTGGCCTTGTCCACTTGCAGCTTGAGGCTTGCGCGGTATCCCTTGAGCGACGCTGTGATGGTGGAGCGCATCTGCGAGAGGTTGTTGTCCATGTCCAGCACGATGGGACTGCTCTCCGATGAGTTTTCGGCCAATCGGTTGCGTTGCAGCATCAGCTGGTTGTAGTTGCTTATCTGTGTGGAGATGTTTGCATCGGTGATGCCGCCCATTGCTGGAATCAGGTTGTTGCCGTTGCTGTTCTGTGCCAGGTAGTCGACGAGGTATTCTACCATGGCGTATTGTGTCTCGGCCTGCACGGTGCGCTGGCGTGCCGTGCTGCTTTGTGTGATGAATGCTTCGCTGTTTGCCTTGAAGTCAACCAGTCCGCTGTTCTGCTTGAAGTCTGCCATGCGTCCTTCCACTTCGCTCAGTTCGGAGTGGATGAGTGCGATGCGGTCCTCAATGAACTGCGACGTGCTCTTGGCTATCTGGTTTTTGTCGTCGATGATGCTGCGTTTGTAGGCATCGAGCAGTCCGTTGAGGATGTCGTCGGCACGCTTGATGTTGGTGTCAGTGCAGGTGATGCGTACGAGGGTGCTTTCCTTGTCGACCTCGCTGCTGCTGACTTTGTTGTAGATCATGATGGCGGCGTCTTCTATGCTGATGCGCATCACGCTGACGGTTCTGTCGATGTAATCGGCAATCTGTCCCTCGGTGGGTGTTGCCACGAAGTTGCCGAAGGGTGTCTGTACGGTCTTGCCCCATTCGACCTTTGCCGTGAAGTCGGACTCCTCCATGGGCAGTCCGTACTTGACGTCGGAGATGGTTCCGCCCCTGTTGCTGTCGATGGTCAGCTTGAAGCTTGCCGGTACGGTGAAGTCCGTGAGGAAGGTGACGGTGAAGGGCCTGTCGTCGTAGAGCGACACGTAGCGCAGTCCGACGCGTGTGCCATAGAGCACGTCGAGCTGGAGGTCCTTTGCCACTTCGCGTGCAAGCTGGAAGGAGTGGAGGATGTAGACCTCGTTCTTGACGCTCGAGCCGGCGAGGACGCCATTGAGTTGCATCAGCGCGTCGGTGTTGATGCTGGAGCGTCTGCTGCCGCCGGAGCCGTTGTCGTCCTTGACGAGCATTACGGCCTGCCGCTGATAGACGTTGCTCTTTGTGGCGAGATAGAGGCGCGCGAGCACCAGTGCCACGATGACGGAAAGGAGGAACCAGCCCCAGTTGTTGAGGAACGTGTCGAGGATGTCGCGCAGGGTGAGCGTTTCGTCGACGGCTGAAGTCTTGCGACGTGTGCGGGCTGATGGGCTATTGCTGATGTTTTCCATTTCTTCGTGGGATTATCTTTTGAGTGCTACGATGAGTGATACGATGCTGACAATCATGCCGACCACCGTGCTGCCGACTGACAGCCAGGTGTAGCTGGTGCTGCCTTTCACGCGCTGGCTCTTGTTGGGCTGCACGTAGACGACATCGTTCTGCTGCAGGTAGTATGCGGGCGAATTGAAGACAGCCTGGTTGTCGAGCAGGTTGATTTCGTAGGTCTTTCGCGTGCCGTTCTCTTCGCGAACCACCAGTACGTTGTGGCGGTGGGCGCTGTTGGTGAGGTCTCCGGCCTTGCCGAGGGCTTCCAGGATGGTCAGTCGCTCGCCCTGGTACGTTTGTGTGCCGGGATTTCTGACGTCGCCGAGGATGGTCACCTTGAAGCTCATGATTTTGGTGTTCACGATGGCATCCTTGATGTAGCCTTCGTTAATCATGCGGTCCTGCACCATCCGGGAAATCTGTCGTGTGGTCATGCCGCCCACGTGGAGCGTGCCGAAGATGGGGAACTCGATGTTTCCCTCCTTGTCGACCTGGAAGTATGAGACGCCAGAGGAGACGTTGA
>DGTM01000013.1:21183-37306 GCA_002394305.1 Prevotellaceae bacterium UBA4336
TTATCAGTTCGTTGTCCTTGCTGGCCACCGAGATGGCAAGTTGGTCGTCGGGCTGCACCTGCAGCTCGAAGTGGTCTTCTATCTCTTGCGGGACTGCATAGGCCTGTGTGGCTCCTTGCAGATATATCATCTTTTTGTTCGAGATGCAGGAGGTCATCAGCCCCATGCACATGGCACACGCTATCAGCGAAAATGGTGTCCTTTTCATTACCTTTTTTATATTTTAGCATGCAAAAGTACTAAAAAAAACTTAAACGAGAAGCGGTTAAGTGAATTTATTTGCCAAATATGTGCGATTTGTTGCAAAGTTTTGGTAACTTGCAGCCGAAAAAGTCATATTTAGTATGTTGTGCCTATGAGAAAACGATTGGTAATGATTCTGCTTTGCCTGCTTTCCGGCCTCCTTTGCGGAGCGCAGGAAATGATAAAAGGCAATGCGTCATTCTATTCCGACAAGCTGCATGGGCGGCGTATGGCAAACGGCGAGTGCTACCATCGCGACAGCATGACGTGCGCCCACCTGAAGTTTCCTTTCGGCACGATGCTGAGGGTGCGCAATCCCCTCAACGGGCGCATGGTCGAGGTGCGCGTCACGGACCGTGGTCCCTACTCGAAGCGTTTTATCATCGACCTGAGCCGTGCGGCCGCCAAGAAGCTCGGCATCATTGCGGCTGGCTTCTGCATGGTGGAGATTACGCCTTTCCATCCCGGGGTTGTGCCCTATCGTGCCGAGGAGGACAGCCTGCCGGAAGTGCCCGAGCTCAACTTGCAGTACACGCCCGTAGCCACTTATCCCGAACCTGCTTGGCAGCGGGACTCCACCGATACTGACTGAACTTCGGATAGGCTTGATTAACAAAAAACGCTATCTTTGCAGAAAAATGAGCATGAAGCAAGTACAATTGTCGGTGATTATCCCTGTCTACAAGGTCGGGCAAACGTTGGACCGCTGCGTAGAGAGCGTGTTGCGGCAGCAAGTGCCGGGCGACATGGAGGTCATCCTCGTGGACGACGGTTCGCCCGACGACTGCCCGCAGTTGTGCGACGCATGGGCCCGGCGCGACGGACGCATCCGTGTCGTCCATCAGGACAATCGCGGACTGGGGGCCGCTCGCAATACCGGGCTCGACATCTGCCGTGGGGCCTACGTGACCTTCGCGGACAGCGACGACTTCCTTGCTGCCAATACTTATCAGCCTCTGATGCAGCGGCTTGCCGAGCATCCCGAGGTGGACGTGATGGAATACGAGTTCTGCATGATGAAGGACGACACCCGGAACCAGTTCCTGGAGGATGCCGTCTACAGGGATGCACGGCAGTACTGGATGCAGACGCGTGCCTGGTGGCACAGCTATGCTTGGAACAAGATCTTCCGGCGCGAGTGCTTCGAGGAGGTGCGGTTCGCCGACAGGATTTTCTGCGAGGACATGCATCTGCTGGTGCGACTGCTCGAAAAAGGTCCCGTCGTCGCTACGGCACACCTGGGCACATATTATTATATATGGAACGAGGCAGGCCTTTCGGCAAGCCCCTCGGCAGAGAAGATCCGCCAGCTGCTCGAGACGCAGATGTACGCTTGGCGTGCCCTGCGGATGACGGTCTTCTCTCCTGGAGCCCCCGACTTCCTCCGCTCCATGCTCTACAGGCAGGCAGACCTCTATCAAGCCTCGGGCGAAGTGCTGCTCCGCTGGCCGTTCGTCCGCCTGATATGCTGGCTTCGTGGCAAGCTCGCCGCGCACCGTCGGAAAGATTAAACCATTCAACACGCCATTTGTCAAAGTGATAATGAAGAATAAAACATCCGTTTCATACCGTCTGGGCACGTTCCTCCTGGCGTGTCTCTCCGTGTTGTCGTGCAGCGAGGAGAAGAAAGCGCCCGGTCAGAAGGCGCATTACAAGACGATGACGGTCGCGTCGGCCGACGTGACTCTGAACCAGCAATACAGTGCCCGCCTGACCGGAAGGCAGATAGTAGAGGTGCGTCCGCAGGTGTCGGGGGCTATCACCCGCATCTGCATCGCAGAGGGCGACTCCGTCCGACGGGGGCAGACCCTGTTCATCATCGACCAGGTGCCGTACCAGGCCGCCTTGGAGGTGGCCGTCAGTGCCCGCCGGAGTGCCGAGGCAAAGCTCTCGACAGCCAAGATGAACTACGAGAGTCAGCGTCTGCTCCAAAAGGACAATGTCGTCTCGGACTTCTCCGTCGAGACCACGCACAACGTCTACATGGAGGCCGAAGCAGCGCTGGCACAGGCACGGGCCCAAGAGACGAATGCCCGCAACAGCCTGTCATACACGGTGGTGAAGAGCCCCGTCAATGGCGTCGCGTCGATGATTCCCTGGCACGTCGGGGCGCTGGTGAGCAGCACAGTCAGCGAGCCGCTGGTCACCGTGGTTGACGACCACGAGGTCTACGCCTATTTTTCAATGACGGAGAACCAGACGCTCGACCTCATCGAGCACTACGGTTCCGTGGCCGAGTTCATTCGTCAGGCACCCCCCGTCAGCCTCCTGATGAGCAACGGCAAAGCCTATGGCCACGAGGGACACATTGATGCCGTGAGCGGAACGGTCGACGAGCAGACGGGAGCCGTTACCCTGCGGGCCACGTTCCCCAATCCGTCGCGCCTCCTGCACAATGGCGGTATGGCAACGGTGGTAGTGCCTACGCATCGCGCCGCATGCATCGTGGTGCCGCAAAGCGCTACATACGAGCTGCAGAACCGCACCTTTGTCTATAAGGTGGTGGGCGGCAGGACGAAAGCCACCGCGGTCGAGCTGTTCCGGCTCAACGACGGACACGACTACATCGTGGAGCAAGGTCTGAACATCGGCGACACCATCGTGGCCGAGGGAGCCGGACTGCTGAAGGAAGGAATAGAGATTAGAGATTAGGGATTAGGGTTGTATGGATTATTTCGGTTAGCGGAATAAAGAATAAGAACGAAGGTGAACGTACGTACTTTCATAGACCGACCGATTCTGTCGGGCGTCATTTCGGTACTCATCGTGCTGGTGGGTCTCATTGCCTTGTCGCGGCTTGCGCTGGAACAGTTTCCCGAGATTGCCCCGCCAACGGTTCGCGTGAATGCCACCTACACGGGCGCCAACGCCGAGACGGTGCAGAAGAGTGTCATCGTGCCGCTCGAGGAGGCCATCAACGGCGTGGAAGGCATGATGTACATGTCCTCCACGGCTTCCAACACGGGCAACGCCTCCATCAGCGTCTTCTTTCGCCAGGGCACCGACCCCGACATGGCGATGGTCAACGTGCAGAACCGCGTCGCCACGGTGCAAGGCCGCTTGCCGAGCGATGTGGTGAAGGGCGGACTGACCGTGCGCAAGCGTCAGACGAGCAACATCAAGCAGATAACGGTCTACAGCCCAGACGATTCGTTCGACCGCACCTTCCTTGCCAACTACACGAAAATAAACATCGAGCCGCGCCTCAGTCGTATTCCCGGGGTAGGCGAGGCGAATGTCATCGGTGCCGACTATTCGATGCGCATCTGGCTCGACCCGCTGAAGATGGCCCGCTACGGCCTTTCGCCCGACGACATCAACCGTGTCCTGGACGAACAGAACGTCGAGAAGGCTACCGGCACGCTGGGGGCCGACTCCGACAACACGTTCCAGTATGTGCTACGCTATCGCGGCCGCTTCGAAGAGGAACAGGAATACGAGCAGATGGTCATTCGTGCCTTGCCAACGGGCGACGTCCTGCGGCTGGGCGACGTGGCGCGTGTGGAGCTTGGCTCGCAGAACTACAACTTCATAGGCGAGACGAACGGGCATCCCGGCGTGAACATCATGATAAACCAGATCAGCGGCTCGAATGCCAACGAGATCATCATGGCAATCGACCGCGAAGTGGAGGACATCCGTGCCGGCCTGCCGCCTGGCATCGTCATCGAGGACCTGGAGTCGAAGAAGGACTTCCTCGACGCCTCAATAACCAGTGTCATGAAGACACTTCTCGAGGCACTCCTGCTGGTCATCCTGGTGGTCTACGTCTTCCTGCAAAGCTTTCGTTCGACGCTGATACCCGCCGTGGCTATCATCGTCTCGCTCGTCGGCACGCTGGCTGCCATCTATGCCATCGGCTTTTCGCTCAATATGCTGACGCTCTTCGCCTTGGTGCTTGTCATCGGCACCGTTGTGGACGACGCCATCGTGGTCGTGGAGGCGGTGCAGGCAAAGTTCGACGAGGGCTACAGGTCTGCCTATGATGCCACCGTCGACGCCATGCATGGCATCACCACCGCACTTGTCACTACCACGCTCGTCTTTATGGCTGTCTTCGTGCCGGTCAGCTTCATCAGCGGCGTCACAGGCACATTCTACACGCAGTTCGGCCTGACGATGGCTATTGCCGTTGCCATATCGCTGTTCAACGCCGTGACGCTCTCGCCGGCCCTCTGTGCGCTCATCATGACGCCGCATGCCGCCGACGAGTCGTCGCTCAGCTTCTCGTCGCGCTTCCACCTGGCCTTCGATGCCGCCTTCCGTCGCATCGTCGGCAAGTACAAGGGTGCCGTGGGCGCGTTCTTTCCGCATCGGTGGGTGGCGGCGGCGCTGGTCGTGGTGGCTGTCGCAGGGTTGGGCTGGCTCATCCGCACTACGAAGACCGGACTGGTGCCCAGCGAGGACATGGGCACGATATTCATCAACGTACAGGCCTCGCCGGGCTCTACCCTGAAGCAGACCTATGCCATCCTGCAAGAAGTGGAGCGTCGCATCCAGGACCTGCCTCAGTTGCGCACCTATTCCCTCGTGGCTGGCAACAGCGTGGGCTTCGAGCAGTCGGCTTCGAACGGCAACTTCACTCTGAAGCTCAAGAAGTGGGACCAGCGAAACGCAGAGGGCGACGACGTGCAGTCCGTGATGGAGGAAATCTACCGGCGCACGGCTGACATCGGTAACGCCAAGATTCAGGTCAATACGCAAGCAATGATTCCCGGCTTCGGGCGCATCAATGGCTTCGAACTTTACGTGCAGGACAAGAAGGGCGGCACGATGGAGGACCTGCTCGCCTACACCAATCGTCTGATAGCGGCCTTGAACGAAAGGCCCGAGATAAGCCGTGCCTTCACCAACTTCTCGATGAACTATCCGCAGTACCGTGTGGAGGTGGATGCCGTGCTCTGCAAGCGTCACGGCGTTTCGCCGGCCGACGTGCTCAGCACCCTGGGCGGCTACGTGGGCGGCACGTACGCCTCCAACTTCGTACGCTTCACGAAGCTCTACCGCGTCATGGTGCAGGCTTCGCCCCAGTACCGCCTCGACACAGAGTCGCTCAGCGGCATCTTCGTCCGTAACGACAAGGGGCAGATGTCGCCCGTCGGCCAGTACCTGAAGCTGACGCGCGTCTATGGCTCCGAGACCCTGTCGCGCTTCAACCTCTTCCCCAGCATCAGTGTCAGCGGAACGCCTGCCGAGGGCTACAGCACAGGCCAGGCCATTCAGACCATCCGCGAGGTGGCGAGCCAGGTGCTCCCCGAGGGCTACGGCTACGAGTTCGGCGGCATGACGCGCGAAGAGGCTTCGGCCGAGAACACCACGACGCTGGTCTTCGTCATCTGCATCGTCTTCATTTACCTCATCCTCTGTGCCCTCTACGAGAGCCTGTTCGTGCCGTTGGCTGTCATCCTGAGCGTGCCTTTCGGCCTCGCCAGCTCGTTCCTCTTTGCACGGATGTGGGGCTTGGAGAACAACATCTACATGCAGACGGGTCTCATCATGCTCATCGGTCTTTTAGCTAAGACAGCCATTCTGCTCACGGAATACGCCAGCGAACGTCGCCGACAGGGCATGAGCATCGTCGATGCGGCACTCGATGCGGCCGCCGTGCGCCTGCGTCCCATCCTGATGACGTCGATGACGATGGTCTTCGGCCTGCTTCCCTTGGCCCTCTCCACTGGCGTCGGTGCCAACGGCAACCATTCGCTTGGCGTAGGCACCATAGGCGGCATGCTTGTCGGCACCATTGCCCTGCTCTTCATCGTGCCCGCCCTCTTCATCGTCTTCCGCGAGATAGAGGAGCGTCTCTTCCGCCAGAGGAAGTAATCATCCCGCATCCCGCATCCTCTCTTTCCGCAGACATTTTTCCCTCTCTCCGCGGGCATCGTTCCCGGCAGGAGTTCCTATTGGATGAAGGTCCTGCCCTGTTGCACGTAGACTTGCTTTTTCTGTCCGCCGGCGAGGTGCTTCTTGAGGTTCTCGGGAGACAGGCGGATGCCGCCGAGCGTATAGAACTGTTCGTCGGAACCCTTCACGGCATCGGCGGACGTGGTGCGGCCTATGCCTGTGCCGTCCTCGTAGGTGATGGTCACGGTGTCGTCCTTCCCGACGCCCGGAATGGTGTAGACGTTCCTGTCGCGAATGGGAGCCACGCCTTCGCCGTTCAGGCGGATGGTGTAGCCAGCGTCCTTCAGTCCCTCGTAGCGTATGCGTAGGGGCTGTCCGGCCTTGCTGACGATGGTGGCAGCGGTGATTTTGCCTTCCTGCCATGTCTCGTCGACGATGAAGCAGCCCTGCGCCTTCAGTCCGCTCACGCTGCCGCTCTTCCATGCCGAGGGTAGGGCAGGGAGCAGGGTGACGATGTCGTCGTAGGACTGCAGGAGCATTTCGCAGATGCCGCTCGTGCAGCCATAGTTGCCGTCAATCTGGAAAGGCGAGTGTGCGTCGAACAGGTTGTAGTAGCATCCGCCGTGGTTAGCCATCTCGATGACGTAACTGCCCGAGTGCCGCAGGGCCAGGTTGAGGTTCTTGCGGGCTCGGTCGCCGTCGAGGCAACGGCTGTAGGTGTTCGTCTGCCATCCCATCGACCATCCTGTCACGTCGCCGTTGCGGGCAATCTGCGAGTTGTAGGCAGCCGTGAACAGACGCTTGCCCTCCGTGGTCTGGTCGAAGGCGCTGACCTGTGCCAAGGGGTAGAGCGCCATCAGGTGCGAGAGGTGACGGTGGCCCGGGTCGGAGAGCGGATTGTTCTTCCATTCCGAGAGGCAGAGCTTGCCGCCGTAGGTCTCGGTCCACAGTCCGCGGTCGAAGTTGTCGTAGAGGTCCTGTATGGCTGCTATTTCGGCGGCTGTGAGGGGCGAGTCTTCGCCCAGCACCTTGTGTCCCTCCATCACGTTGTCGAGCACCTCGTAGCTCGTCTGTTGTGCAAAGGCCGTCACGTCTATAGGGCCGTGCTCAGGGCTGAACTCGCCTTTTATCTCGTAGCGTCCGTTGGCATCCTTCGTGGCGGTGGACTTGATGAAAAGTGCGTATTGGTACATGACAGGCAGGGCATGGCGCAGGAAGTCGCGGTCCATCGTGTACTTATAGTAGCGCCAAAGGTGCGTACAGTACCAGGCTCCGAGCGTCTTCATCGAGCCGTTGCACCACGTCGACGTGCCGCCGAAGATGTTGTTCTCCACGGCCACGGCCCATCCCCGGGCTCCGCTTTGTATCTTCGTTGCCAGCTGGTACCACGGGGAGTTGCTGCCAGGTGCGCCTAGGTCGAGTATGTGGTTCAGGAAGGGCAAGTGCATCTCCGAAAGGTTGGCAGGGTCGGCAGGCCAGTAGTTCATTTGCACGTTGATGTCGGCATGTATGTCGCAATGCCAGAAGGACGTGTTGCTGCGGTCGTTCCAGATGCCCTGCAGGTTGGATGGCGCGTGGATTGTGGTGTCGAGGTTCGCTCCGATGGTGAGGTAGCGGCCGTATTGGAAGTAGAGCGTCTCGAGGAAGAGGCCGTCGCTGCTCTGGCGGTTCTGCTCGGCGGCGTTGTAGAACTTGATAAGATTCTCGGTGGTCATCGTCGAAGCCCCGCCCAGCTGCAGGTCCACGCGGTTCATCAGCCCTTTGTGCAGCGTCATGTGTTTGGTCAGGAGGTTGGCGTATCCCTCGCCGATGGCGTTGTCGATGCGCGACGTGACGGTGGCTGCCAGGCTGGATGCCGATGCTCCGCTCACGCATCCGGCCTTGGTGGCGTCGTAGTCCGTAGCCGCAGCCATGAAGATGTCGGCCCACGTGGCGCCACTCACGTTGATGCCCTCGTTTGTGACACTCAGCGTGCCGTCGGTCATCACGCGGAACTGCGTGTTGTAGCTCACTATCTGCAGCTTGCCGCGGAAGGTTGCAGAGGCCGTTCCGTCGCTCTCTGCCGCATAGGTCACACCACCGGCGTTGATTTGTCCGTCGGGTGCATAGCAGATGCCCAGGGCAAGCGGCCCGGTGCCTTCCGCTTCGTAGTGCGCCACAAAGACGCGGTCGGTGGCCGAGGCAAAGTAGCGGCGGCGGAAGTTCGTCTGATGGTCGGGCGACTGGAAGTTGACGCCTGCCACGCCGTGGATGATGTCGAGGTAACGGCTGTAGTTCTCAATGGGCTTGTTGTCGCCTGCTTTCGCCGAGAAGGTGTCGCTCTTGTCCTTCACCAGGATGGAACCGAAGTTCTGGAAGTAGCCTTGCCCCACGGAGCTGCCGTTCGTAGTATAGCCGCTCCAGAGGGTCTTCTCGTTGAACTGTATGTCGTCGCAGAGGATGCCGCCGCGAATGGTGGCTCCCAGCTGGCCGTTTCCCAGCGGAAGGGCATACTCCATCCACGTGTCGGAAACGCCTGTGGCCGTGGCCGGCGTGTCGTACCAAAGCGAGAGGTCGTGGATGTCGGTCGGACGCGAGCCTTTCTGCCCAACGCAGAACTCGGCTGGCAGTACGTCGGCTTCGGCCACGAGGAAGAGGACGTTGCCCCCTTCGCCGCCCGACCACAGGCCAATCTCCTTGCCGGCACCCGTGCCGCCCCACTGGTTGAAGTAGCGGTTGACCTGCGATGCCGCACCGTTCCACGAGATTTCGTACATACCGGCATAGTTCGTGTTGGTCGTCTCCTCGATGGTGAATCCCTTGGCATCTGCACTGAGCCGTGTCTTCAGACGGCTGCCGTCGTAATAGGCACGTCGGCCTGAGCCCTTGTTCACCAGCTGGAACTGCTCGGCCTCGCCCACGAGTTTCCAGAGCTGGCTTGCCTCGCCGTATCTGCGAGCTTGCGTCGTGACGCATTGCGAAGCGCCCATGTCCTGCAGCACGAGGCTGGAATTGGCAAATGTCACGTAGAAGTAGTTGTCGTCCTGCCCGTCCGCGCTGAAGATGTCGTCGGGGATGCCTTGAACCGTAAAGATGAAGCGCGAGCCGGCATCGCTGCTGCCTGCCGCGTTGTCCCAGTAGGCCAGGTAGTTGCCACGCTTGTTCCAGTACTTGTTGTCCGAGCCGTGGTCCTTTATCCAGAAGCCGTTGCCGTTCTTGCCCATGTCGAATTTCGTTGCGTTGCTCGTGTTGCTTGCGACAACCATCTTGCCTCGTCCGCTGGCTTCCGTGCCCGACATGCCCAGCACATACCTCTCGCCCCGAGCCTTGTTGTAGAACGTATAGCCCTCCGCGTCGTTGCCGATGAAGGTCCAGAGTCCGTTGTCGCTCGTGTCCTCCGTCGTGTTGCTGAGCATCAGGTACATGCCGTTCATGTATCCGGACTTGGTGCTCAGATACCCGCCGTTGTCAACTTTGATGGTATACCAGCGTGCTTTCTCCAGGTCGACCGCGCCTACTGCGCCGACAAGCATCGCAAAGATTAAAAATAAAGTAAAACGTTTCATGGTATTTTTCATTCTTTCATTCTCTATTCTTCATTCTCTATTCTTCATTCTTCACTTCTCATCTTCCACTTTTCACTTTTAATTTTTCACTTTTCATTTTTCATTCTTTCCTATCCTTCCCGCAGGAAGTCGAGCATCTCGAAGATTTCCTCCTTCGAGGCCTGTTGGTTGATGCGGATGTCGCCGATGCCGCCAAGCAAGGTGAAGTTGATGCGGCCCGCTTCGTTCTTCTTGTCGTGCGTCATGAAGGCATAGAGCCTGTCATACTGCTTGCAGTCGAGTGGGAAGTCGCCGTAGTTCTGGCGGATGAACTGCACGGTCTGCCTGAGCTTATCCTTTGGGAAGCCGCATTTCACGGTGCTCAGGTAGAGTTCGCAGATAAGCCCCCATGCCACCGCATAGCCGTGCAGGACGGTGCGTCCCTCTTCCAGCGCCAAGCTCTCCAGGGCGTGACCGGCCGTGTGTCCCAGGTTCAGCGCCTTGCGGATGCCCTTTTCTGTCGGGTCCTCCTCTACGATGCGTTCCTTCACGGCCACGCTCTTTGCAACCAGCGCCCCGAGCCGCTCGTAGTCGGGTTCATCAAGGTCGAAGCTAAGAAGCTCCGCCCAGCTCTCCTCGTTGCTGATGAGGCCGTGCTTCAGCATCTCGGCATAGCCGGAAAGGATGTTGCGCATATCAAGCGAACGCAGGAAGTCGGTGGAGAGAATGACCGTCAGAGCGCAGTTGAAGACACCTATCTCGTTCTTCAGCCCGCCGAAGTTGATGCCCGTCTTGCCGCCCACGCTCGCATCCACTTGGCTGAGCAGCGTCGTCGGTATGTTGATGTAGTCGAGGCCGCGCTTGAAGGTGCTGGCAGCGAATCCGCCCAGGTCCGTCACCATGCCGCCGCCCAGGTTCAGCAGGAGGGAGTGGCGCGTGGCGCCGCCTTGCTGCAAAGCCGTCCAGACGTGTGTCAGCGAATCGAGCGTCTTGTGCTCGTCCGTATCGCCGATAGTAATCATTTGTGCCCCCTGCAGGCAATGCAACGTGCTCACCAAAGGCCAGCACAGGCCGAGCGTCGTGGTGTCGGTAAGTACGAAGATGCGGTCGTGCGGCCGACGGCCGACGGCTTCCTCGATATCTTGTCCAAGGTTGCGGCTGATGATGATGTCTTGTCTCTCCATCTATCTATATATAAAATATAATATGTATGTATCTCGCGACAAAGATACGCATAAATCCCGACATAAATGCTCAAACCTCGGGGAAACTGCACTTCGGAGGGCAATTTTGTGGCAAAGTGTTTTGTTTTCTCGCAGAATAAGTATATCTTTGTGACGCGAAACAAACATAAAGAACCAAGCACACATGTTTTCCGGAATAGTAGAGAGTATGGCTCGCGTGGTAGCCATAGAGCATGATCAGGACAATGTCCACCTGACTTTGACTTGTCCTTTCGCCCAGGAACTGGGCATCGACCAAAGTATTGCACACAACGGCGTATGCCTGACGGTCGTCCGTCGCGAAGGCGAAAACTATACAGTCACCGCCATGCGCGAGACCTTGGAGCGCAGCAACCTCGGACTGCTGCGTGTCGGCGACGAAGTGAACGTGGAGCGCTCGATGCAGATGAACGGACGGCTGGACGGGCACATCGTCCAGGGGCACGTCGACCAGACTGCCACCTGCATAGCCGTCGAGGATCAGCAAGGCAGCTATCAGTACACGTTCAAGTATGAAAGCACGAAGGAAATGGTTCGGCACGGCTACTTCACCGTCGACAAAGGCAGCGTCACAGTCAATGGCGTCAGCCTCACCGTCTGCAGGCCCACGGAAGACACCTTCCAGGTCTGCATCATCCCCTATACCTATGAGCACACAAACTTCCATGCCATTCAGGTGGGCACGGTTGTCAACATCGAGTTCGACATCATCGGGAAGTACTTGGCACGAATGCGAAACCTTGAAGAGTAACCATTTATAAACCTAAGTTATGAAACGACACATATTATTTATCGTCCTGCTTCTGTTGCCAGCCTTAGCATCGCAATGGACATCGTTCAACGCCCAGGGGGCAGCCCAGGCAAAGCATATTTCCATATGGCCGAAAGGCAAGATGCCCGATGCACAACCGCAGCAGATAGCGGCCATGACTGCCGAGACACGTCAGGAAGGCTTCAATCCCGACAAGAGCCGCATGCCCTACCTGGAGTGGATGGAAAAGCCCGAAACGTCGAACGGCGGCTGCATGATTCTCATCTCTGGCGGCGGATACAACAGCACTTGCGACGACAACCTCATTGCGCTTTGGACGAAGCGCTTCACGGAACTTGGCTTCCAGTGCGTCAACTTTGTCTATCGCACACCGCGGCCCGAAGGGTTGCCCATCTATAAGACAGCTTGGGAGGACGGCCAACGAGCCGTCCGCATGGTGCGAAGCGAAGCGAAGAAGCGCGGTTTCGACCCTGAGAAGATTGGCACCATCAGCATGTCGGCAGGGTCGCACCTCGCACTGCTGCTTGCTACGAGCTCCATGACACGTGCCTACGCTCCTGTCGACGCGTTGGACGACGTCCCCTGTCACGTGAACTTCGCCATCGTCAACGCTCCTGCATACGTGCTCAGCGACAGCGAAGGCGGCACGCCCAATGTGCGTCTCGGCTACGGTCCTGACGTCAAGCTCGACACCATCTTCCATTTCGACGAGAAGACCTGCCCCATGAGCCTGCATCATGGCGGAAACGACCCCTACAGCCCCAATGCCTCGACGATGGTGTTTCGCCAGCTGCGCAAGCGGAAAATCAATGCCGAGCTGCATCTCTATCCCGGCAAGGGGCATGGCGCCTTTGGCTTGGAACGTGGCATCGAGTTCCTGCAGCAAATGGGCCTGCTGCTCACTCCGCTTGCTCCAGAAGTGGAAATCATGAAGCGCTTCGACAATGACAACGACCGTGCGAAGTATGTCAAGGAGAACATCTGGCCCGACGGCAAGATGCCTTATCCGCAGGCAGACCAGGGCACGCCGTATATTGAATGGCACATCCCTGCCAACCTCAAGACGAAGGCCATACAGATCATCTATTCCGGCGGCAGCTACATGGGCAACGGCCCCGACGGATTCGAGGTGGCTCCGGCCCGTCGCTACCTCAACAGCCTGGGCATGGCTGTCGTGACGATGCGCTATCGTACGCCCCGACCTGCTGCCCAGACGGGCTTGAAGAAGCACATTTCCGCATGGCAAGACCTGCAGCGTGCCATTCGCATCGTCAAGAGCAAGGCGGCCGACTATGGTCTCGACCCGAACAACATCGGCATCATGGGCAGCAGTGCCGGCGGACATCTCACCCTGATGGGCGTCACCTCGTCCGTGCAACAGGCCTATCTGCCCATCGACGACCTCGACAAGCAGCCTTGCAACGTGCAGTGGGGCATTGGCATCTATCCCGCCTATGCCTTGACCGATGGTGCAGAGGAGAACAATACGACCAGCGGAACAGACGATAGCGCCGTCCTTGTGCCTGAGTTTAACTTCGACCTCAAGACCGTGCCGATGCTTTTTGTCCACGGCGATGAGGACGGCTGGGCTGCCATGAACTCCGTCAAGACCTGGGAGAAGATGCGTGCCATGGGCATACAGAGCGAACTGCATATCCTTGCCAAGCGCAACCATTGCTTCCAGCGGACGGCTTCGCCCGGCACTGGCAGCTACACCTATTTGGAACGCATCAGCGACTTCCTGAAGGAAATGAAGAAACTCTAACCTCCAACCTCTAACCCCTAACCCCTAACCCCTATAAAATGGTTAACATCATCGCAGCCATTGCCGAGAATAATGCCATCGGCTTGAAGGGCAAACTGCTCTATTGGTTGCCTGCCGACCTGAAGCGTTTCAAGGCGCTCACCACCGGGCATACCATCATTATGGGTCGCAAGACGTTCGAGAGCCTGCCGAAGGGAGCTCTGCCCAACCGCAGGAACGTCGTCCTCTCCCGTAGCAGACAGAACTTCCCCGGTGCAGAGACCTTCCCGTCTCTGTCCGAGGCCCTCGCCAGTTGCCAGGCAGAAGAAGATGTCTATATCATTGGAGGCGCAAGTGTCTATGCCGAGGCCTTGCCGCTTGCCGACCGTCTCTGCCTCACCGAAGTGCACGACACTCCTGCCGAGGCCGACGCCTTCTTCCCCGACTTCAGCCGCGATGAATGGAAAGTTGCCTTTTGCGAGAAACATGAACCGGACGAAAAGAACGACCGCTCCTATGACTTCATAGATTACATCAGAAAATGAAACAATACTTAGACCTCCTGCAAAGAATCCTTGACGAAGGTGTCCGCAAGGAAGACCGCACCGGCACCGGTACCATCAGCATCTTCGGCCATCAGATGCGCTTCGACTTGAGCCAAGGCTTTCCCCTGCTCACGACAAAGAAGGTTCACCTGAAGAGCATCATCTACGAATTGCTATGGTTCCTGCAGGGCAACACCAATGCCCGATGGCTGCAGGAGCGCGGCGTACGCATCTGGAACGAGTGGGCCGACCCCGAGACGGGCGACCTCGGCCACATCTACGGCTACCAGTGGCGTTCGTGGCCCGACTACAACGGTGGCTTCATCGACCAGATACAGCAAGCCGTCGACACCATCAAGCGCGACCCCGACTGCCGCCGCATCATCGTCTCAGCTTGGAACGTGGCCGACCTCAAGAACATGAACCTGCCGCCTTGCCACGCCTTCTTCCAGTTCTACGTCTCGCCGCCGGCCGAAGGGCAGGGTGGGGCGGGTCGGCTCTCGTTGCAGCTCTACCAGCGCAGCGCCGACTGCTTCCTTGGCGTGCCCTTCAATATTGCCTCCTACGCGCTGCTCTGCATGATGATGGCGCAGGTCTGCGGCCTCCAGCCGGGCGACTTCATCCATACCACAGGCGACACACACATCTACCTCAACCACCTCGACCAGGTACACCTGCAGCTCACGCGCCAACCGCGCCCCTTGCCGCACATGCGCATCAATCCTGAGGTGAAGGATATCTTCCACTTCCAATACGAGGATTTCACCCTCGAAGATTACGACCCTTGGCCTCCCATCAAAGGCACCGTCAGCGTCTGAACGTCCCGCCGCCCAAAAGAGTGAGATATAAAGTCATTCTTTCCGCAAATAGACAAAAAGAAGTGTCCCGTGGCGGCAAATGTGGAAGAAATAAAGTAAATAAATGCAAAAATGTTTGGAGGTTTTAATTATAAAATGTAAATTTGCAAGAAGAAATGTGAAAAAGGCATGATAAAAGGCCTTCGAAACATAAAGAAACACATAAAAAGAAGAAAACTAAAACACATACTTTACTTTATGAAATCAATGAAAATAATGTTGTCTGCCATGTTGCTGACAGCGAGCCTTGGCGGTTTTGCCCAGGACGATGAAGAACTTCTCGGCTTGACAGACGGTGAAGAGACTACGGAACAAGAGGAAGTCTTTGTCCCCACAACACCTATCGAGAAGCCTTTCTTCCACAGGGTGCACATTGGCTACACCGGTATGAACGTCAAGTACACGAACTTCGGACAGTCTCCCGACTATAACAACCACTTTCTGAGCGGCGTCTCTGTGGGTTGGACAGGCGACATCAAGCTGATGAAGACCAGGCCGTTCTATCTGGAGCTCGGTGCAACCCTCACTTACCATACTGGCAAGAGCAAGGGCGATAGCATATACATCTACCACTCCAACGTGGGCGATGGCGAGGAAACCTTCCGCCACTACCGCATCCAGGCCTTCTCGTTGACGATTCCCGTAAGCCTGACCTGGCAGTTCAAGAACCCCTTCAACGTCGAGGGTCTCACCCTGGCTCCCTATGCAGGCGCATACGTTCGCTTCAACCTTGTTGCCAACCGCTGGGAGACCACCACCACCACTCTGTTCGACAGGGGTAACGACGGCAAGGGCGTAGCAACCAGCACCGAAACCACTCGTCAGCACAAGAGCCTCATGAAGTCCGAGCGCGACGGCGGTTGGATGTCCGGCAGGCTCCACACGGGTAAGCTCGCACAGGTCGGCGCACAGGTCGGCGTGACAGCATATTATAAGAGGTACTCCTTCGGTCTTGCCTATATGCACGACCTCACCCCGTTTGCCGGTCACACAAGTTCCGGCGCTCTTACTTCGAAGACAACCAAGGAAGGCGGCTATCTTCCCAGTATCGGCACGAACTGCGACGAGAAGATTTCCACCCGTCACAACTTCGCCGTCACCGTCGGCTACGTCTTCTAAGCTCGATATACTCACACACATAATGCGGCATCGCGGAACACTCTCCGCGGTGCCGTATTTTTATTGCCCCTCCGCAGAATCAACACATCACTTCACTCTGTTTCCGTCTTCAACTTCAAGAATATCGGCATTACGAATATCAATGCCACGATAGAGAACAACAAGCCGCCAGTAGAGCCAACAGCAAACGAGAACCAAAACGACTCCTTTGCTCCATCAATAAATCCCCGCCCTGCGCCTGAGCCATCGGCG
>DGTM01000013.1:37436-50549 GCA_002394305.1 Prevotellaceae bacterium UBA4336
CCTGCGCCTGAGCCATCGGCGAAGAACGGGACAAGCCCAAGAACAGTAGAAAGGATGGTCAGGATTACAGAGAAGTGCTGACCGTGCTGTCGAATGACGGCACCGGGCCGGGTGATATAGACTGGGATGCCTTTCAGACAAGATTCTCCAAGATGGAGTATCATACGTTTCTTCTGCTGCGCATAGGGTTGACGAAGACCGAAGTCAGCAAGCTGACGGCCCGCACGCAGTCCGCAGTGACTAACATGGTGGTCCGCATGTACTTCAAATGCAACGGCCATGACCCCTCTGCCAGCAACGAGGCATACACTTGGCTGCTGAACTACAAAGGAGAGTCCTGACACGCTGGAAACCTATCTGTCGAGGTACTCTTGGTATGCCCGAGGCAGTTTCTTGTTTTTGTAGATGTCAAAGGCTTGTATGGCTACGATGAAGCTTTCCTTGTCGTTCCTCAGCAGGTAGGAACAGATGGCGTAGTCCAGCATCTTCTTCTGTCCGGGGCCTTCGCCATAGTAGCGTGCCAGCCGGAGCATCTCGATGGGTAGGGGATAGCCGCCCACGAAGTTGTCGGCGCGGAGGGAGACCTGCTTCCCTGGCTGGCCTGACGACCTCCTGTCAGACAGTTTCTTCCTCCGGCTCTCGATGAAGGACTTGTGCCGGCTGGACCTGGCGAGGATGTTGAGGAACTTCTCGCTCACCTCAAAGTCGCCTTCCTCGATGCTGTAGTCCACCATTTGCCTAAGGCTTGAGAAGCAGATGCCGCCCGGTTGCAGCTGGCCGTATTCCTGGGCATGGTGGTAAGCCTCGTCGTAGATGCCAAGGTTCAGGTAGAAGAGCCGGTCGAACTGCAGGGCGACGTACTCCGTCTCGTGCGGATAGAGGAACTGGTCCTCCTCGCGAATGGGATAGTCGAGGAGGTTCTCGGGCAACGTGCCGAGCGCACTTTCTGCCAGTAGGGCATATCGCAGGGCCACGCTGTTCCCTCGTTTAGCCTCGCTCTTGGCGTGTTCCCGGTAGAGCAGGTCCTCCCAACGTCCCTCGCTGGCAAGGTGGGCCATCTTCTTGATGAATTCGCCATTCGCATTGTAGCGACTTGTCAGTGGGTCGAAGTATGTCCCGAAGCTTGTGTAGCGCTCGCCGAAGGGGATGAAGGCAACCTGCTGGCTGTAGATGAGTGGCGCAAAGACAAGCAGGACGGCTTCTGCTAGACCTCCCCACAGCGGATAGGCCTTCGCTAAGCCTTTCCCAAGGGCGGCTTTCAGTTTCTTTCCCTCCGAGAGGGTCTGCAACACAATCAGCAGGGCGAGCATGGGTGTCCTCATCAGGAAGAAACCGAGGGGAACGCACAGCAGGCTCCAGAGCAGTTTGGCCCGGTCGCCCAGGGGTATGAGTTGGTACGTCAGAAGCAAAGCGAAGAGGAACAGCCATTGCAGCATGAAGGCGAGGGAGAATGTGCAGTAATAGCCAAGCAGGAGCGGCGGAAGAAGCCCCAGCCAGGGAAGCCAGGAGGTGCTGAATGTGCGTCGCAGGACAGCATGTGCCAGGAGACCGATGGCTCCCAGTATCAGGGCCTCGATGCCTGCAGCCACGATGGGCGAGCCGTAGAACTGCATCAGGAAGTCGGCCAGCCACTGGGTGACGGCTGGCAGCGTGGCAAGCTTCAGTTGCCAGAAGTCTCGCGTCAGCACCCAGAAGTCGTCGCCCTCCATCGTCATGTAAGTATAGGGGAACTGCGTGGCTGTGCAGACGGCAAAGGCCGCCGTCATCGCCACAAGTGCGAGGCAGAAGCCCCACCTGTTCTCACTCTGTGAGAGAGCTTTATGCGCTTGTTTGTGTTTCTCTTTCTTGTCCATTACTCTTTTACGCATCCTCAGCAGGCGGCTTAGGGGACCTTGAAGAACTTAGCCATCTCGTCTTTCGATACGACGACAGGTCCTTTGATGAACTCCGGCACGTTGTAGGCCATGAGCAGGAGCACGTTCTCCTCCGGGTCCCTCTGTGGCAGGAGGAAGGGCTTGTGGAACCGTTGCCCGTCCCAATAGGCGAGCATCAGCCGGGTGTAGCGCCCGTCGAAGCGTTTCGTCGTGTACATCATCCACTTGCCGCTCGAGCTCCAGGCATGGAAGCTTTCTGCCCGAGGGCTGTTCAGGATGTCCGTCGGCACCATCTCGCCCGTCTCGAGGTCCATCATCTTCAGGTCTGACTCCGAGTGATAGAGGTTATAGCCACCACATTCGCCTAGCGAGAAGAGCATGTAGCGTCCGTCGGGCGTCAGGCGAGGCATCATGGCTGTGCCGCCCAGCTCGTAGGCGCTGTATACGGTGTCGATGGCCCCGAGCTGTCCCGTCGCCTCGTCGAAAGGCACACGCACGATGCTGTAGTGCAGCTTGTCGGTCTCCATAGGCATGTTCACTGGCTTGGCTGTGCTGAAGTAGAGCCACTTGCCATCGGGCGAGAAGGAGGGGAACATCTCGAGGTTGAGGCTGTCGGTGAAGCGTTCGTCCTGCAGGACTTGCTCCTTGTCGATATCGTAGACGATGAGGTCCGACCACAGGTCATACACCTCAATCTTGTTTTTGCTTTGTCCGTAGAAGGCTTGTCGTGTGGCGTTGCTCGAGAAGGCGATGTATCGCTTCGACGGGTGCCAGATGTTGTACGAGCCGTGTCTGCCGTGACTCATGGCCTTGATGTCCACCTTCTTCATCTTGCCGTCGCGCATCACGATGGTGCCGCCGTTCTTGCCGCGGGCGTGGAAGGTGAAGTCGAGGGGGCTGTAGCCAGCAAACGAATGGCAGTTGACGCACCCCATGCCCGTCTGCGAGTTCTCGATGATGGGCTCGGTGTCGAAGCATGTGATGTTGCGTTGGTAGATGCCCATCCTCTTCCAACTCTCATAGCCGGGCGGAATGAGTCGGTAGGCAATCCACGGGTCAATCTCGTCCTCGCTGACGTAGATGCTGAAGGGCTTATACGTGATGCCTTCCGGATGTTCCTTGTCCCAGGCCGAAACGGTGACGGTCAGTTCCCTGGTCCGGCCTTTCGCTTTCTGTGTCTGTGCGTTAAGCAGCTTGTGCCAAGCCTTGACGGACATCTCCACATGGTCGCCCCCGCTGACGTCCAGCACCTGGCCCTCGTCGTTCTCCACGACGGCACGCACATACTCAGCCCCCGGCACGGAGAAGTTCAGTGGACAGATATTCGTCGGCATCGTCACGCCGATGTAGTCGGGATAAATCTTGGGCAAGGCATCCGCTCTGTCCTTGGCTTCACGCTTGGAACAGGAAGTCAGCAAAACAACCAAACAAAGTAAGCACAAATACCTTGCCTTCATAACAGGATAAAAAAAGTCCCCCTTCTCCTCGCCGAGGGGAAGGGGGGATGAACGAATCTTACTTCTTGTTCAGGTAGAGGTCAGCCTGTACGGCGCAAGCCACGGTGCAACCTACCATCGGGTTGTTGCCGATGCCCAGGAAGCCCATCATCTCAACGTGAGCGGGCACTGAGCTTGAACCAGCAAACTGTGCATCAGAGTGCATGCGGCCCAGCGTGTCGGTCATGCCATAGGAAGCAGGACCTGCAGCCATATTGTCGGGGTGAAGCGTGCGGCCTGTACCGCCACCGCTGGCTACGCTGAAGTAAGCCTTACCTGCACGGATGCGCTCCTTCTTGTAGGTGCCAGCCACGGGATGCTGGAAGCGGGTGGGGTTCGTGGAGTTTCCTGTGATGCTCACGTCAACGTCTTCCTTCCAGAGGATAGCCACGCCTTCGCGAACGTCGTCGGCACCGTAGCAGTTCACGGCAGCACGAGGACCGTTAGAGTAGGCAATGCGCTTCACTTCCTTCAGCTCGCCTGTGAAGTAGTCGAACTGTGTCTGTACGTATGTGAAACCATTGATGCGGCTGATGATCATGGCAGCGTCCTTGCCCAGACCGTTCAGGATGCAGCGCAGGGGCTTGTCGGCTGGTCTGGACTTGTTAGCCATCTGAGCAATCTTGATGGCACCTTCGGCAGCTGCGAAGCTCTCGTGGCCGGCCAGGAAGGCAAAGCACTTCGTCTCGGGGCTGAGCAGGCGGGCAGCCAGTTCGCCGTGGCCGATGCCGACCTTGCGGTCGTCGGCAACGGAGCCGGGGATGCAGAAGCTCTGCAGACCTTCACCAATGTAGTTGGCAGCCTCCACAGCGTCCTTAGCCTTCTCCTTCAGAGCGATAGCAGTACCTACAACGTAAGCCCACTTAGCGTTCTCGAAGCATATCATCTGTGTCTCTTCACAAGTCTTGTAGGGGTCGAGGCCTGCTGCCTCGCAAATCTGGTTGGCCTCTTCGATAGAAGCGATACCATGTTTGTTCAAGCAAGCAAGAATCTGCTTGATGCGACGGTCTTGTGACTCGAATTTTACTTCACGTATCATAATCTTTTCCTCCTATTCTTTACGTGGGTCAATACTCTTCACAGCACCGTCCTCGGCCTTTGTGCGACCATAAGTGCCTGTGACACTCTTCAGGGCCTCGTCGGCAGGAACGCCTTTCTTGATGGCATCCATGAACTTGCCCATGTGAACGAACTCGTAACCGCAGACCTGGTCGTCCTTGTCGAGGAACATCTTGGTGATGTAGCCCTCGGTGAGCTGCAGGTAGCGTGTGCCCTTGACCTTCGTACCATAGAGGGTACCGGTCTGGCTGATAAGGCCCTTGCCGAGGTCTTCGAGGCCGGCACCAATCATCAGGCCACCCTCGGAGAAGGCGCTCTGTGTGCGACCATAGACAATCTGGAGGAAGAGCTCGCGCATTGCGGTGTTGATGGCATCGCAAACCAGGTCGGTGTTCAGAGCCTCGAGGATGGTCTTGCCGGGCAGGATCTCACTTGCCATAGCGGCAGAATGAGTCATGCCGGAGCAACCGATGGTCTCTACGAGAGCCTCTTCGATGACGCCGTCCTTCACGTTGAGCGTCAGCTTGCAGGCACCCTGCTGAGGAGCGCACCAGCCAATGCCGTGAGTCAGACCGCTGATGTCCTTAATTTCTTTAGCCTGAACCCACTTACCCTCTTCGGGGATGGGAGCAGGACCATGGTTGGGGCCTTTTGCCACGCAACACATGTTCTGTACTTCGTGTGAATAAACCATAATTAATAAAGTTTAAAAATTATAAAGTTTAAAAGTTAAAGATGTTTAGTTAGTTTACTTTATTTACTATTTGACGATTTACGATTTACTATTTATTTGCGATTTTATCATTTAGTAATTTTATTTCCCCTAAAGGGGGTAAGGGGTCCTTATTCTCCCCTTTGGGGGAGTTAGAGGGGGACTTAATATCCCAACTCCCTCACTATTTGGCTTATTTTCTCCATCGTGGTGAGTCGGGTAGGGACGAGGGGCAGACGGAGGACATTCTGTATCATTCCCATCTCGCTGAGCATCGCCTTCACACCAGCCGGGTTGCCGTCCACGAAAAGCAGCTTGAAGAGCTCGGTGAACTTGTGGTGGATTGCCAGCGAAGTGTTGTACTCTCCCCTCAGGGCGAGCCTCACCATGCGGCTGAACTCGGCAGGCAGGGCGTTGCCAATCACGCTGATGACACCGACGGCGCCCAGCGTGATGAGCGGGAAGGTGATGCCATCGTCGCCACTGATGACGTCGAAGTGCTGCGGCTTGTTCTTGATGATGTCGTCCATCTGCGTGATGTTGCCGCTGGCTTCCTTGATGGCGACGATGTTCTCGAACTCACGGGCCAGGCGTAGGGTTGTCTCTGCCGTCATGTTCACGCCCGTCCTGCCCGGCACGTTGTAGAGCACGACGGGCACGGGGCTCGCCTTGGCTATGGCGGCAAAGTGCTGATAGAGACCTTCCTGCGAAGGCTTATTGTAGTAGGGGCAGACGCTCAGCACGCCATCGATGCCCTTCCAGTCCTCGTTTTGTAATTCGTCTAAGACGGCAGCCGTGTTATTGCCGCCGCAGCCCATCAAGAGGGGCACACGTCCGGCCACGCGTTCCACCAAGTGTTCCTTCAACAATCTTTTCTCATCGCGGCTCAGTGTAGGAGTTTCGGCTGTAGTGCCCATGATGCAGAGGAAGTCTGCCCCTCCCTTTATCTGGTATTCCACCAGACGGTCGAGCGCATCAAGGTCGATGCTTCCATCCGTCTGGAATGGAGTGATGAGGGCAATGCCGAGGCCGCGGAACTTATTTTGTGCCATATATCCTGTTAGGTTTCAGGTTTCAGGTCGCTTCGCTTTTGGGTTTATGGGTGAATATAGCCTCCTGCCCTAAGGGGGCAGCCTCAAGACCTCAAGACCTCATAACCTTACAACCTTATTTTTATTTCGCGCTGCAAAGTTACGAAAAAACGTGCGAATTACAAAAAGAAAACCGAAAAGATTTACTTTTTATTTCAGAGTGCAAAAAGATGATTGCATATTTCTTCTGCCATATTATTGAGAGCCATACAATCCGCGCGGCTGATTTTACGCTTGCCTGCATCATACGTCCAGGGACTTAGTATCAGGACACGACCTGCTGCACAAGCATCAAAAAGAGCATCGGCGGGTTTGTAATAATCACGGAAACCATTGTCAGCGAGGTACACAAACGGCAGTTGCTCACGCAGAAGCACCTGCATTACCTGTTTCTCATGTTCTGAGATGAACGGCGATACCATTACCGCTCCTTTACGAGCCGCCAACACACAAGAGTTCTTATAGTTCCTCAGTGGTTCTGTATCACCATTCTCCGCAGCTTTTACCATCAGGCTCCTCACGTGTACCATGGCATACGTCTCTGCTGTCAACAACATGGTATTCCCAACGCCATCATAACTGCGCCCGCCAATCATAATCTCCCTCTGCACACGGAAATAGCCTGGCTTCAGACGTTTGGTGGCCAACCGCTGAGGATTCATGTCCAGGTAGCGGATAGTGTTTGGAAGTTGGGTGTTGTGCCCCATTGAACGGATGAAAGGCATTTCGGTAAAGACCGGAGGCAAACGATAGTAAGCATCGTCCCCTATTTGTTTCTGCAGTCCCGCAGAGAAGGCCTCCATTCGGTTCGTCTCTTCCCGAAGCCCCTGCTGTGCAATATCCCCGCTTCCTTCATGGCTTCCTTCTTGTCTCTCTTCTTGTTTCCCTTCTTGGCAGTTTCTCCGAATATCATTCGGAACAATAGAAGAAGCCGCCGACCAGGCACGTCCCAGCTTCTTCACGCCTTGCCAGAATCCCCGCACCACTCCCCTAATACCTACTTGCATAGTGCGCCTGACGTACAAGACCGCATGAAGGTGGTCGGGCATGAGGCAAAAGTGCAGCACCTGCACCTCCGGATGATGCTGTGGAATGCCAATCAGACAATCCACCAAGGCATTGCCCAGCACCGTACGCCGCACTTTAGCCCTGTCCGGGTTGCCGTCAGGTATCTCAAGAGTCCCCAGCAAAGGCCGTCGGTCAGGGATTGTCAGCGTGATGTGATACAGACCTATGCCCTTCCACGTCGTGCCCGGCTCCTGCCATTTCCATTTCTCCTGATCTGCCATCAGCCAAATCCGTTAAATCGTTTCCTCCTTCTTCTTCATTTGGCATGCATCTGTTTAATCTGCTTAATCTGTAGTTGTTCCTAAATATCCGAAACTTCAGTAACTACTTCAGCGCGGGCAGGATGTAGTCCCAGATGAGGTTCTGTTCGGCCTGCATGTCGTTTAGGTCGGCTGTGTTGACCACCACCGCATCCTTCTCGGGGATGACGATGATGTACTGACCGCCAGCTCCATCGGCTCGGAAGGCGTTGTGGCGGCAGCGCCATACCTGATAGCCGTAGCCTTGCACCCAATCGCTGTTCTCTGGGGTCAGTCCGCTTTCTGCCACCTTGTCCGCCCTGATCCATGATGGCTGGCAAGGGACCTGCCGACGGGTCATCTCTGTGACATAATTCTCCGGCAGCACCTGCTTCCCCTTCCATTTGCCTTTCTGCAGGAGCAGTTGTCCCATCTTAGCCAAGTCCTCGGTCTTCAGGTAAAGCCCCCATCCGCCGCAGTTGATGCCCTGCGGACTCTCGTCCCAACGCGGTGCCTCGATGCCGAGCGGGTCGAAGAGACGCGGTTGCAAGTACTCGACCACCTTCTGCCCCGTCACCTTCTGCACGATGGCCGAGAGCATGTACGTCCCCATGCTGTTGTAGCAGAAATACGTGCCCGGCTCATGCTCCACGGGCCAGTCGAGGAACGTCTTCACCCAAGTGCTTCCCTCCTTCCTGCGCGACGGCTCGGAATCGTGTCCGCAGTTCATCGTCAGCAGGTTGCGAATCGTCACCTTCTTCAGGTTCTCTGAGGGAGAGGCAGGCAAGTCGTCGGGGAAGAAGGAAACCAGTTTGTCGTCGAGCGACAGGAGTCCTTCCTCGATGGCCAAGCCAACGGCAGCCGACGTGAACGTCTTGCTCACGCTGTTCAGGACGTGCGGCTTCTGAGCTTCACCGCCGTTCAACCATTTCTCGTACTTCACTTTGCCATGCTGCAACACCATGACGCTCTGGATGTTGAGCTTCTGGTCCTTTGCCGCTTGCAGATAGTTCTCCATAGCAGCATTCAGCCGGCTGTCGGGCTTGGCATGCTTCAGAGAGGTCGTTCCCTTGCCGGTTGATTTAGCCGACGCGCCTGTCAATGCAAAGCCGCACAGACAGAATAATACGGTCAGACCGTAACGAAAGATGATGTGTTTCATAAGTGTATCTCTTTTTTAGTTGATGCAATATGTCGGTTTCTAACATTCCCCCTGCAAATATACAAAGAATTTTCCAAGCACAAAGTGATTTGCCCAACTTTTTATGAAAAGTCAGGCAATCCATCGTTTCAGCGGAGGACAAGGAATAATGCAAAATAACAAAGTGTGTGCTTCGATGAGTCGGTTGGGTTAAACTTTCGTGCAGGAGTGTTTTGCAGTTAGGGGTAAAATGTATATCTTTGCGGCAGTAAAACCAATAATATTATATGAAACAGATACTCCTCTGGCTTCGCATCATCCGGCCACAGACCCTGTTCGCATCGCTCTGTCCTGTGCTAGTCGGACTCATGGTTGCCCATACACTCATCCATCAAAGCAGCTCCTTCGCGCATCTGACAGCCGTCCTGACTGCCTCCTGTGCCCTGGCACTGCAGGTCTTGAGCAATCTCATCAATGACTACTATGATTACAAACGCGGCACAGACAAGCAGGGCCGGGTAGGATTCAAACGTGCATTGGCAGAAGGAACGGTGACCGAACATGCGATGCGGACAGCTTGTTGCATCACGCTGGCCATCAGTCTCCTGCTCGGTGCCATACTCTGCTGGATAGGAGGCTGGACAATCGTCGCCATTGGCCTCACAGCCATCCTGTTCGCCTGGCTTTACACCGCTACACCCTATTCGCTCTCTTATCTGGGCATAGCCGACATCTTCGTGTTCCTCTATTATGGAGTCGTCGCCACTTGGGGGACCGTCTGGCTGCAATATCGGGCAGCAGGACTGACGCTTGACCTCAGTCAGATGCAGCCCGTCTATGCCGGTGCCGTCTGCGGACTTATCTCGATGTGTGTGCTCTTCATCAACAACATCCGCGACATGGACGATGACCGCTTGGTGGGCAAACGCACCATTCCCGTCAGGTTTGGAGGGACGGCAGCACTCGGCATCCTGGGCATCATCGTTATGCTCATGCCCGTGTTCGCCTGGCTTGCATTCGGACTGAGCTGGGCCGTCGCAGTCATCATCCCCGCCGGACTCCTGTATTGCAACGTCTTGCGAGCCCAAGGTGCCCAGTACAACCTCTGCCTCCTCCAGGCCGGCCTCGTCAACCTCGTTTATGTCGTGCTTGTCTGGCTGAGTATCTGAAGAATAAAAATGGAAGCAAATAGCCGCCTATCTTCGCAGATGGGCGGCTGAGTGAAAAGTGAAAAATTTTTGTCACACAGAAAGCATGGAAATGTTTTAGTCCCGCCTTAACAACTCGTTCACGAACATGAGAACACGCCGACAGTTGTATAATCTCTCTTTTCACCATCAAACCACAATTTCCTGGTCGATGATTCCGACGACACGCTGCCAAGGTCAAAGCCAAGGTTAATCCCCATAGATTCATGCCCGCCAGCAGTACAACAAGTTCTTCATATGGTCTTGAGACCACACGAAGACCTCTTTATTGAATAAGGACTTCTTTCTTAATCTTGTTAATGATGTCTTGATTCATAATAATTCCGTTTGTTGTTCTGGTTGCATAGTTCGTCATATTTCCTATATTATGCAACATTTTCGCCCAATAAATTATCCTATCCTTGATTTTTACAATTAGACGTGACCGCTGATTCTAAAATCTTTGTTCAAAGCGAAAACAGGAAGCGACACAATAAATGCAGCTTCCTGATTTCTTATTTGAAAGGAATTAATATCCACGTTAATCAAATTGTCTTTCCTTTTTCAGTTCTATTGGTTTTTAACTGGACGGATGGATAAACCATTGCAACGATCCACACCACCACTACCGTTTCCACTCACACCCGCATAAGCAGTACCAAAACTCATGTAACAACCACCACATCCAGGATAGTAGCTGTCTAAGGAAAGCTCACGAGACCAATAATAGCCCGTTTCGCCGCTATAAAATTGACCGTTCGCGTGACGATATCCTGATGCTGACATGAAAATGCTTTTGTTGTTATTCTTGCTTGTAATCTTTATTCCATTGACACCATACTGCATTTTCCATTCTATTGTAGTGTAGTTACTATTTATAAGCTCTTCGAACTGCTCTTTACTCGGCATCTTCCAACCATCACCCCAATTTGCTGTTGCAGCATCATCTATTGGCTCAAGCACTGTCTTGTTATCAACTATACCATAATTACTATTTATACCATACTTCGTCAATTGGTTTTGAGTACCATTGCTGTACTTGTAGGAATTCCATCCTCCCCCTCCTGGTCTTGTGTCACCCCATGCAAAGAGATTTCCATACTCCCAAGGAATGTCTGCTCCGATATTACATGTTGCCCAAAGTGTTCCGGAAGGCAAGCCCAAATCAACATATTCATGTTCTGTTGTAGAAGATTGCAAAGGGATACTAAATGTTGTTCCATCAGCAAGGACAAATGTCACTTCCGTAGTGCCTACATTTATAGAACTAAAGAAAGAAGCACCATCTGCACCCTTGTCACCAGTTGCCTTGCCCAACATCTGCCAAGATGTACCTGCGTCATAAGAGACATACCAGTACTCATTCTCTATCTTTAATAGTGGAGTTATGCCATTGTCACCTTTTGTACCATTAGTGCCATCTTGACCATCAATACCAGAAGCACGCACTTTTGCACCACTACCTGTTAACAACCATTCGCCATCAATGGTCCAATAATATAATCCATCGACATCTTGTTTTACACCTATTACAGGAGTATAGCCGTCGTTTCCATCATTACCATCTTTGCCGTCTGAACCATTGTAAATAGTTATAGGAGCAGATTTCAAAAATGTAATTGTATGGCCAATTTGAATGCCGTTTCTCATTACGGGAGCTACGTTGGTTATGTAGTCCCCATTTTCGACAGCAGCAACAATTGCTTGTAAGGAAGTGATGTTCGTATTCATGTCTTTGCACTTCTCTTCTAATGCTGTTAAACGAGAATTTATTCCCTTAACATAGTCCCAGATTTCCGAGTCGTCATACTTGCTGCAACTAAACATAGTAAGCATAAACAGCAAGGTTGTGATAATGCTTTTTGCCTTCATTGTTTTATTCTTTTGCTCCTCCAGTTCCATAAAAAGCAGTTAATCTATGCAGAAGCGTGGAACTGTATCCACATCCCTGACTGTGGTCCTAGGAAAACCTTGTACGGGAGATTCAGATAACATTCCACGCCTAAACGCGGAAGCCATCATGTTCTCTTGCCGTACTTGAAATTTCCTAGGTTTCAGTCACAAGACGAGCATAACGCTTCGTTTTTTTCGATAAGATATGCTTTCCTTACGGATAGCAGTTGCAAAGTTACGCTTTTTCTTCTAAATACAAAAGCACCTGCCAATTTTTTTTTTGTAAATTTGTCGGTGAAACTAGATGATAAGAAGGGAATTGCGACAGAAATCAAAAACACTCGTCACTCGTCACTAGGACTATGTAATTTGTTACAAGACAAAGTTTTCAAAGGTGACAAGTAGGTGACGAGTTATTCGACAATCGTCACTGGGATTGTCTTGTCTCCTGATATTCTCTCCAGACTTCCCCGGCCAGGTACTTGTCGCTGCGACAATGGAGGTCGGCCACTCCTTCTTCGATAAGATTGGCTGTCTCGGAATTGTAGTAGATGTCTGTGGCCTCGTCGAGCGGAACGCCATACAAATTACTGATGCAGATGATGATTCTGGCACACTGGGCACTTCGTAAAGTCTGTTTGCTTCAGAACATCGTAATGATGGTCTTGCGTGACGATATAGCGGGCATTAGCCTTGAAGGCGCAGTCCAAGAACTTGCCTGTAGGGTGTGCGCATGTGTTCGTGTTTCCACTCTTCTATCACGCCCTCATTGATAACACCCTCATCCCACAGACGGTCGAGGGCATCCTCTGCACGCTTGGCAAAATACTGGCCGAGCATACGGCGGATGTCCTGCATCTCCACTTCAGAAGAGACACGCGACACCATTTCCAACATCTCTATCTGGAAAGAGGTAAATGGCTTTGACTGTATTGCTGCTTCCATGAATCAATTCTAATCTGTTGCAAAAATACGACAAAAAATGAGAGTAACAAATAAAAACCTGAAAATATGAGCAAACTAACCGATTTCACGACCTCTACAAGAGCCTCCCCATCGCTTGCGGTTGCAAACAGATGGGAGGCACGTCTTCATTTTTACCACTCGTTGTCCCAATCGGTGCCGCCGTAGCTGCGGGCACGGGCGGGGCCGGTGCCGCCACCACCGTAGTCGAGGTCAGTGTTGCCGGTGACACGACTCACATCGTTGCTGGTGCAGATGATGCTTTGCTGCTGTAGCCTTACCACCATCATGGTGGGCTGCAAATATGTTTTCTTCATTGTTCTCTATGGATTTGTTTTTTTTTGTCTACGGACTTTCGGGACTTTCGGGACAGTCCTTTGAGTCCGTAGT
>DGTM01000042.1 GCA_002394305.1 Prevotellaceae bacterium UBA4336
TGCCTATTTTGACACACCCTCATAAGGTGTTTTTTTCGGTACTCGCGGGTCACCTGCAGCGAACAGGCTGTTATGTCAATATCACATACCTTTCCTCATGTTCTTCAAGTCTTTTCCACTGAGAATTTGGAGGGAAACGATAAAAGTCGTATCTTTGCCGACGGAAACCACACAAAAAGGTGGTCACTATGGCAAAAAGTCGTACTTTTGCATAAAACACGAAAGACTATGTGTGCATCTACGCTTAGGGAGAGATACGTCAACTTTTACACCGATTTCGCCTTCAAGAAGCTCTTCGGCACGGAAATAAACAAGGAGCTGCTCATCAGCTTCCTCAACGCCTTGCTGCAAGGACGCGAGGAGATAACCGACCTCACCTACCTGAATACCGAACAGTTGGGAATGACAGAGGCGGAGCGCAAGGCCGTGTTCGACGTCTATTGCAAGACGACAACGGGGGAACGCATCCTCATCGAGATGCAGAAGGCCGAGCAGCAGTACTTCAAGGACCGGAGCATCTTCTACAGCACCTTCCCCATACGCGAGCAGGCGCAGAATGGCAACTGGGACTACCGCCTCAACCGGGTCTACACCATCGGCGTGCTGAACTTCTCCTTCGACGATGACGACCCCGAATACTTCCACCATGAGGTGCAGCTCATGGACACACTGACGCACAAGGTGTTCTACGACAAGCTGACCTACATCTACCTCGAGATGCCGAAGTTCGTCAAGAAGGAGGAGGAACTGGTGACGCTCTTCGACAAGTGGCTCTATGCCATCCGCAACCTGGCAACCCTGATGGAACGCCCAGCCGCCTTGCAGGAAGCCGTGTTCACCCGCCTCTTCGATCAGGCGGAGATAGCCAAGTTCAACCCGCAGGACCGCATGAACTACGAAGAGAGCCTCAAGGACTACCGCGACATGTACAGCGTGATGAAGACGCAGTTGGAAAAAGGAAGAGCCGAAGGACGGGCCGAAGAGAAGTTAGCCAATGCCCGCGCCTTGAAAGACAATGGTGTTCCATTGGATGTCATTGCCCGAAGCCTCGGCCTCAACGACGAACAGATGAAGGAACTGTAGCACCCCCACTTCCGCTTCAAATCACAGCAGACAAAAGGCATCCCCTTTCGCCCGCCTCGGGCTACCCGGGGATGCCTTTCCGCTTGTTCTATGTTCCTTTTGGGGAAGGATGCACTAAATTCTGGTCCGTGACTACAATCGAGCCTTGCCGCTTAAGCATGCAGGAATTACGGACACACGGCGCGCACAGACAGGCCGTAGTAGCGGTGCAAGTAGTAGTCCCAGCCCCAGCCTTCGGAATCTAAGAGCAGGTCGTACGCGCCGTAGCTGCCGTACGGGTAGAGCGAGCTGGACCAGTAATAGCCGCCGCCGCCCGCATAGATGAGCTCGCCGTTCCAGCGGCTGCCCGCAGCGGGAAGGAATACTTGGCCTCCGCTCGGCCCGGTCACTAAAATGCCGTTCACACCGTTCTGCTGCGTCCACTGGCGGGAGCATTTGTTGATGAGTTCCTGCTGCTGTGCGGTTGAAGGCATACGCCAAGGAGCACCCATGCTGACATGGGCGACATCGTAGCTCGTGCCTGCTATGTCAGAGCCGATGTCGACACATTTGTTCCATGAACTGCCATAGGCGTATGTGTCCCAATTATAGACGCTCTTCTCGCTTGTCTCGCCCCAGGCGTAGTAGCCGCCGTAGCCTTCCGGCGTGCTCGCGCCCACGTTGCAGCAGCACCACATCGTGCCAGAGGGCAAGCCGAGGTTGATGGCATGGGGGTGATTGTCGTCGGGACAAGTCAGAAAGCCTGTATCTCCCCCTGCTTTAGACACCGTCACCCGGCACTCGGCTTTCACGCCGCTGCCGTCCGTGGCGGTCGCTGTTATAACTGCCTCGCCTGCAGCAATAGCCGTCACCAAACCCTTTCCATCAACAGAAGCAACATTGGATTCACTGCTCGACCATGCTATGGTTTTGTCATCGGCATCGACAGGATAGACGGTAGCCGTCAACTGATAAGTCTCGCTTTCTTTAAGTTCCAGCGTCTCCTGCGATAGATATATGTCAGTCGCAAGACAAACGAATTGTACGCTGTCCACTTCGCTAATTCTGAACAGCTCGAATCTGGTGCCAGACCATACTTTAATGAAGTTTTGTGCACCTGTTGTCTGCAAGCCCGCCACCATTAGGAGAAGGGTTGCAATCATACTCTTTACGTTCATAGCGTTTTGATTTATAAGGATTGTTTATCTGTGTGCAGAGGCGAGGTACTGATTATGTGCTACCGCTTTTGGCTGTACTGGCGGAGGCCCTTTTCGAGGAAGCTGCGGTAGGCGGCTACGTCCTCGTTGTAGGAATAAGAGGCTGTGAGGGGATGGCCGTCGTTGTCGAGCAGGACGTAGAAAGGCTGGGCATTGGCGCCGAACTTGCTGCGTTGCAGGTAGCTCCAGCGGTCGCCGACGGTTCGGAGCGTGACGCTCTGACCGTTTTCCTGTACCGTAAGTTTCTCCGGCAGAGGGGTTTTCTCGTCGACATACAGGGTGATGAGGACATACTCCTCCGTCATCAGCTGTGCCACTTGCGGGTCGGTCCACACGGCAGCCTCCATCTTGCGGCAATTGACGCAGCCGTAGCCGGTGAAGTCAATCATGACCGGCATCCGATGAGCCTTGGCGTATGCCATTCCTTCGTCGTAGTCGTTGAAGTGCGCCTCGACCGACACATCACCCAAGCGGAAGTCCTGCGTCTGCATCGGAGGTGCGAAGGCGCTGACAGCCTTGCAGGGAGCACCCCAAAGGCCCGGCACCATATAGATGGCGAAGGCAAAGGCGGCGAGGGCCATGAAGAAGCGCGTCACAGAGGTTCGCGGCCTCTGGATGACTTCGCCCATCTCGTCGTACTCGTCTTCGTCGTGCGGGAAGCGTATCCAACCGATGAGATAGGCTCCCATGATGGCGAAGATGACGATCCAGAGGCTGAGGAAGACCTCGCGGTCCATCAGGTGCCAGCCGTAGGCGAGGTCGGCCACGCTGAAGAACTTCAAGGCAAAGGCAATCTCCAAGAGGCCGAGGCAGACCTTGATGCAGTTCATCCAGTTGCCGCTCTTGGGCATTTGCTTGAGCCAAGCCGGAAACATGGCAAAGAGGGTGAAAGGCAGAGCCAGAGCCAAAGCGAAGCCGAGCATGCCGATGGTGGGCGCAAGGAGCGACCCGCTGGTGCCAACCTCGACGAGCAGGAAACCGATGATGGGACCTGTGCAGGAGAAGCTGACCAGACTCAGGGTGAATGCCATGAGGAAGATGCTCAGCAAGCCTGTCGTGGTGCTCGACTTGCGATCCACGGCCGTTGTCCAGCTACTGGGCAGCGTTATCTCGAAGCCACCCAGGAAACTGGCACCGAAGACAAGGAGCATGAGGAAGAAGAAGATGTTGAAGAGGGCGTTCGTGCTGAGTGCATTCAGGGCGCTGGCTCCGAAAAGGAGCGTCACGAGCAGACCCAGCAGGACGTAGATGACGACGATGCTCACACCGTAGATGATGGCGTCGCGGATGCCTTTCCGCTTGTCGTCGGCACGCTTGGCCTTCAGCCGAGCCTGCTCTTGCTCGTCAGAGTTGATGTGAGCATCACTCTGATCTCGCTTACTCGCAGTCTTCAGGAAGAAGCTGACCGTCATGGGGATGATGGGCCAGACGCAAGGTGTAAGCAAAGCGATGAGTCCGCCGAGCAGTCCAAGCAGGAAAGCCCCAGCCCAATCTTCCCCTGCAGGGAGGGAGGTATTACCTTCCTCGAAGGCTTTCAGTTCGTCCACGACGGGAGCCCAAAGGGCAGACCCTGACCCTCTCCCAACCTCACCCTTGTAGGGAGAGGGGTTAATGGCAGAGGTATCTGATAATTCGGAGTGCGCGGAGTCCTCTGAAGCTTCTGAAGCCTCCGTTACCTTCGACTCAGCAGCCCCATCTTTCTCTTTCTCCCCTTTTAAGGGGGAGTCAGAGGGGGTCTTTTCCCCCTTGAAGCTAAACTCCACATCGGTGGGCGGGATGCAGTTCTCGTCGTTGCAAGCGCCGTAGGTCAGGTAGCCTGAGACCTCGTACGTAGGCTCCGTGATGACGAACCGCTGCACGAACGAAGCCGTTCCCTCCATGTAGCTGACCTCCATGCCGAACATCTCGTCCATTGCCTTGTGGAGCTTACCCGTTACACGGAGCTTGCCGTCGGGCTTTAGGCCCTTTTGCGTCTCCAGGGTCAGTTCGGCCCTGGTAGGTCCGCCGTCGGCTATATCGGTCCCATAGACGTGCCATCCCGCATCTACTGTACCTTGGAAGACGACCTCCAGGGCATCATCGCCCACCTTCTTCTGCGTGACGGAGAAGGTGACAGGATTCTGGAACTGGGCCAAAGCCACCGCCCCTATATATATATATAATGTAAGGAAGGAGAAAAAGCGTTTCATTTTGTCAGTTTTGTTTCAGGCTGCAAAGATACGAAAAAGATTCAAGAGACAAGAAATAAGGGCTAAGAAATATAGGGAAAGGCAGTAAATTGGCTCTTACCCTTCATCCTTCGGCGCATTTCTACAATCTCCAAGACGTTACTTGCAATGGTGCAAGCGGCAAACATCATCAGCATTGGGAAGACCGCGGCGAGGAGGAGGCGGGAGTTCTGGATGAGCCAAAGCAGGAAGGCCTTCTGCGTCTGGAAGTTAACGGAAGGCAGTTCGATGGGCGACGAGAGCAGCCAAATTGTGCTGGCAGTGCCGCTGATGATGCCTACGACAAAGGCTACGACCATCATCACCCTGTACCGGCGAAGCATTCGCTCCTGATACTGTCTGACGATTTCCACAGCCTCGAGCCGTTTCGTCAGCTTCTTCATGAACGCGTCGCCATCGTCGAAATGTGGCGTTTGAGCGAGGAAAAGCGCCTCCAGCTCTTTATCTTTCTCCATAATGGTCAATGTTCAATGGTCAATGTTCAATGTCTTTCTCAGTTTTTCTCTGCCTCTCGAGAGTTGCTGCTTCACGGCATCTTGCGAGGTCTCTGTAATCGCAGCTATCTCCTTGATGCTGTATCCGTTGAGATAAAAAAGCGTGATGGCGGAGCGTTCCTTGGGAGGAAGCGTACTAAGGGCGAGGTAGAGGTCCTGATGATGCTCCCTTTCGTCTTCAGCCTGGACTTCTTCTCCCCTCCATAGAGGGAGGGGTTGGGGGTGGGTCTCTTGGCTTCGTTTGTAACTAAGGAACGTGTTGTGGGCAATCTTGAAGAGCCACGAACGGAACTTCCCTCCGTCGCTAAAACCCGAGCAGGCAAGGTAGGCCTTCACCAAAGCGTCTTGCGCCAGGTCGTCCGCCTCGTCCCTGTTGCCGCAGCAAAGGGCGAGCAAGAAGCCGCGAAGTGCCTCCTGCTCACGCTCCACACATTCTATGAAAGTCTCTCGATTCACGATTCAAGATAACTATGCACTATGGACTATGCACTATGGACTATCCTGTTCTCCTCCGCCTCAATCTCCTTGGCCAGCATCTTCTTGCTGATAACGTAATTCAAGAAGAGGACAATGCCCACACCAAGCAGGACGAATGCCACTAAGTAAGTGCCGCGAAGCGTCTTTGCCTCCATTCCGCCCTTGTAGTCGATGAACAGGGCATAGCCCAGGAAACAGATGCCCAGGACGACGAACACGCTTCCCCAAAGCAACTTCTCAAGCAGCTTCTCCTTCAGCGACTTTTGTCTGGGGGCAATCTGTCTCATCAGTTCCTCCACATTGCCTGCATCCGGGTTCTTCTCAATAATGGCCTGTACGATTTGGGCACGTTTGTCGGTCTTGTTCCTGAAGTAGCGGATAATCATCCATACTATTAAGACGGGAATTGTCAAATACAGTGCTGACAGAACCGTAGTCCAGCCCATTATACCGCCCCAAACAGCATTAAATCCTTCTATTCCTTCCATTTCTTTACTTGTTTTTATGGTTAAACACGTTTGTTCACTTGAACCGATTCACTAACATAACGCATCAGGAAGGCAAAAGGTGACGTTGCAGGCTGCAAAAGTATCACTTTTTCTTCGTTTGTACTTCTTTCTTGCCGGAAAAGTTGTATCTTTGCAGCTGTTCCGCATAATGCGTTGCCGGCGCTACATCCTCTTGGCAGGCAACGCCACACAAGACATCGGACCTCTGAACACACAGCACAAACTGCAATAATTAACCAACATAAACGACATGAAAAAGCTCATCTCCTCCCTTTTGCTATTGGCTCTTTTGCCTTTTCGCCCTTTAATGGCTCAGCACATCGCACCCTTCCGCGAGGGCGACCGCGTGGCGTTCGTGGGCAACAGCATCACCGATGGCGGGCATTACCACTCCTACATTTGGCTCTACTACATGACGCATTTCCCAAAGATGCGTCTGTGGATGGCAAACTGTGGCGTAGGCGGCGACACAGCAAAAGAGATACTGGCTCGCTTCGACGATGATGTCCTCTCGAAGCAACCGACTGTTCTGACCTTTACCTTCGGCATGAACGACACAGGCTACTACGAGTATAATGGTGCCGACTCTGCCGATTTCGCTCGACGGAAACTGCAGGAAGCCAAAAATCAGTTCGCTCTTTGCGAGGAAAAACTGAAGAGTCTCAAAGGTGTTCGAACGATAATGATTGGCACATCGCCTTACGACCAGACCTCGACATTCAATGATGACATCTTTGCTCACAAGAATGACAACATGCAGCGAGTCATCACCCTGCAGGAAGAAGCTGCCAAAAGGAACGGATGGGAGTTTCTGGATTTCAACAAGCCAATGGTGGCGATGAACATGAAGCAGCAAAAGACCGAGCCTGCCTTCACGCTCATCGGCTCCGATCGCGTCCATCCAGACAACGACGGACACATGGCAATGGCTTATCTTTTCCTGCAAGCCCAAGACATGAAGGGAAAGAAAGTGGCCGACATGCAGTTAGACGCGACGAACGGAAAAGTAGCGAAAGCTGAGAACTGCCGTATCTCGAAGGTTAAGAAGACAGCCGAAGGTTTGCAGTTCGACTGCCTTGCTGCTTCCCTACCCTTCCCCCTCGACACCATTCCGCACGGCTGGGGCTTCAACAACGGAGCATCGAAGGTTACAAAAGTCATCCCTTCGTTCATCGACGACTTGAGCGACGAGCACTTGACAGTTACTGGTCTTCAAGGAAATCAATACGAGTTATCTATCGACAACATCATTATTGACACGCTCTCAAGCGCAGTCCTTTCCGATGGCATCAACCTCTCTTACTACCGTCACACCCCACAATATCAGCAAGCATTAGCAATAATGGCACTCAACGAGACGCGTTGGGATGTGGAACGCAGGTTCCGTGAATGGGCTTGGGTCAACTACGACTTCATGATGCCAGCAGGTTATCTTAATGACAACAGCGAACAAGCTGCACAGAAGTTTCGTGAACTCTGCAAGGGTAACGACTGGCTGGCAAGCAAGCGTGGCACTTACGATCAGATGGTTCGGCCCGAAGTGCGGGAAGCCTACCGGCAGGAGATGGAATTGCTCGTGGACCTTATCTACAAGCTGAACCAACCGAGGAAGCACCACTTCCTGCTGAGGAGAATATAGGCACTCCCCCTCCGTTTCTCCCGTACATGAGAAGAGGAGAAAACACTGCCCACTGGGGTCTGAAAAATGCCCTGCAGGTCTTCGGCCGGACATCTGCAGATTGTTTCGGCACACCTACGGGGAGGAAGGCTTCTGCTACTTTCCGAAGTTACGGGAAGCAAATGGCAGAGCCATGCGAAGAGCCTGGTGCCAGTACTCCCAGTTGTGCACGCCGTTGCGGATGCGCAGTTCGTCGTGGATGCGGGCCGAGCGCATCAGCTGGTGCATGCGTACGCTCTGGTCGAAGAGGAAGTCGTCGTCGCCGCAGTCGAAGAACCACCGGACGGTGCGGAGCTTCTCCTTCGTGGCGTCGTCGGCCTGCTCCACGAAGCGCAGGGCGCTGTGCTCGCGGACGGCTTCGCAGACGTAGTAGCGTTTGTCCTTCTCGGCACCGGCCTTCACGTCGCTTGTGCCGTGGTCGAGCCAGGGACTCATGGCGTAGCACGACGAGAACATGTCGGGATGGCGCTGACAATAGACGGTGCTGCCGCCGCCGCCCATCGAGAGTCCCATCACGGCGCGGTGCTCCTTGTCGCCCACGGCGTGGTACTTCTGCTCGACGGCAGGCAGGAACTCCTGGAAGAAGAAGTCCTCGTACGACCAGCCCGGCATGTTGAAGTAGCCGTTCCAGGTGTTGTGTGTGTCGGGGCCGCCTGCATTGGGCATGACGATGACGACGGGCACGCACTCGCCCGTGCCGATGAGTTCGTCCACTACGGTCTGCATCTGTCCCTTGTCGCGCCAGGCACGATAGTCGTCGCTCAGGCCGTGCAGCAGGTAGATGACCGGGTAGCGGCGGGAGGACAGGTCGAAGCCGTCGGGCAGGTAGACGTTGTAGGCCACATCGGCAGAGAGGATTCGGCTCTTCAGCGTGTCCGTCACGATACGTCCTGCCAGGGATGGCAGGCAGAGCAGCATGGTGCTCAGCAATAAGAATAATCGGTTAGTCTTCATATCTCTAAGTTTAATTATTGTATGTTTCCTGTGCAAAGATACGTTTTTTTGCGGAGATGGCGTACACTCCGTGCGGGAAGTTTGGGAACACGGCGCAGAATGTCTGCAATAAGAGCCAGGGTCTTCTGAAATAAGAGCTAGGGTCTTCTGAAATAAGAGCCAGGGTCTTCCGAAATAAGAGCTAGGCTCTTCCGAAATAAGAGCCAGGGTCTTCCGAAATAAGCGCTAGGGTCTTCCGGGAGAAGAGCGTGACGCTTCCGCTACGGCTCCCTTCGTCTCTGCCCCGGGCCCTACTTGATTCGCCAGCTCTTGCTGCCCCGCACGTAGCCCTTCACGCGTTTGTGCGACTTCCCATCCCGCTGCGGCAGATAGACCTTGGCCTTCATGCCGGAGGGCAGGTCGACGGACATTCGGCCGTCGGCGAGGCGGACGGTGACGGGGCCCTTGGGCGACGGCACGCGGCACTCCGCTTGTCTCAGGCTGCCGGGCTGCGGACGTATCTCGACGACGTCGAAGCCCGGCGCCAACGGGCGCACTCCCATCAGGCGGAAGGGGATGACGTTGGCCGGAGCCGCACCCCAGGCGTGGTTCCAGTCCTGATTGGGCTTCCAGCGGTTGCCCCAGGCCTCCATCGTGATGGTGGAGCCCTCGCGTATCATGTTCGCCCAGCTGCGGTCGCCCTGGCTGGTCAGCAGGGCAAGGGCTGCGTCGGGCTGCTCCAGGTCGTAGAGCGCATCGAGCAGGAACTGAGCACCATAGACGCTGCAAGCCATGCCGCGCGACACGATGTGACGGGCCACGCTCTCGCGGTACTTATCGGGCACGAGACCGAACACCGCGGCAAACACGTTGGCATGCAGCGAGGCGTGGTCTGTGCCTACGCCGTCTGTGTAGACGCCCCTCTCGGCATCGAGAAAGGCGCGGTTGAAGGTGTCGCGGAACCGGCGGGCATACGCCGCAAGCTCCCTGGCCTCGTCCTTTCTGCCAATAGCGCCGAACATCTGCGCCAGACGGCTCACGGCGGCATAGTGGTAGGCATTGACCACGGTGTTGAAGTCGGTGTAGACGTAGCCGTCGTCCTCGCCGCCCTGCCCCTGGGCAAGGCCCAGCGTGCCGGAATGCGGCCAGTCGACAATGTCGCGGAGCGGCTCGCTGCGGCGGATGGAGCGCAAGAGGTCGGCGGTCTGTCCGCGACACGTCGTAACGAGTCCCGTCACGCTGTCCCGTAGCGCCATCAGCGTGTGGGCACGCAGGTCGTCGGCGTAGTGCAAGATGAGCTCCGTGCTGCCCGTGTAGAGGTAGTCGTACCAGGCTATCAGCACCATCTGCAGGCTCCACTCGGTGGGCCATGTGGGGTGGTCGATGAGATAGGCGAACGTACGCCGGGCCACATCGTAGCGGCAGTCGGTGGCGTAGTGGCAGAGCTGGTTGATGAGCGCGTCGGCCTCGTAGGGGATGCGCTCGCGGTCGCCGTCCACATAGTAGCCCGTGAAGGAGGTCGCCTTGATGCTGTAGCGGCAAAGCTCCCACACGGCATTGAGCACGCTGTCGCTCGAGCGGAAACAGGCCGCGTCGTCGTCGAACGGCACGTTCACGGCTATCCGGGCCACATCGTCCGTCGTCAGCCCTCCCCTGCGGCCTTCCACCTCGACGTAGCGGAAGGGCATCACCTCCCCCACGTCGACGGGCATACGTATGGCCGTCCCGCTCGTGTTGCGCCCATCCTTCGGGATGTCGGGACGGTAGGTGTGTGTACCTTCGAGCAGCGGCACGACGATGGTCCTGTAGCGTCGGGAGCCGCCCGGAGCCCTGTCCACACGGCCGTCACGAAGGCATTCGCCCAGGTGAAGCCGGAGGGTGTCGCCTGCCGAGAGCGCTCTAACCGTTATCTCAATCTGCCCGAAGGCCGCACGCCCGAAGTCGGCCAACGCATTGCCACCGTGCAGCACAAAGAGCTCGCGGGGCGTCTGGCGCGTCTGCTCCAGCACGACGGGCTGCGTCTGAGCCCACGCCGTCCGGGGAGCCAACGCGATGAGGGGGAGCAAAATCCACTTGTTCATAGGAAGTCTTTTATTGTCTGTATCATTTCCAGGCCCTTCTGCCGCCCCATGCCGTAGACGCGGCGCATCTTCTCCTCCTTCTGCTCGGTGCGGCCGATGGGCAGTGTCTCCTGCGGACAGATGAGCAGGATGTTGCCCCGGCGCTCCTGCTCGGAGAGGTAGGACAGCTCGTCGTTGTACATCAGGTGGCGGCAGCCCATGGCACGGACGATGGCCGGATAGCGGCGCATGAAGAGGTAGAAGAGGGGCATCAGCTTCGTCCGCCGCTTGAAGTAGCCCTTGGGTTGCGTCAGGATGACCACGTTGCGGTCGAAGCCCAAGCCTTGGAAGTACCGCAACGGGATGGAGTCGCTGATGCCGCCGTCGAGCAGCAGACGGCCGTCCAGTGCGACGGGGCGCGACACGAGCGGCATGGAGGCCGAGGCACGGATCCAGTCGAGCCCTTCGTCCCCCATCACGTCGATGCGGTGGTAGACGGGTTCGCCTGTCTCGACATCCGTGCAGACCACATGGAACTCCGTCGGGTCGTTCCTGAAGGTCTCCCTGTCGAAGACGTCCAGCTCGTTGGGCATCGTATGGTAGCTGAACTCCGCCTCGACAAGGTCGCCCGTGCGGAGCAGCGAACGAAGCCCCATGTACCGGGGGTCGTCCTTGAAGCGGATGTTGTATCGCAGCACGCGCCCCGGCTGGTGCGACTTGTAGTTGCAGCCGAACGTAGCACCCGCCGAAACACCCACAATACCATCGAACCGGATGCCATGCTCCATCATGACATCCATCACTCCGGCGGAAAACAAACCGCGCATCCCGCCGCCTTCTAAAACCAATCCTGTCTTCATCGCAGTGCAAAGTTACGAAAAAACTTTAATCTCTAATCTCTAATCTCTAATCTTTTTCGTACCTTTGCGCCCGAAATGAAGAACTTTAACGAACTTGGGCTTGCTCAGCCACTGCTGCAAGCCATCGAAGAACTGGGTTACGAGCACCCGATGCCCGTGCAGGAGGAAGTGATTCCCTACCTGCTCAGTCAAGAAACAGATCTTGTAGCGCTGGCACAGACAGGCACCGGCAAGACCGCTGCCTACGGCCTGCCGCTGCTGCAGAAGACCATCCAGAACCAGAACCAGACCCTCTCCCTACCTCTCCAGACCCTCTCCCAACCTCTCCCTTGCAGGGAGAGGAGT
>DGTM01000065.1:0-381 GCA_002394305.1 Prevotellaceae bacterium UBA4336
TTCATTTTCCTCCTACTCGATTATCACACGGACTATGCCTCACGCAGAAAGCACAGCAGTCTGCGTGGATTACAGGTCACACAGAAATCACGGAAACCACAGAAAGTTTTTTGCCGACCGGCATGCCCTCGGCTTATCACACGGACTATGCCTCACACAGAAAGCACAGCAGTCTGTGTGGATTACAGGTCACACAGAAATCACAGCAGTCTGCGTGGATTACAGGTCACACAGAAATCACAGAAACCACAGAAAGTTTTTCGTCCCCGAGTGTCCTTCCGCCCTTTCTGTCCTTCCCGCCCTTTCTGTGATTTCTGTGCTTTCTGTGTGACAAAAGAGCCTGGGTCTTCTGACAAAAGAGCCTGGGTCTTCCGAAATAAG
>DGTM01000065.1:509-7898 GCA_002394305.1 Prevotellaceae bacterium UBA4336
CCTAGGTCTTCCGGAATAAGAGCCTGGCGCTTCCGAAACAGGCGCTTGGCGCGTGCGAATTTCGTGCGTGCTCCTGCGTTGACATGTTTATGCGAGAAATTGACGAGAAAAAGCGACTATATATGCACTTTTTTAACAAATATGAAGTTTTCTTAACACAATTGTGACAAAAAATCAAAGAAAATCACAAAAAAATTTTGTGTCAATTGCAAAATCTTTTAATTTTGTAAGGCGGGAAACTATATTCCGTGTACCAGAAAGACGCTAAGACTACATCCAAAACTAAAACTAAAACAATCTACAATTAACCTTATTTATTAACTAAAACTATCATTCTATGAGTAAAAGACTACTAAATCTGTGTCTGACCGCATTGCTCAGTGTCGTCAGCACAGCTGCGTGGGCTCTTTCCGACGTGAATGGAGTCTACCAGATTGGTACTGCGGCCGACCTCGAAGAGTTCGCCGCACTCGTAAATGGTGAAAACCCCTTTGCCAATGCCGAGCTGACGGCCGACATCGACCGCGGCATGGGTGGTACCATGATTGGTACGGCGGAAAGCAAGTACCAAGGCACCTTCGATGGTAAGGGGCACACCATCAAGATTAACATGTACCCTGAGGAGCAGGATGCTGCACTCTTCCAGTACACTGGTTTTGGTGCCATCATCCAGAACCTGAAAGTGACGGGTACCATCACGACGTCCAGCAAGTTTGCTGCCGGTCTGGTTGCCTGCAACTACGGCATCATTCGCGGCTGCTACATCGACGTCACCATCAACAGCTCCGTGGCAGGCGATGCCACCCACGGCGGCATCGTAGCCCGCGGCTTCGGTGGCACCACCGTCGAGAACTGTCTGGCCAAGGTGACCATCCTGGGCGAGACGACCCAGAACTGCGGCGGCGTGGTAGGTTGGGCTGAGAACCGTACCAACATCGTGAACTGTCTGGTCGTCAGCGACGGCAGCACCCTGGACCTCTCCACAGGCCTCAGCGGCAACATCTCGCGCAACCCGGGCAACCTGAAGACAATCGACGTGGAGACCTACAATGCCGACCCCTACGCCAACCGTCCTGGCGGTGCTACATATAATAATTATGTAACCCAGCAGTGGGGCGACAACGTAGCCACCACCGTCGTGCCCCTCGAGGAGCTGGCCGACGGACGCATCTGCTACCAGCTCAACAACGACCAGAGCCGCATCGCATGGGTGCAGGAGATCGGCGTTGACCCGTTCCCCGTACCCGCAGCATTCGGTAGCGGCAAGCAGGTATTCGCTTCCGCCGCAACTGGCTGTAACGGACTGGCCGAAGGCGAACTCACCTTCTCCAACACCGGCACCGACCAGGCTGCCAAGCACCAGTTCGACAAGTACGGCGTCTGCACCGTCTGCGGATGCTTCGACTTCCACTACTTCGATGGTGCAAAGTTCGACCCCGCGGACCGCTCCGTCCTCATCGGCAGCGCCGAGGACATCGACAAGGTGGAAGGCTGGAACCGCATCGCCAACGGCTTCAGGCTCAACATGAAGCTCACAAGCGACATCGAGTACAAGGCCGAACCCGGCAAGTACATCTTCAATCCCAGCGACTGGATTGACGGCAACTTCAACGGACAGGGCCACACCATGACCATCGAAATGACCGACATGGGCGAGAAGGCCGCCCTCTTCCCCGAGATGAACGGCAACGTGGAGAACCTCATCCTGCACGGCACCATCACGGCTAACGCAGTACGCTGGGGCTCCGTCTCCGGCAACGCACGCATGGCACTGGTGCGCAACGTCTACTCCGACATCGACTTTACCTCTACCGTAGCAGGCGACAACACCGCCGGCGGCATGTTCGGATGGACCGGCGACCGGGAGAAGCACGTCGAGAACTGTATCTACGCAGGCGACATCAACCTGCCCGAATCCGCACCCTTCGTCCGCATCGGCGGCTTCGCAGGATGGACAGCAACCAAGACCTACTACACCAACTGCGCCGTCCTGGGCAACATCATCGGCGCCGGCGACCAGAGCATGCAGACCTCCACGGAGAACTCCGGCAACATTGCCCGTAACTGGGGCAGCATCGTCTGCGAGAACTGCTACGTCGTCAACCCCATCACAGGTCGCGACATAGCCGACCAGGACAAGTACACCCACTTCGAGAACGAAGCAGGCATCGCCAGCGGTGAACTCGCATTCCTGCTGAACGGCAGCCAGAGCGGCGTGGACCGCTTCTACCAGGTCATCGGCACAGACCCCGAGCCCATGCCATTCAAGAAGGAAGGCGGCCTCGTCTACTCCACAGCAGCAAGCTACAGTTGCGACGGCAAACCGCAGGGCGGCGGCGGCTACTCCAACGACCCCTCCGGCGAAGCCATCATCCCGCCTCACACCTTCGAGGACGGCTGGTGCGTCGTCTGCGGACAGTTCGACGAGAAATATCTCACACCCGTCGACGGCTGGTATGAAATCAGCAACGGCACCGAGCTCGCATGGTGGCTCGTCTATGCCAACGCTCATTCCGATGCATGCGCACGCTTGACCGACGACATCGACATGTACGAAGGCATGGACCGCTATGTATCCGTACAGAAGTACGTCGGCACCTTCGACGGACAGGGACACACCATCAGCAACTTCGTCCTCGAGACCAACGGCAACTACCAGGGCCTGTTCGGCACCATTTGCGACGGCGCTGAAATCAAGAACCTCATCCTCGACGAAAGTTGCTCCGTCAGCGGTAACGCATTCTGCGGCGGCATCGTGGGCGGCACCAACGGCACCGGCGACATCTACATCTCCAACGTCGGCTTCGAAGGCACCGTGACGACAACCAACCAGAACGCAGCCGGACTCGTCGGCGTAGACGATGGCGGCTCCATGAACATGCACATCGCCAACTGCTGGGTAATCGGCACCATCAACGGCGGACGCGAGTCCGGCGCCATCTGCGGCTACTCGAACGCTGCCAGTGAAGTCATCAATTGCTGGGCCGCCATCACGATTCCTCAGGCAGGCATCTACGATTGCGACTCCTTCACACGTGGCTCTGCTAAGGTCATCAACTGCTACGAAGCAGACATCGAAGGCGTTGACACCAACAAGCAGCAGCACTACAGGTCAATGGCAGCAGACCGCAAGTGTAATGCACTCCCGCTCGAGGATATCACCAGCGGCGCACTCTGCTACAAGCTCAACGGAAAGCAGTTCCGCGAGCCCGTCTGGTTCCAGACCATCGAAGAGGACGCACATCCCTATCCCTTCGCCGAAGAGCACGGAGTGGTTGTGGCTGGTGCAGACCAGTACTTCTCCATGGCCGACGAAAGCGACCTGAACGGAATCGCTTCCGCCATTCAGGCTTACGAGAAGGAAGAGGCAGACGATATCGTCGCCACACAGTCCCTGCTCGACAAGCTCGAAGCATTCATCGACGCCCTGACCGAGACCGAAGGTATCGAAGCATTCGCCGACGCCCTCGACTCCGTACAGGTAACAAAGGCAACCGTCGCCGAGAACGCAGCCATCTACAAGGCTTACATCGACAAGTGCGAAGAGGTGAAGGCATTCCTTGCCTCCAACAACACCTTCTCCGGCGCTATGCGCGATGCACTCGAAGCATACCTCAGCGAAACAGAGGAGCCCACCGAGGACAATCCTCTCGGCACATACGAGTACATTGTTGAGAACCACACTGCCACAGCCGAGGAAATCAAGGCCGAGACAGAGCGCGTAGAGAAGTGGCTCGCAGATGCCATCGCCAGCGACTACGCAGCAGGCTCCGACATCAGCAAGCTGATTCCCAACTACGACTTCAGCAAGAAGAACGAAAGCTGGACTGGCGGCTTCGCAAATGACTTTGTCACGGTACAGGACACCGAAGGCAACAACATTTCCGGCGTTGAGGCTTGGAACGTAACAGGCGACATGTTCCAGACCGTAGAGGGCATGAAGCCCGGCTACTACCTCATCGGTACCAGCGCAGCCTTCCGTCCCAGCAACAACCGCTACGGCACGAACTATGCTGCCGGCATCTATGCCAACGGCATCTTCAACTACTTCCCCGCAGCCATCGAGGACTACGTGGCAGTAGAGGACGCCAAGGACGGCGAGAACTGCAACCTGACCATCAAGAGCGCTTACGACATGTCCGTCTACACCGATGACTTCTCGACGAGCGACGCACAGGCCGAAGAGCTCGGCGCCAGCCTCAAGGGTTACGTCGTACAGGGCCCGACCGGCATGGCAATTGCTGCCAAGGCAGGACGCTACCCGGTTTACACCATCGCCCGCGTCGGCGAGGACGGACAGCTGACCATCGGCATCAAGAACCCCGGCACGAAGTACAGCAACGACTGGACTGGCTGGAGCGGCCTGAAGGTGACCTACTGTGGCGAAGAGGCTGAGAGCGTTGGCGCTGCCCTCGACGTTGTTCTCCAGAACATGTCGGCACGCGCACAGACGGTCATCAACTACGAGTACAACGTCGAGACTCCTGCTGCAGGCCCGAACTTCCCCGCTGCCCTGAAGGATCAGCTCGAGGCTTCTGTCGGGAAGATAGAAGCTGCCAGCACCGTCGAGGAAAAGGCGGCTATTGCTGCTGAGATCTCCGACCTCTTCCAGAAGATTTACGAAGGCAAGCGTGCATACATTGCTATGTACAACAAGGCTGAGTTGGCCGACGCTATCATCGTCGGTGACCTGGCTCGCATCGTAAAGGACGAGGAGACTGGCGAATGGTCTGACACGGGCGAAACCGTCCTTGGCGCCGACCATGATGCTCTCTACACGGCTTCCGATTCATTGCTGGGTGGCTACTTCAAAGGTAGCTTCAGCACCGAGGAGGCTCTGAAGATGGAGGCCATGAACGCTGTTGCCGACATCATTCCTGCACAGGACGAGGACGGCTACTACCTCATCGGCACCACGAAGCAGTTCGTTGCCTACCGTGCCATTGCCAGCGACGTCGACAGGTATGCCAGCGGCAAGCTGACGGCCGACATCGACATGGCAGGCATTGCCATGCTGCCTATCGGTCACAACCGCGGCGAGAATGCCCAGCACATCTTCTCAGGTGTGTTCGACGGACAGGGTCATGCCCTGACCAATGTCTTCATCGACGACGCCCGCATCCAGTCGGACGGCTATGCCGAGCCTGCTACGCTCTTCTACGAGCTGCAGAACGCTACGGTGAAGAACTTCAAGCTGACTGGCGAAATGTACACCAGCCACCAGTTCTCCGGTCCAGTCACACGCTGGATGTCCGGTAAGTCTACCATCGACAACTGCGAGATTGCCGTTGCCATGCACTTTGCAGCGAACCTCGCCGGCGACGCATCCTCGGGCGGCATGATTGGATACAATAGCAGTGCCAACAGTGTCATCAGCAACTGTCTGGTGAACAGCACACTGATTGGTGACAGCGAAGGCCCCATCTGGTACGTCGGCGGCATGGCCGGTTGGTCCAGCACAGCCCTTACCGTCAAGAACTGCCTCATCACCTCGAAGTATGAGAACGTGGGCGCTGATGGCGACAACTCTCAGACGATTTCCCGCGGTGCCGCTCCCAGCGTGTCGAATGTGTACGTATCGCAGTTCTTCCGCGGCCAGCAGGGTACGCTCACTACTCCCGAGCAGATGGCAAGCGGCGAGCTGACCTGGAAGCTGAACGGCAGCCAGGGCGACGAGCCCGTATGGTTCCAGACGCTTGGCGTAGACGCTACGCCTCACCTGTTCGGTGGCGATGCCGTATATCTCTATGCAGGCAAGTACACCAACGAGAAGCCCAACATCCAGCTCAATGCCTTTGCATACAACCTGGATGCCAAGCTCTCGGGCAGCAACGTTGTGGTCAGCTTCAACCTCAATGCCGAGGCCGAGGCAGCCAAGATTGAGTTCACGAACGGCTACACCCAGGATGTTCCTGCCGAGGAGCTCGCAGCCGGCGCTCACAGCGTGACCGTCGCAGCCAGCAACCTGGGCGACGATCCTACTTCCCAGAACTTCAAGATTGCCGTTACTGGCAAGGGCTCTCTCGACGTCATCAAGATGGGCGACGTCTTCAAGGTATGGGGCCCCTACGGTATTGCAGTCAACAACAATCCCGCAAGCAAGAACTTCGGTCAGGTGCTCATTGCTGAGGCTTATCCCAGCGAGCCCGAGACAGGCTACATGTCGAGCCACAAGCCCGGCGGTATCTATGCGTTCGACCCGAACTTCCAGCCCATCAACTCTGCCGACGGCACTCCCGGCTACTACGGTGGCCTGCCCATCAAGGGCGAAGAGCCTCTCGTTATTGCAGGCACCTACAAGTACGACCTCAAGGACCTCCGCTTCACCGAGGACGGCCGTCTCTTCGTGGCACGTGCTTCGGGCACCAGCAACAGCTCCGTCTGGGAGATCAATCCCGATGACCTCGACGAGCCTTGGAAGCCTGTCTTCACGGGCGGCGAGCTCGACGAAGCTACAGGTATCACCTACGTCGGCGAGGAGGAACAGAACCGCATGGCTCTGAGCCTGGCCTTCGAAGGCAAGGGCGAAGACCTGAAGATGTACGTGCTGGGCGGACAGCGCAGCAACGGCGACTACAACTTCACCGACTACAACTGCTCTATCTACAACCTTGGCACTGCTAAGGAGTGGACAGGTGCTCCCTCGGCAAGCTTCGAGCCTCTCAACGGAGTCTACACCAAGTCTCCCGTCGACGTAGGCATCCGCGAGGACGGCCAGGGCGGTCTCTGGTTCATCCAGCGTCGCAACGACGTGTCTGCCGACATCCCCGCCATCAAGCACTTCAATGCTGAGGGCAAGGAGGACTACAGCAACATAAGCAGCAACGCAGTGGGCGACAGAATTGCAGTCACCACCAACGGCAACTACCTGGCTATCCCCACAGCCAACGGCACGATTGTTCTCTACGAGACCAACTACGTTCCCATGGAGAACGGACGCATCTTCCTCAACGCGAAGCGCACCATCAACGTGGGCGAGAGCCGCATCACGGCTATGGCATTCGACTATGCAGACAACCTCTACGTAGCTTCTGCCAGCACTGAGACCTTCACCCGCTACACCGTTCCCACCGACAACAAGCTTGTTGTCACTCCCGGCAACGGCATCGGTCTGGGTGGCCCGACCGGCGACCTGAACGGTGACGGCAAGGTGGACATCGCCGACGCTGTGACTGTCCTCAACTTCATGGCCGATGGCAGCAACGACCCGAAGGCTGACCTGAACGGTGACGGCAAGGTGGACATCGCCGACTTCGTGACCGTCCTGAACATCATGGCTCAGTAAACCCCAAGCACTGGACCGCAAGGTTCAGCCTACCAGAACGAGGGCGTGCCGACACCGGCACGCCCTCGTCTTGTATTTTAACCACGGATTACGCGGATTAAACG
>DGTM01000008.1:0-421 GCA_002394305.1 Prevotellaceae bacterium UBA4336
GGAGAGTAGGTAGCCGCCGTTTTTTATCAGGAAGCCCTTCGAGAGCAATCTCGGAGGGCTTTTTTTGTACAACGAAGAGAAATATTTAATTCAAAATTCAAAATTAGGCTACGCCCTAAGACTTTCAACATCGAAAAACACGGAAAACACGAATGTCTGCGCCAATATATTTTTTGTCACACAGAAATCACAGAAAACACAGAAAAAATATTTCATGAATGAAATCTTAATTCGTTTAATTCGTCTTAATTCGTTGTCGAATATAAATCTGTTTAATCAGTTTAATCTGTGGTTTAATATGTATTATTTACCAGACAGCAAATTTTGTTTTTTCCGTGTTTTTCGATGTTGAAAGGAAAACGCGGTTTCATGTGAAGCGCCGGGCGGTTATTCCGGAAGCGCTAGGCGCTTATTCCGGAAG
>DGTM01000008.1:546-11169 GCA_002394305.1 Prevotellaceae bacterium UBA4336
CGGAAGAGCTAGGGTCTTATTCCGGAAGAGCTAGGGTCTTATTTCGGAAGAGCTGGGCTCTTATTGTGGTCGCGCCGTGGGGTGTTGGCTGTCGTGGTCGGGGGCGTGGGGAGACTTGGTGTGCGTTTTTATACAATCGTATGGCAAACGGGCCGTTGACTTCGCTGGTGTATCATCCTGCTACGTGCACTTTCTTGAGTCATAGCGTGTTTTTTTGCATTTTAGAGTGTTATGTGAATATTTATTCGTATCTTTGCGCTTCAAAATTCAACTGACGAAGATATTATTAACTAAAAACAAATCATCATGAGATCTAAATGGATTTTACAAACAGTTACATTCAGACTGTGCCTGTTGGTAATGCTGACGATGCTTTCGTCCGCTGTGGCGATGGCTCAGGGCGGCATTACTGTGAAAGGCACGGTGGTGGATGAGTTCGGCGAACCGCTGATTGGTGCGAAAGTGGCCGAGGTGGGTGTTGCCAACGGTGCAATAACTGACTTGGACGGCAACTTCCAGTTTGCGGTGAGCAGCGGTGTGAAGACTGTCCAGGTGTCGTACATCGGCTACAAGACGCAGACGTTCCAGATTCCGGCATCGGGTGTGCTGAACATCAAGCTGGAGCCGGACGTGCAGGTGCTGCAGGAGACGGTGGTCGTGGGCTACGGCGTGCAGCGCAAGAGCGACCTGACGGGTGCTGTGTCCAACGTGAGCAGCAAGGACTTCAACCAGGGCGTCATCAATTCGCCGGAACAGCTCATCAACGGTAAGGTGAGCGGTGTGCAGATTGTCAACAGCGGCGGTTCGCCGTCGGCTGGCAGCACTATCCGCATCCGTGGCGGCGCTTCGCTGAATGCCTCGAACGACCCGCTTATCGTGCTCGACGGTGTGCCCATGGAGGTGGGCGGCAGCGTAAGTGGCAGCGGCAACTTCCTGAGCCTGATCAACCCCAACGACATCGAGAGCATGACGGTGCTGAAGGATGCTTCCTCGACGGCCATCTACGGCTCGCGTGCCTCAAACGGCGTCATCATCATCACGACCAAGAAGGGGACGGACTCGAAGAAGCCGAAGATTACCTTCTCCACCACAAACTCCCTGCAATCCCGCACCAGGACGGCCGACATGGTCACCCGCGACGAGATGTTCGACCTGGTGAACACCTACGGCACCGACCGGCAGAAGTCGCTGCTCAACCCGGACGTCAATACGGACTGGAACGATGCCATCTTCCGGACAGCTTTCGGCACAGACAACAACCTGAGCGTCTCCGGCAAGCTGAAGGCGCTGCCCTACCGCGTCTCGCTGGGCTACAGCAACCAGAGCGGCATACTGCGGACCGACAACATGAAGCGCTACACGGGCAGCCTGACGCTGAACCCCACGCTGCTGGACAACCACCTGAAGATGAACATCAACCTGAAGGGTACCTACAGCGACACGCGCTTTGCCAACACCAGCGCCATCTGGGGCGGTGCCACGCACAACCCCTGCTCGCCCATCTATTCCGGCTCTGATGCCTTCCTGGGCTACTACGAAGCTGCCGATGCGAACGGTGTACCCATCAACGGAGCCACAGGAAACCCCGTGGGACTGCTGAAGAACAGAAGCGATGCGTCCGACGTCTACCGACTGATAGGCAGCTTCGACGCTGACTACAGCATGCACTTCCTGCCCGACCTCCATGCCCACCTGACGCTGGGATACGACTATTCGCACGGCAAGGGAAGGGTCTACGTGCCCCACGAGGCATATCAGTATTACAACACGGGCGGACGTAACTACAAATACGGTCCGCAGAAGAACCACAACCGCCTGCTGACCTTCTACCTCAACTACAACAAATACGTGGAGAGCATCAAGAGCAGCTTCGAGGTGACGGCCGGCTACGACTACCAGTTCTGGCGATACACCAATGCCGCCTACACCGAGCTGAACGACATGACGCCCGCCGAGGTGCAGGCCTCTTCGGCAGCCGACGACCAGCGGCACGTCCTGCTCTCGTACTATGGCCGCTTCAACTACAACTACGCCGGCAAGTACCTCCTCTCGGCCAGCGTCCGCAGGGACGGCTCGTCGCGCTTCAGCAAGGACAACCGCTGGGGCACCTTCCCCTCCGTGGCACTGGGATGGCGCCTGTCGGAGGAAAGCTTCTTCGAACCACTGAAAGCGGCCGTCAACACCTTCAAGCTGAGAGCCAGCTATGGTATCACCGGCCAGCAGGACGGCATCGCCAACTACAGCTACCTCCCCCTCTACACGGAAAGCCAGAGCGGCGCCTACTATATGTTCGGCGGCGTGCCCATCTCCACCTACCGTCCGGCTGCATATAACAGCAATCTGACCTGGGAGACCACCAAGGCATGGAACGTCGGTTTCGACTTCGGCATCATCGGCGACCGTGTGACTGGTTCGTTCGACTACTACAACCGCAAGACGGAAGACCTGCTTGCAACCGTTCCCGTGGCAGCCGGCACCAACTTCAACAAGCAGATGCTGAGCAACGTGGGCAACATCAAGAGCGAGGGCGTAGAACTCTCCATCAACGCCACACCGATAAAGACCGACGACTGGCAGTGGGACCTGAGCGCCAACGCCACCTACCAGAGCAACAAGATAACCAACCTGCGCCTGAACGAAGCGTCTGAGTCGCCCAACACGCCTGCAGGCGCCATCGAGTCGCACTACGTACAGGTCCTCTCGGAGGGATACCAGCCCTACAGCTACTATGTGTACAAGCAGATATACGACGAGAAGGGCATGCCCATCGAAGGCCTCTACGCCGACCTGAACGGCGACGGGAAAGTCGATTCCGGCGACCTCTACCACTACCACTCTCCGGCACCCGACTGGATACTCGGCCTCTCCACCTCCCTGCGCTGGAAGAAGCTCACACTCAGCACCTCGCTCCGTTCCAACCTGGGCAACTACCTCTACAACGGCATGGCTATGAACACGGGTGCATGGGAAACCATGTCGTACAACGACTATCAGCTCAATCGCCTGAACAGCAGCTATCTGACCACGCACTTCCAGGTGCGGCAGCACGAGAGCGACCACTATGTGGAGAACGCATCGTTCCTGAAGATGGACAACATACAGCTGGCCTACAACTTCGGCAAGGTCAGCAAGTGGTGCTCCCTGAACGCCTCCTTCATGGTGCAGAACGTATTCACCATCACCAACTACTCTGGCGTTGACCCCGAAAACCAGGGCGGCATCGACATGAGCGTATATCCACGCCCCAGAACCTATTCACTGACCGTCGGACTTGAATTCTAAACACACGAACAAAAATGAAAAAGATATATATCACACTTTTAGCCGCCTGCGGCCTGATGGCATGTACGGGCGATTTAGACCAGCAGCCGAAGACCGACAGCCAGACGACAGCCGAGGTGGTCTATGGCTCGGAGGAAAACTACAAGAAGGCACTGGCCAAGCTCTACGCTTCCTTCGTAATCGTAGGGCAGGAACAGGGTGGAGGCAATGAAGACATCTCCAGCAACAACGGTCACGACTTCCTGCGCGGATACTTCAACCTGCAGGAATGTCCCACCGACGAGGTGGCCGGAACATGGCTCTCCGGCGACAAAATCGAAGGGCTGACCTACATGACGTGGGACGCCAACGACCCCTGGGTGGCCGACACATACTACCGAGCCTACTACACGATAGCCCTTTGCAACGAGTTCCTCAGCCATGCCACGCCCTCCGCTGTGGCAAACAGCAGCGAGCTGAAAGCCTTCCGCGCCGAGGCACGCTTCCTTCGCGCCTTAGCCTATTACTATGTGCTCGACCTCTTCGGGCAGGGGCCGTTCGTCGACGAGACAATGGGTGTGGGAAGCTACACGCCAGAGTGCTACAGCAACAGTCAGCTCTTCACCTTCATCGAAAGCGAGCTGAAGGACATCACCGCCGACGGTCTGCTCGGTTCGCCCGAGTATGCCCGGGCATCCAAGGCCGCTGCCTGGGCACTGCTTGCCAAGCTCTACCTGAATGCCGAAGTCTATGATGCAGGCGACCACTACACCGACTGCATCACCTGCTGCAAGCAAGTCATGGGCGCCGACTACGTGTTGGAGAACGACTACAGCAAGCTCTTCAATGCCGACAACCACAAGCGCACCAACGAGATTATCTTCCCCTTCGTCGTGGACGGCGAGAATACCGTCAGCTGGGGCGCCACGACGTACATCGTCTGCGGCGAATGTGGCAACAGCAGCTCGCAGGACCCCGCCAAATACGGCCTGACCTCCGGCTGGGGCATGTTCCGCGTACGCGGCGAACTGCCTGCCCTGTTTGCCGGCAACGAGACGGCAGACAAGCGTTACATGTTCTACACCGACGGGCAGGACCAATGGCTCAACAAGGCTATCGACGACCAGAACCAAGGCTTCTTCGGCGAGAAGTTCTCCAACCTGAACGATGCGGGCGAGGCAGCCTCCAACACCGGAGCAGTAGGTGCCTGCATCGATTACCCCGTATTCCGCCTGGCCGATGTCTACCTGATGCTGGCCGAGAGCGTGCTGAGGGGCGGAAGCGGTTCCAGCCTCACAGAAGCGCGCGATGTCGTGAACCTCATTCGCCGACGCGCCTTTGGCAGCACGGCAGGCGACATCAACGAAGGTCAGCTGACGCTGCAGTTCATCCTGGACGAACGTGCCCGCGAGCTCTACTGGGAGTGCTGCCGCCGCACAGACCTGATTCGCTACGGACAGTTCACGGGCGGAAGCTACAAATGGCAATGGAAAGGCGGTGTGGTGGACGGACGTGCCACGGAGAGCAAGTACAACGTCTATCCCATCCCGACAGCAGAACTCTCAGCCAACCCCAACATGAAAAACCCTAACTATTGATAAACCACAATGAAGACAACGAAATATATCCTTGCGTCGCTGCTGGCAGCCATGGCACTGACAGCCTGCGACAAAGACGGTGACATCATCACCGTCGGCACCGCCGCAGGCGCCCAGTCGGTTGAACTCACTGGCTCCGGCGACGTCGTGCTCGACAAAGACAATGCCACGGGACTGGCGCTAACCCTCAACTGGACAGACAACAGCCGCCTCTCGACCAACGACGAACGGGTGCAGGCACCTGTAGGCACTGTCGTGAACACGCTGCAGATCTCCGGCACCAACACCTTTGAGTCGCCCATCGAGGTCGTTATCGAGAAGGGCGAGACATCAAAGCAGTTCACGGCACAGGAGCTGAACTCGATTGCCGGACGTGCAGGACTGGAAAGCAACGTCGCCTCACCTCTCTATATCCGCGTGCGCTCCGTGCTGTCCGGCAACACCGATGCACAATATAGCAACGTCTATCAGATGCTGGTGACTCCCTACAGCATCGACATGTCCGTCGGCTTTGTTCTCAATGCAGACAGAAGCGATTCAGGCTGTACGCTCGCTTCGCCCAATTCGGACGGCATCTACAGCGGCTTCATGGGAGCCAGCGGTTGGTACAACTGGTGGCTGCTCGAGGGGAACGGCATCGTCTGGGGCAACGTGGGCGATGACGGCGGCGGCAAGCCGTTCGTCCTCAGCAGCAACGATGCACACTGGAACTTCTGGTTCCCCGGACAGGCAGGATGCTACTATGTCGTGGTCAACACCATCCGGCAGGAGTGGTCGGCGCTCTACATCCCGTCGCTCACCGTCAGCGGCGACATCACAGGAGAGATGACCTACGACCGCAAGACCAACAAGTGGACGCTGGCCTACAATGCTGCCACGGCAGGCACGGCCACCATACAGATATCAGGCACCGGAAGCCAGTACAACTCTCAGACCGGCACAGACGACGCCTCTGCCGTCAGCACTCCCGTCAGCCTTGCCCTGGAGGACGGACAGCTCGTCCTCAGCCCAACGCCTTCCGACCTCACCGTCAACATTCCGGCGGCGGGCGAAGTGTCGCTCTCATTGGACCTGAGCAACCCGAAACAGTGGACGTGCGAAGCCGTGGAAGGCAGCGATACACCCGTTGAGGTTCAGAAGATACTCTACGTGCTCGGCAACGACGACACCTGGAACTACGACCAGTACCTGACGCTCTACGACGAGGACAACCTCTGCTACGCCGCAGCCGTCAACTTCAACTGCTCGTGGGGCTATTACTTCTCGAAGGAATACCAGGGCTGGGACCACATCAACCAGGACCCCAACACGACGGAGCGCAAGCTCATCGCCGACAGCTCGGACGACAACAACATCCAGGCTCCCGGCAAGGGACTCTACGTCACCATTGCTTCCCTGGGATGGATGTCCTACTGGTACGGCATGGACGAGCCCATCAGCTCTGTGTCCTGCGCCGGATTCAACGACCAGTGGGATATGATAGCCATGACGCCCAACGCAGAACACCCCGGCGTATATACCGCTCAGGTCACAGCCACGGCCGACACGCCTTGGGGCGTGCAGGTGCTGCTGAACGGCTCTTGGGACTATTGGTTCGGTACCTACAGCGACGGCTCTCTCCTCTGGACAAAGAGGGAGAACGCTGCGCCGAAGGGATGGGAGGTAGGCAAGACCTACACCTTCACCGTCGACCTGTGTAAGTGCACCTATACATTAACAGAATAAAATACTGACAACTATGATGAAGAATATGTTTGGAACAATCCTGTCATTGATGATGCTTTCTTGTGTGCAGACTTCCTGCACGCAAGAAAGTCCTGTGACCACACCGACACAGCAGCAGGAGGAGGTGAAGGCTGTGGAGCCCGGCACGTTTGCCCGTGGAGCTGACGTCAGCTGGCTCACGCAGATGGAGAGCGAGGGAATGACGTTCATGAATAAAGCCGGTGTGCCCACCGAATGTATGAAGCTGCTGAAGGAGGACTGCAATGTGGATGCCATCCGTCTGCGCGTATGGGTGAATCCCGCTGGGGGTTGGAGCAGTGCCGACGACGTGCTGGTCAAGGCACGCCGTGCTGCTGCGCTCGGTCTGCGCGTGATGATTGACTTCCACTTCAGCGACACATGGGCCGACCCCGCACATCAGCAGATGCCTGCAGCCTGGGACGGCCTCGACCTCAGCGGCCTGAAGGCTGCCGTAGCCGAACATGTCAGCTCGGTGCTCGGCAAGCTGAAAGCCTACAACGTGACGCCCGAATGGGTGCAGATAGGCAACGAAACCCGCACCGGCATGATGTGGCCTGTGGGCAAGATAGACAATGGCACCAGCTATGCCGAGCTGACCAATGCCGGCTACGATGCCGTGAAAGCCGTCTTCCCCAAAGCCAGCGTAATCGTACACATCGATGGCGGCGACAACCTGGCCCTCTATACTCGTGTGTTCAACTACATGAAGACCAACGGCGGCAAGTACGACATGATAGGCATGTCGCTCTACCCCGAGACGGGCAAGGCATCGGAGTATGTAGACAAGTGCGTGAGCAACATCACCAAGCTCTTCGACACCTACGGCAAGCCCGTCATGATTTGCGAGATAGGCATGGACTACGACCAGGCCGAGGAGTGCCGCGACTGCATCGCATCGCTCATCGCCAAGGGGCAGGCCACCGGACACCTGAAGGGCATCTTCTACTGGGAGCCTCAGGCACCTGCCGGTTACAACGAAGGCTACCGCAAGGGCTGCTTCGACGGCGGCAAGCCCACCGTGGCCTTGGATGCCTTTAAGTAAAGCCCGGGGGGAACCAGATGAAACAAACACTCCTTGCTATACTGCTCCTGATGTCGGCACAGGTGTCGGCGCAGGTGAGACAAGAGACGGTACTGACCGACGGCTGGCAGTTCTCGCACGACGGCGAGAGCTGGCAGTCCGTCCGGGTGCCCCACGACTGGGCCATTGCCGGACCGTTCGACAAGAAATGGGACTTGCAGCGGGTTGCCATCGAACAGAACGGCGAGACTGAGGCCACGGAGAAGAGCGGACGTTCGGGGGCACTTCCCTGGATAGGGGAGGGGCACTACAAGCGCACTCTGCAGATACCCGACGGCTGTGCCCACGCCGAGTTGCTCTTCGACGGTGCCATGTCGGAGCCCACCGTCTTCGTGAACGGAAAGAAGGCCGGCTACTGGGCTTATGGGTACAATTCCTTCCGCGTCGACATCACGCCATTCGTCGGGAAGGGCGACAATACACTGGAGGTACATCTGAGGAACGTGGAGGAGAGCAGCCGCTGGTACCCTGGGGCAGGCATCTACCGTCCCGTCACGCTCATCACCACAGGCCGGACGCATCTGGACGACTGGAGCATCTGCGTCCGCACCATGACCATCGGCAGCGGCAAGGCAGAGCTGGAGATAGAGGGCAGCATTGTTGGTGCCGACGAGCATACCGCGCTGGACATCACCCTGACCGGGCCCGACGGCCGGCCTGCCGGAAGCAGCGAGGCCAGCCCGATAGGCGACGGAAGGTTCTTCGCCAAGCTCAGCGTGGTAGACCCTAAGCTCTGGTCGCCCGAGACACCTTATCTATATACCGTCACGGCCGAGGCAAAGGATGCGACGGGCACGACTTTGGACCGCAAGGCCATCCGTACCGGTATCCGCACCGTCAGGGTGACCCGCGAGCATGGATTCCAGCTCAACGGCATCACGCGCAAGCTGAAGGGCGTCTGCCTGCACCACGACCTGGGTCCGCTGGGAGCAGCCGTGAACAAGTCGGCCCTCATCCGCCAGATCAAGATGATGAAGGACATGGGCTGCGACGCCATACGCACCGCCCACAACATGCCCTCGCAGATGCAGATGGAGGTCTGCGACTCGCTGGGCATGATGGTCATGGCCGAGAGCTTCGACATGTGGCTCTACCCCAAGTGCAAGAACGGCTACGCACGCTTCTTCCGCCAGTGGGCCGACAGGGACATCACAAACCTCATCCTTGCCCACCGCAATCACCCCTGCATCGTGATGTGGTCGATAGGCAACGAGATTCCCGAGCAGTACAGCGAGGAGGGACGGCAGATATCCATCCGCCTGCAAGGGCTGTGCCACAGCCTCGACCCCACACGCCCCGTCACGCAGGGCATGGACAAGGCGGACGAGGCGCTCCGCAGCGGCTTTGCACAGGCCATGGACGTGCCGGGATTCAACTACCGCGTACACAAGTACGAGCAGAACATCCGCCAGCTTCCGCAAGGCTTCCTCCTGGGCTCGGAGACGGCATCAACGGTCAGCTCGCGCGGCATCTATAAGTTCCCGGCAGAGCCCGACGACAATTCGAGGTTCTCCTCCTGGACGTCCGGCTACGACCCCTCGGCCATAAAGAATGCCGACGGCCAGTGCTCCGGCTACGACCTGGAATACTGCCCCTGGAGCAACCTGCCCGACGACGACTGGACCTGGCAGGACGACAAGGATTGGGTGATAGGGGAGTTCGTCTGGACGGGCTACGACTACCTGGGCGAACCTTCGCCCTACGATGAGTACTGGCCGTCGCGCAGCAGCTACTTCGGCATCTGCGACCTGGCCGGACTGCCCAAGGACCGCTACTGGCTCTACCGTTCCCGTTGGAACCGCGACGAGCACACCATCCACCTGCTGCCCCATTGGTCGTGGGGCAAGCAGCGCAAAGGTAAGGTCACACCCGTCTATTGCTACACCGACTACCCCACGGCAGAGCTCTTTCTGGGTGGCAAGAGCCAAGGGAAAATCAGCAAGAACCCCGCGAGCCGGCTCGACCGCTACCGCCTGCGGTGGACGGACGTGAAGTACGAGCCCGGGGAGCTGAAGGTTGTCGTCTACGATGCAGCGGGCCGTAAGGCAGGCGAACAGAAGCTATGCACAGCCGGTAAGCCTGCCAAGTTGCAGCTCGACCTGTGGACCGCAGCAGGCGACGGCACGCTCCGTGCCGACGGCGACGACCTGGCTTTCGTCACCGTGTCGCTCCGCGATGCCCACGGCACGCTCATCCCCGATGCCTCCGACCAGCTGACGTTCTCCGTCACCGGAGCCGGTACGTTCGAAGCCGTCTGCAACGGCGATGCCACGAGCCTGGAGTCCTTCCGCCAGCCCACGATGAAGCTCTTCAGCGGACAGCTCGTCGTCGTCTGCCGCAGCGGCCAGACCCCCGGCACCATCCAGCTGAAGGTCACCGACCGCCAGCGCCACCTGCAACAGACCCTGAGCATCCCCACAAGATAACGCTTCGCGAAGCACTGTGAACATCGAAAGAGACGAAAGAGTCGAAACTCGTGCCTTTCGTGTCTTTAGATGTTAGAACACTTGTCAAACTCACTGAGCGGGCGTAGCACCCTGACGGGCACATGATGACTCATCATGCGCCCGTCAGGTTTTGTGTTATCCCCAGATTGCTACTCCATTCCCTTTTGTCCCCAGAGCAGAGTGCCGTCTGGCGCTTGGCCCTCGGCTTCGACAGAGAGACTTGTCTGACGGGAATTGTTGTAGAAGGTCACGACGGCCTCGCCGTTCTCGTCCAACTGTACATCGGGGTTCCAGTAGAGTGTGCGGCGGTAGTCAGACCCCCCAGCCCCCTTTAGGGGGAGTTTTTGCTTGCTGTAGTCGGGGCTGTAGAACTCGGCAGAGGTGGAGTAGCCGTCGAGGACAATGAAGCGGTCGCGGTAGGTGGTGCGCTTCGAGTCGTCCAGGAAGCGATGCAGGTCAATGGTTACCGAGGGCTGGTCTGAGCCATTGA
>DGTM01000035.1:0-12431 GCA_002394305.1 Prevotellaceae bacterium UBA4336
GTTATAGATGATTGTATGAAGTTCTGTCAGTAGCTCCTGAATAAAATTAAGCAATGCAGTTTCTTCTGTAAATGCGAAGTGCCTTATTAGCTGATTTCGTGCATCGCTCTTAGGAGAGAATTGTTTCAATGAATTAATTTTAGCTACACATGAGTTGAATGCACTTTCTTCCACCTCTGGCGTTGGCGTCCAGAAAAGCACATCATAGCGTTCCTCGTAACACCAAATATCCATCTTGAGATAAATGTCATCGACAACGGCTTTCTCAAACACAGCATCCCATGACTTGTATATCCAAACTTTCTCGAATGGAGAGCAGGAACCACTAAAGCGTTCATAAATGCGCTGCGCCAGATATGCAGGTAATTCATTGAGCATATTCCTGACGGACTGTGCTGTTTTCAGGTTATCTCCCTTCAGCAGCTCATCACGGAATTTTTCTAAGATGATATTGTCCATGTTCAACTTATTTAGTGATATTATCAAATCTATGTATTGACGAATTGTAGAAAGCACATCTACTTTGTCTATTTTAGGCAAGGATGGCAAAAGCCAGTCATCTACGATGTTTGTTCTGTGTCGTCTATCGTATGCTGGGATTATCTTCAGGAGCGGAAGTACATTATTCCTATCCTCTTCTGTCCAACCATCCATGTTCGGTTTTTTATTGATGTCCAGGGGGAGATAGACTATGGCATCAAGAATGTATTTCTTCGAAACATAGTCATAATAACGAGGCAGTTGACGGGGCATGTCACCAGCGTTATTAATTTTATTCTCAATAACAATAGCCCTTTTGCTCTCTTCAGAACTTATCAATATATCTATCCTGGCTTGCTCTCTGACAACAACAGCATCACTATAATTCATGATGTCTATATTGCAACCAGCCTTATTCAGCATGGCAATGAAGATATCAAGCATCAGGTGCCTGCAACCATGATTAGCGTTTGGCTCAAGGAAAAAGGATATTATATCAGAATGGAAGTTCTCCCTGTAATAGAGGTCAGAGATTATATGGAAGATATTATATCTGTCCGCTTCTGCGGGGCCTTTATCATCAAAGAACTCTTTAGCAACATGCCGACAGGACAAGAGAAAGTCATCAACACTTTTATGATGCCCATCAAGCATAATGCCGTGAGAGGAAAGGAAAGTCAGTTCTCTGTCTATCATGGCTATCTCCAATTAGACTTATAAAATCTCTCTTGCGATCCAGGCACAGGCTTCTGCATCGGCCAATGCATGATGGTGATTCTCCATCTCATAACCACAGGCGGCAGCTACAGTCTGGAGCTGATGGTTCTCTAAATCAGGGAACACTCGCCGCGAAACACGAAGTGTGTCGTAGAACTCATAGTCGGGATAGTCCATCCGATAGACGCGGAAGACGGCTTTGAGGCAACTCTCGTCGAAGGGCCTGTTGTGGGCCACAAGGGGCAGACCCTCTATCAGCGGCTCTATCTGTGCCCACACTTCAGGGAAGATGGGGGCATCTTCTGTGTCTTCCCTGCAAAGGCCATGAACCTGCGAACACCAGTAGTTGTAGTAGTTCGGCTCGGGCTGAATGAGGGAGTAGAATGAATCAACTATCTCACCATTCCGAACGATGACGATACCAACACTGCACACGGAACTACGCTCGTTGTTAGCTGTCTCGAAATCTATTGCTGAAAAATCTTTCATTTCTTGTCTTTCTTGTATTTGTTCCACATCCGTTCTGCCATCTCTGCCATTTCCCTAAAGTAAGTTTGCCAAGGCTCTGTCAGTTGTCAAAGGTACACGAAGGCTTCGCCATGTCGTGGCAGAGGTCTAAGAATTGAGCGTTTTCTCCAAATCATCTATAGGAGGAAGTGATGACTTTGATTGACATCTTCCTTAAATTGACGTTTTAACGGTACAAAGGTAGTGAAATAAATTCACATCCGTGCAATTCGGCACATAAAATCAAGATGTTTCGATAAGATTTATGTTTTTATGGATTTATGGTGCCGGAACGATAAAAAACAGGGCAAACAGCGCCCAAACCTTTGGTGTTGTCAGGAAAAAAACGTAAATTTGCACGCAGAAAGACATATAATCTAATGAATCGTATCATGTTCCGGATGCTGGCCGTCAGCCTTACCAACGGCGGCAACACATGTATTTTTTGCCTGCAATGAAGATATTTGGGATAGGAATGAACTATGCGGCACACAATAAAGAGCTGCAAAATTCGTTATTAAATATAGGGGGAGTCTCTGCACGACGCTCCGACGACCTCGGCCAGGGGAGTCAGCCCGTGGTCTTCACCAAGGCGGACTCGGCCCTACTGACAGACGGGAGGCCCTTCTTCGTGCCGAGCTTCACGCAGCGCTGCGACTACGAGACGGAGCTCTGCGTGCGCATCAACCACCTGGGGCGCAGCATCCCCGAGCGCTTTGCGCACCGCTACTACGACGAGGTGACGGTGGGCATCGACTTCACAGCCCGCGACCTGCAGGAGCAGCTGCGGCAGAAGGGGCTGCCCTGGGACCTCTGCAAGGGCTTCGACGGCAGCGCTGCCGTGGGCCGATGGATGTCGCTCGAACACTTCGGCAAAGACATCCAGGAGCTGCACTTCCACCTGCTTCGCAACGGCGAACAGGTACAAGCCGGCTGCACGAAGGACATGCTCTTCGGGGTGGACAGGCTGGTCAGCTTCATCAGCCAGTTCTTTACGCTCAAGACTGGCGACATCATCTTCACCGGCACCCCGGCAGGCATCGGCCCGGTCTGCATCGAGGACCACCTGGAGGGCTACCTCGAAGGGGAGAAGGTGCTGGAGTTCAACGTGAAGTAAGGATAGAAGAAGATATAGGGAGATAGAAGAAGATAAAAGAAGATAAAGGAGATAGAAGAAGATAGAGGGAGACAGAGGGAGATAGAAGATTGAAGAAGACACAAACACTATGAGAAGAATTATCGCCATACTGGTGCTTGCCGCGCTGACGCAGGCCATTGCCGCACAGCAAGAGAAGGAACTGAGCTTCACCAGCCTCGACTGGAACGAGATGCAGATTGACTCTGTGCTGCCCGTATACACCGAGGTGGTCCCGCTCGAAAGCAACCACCGGACACATACGTACACCGTCTCGCTGCTCTATCCGGAGTTTGCTGCGCTGAGCGCCAAGGAGAGCCTGGTTGCCGAGCGCTTCGACAGCCTGCTGAGCGAAACGATAGACGTGGAGACGTTCGTCGGCGTGGAGCGCGGACGCGGCCTGCTCGACATCTCCTTCATCCCCATCCGCCGCAAGGACGGGAGATACGAGAAGCTCACCAGCGCTCAGATTGTCATCAACGCCACATGGAACGGAAGGCAGGAAGCCCGCAAGGGAGCCAACGCATCGAACCGCTACGCTGCCAATTCGCGTCTGGCAAGCGGCAAATGGGTGAAGGTAAGCATCACGGAGGACGGACTCTACCAGTTCTCGCGTGCCTCGCTCCAGAAGATGGGGTTCTCCAATCCGAATAACGTCCATCTCTACGGCTACGGCGGGCATCTTCTGCCCGAATACATCAACCTCGGCACGCACCACGACGACCTTGTCGAGGTGCCGCTCTACTACAACAGCCAGACGGACAGCTGGCTCTTCTGGGGCAACGGCCTCGTCCACTGGGACGGCGACACACGCATCTCCAACACCTTCGCCCGCCAGGCCTGCTACTTCCTGACGCAGGAGGAAGCGCCATCAACGATGGAGACACTCGCCTCCCCCGGCACCACACCGTCCCTCTCCTACAGCACGGCAAGGGCACATACCCTCTACGAGAAGGACGAGTACGCATGGCATGCCCTCGGCCGTCACCTCTTTGACGGCGAGAACTATGCCAGCAACAACTCCCACACCTATTCGCTTTCCGCTACAGACCCCGCCGGGAACGGGAAGCTGACAATCGTCTTCACAGGCTCGGACGCGGAAACGAACAACGTCACCGTCACCATCAACGGCACGGAGACAGGCAAATTCAGCGTGACACCGCCGGGAGAATACGTCTTCGCCACGTCCACCACACGCAACTACGACCTCACCACCCAAGGCACGCCCGCCAAACTCTCCGTGAACCTTCGTTCCCTATCCGGCAAGAATGCGCGCCTCGACTACCTTGCCTACAACTACGACCGCCATCTCAGCACAGCCGCAACAGGCTTCGTCGATTTCTCCGGCAGCATCCAAGGCCCGGCCACGTTCGCCATCACAGGCGCCAACACCAGGGTCATCCGCACCGGAAGCATCGGCGTGAAGGACGCGCTGGTGGAAGGCACACAGGCTGATGGCAAATATACCGTCAGCGTCAGCAATGCCACAGAGCACTTCGTAGCCTTCAACACCGCAGCCACCTTCCCCGAGCCTGCCGTCGTGGGAAACATCGCGAACCAGAACCTTCACAGCCTCGACAGCCTCGACATGGTCATCATCATACCGGCCAGCGGCAAGCTGCTCTCCGAGGCACAGCGTCTGGCCGATGCACACCGGCTCTACGACGGGCTGCGCACAGGCATTGTCCGTGCCGACCAGGTGTACAACGAGTTCTCCAGCGGCACGCCCGACCCCACGGCCATCCGCCTCTTCATGAAGATGCTCTACGACAAGGCCGGCGGCGACGGCACGGCGCCCCGCTATCTCCTGCTCTTCGGCGACTGCGCCTGGGACAACCGCATGCTCTCCAGCACCTGGCGCACCAGCAACCCCGACGACTACCTAATCTGCTATGAGAGCGAAAACAGCTTCAGCGACACGAAGAGCTACATCATGGAGGACTACTTCGGCCTGCTCGACGACGGCGAAGGCGTCAACCTCCTCCGCGAGAAGAGCGACATCGGCATAGGGCGTTTCCCCGTCACCACAGCTGCTACAGCCAAGATAATGGTGGACAAGAGCATCGCCTTCATGAGCAACCAGAACGCCGGTCCGTGGAAAAACCTCGTCTACTTCCTGGGCGACGACGGCGACGAGAACGAGCACATGCGCTTTGCCAACAACGTGGCGGAGAACATCATCGCCAAGAATCCCGAGATGGAAGTCCACAAAATCATGTGGGATGCCTACACACGTGTCAGCTCGACCAAGAGCAACACCTATCCCGAGGCCGCCAAGCAAATCAAGAAACAGATGGCCGACGGCGCCCTGATCATGGACTACACCGGTCATGCCGCCGCCTATGGCTTCAGCCATGAATACGTCCTGCTGCGCGAAGACTTCGAGAACACCAAGAGCACGAAGCTGCCGCTGTGGATCACCTGTGCCTGCGACGTCATGCCCTTCGACTCGAACACCAGCAACGTCGGCGAGTCCGCCGTGCTCAATCCGGGCGGCGGAGCAATGGCCTTCTACGGCACGACACGCACCGTCTACGCCACGCAGAACTACAACATGAACCGCTACGTCACGCAGTACCTCCTCGGCACCAGCACCACGGGCGGCAAGAAGGAGCGCAACCGCATCGGCGACGCCGTGCGCATGGCCAAGAACAGCATCATCAGCGACGGACGCGAGGCAAGCTACTACGAGAACAAGCTGCACTATGCCCTGCTCGGCGACCCGGCCATCACGTTGGGCGCCCCCCTGCAGCGCATCGTGGTGGACAGCATCAACGGCAAGAGAGCGAACGGCTCCGCCATCCCCCTCAGGGCAGGCGAGCGCGTCCGGCTCTACGGACATGTCGAGCAGGCCGACGGCAGCACCCTGACAACCTTCAACGGTGTGGTCCACACACGCCTCTTCGACAACAAGGAGACCATCACCTGCCTCAACAATGCAGGAGCCGAAGAAGCCTTCACCTTCACCGACCGCAACACCCTGCTCTATGAGTCGCAGGACAGCGTGCGCGCCGGACTTTTCAGCGAAGAGTTCATCATTCCCGTCGACATCAACTTCTCTAACGAGACCGGCCGACTGGTCTTCTATGCCCTGAGCGACGACGGCAGCACCGAAGCCAACGGCTACAACGAGGACATCCCCCTGGGAGGCATGGTGGAGAACACCGACTTCGACACCGAAGGCCCGCAGATCTATGCCTACCTCAACAAAGAGGACTTCCAAAGCGGCGGCACGGTGAATGCCACACCCTTCTTCGTGGCGCAGCTCAACGACGCCAGCGGCATCAGCGCCAGCGGCAACGGCATCGGGCACGACCTGCAGCTCTGCATCGACGGGCGCAGCGACCTCACCTACAACATCAACGAGAACTATGCCCACGAGTTCGGCGACTTCACCCGCGGCACCGTGGCCTTCAGCATCCCGCAGCTCGAGAACGGACCCCACAGCCTCACCTTCCGTGCATGGGACGTGCTGAACAACACCAACCAGACAAGCCTCGACTTTGTGGTGGACGACGCCATCGCCACCAACATCCTGCGCCTCGTGGCAAGCCAGAACCCTGCCGTCAACAGCACCAACTTCATCCTGAGCTACGACCTGCCCGGCAGCGACTGCGACTTCATCTTCGAGGTGTTCGACTTCGCAGGCCGCTGCATCTGGATGCACGAAGAGAGCAGCAGCAACGCAAGCGGCATGCACACCGTCACCTGGAACCTCACCAACGGCATCGGAGCCAAAGTAGGCACCGGAATCTACCTCTATCGCGCAAAAGTAAGGTGCGGACAGAGCAAATGGACCACAAAGACACAAAAAATCATAGTTCGGAACAATAAATAAGCCTCTCACATAGTTATTATAGAGCACAAGAGCAGAAAACGAACACAATGAAAACATACCGATTTCTCCGCACCCTGCTGCTGACTGCAGCTCTCTGCGTATGCAGCACAGAGGCAGTCCTGGCACAGGACAAGCAGAACATGTTCAACCCCGTGAACAGCGCCGTGACCTCCCTGTCCATCGCCCCCGATGCGCGAGGCGGCGGCATGGGCGACGTCGGTGCAGCAACCGAGGCCGACGTCTACTCGCAGTACTGGAATCCGGCCAAGTACCCCTTCAACGTTGCCCGGGCCGGCGTGGGCATCAGCTACACGCCCTGGCTGCGCAAGCTGGTCAACGACATCAACCTGGCCAACCTCGCCGGCTTCTACCGCATCGGCGACTACAGCGCCGTGCACGCCTCCCTGCGCTACTTCAGCCTGGGCGAAGTGTTCCTGGCCGACATGGATGACATGACCATCAAGCCCTATGAGTTCGCCCTCGACGCAGGCTACAGCCGCATGCTCAGCGAGACGTTCTCGATGGCCGTCAACCTGCGCTTCATCCTCTCCGACATCAAGTACGACTATACGGCCGAGAGCAGCCCGGGCAAAGCCTTTGCTGCCGACATCGCCCTCTACCGCCTCGGCTACTTCATGGCAGGCAACCGCGAGTGCAGCTTCGGCTGGGGCTTGAACATCAGCAACATCGGCTCGAAGATTACCTACGGCGGCAGCGACAACTCCGAGTTCATCCCCGCCAACCTCCGCCTCGGCTTCAACTTCACGGTGCCCTTCAACGAGTACAACAAGTTCAGCATCGCACTGGACCTGAACAAGATGCTTGTCCCCACCTATCCCATGAAGAAAGAGGACGAAGCCGACAATGACTACATGGACCGCGTGCAGAAGGACTACTACGACGTCTCCTCCATAGCAGGCATCTTCAAGAGCTTCGGCGATGCACCGGGCGGCTTCAAGGAGGAAATGGAAGAGATACGGCTTAGCGTCGGTGCCGAGTACACCTACAACGACCGCTTCATGCTGCGCGCCGGCTACCACCACGAGGCAGAGAACAAGGGCAACCGCAAGTACTTCACCGTCGGCGCTGGCTTCCACATGAACGTCTTCTCCATCGACGCCTCCTACGTCTTCAGCACAGCACAGAGCAACCCCCTGGACCAGACCATGCGTTTCTCGCTTGGCTTCGACCTGGACGGCATGCGCGACCTCTTCGGAAAGATGAGAAGAAGATAAAAAGCCCCTCTCCTAACCTCCCCCAAAGGGGAGGAACTTCAATGGTCAATATTCAATGTTCAATAAAATAAGGGTAGGTTTTGGATACGATGTCCACCAGCTTGTGGAGGGACGCGAGCTGTGGCTGGGCGGCATACGCTTCGAGCATCCGCTGGGACTGCTGGGGCATAGCGATGCCGACGTGCTCATCCACGCCATCTGCGACGCCCTGCTCGGAGCCGCCAACATGCGCGACATCGGCTATCACTTCCCCGACACGAAGGAGGAGTTCCGCGGCATAGACAGCAAGATTCTGCTCCGCAAGACGGTGGAGCTCATTGCCACGAAGGGCTACCGGGTGGGCAACATCGATGCCACCATCTGTGCCGAACGCCCGAAGATGAAGGCCCGCATCCCCGAGATGCAGCAATGTCTGGCCGACATCATGGGCATCGACGCGGACGACGTCTCCGTCAAAGCCACCACCACCGAGAAGCTTGGCTTCACCGGACGCGAGGAGGGCATCTCGGCCTACGCAACGGTCCTCATCGAAAAAACGGCGCATCCATAATTAGCGACAACCGCCTGCCAGACGAAGAAAAGTAGAAAAGAAGAACACACAAAAGACATTATGAACCGGACATCTGCTTCCAACCATTCCTGCCCGCGCTCTGCGTGGCTGACCAACCCGCTGCGCACCGCCATCATCGTTGCCCTGACTGTCGTCCCTGTCTGCGGCCAGGCATTCCTCACATCATGCTCGAAAGAAAACAACTCCACAGAAATGACCGACGCACAGGACGCCGACACCACTGCGACCGACACGAAGGTGCTGACGGAGTGGCAGGCGGGCAAGACCGTCAGCACAGCAGAAGTCGAGGCATTCGGCGGACTGGACAAGTGCTTCGCCGCCGAGCCGATACCCGACGGCGTATGGCAGCGCATGCAGGGCAAGACGTACAAGGAGAACCCCTACATCGGCCGCGACGACCTGCGGCACATTCGCGCCCTGCACTGGGACTACGACAAGCAGATGCACGTGGGCGAGATGATATGCAACAAGGCCATTGCCGACCGCGTGGCACACATCCTGCGACAGCTCTTCGACGCGAAGTACCCCATCCAGCGCATGCTGCTGCCCGACGTCTACGACGCTGACGACGAGACCCAGATGCGCGACAACAACTCGTCGTGCTTCTGCTACCGTGCCATCGCCGGCACGGCCAAGCTCTCGAAGCATGCACGCGGCCTGGCCATCGACATCAACACCCTCTACAATCCCTACTACAAGGACCGCGCCGACGGCACACGCTTCATCCAGCCCGCCACCGCAGAGGAATACTGCGACCGCACGAAGACGTTCCCCTACAAGATTGACCACGAGGACCTCTGCTTCCGTCTCTTCACCGAAGCAGGCTTCGAATGGGGCGGCGACTGGACGTCGTGCAAGGACTTCCAGCACTTCGAGCTGATAGAATAAACGGCAGCTCCGCCAGTCCGGCCCGGCCTACCACACTAAGTTGTCTTTGTAAAAATAGGCCATCGACAGGCGGACGTGCATGTCATCGCCAGCGGCCTTGCAAAGCTGGTCGCTGCCGGCATCGTAATACTGAAGCACTGTATGCAGCAGAAAGCGGCGGACCGTGTCGCTTACCCAAAAGGTGGAGTCTGGACGGAAGGACATCCGTTCGGCCTCGAAAGCGCTCGCCAGGCTATCGTCCTGACGGATGATGTCCAGCACTTCCTTCAGCTCCTGCAGGCTCGGGAACGGATAGCCGGCGTACAGCTTGCCGTCGATGAGGTTACTCTTGTCGTCCTTACAGAAAATTACCCCCCCCACTTTTATAATATGGTGCATGGGGACCTTGCCCATTGCCTTCACAAGTACGCCGCGCTGGGTGTTGGTTGCTTCGCGCACGCAGATGTACTTCGAGTTGACGATGCTGACATAGCCCGTCGACCCGCTCTGCTTAATCAGCTTTTCCTTCCAAGGGAGATACACCGTCTCGCCTTTCTTCCAATTGTAACCGTCTGTTGCCATATCTTTTTTTTACTTTTCTTTAATTCCTGTCGGACCTCTCTTTTATCTCTTTTCACCTTGACGGTCCGCCGTACATCTCTGTTATAAAGAAGGCGCAGACCTGCCATATATCCAGTCAGGCCTAGCACAGCCACTAATCTACTATGGTGAAGTCCGCGCCTGTAGCGCAGCTTCAACGTAGATTAGATGTAGCTCATGAATCCCTTCCGAGGTGCTAGTTCGACTGGACAGTTGAGCAATTGTATCATGCAGTCCCTTGGGAATGCGGTGCAAAGGTACGTATTCTTTCTGTAAACGCCAAGGATTCAGCAGAAAAAAAACACGACAATCGGAAAAAACGTCAACCTTTGTGGATGTTTCTGGGGTGATGCTCCAGGATTTCCTTGCGCAGGCGTGTCTTGTCGATGTGCGTGTAGATTTCGGTCGTGGCAATGTCCTCGTGGCCGAGCATGGCCTGTATGGCACGCAGGTTGGCGCCGCCCTCCAGCAGCTGGGTGGCGAAGCTGTGGCGGAACGTGTGCGGGCTGATGCTCTTGCGGATGCCTGCCTTGGCAGCGTATTCCTTGATGTAGACGAAGAGGGTGATGCGGCTCAGGTGCCTGCCGCGCCGCAGCGAAACGAACACATAGTCCTCCTCGCCCGGCCGGATGTCGATGTCCTGCCGCACCACGAACCAGTCGCGCAGGCGCCGGATGGCCGTGGCCCCGATGGGCACCAGCCGCTCCTTGCGCCCCTTGCCGTGCACACGGATGTAGCCTTCCTCCAGGTATAGCTCGCTGATTTTCAGTCCGCACAGCTCGCTGATGCGCAGTCCGCAGCTGAAGAGCACCTCGATGATAGCCAGGTCGCGCACGCCGTCGGGCCGGCTCAAGTCGATGGCAGACTCTATCGCATCAATCTCCGGCAGGCTCAGCACCTCGGGCAGGTGCTTGCCTATCTTCGGACTCTCGAGCAGCTCCGTGGGGTCCGTCTCCACCTCCTTCTCGAGGGTCAGGAAGCGGTAGAACGAACGTACGCCGCTCAGGATGCGTGCCACCGAGCGCGGCTGTACACCCAGGTCGCGCAGCACGGCAGCAAAGTGGTCCAGCTGTGCCAGGGTGACATGGCGGAAGTCAATGCCTTCGTCGGCATAATAGTTCAGCAGTTTCTGCAAATCCGCCAGGTAGGCATTCAGCGTATTGGGCGTGTAGGAACGCTCCATGCGCAAGTATTGGAAGTAGCGGCGCAGGATGGCATTGCCGACGACGTTCGTGTTGCTCAGTTCGTAATGCATAGTAACGAGTTGAGAGCCCGAAGGAAGAAAATCGCCAATTAAGGAAAAAATTCTTCACTCTTCGTGCTGCATTCATCATTTATTTTATATCTTTGTAGCGAAAACTAAAACTTTTCGACAACAAAATTACAACAAAATCATGAGAATCCAAATTATAAACGGCCCAAATCTTAATCTTTTGGGCGTCCGCGAGCCCGAGATCTACGGCAAACGCGCATGGGAAGACTACCTGAAAGAGCTGCGAGCTCGCTTCCCCAAGGTACGCATCGACTACTTCCAGAGCAACCTGGAGGGCGAAATCATCAACAAGATTCAGGAGGTGGGCTTCGACCGCGACGGCATCGTCATCAATGCAGGTGCCTACACTCACACCAGCATCGCCATCCTCGACGCCCTGAAGAGCGTGAGCACGCCTGCCGTCGAAGTGCACATCACCAACGTCTATCAGCGCGAAGTGTTCCGCCGCCGCTCCATCATCAGCCCGGGTTGTGTGGGCTTCATCGGCGGTTTCGGCCTGGAAAGCTACCGCCTGGCCATCGAGGCTCTCATCGACAAAGGTGCCTCTGCCAAGGCTGAATGACGATTGACGAGTACATCCTCGGCCACATCGATGCCGAGGGCGACTACCTGCACGCCCTGTGGCGCGACACACAGCTGCGCCTCTCCTACGGGCAGATGGCAAGCGGCCACCTGCAGGGACGCCTGCTGAAGATGCTCATCCACATGACAAAGCCGCTGAAGGTGCTGGAACTCGGCACCTACAGCGGCTATGCCACTTTGTGCATGGCAGAGGGGCTCCCCGACGGAGCCGAACTGCATACCTTCGAGATATTCGACGAGAACGAGGATTTCCTGCGCCAGTGGATAGGCGGAAGCCCCTTTGCCGACAGGATACACCTGCACATAGGCGATGCCCTGCAGCTCGTGCCGACGATGGGCATGCAGTGGGACTTTGCCTACATCGACGCGGACAAACGCGAGTATGTGGCCTACTACGAGATGCTCCTGCCGCTCATGAAGCCCGGCGGCTACATTGTGGCCGACAACACGCTCTGGTACGGACGCGTCACCGAACAAGCCCGCGAGAGCGACCTGCAGACGCGCGGCGTACAGGCCTTCAACGACCTGGTTGCCGCCGACCCGCGCACCGAGAAGGTCATCCTCCCGCTGCGCGACGGCCTCACCATTATCCGAATCAAATAAGAGCCTAGGTCTTCCGAAATAAG
>DGTM01000035.1:12516-60270 GCA_002394305.1 Prevotellaceae bacterium UBA4336
AGAGCCTAGGTCTTCCGGAATAAGAGCCTAGGTCTTCCGGAATAAGAGCCTAGGTCTTCCGAGATAAGAGCCTAGGTCTTCCAAGATAAGAGCCTAGCGCTTCCGCCGACGGCGCGTGCTGAGATACAATAAGGGGGGCATGCCATGGTGGCATGCCCCCCTTACTTTCTTCAAGCACCTAAGGGAGAACCCTTAGCAGACCTCGATGGCCTTGGCGCACTTCTTTTCCTCTTTCTGCAGCCTCGGCATGGTGACGGTCAGGATGCCGTTCTCCACCTTGGCAGAAATCTTGTCGCGCTCCACGTCGTCGGGCAGGGTGTAGCTCTGCTCGTAGTTCGTGTAGGAGAACTCGCGGCGCAGATAGTGGTGGTGCTTGTCCTCGTTCTTGTGCTCCACTTTGTTCTCGATGGCGACGGTAAGGTTGCCCTCATCGTTGATGCCTACACGGCAGTATTCCTTCTTGATACCAGGAGCTGCCACTTCCATCGTGTACTCAGTTTCGCTCTCCTTAACGTTCACTGCGGGTGCCGTGCTGCCAGTGCGTGGCAAGAAGTCAGAGTTCAGGAAATCTTCAAACACTGTCGGCATCCAATTGTTTCTAAACATTACTGGTAACATAATTAATACCTCCTATAATTTAAGTTTGTTGTTGTTTGTTGTTGTATTTCTTTTTTCTTGTGCCTCGGCTTTCGCTTCAGCTTTCACTGACATGAGAAACAACATCGGTGCCAATCCCGAAAACGGTTGGCATGCCAGCCCTGTGTGGCCGACTTGTGGACAAAGGCGGACGAAAAGTCATGTCAATTTGTCCAGACGTCCGTCGCCTCGCCGAAAACGCCCCGCGGGGTGCTCGCGTGCGATAAACAGCCCAAAGGCAGAAGTAGAGAGCTCGGAATTTGCAGATATAAGATAAATATCTTATCTTTGCAATCAGAAACAGAAAAAAAGAACGAACATGAGCAACCAACGCTATATGATGCGCGGCGTGAGCGCAGCCAAAGAGGATGTCCACAACGCCATCCGCCACATCGACAAGGGCATCTTCCCGCAGGCCTTCTGTAAGATAATCCCCGACATCCTGGGCGGCGACCCCGAGTACTGCAACATCATGCACGCCGACGGAGCAGGCACGAAGTCGAGCCTCGCCTACATGTATTGGCGGGAGACGGGCGACCTCTCCGTCTGGAAAGGCATAGCGCAGGACGCACTCATCATGAACACCGACGACCTGCTCTGCGTGGGAGCCGTCGATAACATACTGGTCTCCTCCACCATCGGACGCAACAAGATGCTCATCCCGGGCGAAGTCATCTCCGCCATCATCAATGGAACCGACGAGCTGATGCAGGAGCTTCGCGACATGGGCATAGGCATCTACGGCACGGGCGGCGAGACGGCCGACGTGGGCGACCTCGTCCGCACCATCATCGTGGACTCGACCGTCACCTGCCGCATGCGGCGCTCCGACGTCATCAACAACGCCAACATCCGCCCCGGCGACGTCATCGTGGGCCTCTCCTCATCGGGGCAGGCCACCTACGAGAAGGAGTACAACGGCGGCATGGGCTCGAACGGCCTCACCTCCGCCCGCCACGACGTCTTCGCCAAGTACCTCGCTGAGAAATACCCCGAGAGCTACGACCACGCCGTGCCCGAGGAGCTGGTGTACAGCGGGAAGTATAAACTGACAGAAGCCCCCTCCCCGCTCCCCCTTTGGGGGAGTGCTTCGGATGCGGACAACACTCAGCAAAGGCTTAGCGGAAATGAGGCACTCCCCCAAAGGGGGAGCGGGGAGGGGGCTTCTTCTATGGGCAAACTCGTCCTCTCCCCCACACGCACCTACGCACCGGTCGTCAAGAAGATGCTCGACGAGATGCGTCCCGCCATCCACGGCATGGTGCACTGCACGGGCGGAGCGCAGACGAAGGTGCTCCACTTCGTAGGCGACAACTGCCGCGTCGTCAAGGACAACATGTTCCCCGTGCCGCCGCTCTTCCGCATCATCCAGGAGCAGAGCGGCACAGACTGGGCAGAGATGTACAAGGTCTTCAACATGGGCCATCGCCTCGAAGTCTATGTCGCCCCCGAAGATGCAGAGCGCGTCATAGCCATCTCCAAGAGCTTCAACATCGACGCACAAGTCGTGGGCCGCATCGAACAGGGCAAACGCAGCCTCACCATCAGGAGCGAGTACGGCGAGTTTGAATACTAAGCCTCCCCCGACCCCTCCAAAGGAGGGGAGAACCAGAATGGTAAATGATTAAATGATAAATGTGAGATGAAAGAGATGAAGATAACAAACTACACCACAAAGGACTGGCTGAAGCAGATGGGCTGTATGCTTTGCTTCATCTTCCTCGGGCAATGGGCTTTCCGCGCCTTCATCGAGGGCGACTGGTTCCACGGCCTCCTGCACAGCCTTGGCGCAATAGGTTGGATGCTTATCTACCTCTACATCAACAAAAGCATAGAGCGGAAGAACCCGCGAGAAGAGGTCTAAAACAAGAATAGAAAGGTTATGGAATACATACTTTTAGCAGCACTACTCGTCGTCATGTTCTTCGCCTGGCGGCAGTTCTACCTCACACACAAGAAAAAGAACAATAAACACAAGCACCATGCCTGAGATAGTACGCTTCTCTCTTTGATAACATGATACCCAAGATTAAGTCATTCTGTCCGCTGAAGGACTTCCTGCTGGAAGTTGAATTCGACGATGGCCGTGTCGTAAGGTACGACCTAAAGGAGGACATCCGCACCATTCCCGATTTTCGGGCGTTGGAAACGGTATGCGGCCTCTTTCAGAATGCACAGCTGGATGCAAGTCGCACTTGCATCTGTTGGAACGACAGGATAGACTTGCCGAGCGACACCATATATGAATATGGAACGGAAGAGGATGCCAGATGCCTCAGTGTTGCCGAGGACAGTATAGAATATGGTAAATATGGAAAATAACAGTCTTTTAGATAAACTCGACGGGCTCGTGAGCCGCTTCGAAGAAGTCAGCACCCTCATCACCGACCCTTCGGTCATCGCCGACCAGAAGCGCTACGTCAAGCTCACCAAGGAATACAAGGACCTCGGCAAAATCGTCGAAGCCCGCAAGGAATACATCGGCTGCCTGCAAAACGTGGCCGACGCCAAGGAGATGCTCGCCATCGAAGAAGATGCCGAGACGAAGGAAATGCTTCGCCAGGAGCTTGCCGAGAGCGAGAAACGCATCCCCGAGCTGGAGGAAGAAATAAAACTTCTGCTCGTGCCTGCCGACCCCGAAGACGACAAGAACATCGTCCTGGAGATTCGTGGCGGCACCGGCGGCGACGAAGCTGCACTCTTCGCAGGCGACCTCTTCCGAATGTACTCCAAGTTCTTCGAAATGAAAGGCTGGAAGATGACCGTCAGCAGCTACAGCGAGGGAGCCGTCGGAGGCTATAAGGAGATAGTCTGCTCTGTGACGGGCGACGGCGTCTACGGCATCATGAAATACGAAAGCGGCGTCCATCGCGTGCAGCGTGTGCCAGCCACCGAGACGCAGGGACGTGTCCATACCTCCGCTGCCACGGTGGCCGTATTGCCAGAGGCTGAGGAGTTCGACGTAGAGATAAACGAGGGAGCCATCAAGTGGGATACGTTCCGCTCGAGCGGCGCAGGCGGACAGAACGTCAACAAGGTGGAGTCCGGCGTCCGTGCCCGCTACATCTGGCGCAACCCCTTCACGAACCAGGACGAAGAAATCCTTGTGGAATGCACCGAGACGCGCGACCAGCCGAAGAACAAGGAACGCGCCCTTGCCCGCCTCCGCACCTTCATCTACGACAAGGAGCATCAGAAGTACCTCGACGACATTGCCAGCCGACGCAAGACGATGGTATCGACAGGCGACCGCTCTGCAAAGATTCGCACCTACAACTATCCGCAGGGCCGCATCACGGACCATCGCATCGGCTACACCATCTATAACCTGCCCGCCTTCATGGACGGCAACATCCAGGACTGCATCGACCACCTCATCGTGGCAGAGAATGCAGAGCGGCTCAAGGAATCGGAACTGTAAAGACTACACAACATAAGAGATATGGGACTATGGAATGACATCAAACAAGAATGGACGTGGGAAGGCTTCAAGGCTTCCATGCGCGAGGATTGGGACGGTCTGCTGGCAATCTTCCTAGCAGCGATGTCGACGAAGCCCATGATGAGGTGGATGGGAATGGAAGACAGCGGCTGGCGGTTCTTCTTGATCTATGCGCTGATTGCCATCGCCTTCGTCGTCGTGATAGGATTTGCTAAAAGAACAATGAAAAGATACCACAGATGAACAGACAAGAACTCATAGATAACATAAGAAGGAAGAAAAGCTTCCTTTGTGTCGGTCTTGACACCGACCTCCAGAAGGTTCCCGAGCATTTGCTCTCGGAGGCTGACCCGATATTCGCTTTCAACAAGGCCATCATCGATGCCACTGCGCCCCATTGCGTCGCTTACAAGCCGAATCTGGCCTTCTACGAGGCAGCCGGTGTGAAAGGACTCATGGCCTTCGAGAAGACGGTGAAGTACCTGAGGCAGAACTACCCCGACCAATTCATCATTGCCGACGCTAAACGAGGCGACATTGGCAACACAAGCAAGATGTATGCCCGCACCTTTTTCGGTGAATACGACGTGGATGCCTTGACCGTGGCGCCTTACATGGGCGAGGACAGCGTGACACCATTCCTAAGCCTCTCCCCTAACCCCTCCCCCGTGAGGGAGGGGAATACGGCAGAAGGAGGCAGGAATCATTGGGTTATTCTGCTGGCATTGACGAGCAACAAAGGGTCGCTCGACTTCCAATTGACGGAGGATAAGCAGGGCGAGCGCCTTTTCGAAAAAGTTATCCGCAAGAGCCGCGAGTGGGGAAACGACGAGAACATGATGTACGTCGTGGGCGCTACGCGTGGCGAGCTGTTCCGCGACATCCGTCGGGCTGCGCCGAATGCCTTCCTGCTCGTGCCGGGTATCGGTGCCCAGGGCGGCAGCCTGGAGGAAGTTTGTAGGTATGGCATGACGGAGGACTGCGGCCTGCTGGTGAACAGCAGCCGCGCCATCATCTATGCCGATAAATCAGAGAACTTTGCACAAGTGGCAGCCGAGAAAGCCAAAGAAGTAGCCCTCCAGATGGCAGAGCTGTTAAATAGTAAATAGTAACTCTTCAAATAGTAATCACAGAAGTGGAATTCACAGCACAAATGATAGCCGGACTGATAGGCGGCACAGTGGTTGGCGACCCCAATGCCAAGGTCAGCGACTTCGCTCGCATCGAGGAGGGACGCCCCGGCTGCATCAGTTTCCTATATAACGACAAGTACCTCCAACACCTCTACGACACCGAGAGCACCATCGTGCTGATAAGCGAGAACATCGAAGTCAAGCAAGATGTGAAGCCGACACTCATCAAAGTACACGATGCACGCGAGGCCGTGGCAAAGCTCCTGCAGATATACGAGAGCATGAAGCCCAGGCGGGAAGGCATCAGCGAACTGGCCTTCATCGACCCCAGCGCGAAGGTCGGCCAGCATTGCTACATCGGGCCGTTCGTTGCCATTGGCGAAGGCGTGGAGATAGGCGATGGCTGCGTGCTGCATCCGCACGTCACCATTGGCAGAAACGCACGCGTAGGCAATGACACCGAGATATATAGCAATGCCGTCATCTACCACGATTGTCGGGTCGGACAGCGCTGTGTGCTCCATGCCGGCTGTGTCATCGGTGCCGACGGCTTCGGCTTCCAGCCCACCGAGACGGGCTACGAGAAGATTCCGCAGATAGGCATCGCCATCATAGAGGACGACGTGGAGATCGGCGCCAACTCGTGTGTGGACCGTGCCATGATGGGAGCCACCGTGGTGCACCGTGGCGTGAAGATAGACAACCTGGTGCAGATTGGTCACAACGGCGAGATAGGAAGCCACACGGTGATGTCGGCTCAGGTGGGCATTGGAGGCAGCACGAAGGTAGGCGAGTGGTGCATGTTCGGCGGACAGGTGGGCATAGCCGACCACGCCGTGATAGCCGACCGCGTGATGGCCGGTGCTCAGGCTGGCATCCCCAACAGCATCAAGAAGGAAGGAGCAGCCGTCCAAGGGACACCTGCCATTGAGGGCCGCAACTTCTGGAAGAGCAGCGCTGTCTTCAAGAACCTGCCCGACATGTGGGCCGAAATGAACCAAATGAAAAAGGAAATAAGAATGCTCAAGGAACTGCTGGCAGAGAAGCAACAGTCGTGAAGCATCCTGCAGATGAAGAAATAAAACGAATAACCCATGCTAAAACAGAATACCCTCAAAGAAAGCTTTGCCCTGAGCGGGAAAGGCCTGCACACAGGCCTCCGCCTGACGGTAAATTTTCTGCCCGCACCTGTAGGTCACGGCTACAAGATACAGCGTACGGACTTGCCCGGACAGCCCATCATGGATGCCGTGGCAGAGAACGTCATCGACACTCAACGCGGCACGGTCCTGGGACAAGGCGACATGCGTTGCAGCACGGTGGAACACGCCATGGCTGCCTTCTATGCCTTGGGAATCGACAATGTGCTCATCCAGGTCGACGGACCAGAGCTCCCCATATTGGACGGCAGCGCAGCGCCCTACGTCCGCGAGATACAGCGTGTGGGCCTTGCCGAACAAGATGCACCGAAGGACTACTACTACATCACAAAGAAGATGGAGTTCCGCGACGACAAGACCGGAGCGTGCATCACGCTGCTCCCCGACGACGACTTCTCCATCACCAGCATGATAGCCTTCGACAGCAAGGTGCTCAGCAGTCAGTTTGCCACGCTCGACAACATGGAGAACTTTGCCTCCGAGGTGGCCGCAGCACGCACCTTTGTCTTCGTGCGCGAGATTGAGCCCCTGCTCACTGCTGGCTTCATCAAGGGAGGCGACCTGGACAATGCCATCGTCATCTACGAGCGTCAGACCACACAGGAGAACCTCGACAAGCTCTGCCAGCTGACAGGCTCGGAACATCACGACGCCACGGAACTCGGCTACGTACAGCACAAACCACTGGTGTGGGACAACGAGCCCGCCCGGCACAAACTGCTCGACATCATCGGCGACATGGCACTCATCGGCAAGCCCCTTAAGGGCCGCATCATCGCCACGCGTCCGGGACACACTATTAATAATATGTTCGCGCGCATGATGCGCAAGGAGATACGCAAGCACGAAGTGCAGGCTCCGAAGTACGACCCCAACAAGACGCCCCTGATGGATGTGGGCATGATAAAGAAACTGCTGCCGCATCGCTATCCCATGCAACTGGTCGACAAGGTTATCGACATCAAGGAGAACTACATCGTGGCCGTCAAGAACGTGACAAGCAACGAGCCCTTCTTCCAAGGGCACTTCCCGAACGAGCCCGTCATGCCCGGCGTCCTGCTGATAGAGGCCATGGCACAAACGGGTGGCCTGCTTGTCCTGCACGACAAGGAACACCCCGAGACCTACAGCACCTACTTCCTGCGCATCGACAACGTCAAGTTCCGGCAGAAGGTGGTGCCGGGCGATACGCTGGTCTTCCGCGTAGCAATGGTGTCGCCCCTGCACCACAACATCGGCACCATGCAGGGCTATGCCTTCATCGGCGAGAACTGCGTGGCCGAGGCAACCTTCACGGCACAGGTCATCAATAATAAATGAAAAGTGAATTAACCTCTAACGTTTAACGACATGATAAGTCCACTGGCATACATAAACCCCAAAGCCGTCATAGGCGAGAACTGCGAGATCGGTCCCTTCTGCTACATTGACGAAGGCGTTGTCATCGGCGACAACAACACGCTGATGAACAGTGTGACGATGCTCCACGGCGCACGCATCGGCAACGGCAACATCTTCTTCCCGGGTGCAGTCATCGGCGCTATTCCCCAGGACCTCAAGTTCCGGGGCGAAGAGAGCACGGCAGAGATAGGCGACAACAACAAGATTCGCGAGAACGTGACCGTCAACCGTGGCACGGCAGCCAAGGGCCGCACCATCGTAGGCTCTGGCAACCTGCTCATGGAGGGCGTGCATGTGGCCCACGATGCGCTTGTCGGCAACGGCATCATCATCGGCAACGGCACCAAGCTGGCCGGCGAGATTATCATCGACGACAACGCCATCCTGAGCGCCAACGTGCTGATGCACCAGTTCTGCCGCGTGGGCAGCTACACGATGGTGGGCGGCGGCACACGCTTCTCGCAGGACATCCTGCCCTTCAGCCTTGTGGCCCGCGACCCTGCTGCCTACTGCGGACTGAACACCGTCGGGCTGCGGCGCCGGGGCTTCGACCGCAACCTCATCAACAACATCCACATGACCTACCAGATCATCCTGCAGGGCACAGGCAAGCTGAACGACCTGCTCGCCCGTGTAGAACAGGAGATACCGATGAGCCCAGAGATAGAATACATCCTCGAATTCATCCGCAACAGCGAACGGGGATTCATCAGATAACGTTAAAAAGTTGAAGTGTTATAAAGTTAAAAAGTTAACTTCAAAACCCTTTAACTTTTCAACCCTTTAACATTTTAACTCTTTAACCTTTTAACCCTTTCAACAATATGACACTGAAACTAACCCTTTTCAGCCAGGAGAAAGAAGACTTCGTGCTGGAGATACTCATCGACAGCGATGCGAGGTTCTCCGAACTGCACCAGCTCATTCTGGAGGACTGCAACTACGAAGAACACCAGAAGCAGAGCTTCCTCATCTGCGACGACGAGTGGCGCGTGAAGCAACGCATCAGTCTTTTGGACACCGAGGACGTGCGCTACGACGAGGACATTAACCTGATGTCGCAGACACGCATCGGCGACTTCCTCGAGGACGAAGGTCAGCGCCTGGCCTACATCTTCGACCCCGATGGCAAACGCTTCTTCCTGATGGAGCTCACGGAGAATGTCTTCGGCAGAAAGGAGAAGAAGGCCATCGTGAACCGACGCCACGGACAGCCGCCACTACAAACCTCCCCCGACTCTTCCGAAGGAGGGGAGAACCGAGCGGCCGAAGGGGAAGCATACAGCGAGGCAGACGGACAGTTCGCCCCTACCTCGGAGGGGATAGGGGAGGCTTTCTATGGCGACGACGGCTTCGAGGCCGACGAACTGGACATGGAGGGCTACGAGATAGACGAATAGGGGAATGACGCTGTTCGTATTGCTTGGCCCGACGGCCGTGGGAAAGACGGAGCTTGCCCTGCGGATGGCAGAAGAGCTGGGCTGTCCTATCCTGAACTGTGACAGCCGGCAGATATTCCGCGGCATGGAAATCGGCACAGCGGCACCCACGGCAGAGCAACAGGCACGCGTCAGGCACTACTTCGTCGGCACGCACGACATCGGCGACTACTACAGCGCGGCACTCTACGAACAGGACGCGCTCAGGCTCATCGCCGAGCTGAGCCGTACGCACCAGGCTCTCTTGCTCACGGGCGGAAGCATGATGTACCTCGATGCGGTCTGTAACGGCATCGACGACATCCCGACGGTCGACCCGCTGGTGCGCGAGACGCTCCGCGACAGGCTCAACGCCGGAGACATCGACGGCATGCGGGCCGAACTGCACCTGCTCGACCCGGACTACTACCTGAAGGCCGACACACGCAACCCCAAGCGCGTGGTGCATGCGCTGGAGGTATGCTACACGACAGGGCGCCCCTACTCCACTTTCCTCACCAGCGAGCGCAAGCCACGGCCCTTCCGCATCGTGAAGCTCGGGCTGCGGCGCGAACGTCAGGAGCTCTTCGGGCGCATCTCGCTTCGGGTGGACCGGATGATGGCGGAAGGACTGGTCGACGAGGCACGCCGCCTCTACCCCCGCCGCGAGGAGAATGCGCTGAACACCGTGGGCTACAAGGAGGTCTTCCGCTATCTGGACGGGGAATGGACACTGCCCTTTGCCACGGAGAAGATAAAGAAGAACACGCGCGACTACGCCAAGAAACAGATGACATGGTTTGCCCACGACGACACCATCCGCTGGTTCCATCCGCAGCAGGAGGACGACATCCTGCACGAACTTGAGTGCCAAGCCGAGGACCGGACAGTCCCGCAAGGCCTCGCAACAACCGCATAACGATGAACCCCAAAACTCTTCCCACCCACTTCCTGAACGTGCTGCGCAGGATCTATTCCGGCCCCTGGTACAAGAGGACAGCCGTCTGGCTCACCACCTGCATCGTTGCCGTCCTGCTTTTCTTCCTTGCCGTCGACTGCAACTTCTGCTACCTCTTCGGCCGGTCGCCGGGCTTCGACGACATCAAGGACCCCGTGGTGAGCGAAGCCTCGGAGGTCTACACCTGCGACGAAGTGCTCATGGGGCGCTTCTACAACGAGAACCGCACGCCCGTCACCTACGAGGAAATATCGCCCACGCTGATCCGCACCCTTGTCGACACGGAGGATGAGCGCTTCTATCAGCACCACGGCATCGACTTCATCGGGCTCTTCTCTGCCGGCAAGGACATCCTCAGCGGCCATGCCCGAGGCGCCAGCACCATCACCCAACAGCTTGCAAAGAACCTTTTCCGCGTCCGCACACAATACTCCACCGGCCTGCTGGGACATCTGCCCGGCATCAAGATTCTCGTCATGAAGGCCAAGGAGTGGATCGTGGCGACAAAGCTGGAGTGGCTCTTCACGAAGGAAGACATCCTGACGATGTACCTCAACACCGTAGACTTTGGCAGCAACGCCTATGGCATCAAGACGGCCGCACGCACTTACTTCGGCACGACGCCCGACGCCCTCACCTACGAGCAGTCGGCCACCCTGGTCGGTCTGCTCAAGGCCACCAGCTACTACAACCCGCGCCTCAATCCCGAGAACTGCCTGCGCCGCCGAAACACCGTACTGCAGCAGGTCTATGACCTCGGACACCTCATCCTCGACGGAGAAGAAGCCACGGCGGAACAGCTCGACTCGCTGCTGGCACTGCCCGTCACCCTGCGGTCGCGCACCAGCGAGAGCTATCAGGACGGCATGGCGCCCTACTTCCGCGAAGCACTGAAGGCCCACGTCGACCAGCTCTGCGACGAAGGGCTTGTGCCGGGCTACGATGCCATCAACAAGCTCGACCTCGATGCCGACGGGCTGCGCATCTACACCTCCATCGACTCGCGCATGCAGGCCTACGCCGAGGAAGCCGTGCGGAAGCAGATGCAAGTCGTACAGCAACAGTTCAACATGCACTGGGGCCGCACCAATCCCTGGCAGAACGCCCGACACCAGGAGATAGCCGGATTTGCCGAAGACATCGCCCGGCGCTCGCCCTACGGCAAGTACCTTGACACGAAGTTCCAGGGCAACAGCGACTCCGTCATGCTCTACCTCAACCAGCCCCACCGCGTGCGCCTCTTCAGCTACGACGGCCCCGTGGAGCAGGAGATGAGCACCATCGACTCCGTCCGCTACATGCTCCGCTTCATGCACTCGGGGTTTGTAGCCATCGAGCCCGACACCCGTCTGGTCCGAGCCTGGGTGGGCGACATCGACTTCCGCTTCTGGCAGGTGGACAACGTGCGGGCCGGACACCAGCCGGGCTCCACCTTCAAGCTCTTCGTCTACACCGAAGCCATGAACCAGGGACTCAACCCCATCGACCATCGCCCGGACTCCTACATCGCCTACGTCGACACCATCGCCGGTAAGCCCAAGGTGTGGGCACCCCACAACGCCGACGGCTACTTCTCCGACCAGGAGGTTTCCCTCAAGAGCGCCTTTGCCATGAGCCTCAACAGTATAGCTGTGCGCGTAGGCATGGAGTGCGGCGTGAGCAACATTGCCAAGACTGCCTACGCCATGGGCATCAAGACACCGCTGCAGGAGACACGCGCCCTGGTGCTGGGCAGCAGCGACGTCAACCTGCTTGAGCTCGTCAACAGCTATTGCACGGTAGCCAACGACGGCCGCTACCAAATGCCTCTGCTGGTGGAACGCATCGAGGACCGCGACGGCAACCTCATCTACCGGGCACGCAAGAAAGAGACAAAGGCTATCCCCTACCGCTCGGCCTACCTCATGCAGACCATGCTCAAAGGCGGACTCTCGGGCACCTCGGGCCGCCTCTGGCACTACATACGCCCCTTCTACGCCGATACAGAGTTTGGCGGCAAGACGGGCACCAGCAACAACCACGCCGATGCCTGGTTCGTCGGCATCACGCCAGGACTCGTCGGCGGCGCGTGGGTCGGCGGCGAATATCCCAGCATACACTTCCGCACGGGACAGCTCGGCCAGGGCAGCCGCACCGCCCTCCCCATCTTCGGAGAGTTCATCCAGCGCGTACTCTCCGACAAGCATTTCAGCAAGTATCGCAAGAAGTTCCCACCCGCCAACGGCATCGACTCGCGCCTCTGGACAGGCTCCGAATACTCCTACCACCGCCCCGACACCACGGCCTTCGACTACGACTTCTCCGGAACCGCCTCGTCCTCAGCCACCGAGACGAACGCCACGGGCATCCAGCCCGAGGAAGATGCCGACGCAGAGACTGCTCCGCTCACGCCCGAGACAACAGCCGAAGACACCGCGGATTAAACTTCAGAATCAACTATGCTGCTAAATGAATAGCGAAACAAAATGAATAGTATGGGGAAGGATATTATCAAAGGCGACTTTGAGTCGTTAGTCAACAACATCCAGTCAACGAGCAATGCGTTGCTGGAGGATGCCCGACTTGTCATCAATCGTAATGTGACGGCACGGGCGTGGCTGACAGGCTTCTATATTGTGGAATATGAGCAGCAAGGTAACGACCGCGCAAAGTATGGCGAGGGGCTGCTGAAGCGATTGTCAGAACGGCTTAACGACAAGAGCTTCAGCCTCGCAAGCTTAAAGAGTTTCAGACAATTCTACCTTTATTATCCCCAATTGGCGGAACCTGTCGTTAGGTATCTGTTCGCAAAGTCAGGAAAAAGCCAATCAGTGATTAGCCTTTTGCAATCGTCCGGAAATTTTGATGTTATAAAAAGCCAATCTCCGATTAGCCAATTACCACTACACAAGTCTGACACTGTGTCGGGAGACGGTTTTGCCATGATGACAACGGAGGGTGAAGTGATACCTGTACCACAGATGCTGTTTAACAGACTCTCCTTTACACATATTTCCAAACTAATCCATATAGGAGACCCCATGAAACGTGCTTTCTACGCTATAGAAGCAATGCGTGGGCCGTGGAGTGTAAGAGAGCTGCAACGCCAAATAGACTCCAACTACTATGAGCGCAGCGGATGGAGTAAGAAGCCAGAGCTATTGGCAAGCAAAGTCAGCGAAAGGGCAGAACGGCCAACGTTCCGGGAAGAGTTGAAATCGCACTACATCTTCGAATTTCTGGGATTATCAGCCAAGAATGTCATCGAAGAGGACGAGCTGGAACAAGCTCTCATTGACCACCTGGAAGAGTTTATGCTTGAATTAGGTATGGGGTTCTGCTTAGAGGCACGGCAGAAGAAACTGCTCATCGATGACCGCTATTTTAAAGTCGATTTGGTATTTTACCACCGTATATTGAAATGTCATTGTATCGTAGAGCTGAAAGCACATAGGTTAGATTACGCTGATACGGCTCAGCTCAACATGTATTTGGAATACTATCGCCGACACTACATGCGACCAGATGATAATCCACCAATTGGGCTGCTGCTTTGCACGGAGTATGGACAGGAGATGGTGGAATATGTCGTCCCAAATACAGACCCACATCTGTTTGTTGCACAGTACGAACTCCAACTGCCAAGCAAAGAAAAGATGAAGGACTTCCTAATGAGAGAAAACAGAGGTTGATATTTGAATTTCTTTGGAGCATTATGAATATAGCATTAAAACCATTTCAGAAACAGAGAATGCTGGAGCTGCGCCGCGTGGCAGTGATGGTCCAGAGAATGTTGAAGTCAAGAGAAAGACTCTCCATGGCGTTGAACACAACATAATAACAAAGGAGGGTGTGTCAAAATAGGCACATCCTCATGTTCTCAGACACAGCACGCGCTTACAAATAAAACACGGGGAACATTTTGAAGTTTGCTTGCTTTTTTCGTATCTTTGCAAAGACTTTGGCCGTAACAACCATAGCAAGCTAACAACGGGAAAGAGAGAAGAAGAAGGAGTGAGGGGTCGTTCCGACGTGTGTAGTTGTCTGGTTTGTAACGGAAGAAACGCGTTTGTAATAGTAATATCAGATAGGATATGAGATTGTTCTCCACTCTCTATGGGCTTCTGCTCTGTGGCTTGTCGGTCAGTGCGGCAAAGAGGCCGAACTTGGTTCAGTACGTTAATACGCTGCAAGGCACGCTTTCGAACTTCGGCCTCTCGCATGGAAACACCTTCCCAGCCACGGCGATGCCTTTTGCCCAGCACATGTGGACACCCCAGACGGGACCTAACGGCGAGGGATTCAAGTACCTTTACGAGTCGGACCAGATAAGGGGATTCGGACAAAGTCACCAGCCTTCGCCCTGGGTAAGCGACTATGCCGTCTATACCTTCTTCCCGGAAACAGGCAAGTTGGAGGTCGACCCCGACAAGCGTGGCGCACGTTTCAGCCATGCTGGTGAGGTAGGACAGCCCCACTACTACAGCGTCACCTTCGACAACGGCATCCGCACGGAGATGGCACCGACAGAGAGAGGCGTCCATCTTCGCTTTTCGTACCCCAAGAAAGAGGACGCTTACTTGATAATCGACGGCTATACCGCCGAGTCGGAAATCCATGTCAATCAGGAGAAAAGGCAGGTGACGGGATGGGTCAACAACCAGCGTTTCGTCAATCACAGCGAGAACTTCCGCTGCTACTTCGTCGTTCAGTTCGACCAACCGATACTCGACTACGGGCCAAGACCCAGCAGACCCACCCCCAACCCCTCCCTTGTAGGAAGGGGAGAAGACAGTTCTGCTACAGGAAAAGACAGTGAGAGTGGTATAGTCTCCCCTCCCTACAAGAGAGGGACGGGGGGAGAGTCCGTCGTTTACCTCAAGTTCAAGCCAGGCAGCAAGGTGCAGGCGAGGGCTGCCAGCAGCTATATAAGCGAGCAGCAAGCCTGGCAAAACTGGCGGTCGGAACTGGGCGCAGACACACGCTTGGAACAGACAAAGCAGCGAGGCTTCGAGACGTGGAACGCCTTGCTTGGCCGTGTGCTCGTGGAAGGCGGGACAGAAGAACAGCTGCGCACCTTCTACAGTTGCCTCTTCCGCGCTAACCTCTTCTCCCGTCGTTTCTATGAGTTCAAGGCGGAAGACGGTGCTCCGTATTACTACAGTCCCTACGACGGGAAGATTCACGACGGATATATGCTGACCGACAACGGTTTTTGGGACACCTTCCGAAGCCTGTTTCCGCTGACGAACATCCTGCATCCGACGCAACAAGGCCGCTACATGCAGGCGCTCCTCAACGCACAAAAGCAGTTCGGATGGCTGCCTGCATGGTCGTGCCCGGGCGAGACGGGAGGCATGTGCGGCAACCATAGCATCTCGCTTCTGGCCGATGCATGGGCAAAGGGCATACACACCTTCAACCCGGATTCCGCGCTTGCCGCCTACGCACACGAGGCGATGAACAAAGGGCCTCTTGGCGGTGCCAACGGACGAGCAGGGTGGAAGGAGTACTGGCAACTGGGGTATGTCACCTTCCCGGAGTCGCACGGCAGCGTCACACAAACGCTCGAGTATGCCTACGATGACTGGTGCGCCTGGACACTTGCCCGCGCCTGCGGCAACACTTTCTACGAGAAGATATTCGGAAAGGTGCTTCATAACTACCTGAACCTTTGGGACCCGGAGACCAAGTTCTTCAGGGGAAGAGGCAAGGACGGCAAGTGGAGCGTGGAACCATTCGACCCTCTTGTGTGGGGCGGACCGTACACCGAGGGCAATGCCTGGCACTACATCTGGAGCGTTTTCCACGACGTGCAGGGCCTCATCGGACTCTTCGGCTCCGATGAAGCCTTTTGTCAGAAGATGGACAGCGTCTTTTCGCAACCCTCCACGGTTAAACCCGGCTGGTATGGCGGCAAGATTCACGAGATGACGGAGATGGAGATGGCAGGCATGGGACAGTACGCCCACGGCAACCAGCCCATTCAGCACATGCCTTATCTCTACAGCTATGCAGGCCAGCCGTGGAAGACTCAGTACTGGGTTCGGCAGATAATGGACCGTCTCTACCGCAGCACACCCGACGGCTTCCCCGGCGACGAGGATCAGGGCGGCATGTCATCGTGGTACGTTCTTTCTGCCCTGGGACTCTATGCCGTCACCCCCGGCACCGACCAATATGTGCTTGGCAGCCCTGTTTTCCGCAAGGCGACCATCACAATGGAAGACGGCAAGAAGTTTGTCATCGAGGCAAAAGACAACTCCGGGGACAATGTCTATGTCCAGAGTCGCAGCCTGAACGGTCAGCCTCTCTCGCGCAATTACATCACATACAGTGAACTGACCTCCGGCGGAACGCTCCGACTCCAGATGTCCGACAAGCCGAACAAGCAATTGGGTACAGAGAAGAAGGACGCTCCCTACAGCCTTACTTTTGAAGAAGGGAACTTACATACACATATAACCGGCGACTGACGGAATCAGTACCACTCGATGTTGCTGCTGTAGGAGCTCTGCTTGCGCCAGCGCAGGGCGTCGGCCAGGGTGCCGGCCTTGGCCGCGAAGAGGAAGTTGAAGCTGGTGTAGGGGCTGACCACCATGCTGCACGACATGGAGAAGCAGTGGAGGTCGCGGGCAAGGGAGACGGTGGTCATGGAGAGCTTCTTGTAGTTGAAGTCGTAGCCGGACGAGAAGTTGATGTTCCACCCCTCGGCTATGCGTATATTGCCCGAGAAGTTGAGCGTCTGCGTGAACTTGTAGGGGTATCGCATGCGGCTGGGGTTAATCTCGGCACTGGTGTTCTCGCGCATCGTCACGCCGTAGCTGACGGTCAGGCTCCAGGGCATGGAGAACTTCAGGTAGCCGTCCTTGTCGAGCCCTTCGGACTGCTCCTTCTCGGCGCCTGTCATGCCCTTCTTGCGCTCGGGGTCGACGTTCTGCATGTTCGGGTCGGTCTCATCCTCGTCGTCGTACTCGTCGTCATCCTCGTCGTCGTCGCTGCCACCTCTGCCGCCAAACTGCTTCTTCAGGTCCTTCAGGCCAAACAACTTCCTCAGCTTCTCGTTGTTGAAGGTGTAGGAGAGGTTCTGGCTCATGCCCTGGAAACGTCCGAAGCGGCCCTGCGACCACTCCGTATGGTCGCCCACGAAGACACGGCCGTTCTCGTCGAACTCGTAGGCGTAGGTGGCAAAGACGGCGTTCAGGGAGAAGGTGTAGCTCTTGGTGAGCTTGATGCGGAGGCGTGTGTTGAGGTCGCTCCAGGGCTGCCGCTTGGCTGCCATGTTATAGCTGAGCGAGAAGCCGAGCTCGTCGATGAGGCTGATTTTGCGCTCGCCCGTTGAGTCGCGGCTCGAGCGTATCTTCATCTCGATGTTGTTCGAGAGGTCGAACTGCACGCTGCCCGTCATGCCAGAGCCCACTGTGCCGTACGCACCGCTGCTGAAGGGGGAATACGTCACGGTGGAGACATTGCCGTTGGCATCGGTGCGGACGTAGGAGTCGTAGAAGCCCCACATCGACTTGCTGAAGTCGGGCGCGTAGCTGAAGGAAACGGTGGGCGTTGCCATGTGGCGTATGGCTTTTATCTTCTTGCCGCCGAACCAGGGCAGGGGCGTAAAGAAGCCGTACAGCTTTGTGTTGGCGCTGAGGCTCATGTTGAAGTTGTAGACGTTGTAGAAGCCATAGACGGTGTCGCGCCGGACGGTGTTCCGCTCCTGGTCCCACGACTGCATGATTTTGTTCGAATACATGCGGTCGGTGAAGGAGAAGCTGGGGCTGATGTTGATGTACTTCGCCACCGTGAACGAGGCGCTGATGGGTATCTGGTGACGCATGCCGTTGCGCCAGTCCTTGATGAGGTTACTCTTGAAGATGAGGTTCTCCTTGGTGTTGATGCTGTTGGTCAGCGTTCCGGAGTAGCTCACGGCTATCTTCTCGTACCAACGCTCCTTGCCGACCATCCGCTTGCGCTTGAAGGGGTTGAAGCGGTTCAGCTGTATATTGAGGGTGGGCAGGGTGACGGCGATGCTGCTGTCGCGCACGTTCTGCGAGAGGTTGAAGGCGCCGCTCAGGGTGAGGCCTATGTCGCTGAACGTCTTGCTGTAGGAGATACTGCTGGTTCGTGTGCTCTGCGTGAAGCTCTCGGGGTTGTACATGCTCGTCAGGTTGTTGCGCTCGTAGCTGCTCGTGGCGAAGTTCACGCTGGCCGAGAAGCTCTGTGTGGGGTTGGCCTTCGAGTCCTGCCGGTGGCTCCACGTCAGCTTGAAGCTCTTCGAGACGCTGTAGTCGGGCATGTTCTTCTCGCCCGTCTGCGTGTTCTGGTAGCTGATGTAGAGGTTGCCGCTGAAGCGGTAACGCTTGCGGTAAGTGGACTGTGTGGACAGCGCCCACGAGCCCTTGGTGTATATCTCGCCCAGCACCTTGGCATCCACGTAGTCGTTGATGGCAAAGTAGTAGCCGCCGTCGCGCAGGTAGAAGCCGCGCGATGTCTCGTCGCCGTACGTCGGCATGATGAAACCGCTGCTGTACTTGCTCTTGAAGGGGAAGAAGCCGTAGGGGATAGCCAGCGGCAGGGGCACGTCGCACACCACCAGATACGTCGGCCCGAACACGACGTCCTTGCCCGGACGCATCTTGGCGCGGGTCATGTTCAGGTAGAAGTGCGGGTTGGGGTCGTCGCAGGTGGAGTAGTAGGCCTTCTGCACGTACATCGTGCCCACGCTGTCGCGCTTGCCGTCCAGTCCCTTCATGTAGCCCTCGCCCTGCTGCGTGTAGACGTTCGAGATGTACGCCTTGCGCGTCTTGAAGTTGTAGCTGATGCTGTCGGGCTCGTATTCGTCGCTGCCCTGCTTGAAGAGCGGTTTGCCGATGACGGCGCCGGTGGAGTCGGTGCGCGACGTGGCGTGCACCAGGCTGCTGTCGATGGCTATCTGGATGAGCTCGGCCTCCAGCTCCAGGTTCTGATAGTTGACCTTGCCGTCGCCGTAGAGGTGGGCACGCGAACGCTTGTAGTCGAAGGTGATGGAGTCCTCGGCCGAATAGGTGACGGGCATGTCCAGGGCGCTCTTGCTCTTGGGCACGGTGTCGGGCGGCACAGTGTCCGCCGGCACGGAATCGGGCAGGATGGTATAGGCATGGCGCGGGATGCTGTCGGGAGGCAGGGGGCGGAGGCTGTCGGGAGGCAAGAACAGGATGCTGTCGGAGGTCAGCGTATCAGCACTGCCAAGCAGGGACAGAGCGCCCCTCCCCGCGGGCTGAGCTGCCAGCGATGCCAGTACGTAGCAGACCGTCAGTATTGATAATAACCTTGCCTTCAAACTGTGTGTACAATGGTTCCAATTTGCAAAGGTACGAAAAAAAGTGAAAAGGAGAAGAGGCAAAAAGACGAAAAGATGTAAAGGTTAAGGTTATTTATTACTTTTTCACCTTTTCACCTTTTCACCTTTTCACTTTTTTACCTTTCAGTCGAACCTTTCCATCCATGCGCGGAACACGTCGATGCCTTCGCTGCCGAACTTCTCGAGGGTGCGCAGGGCCTGCTCCGGCGTCTTCTCCACGTCGAGGCGCGTCTTGGAGTAGAACTTGTCGGCATAGCACACGATTTGCTCCTCGATGCTCTGGGGCGTGAAGTCGCGGTGCGGCAGGGGCAGGTTCTGCCGCTCTATCTCTTTGGCCGTCAAGCCTGTCCCTGTGTGCCGTTCTGCCACGCGGGCATGTCGGGGCAGTCCCTCGCTGCGCAGTATCTCGGCACCCAGTATGCCGTGCCGGATGTAGGGCTCCGAGCCGTAGCAGTGGATGCCCGGCGCGTCGACGCGGCAGCAGCCGATGTCGTGCAGCATAGCCGCCTCCCAGAGGAACGTCTCGTCGGCCCCCAGTTCGGGGTGTGCCCTGGCAATCTTCAGCGCCCGCTGCGCCACGTCACTGCTATGCCGCAGCAGAATCTGCTCCAGCGCCTCGTTGCCCGAGCAGTACTTATGTATCATTTCATTCACCATAGGCTGCAAAGTTACCCCATTTTCTGCAATGTTGCAATCTTTTCGGCATAATTCTTCCGCAGGCAGCACGCGTTGACTTCGTTTTTCCTTTGCGCGGCGTGTGTCCTCGGCGAAGGAAGCCTCCCTTTGGGGAGGTTTGGAGGGGGCTCAATACTCCGTGACCTTCCACTCCTTGGGGGCGACAAAGCCTTTCTGGCCCTGGCCGTAGGGGATTTCCTTCTGACAGGGCACGATGGCATCGCCTTGCTCCACCGTCTTACGAAGCCGAACGACGCGTTCCGGGTCCTCGTAGATGCGGCCTTCGCGGGTCTCGGAGGGGTTCTGCTGAAGGTCGGTGATAAAGTCCTTCTTCAGCCCGAGGTGCTGACCTGCAAGAATGAGCTTGTACTGCTGGCAGACACCTGCGCCGCAGCCCAGATACATGTCGCGGTCAATCTGCTTCGTCTTGCCTCGGAGCACGCTGTAGATGCTAATGCCGTCGTATGGGTTACGGGGCTTCCCTTTCGCCCCGATGATGTCGGCCAAGGTGGGAAGCACATCGACGAAGCCGGTCACTTGCTCCAGCTTCCGACCGCCTTGCCGGAAGCCTTTCTTCCAGTAGATGCCGGCCACGGTGCGAACGCCGCCTTCCCATTCGTCGAACTTGGAGCCACGCAGAGGATGATTCACGCAATAAGGTGCCATCCCGGGCACGCCGCCATTGTCGCTAAGGAAGAGGATGATGGTGTTGTCCCACTCTCCGCTCTGGCGAATGGCCTCCAAGATGGTGCCCACACCTGTGTCCATGCGCGATACCATAGCTCTGTAGGTCCATCCTTTCTGGTCCTTCGGCGGCAGGGCATCGAACTCTTCCTTGGAGATGAACTTGCGGATTTCCTCCTCGGGAGCCTGATAGGGAGCATGCGGCGCATTGAAGCAAGCATAGACGAAGTACGGCTCGCCCTTGGCGTAATCCTTGATGCATCGGGCTGCCTCGGCTGCAATGAGGTCGGTGGAATAGCCTTCCTCGTGGCACGACTCCCAGTCGTCATGCCAGTCAAGCTCCTTCTCGCGTGTATGATCGAAGTAGTCGAAGGCACCGTTCAGGGCGCCGTGGAAATGCGTGAAGCCACGGTTCAGCGGGTAGTAGCGCTGCCGGCTGTGTCCCATGTGCCACTTGCCTATGGCAGCACGGTTCGTGTAGCCGCAGCGTCCCAGCACGTCGGCCATCGTCTCTTCCTCGGGGGGCAGACCATAGTCTCGCCAAGGCGGAATCACCGTTTCGCGTATGCCGAAGCGACTGGGATAGCGGCCCGTCATGAGTCCGCACCGCGTGGGTGAGCTGACGGGAGCCGTGTAGAAGCGGTTCAGTTCGATGCCTTCGCCGATGAGACGGTCGATGTTGGGCGTCGGAATGACGCTGCCGTGATAGCTCACGTCGCCCCAGCCAAGGTCGTCGGCCACGATAATCACCACGTTGGGCCGTGTCGCTCCGAAGGCATTCGCAGCGGTTGCAGCCGCCAGCAGAGCCAGGTGTTTCCTCTCCATCACCATGCTTTCAATCTGTTTTCTTCGTACCAGGCACACACCTTCTCCGCCAGCTTGCGGGCAAGTCGCGGGTTCTGGTCGGCCAGGTTTGTTGTCTCGTTGCGGTCAGCTTCCAGGTCGTAAAGTTCCATGTCCGTGCAATTGTCGTTGCAGAGCAACTTCCATTTACCCCGACGGATGGCCAGATGCGGACTCTTGTTCTCCTTCCTGCCAGGGAAGTTGAAGCTCTTGTTGCGACCGAAGTCCCACATCAAATCTGTTCTGCGGCCCTTGTCGCTCTTGCCGAGAAGCTGGCGCGACATGTCCTCTCCCCTACTCTTGTAGCCCTTTTCCACAGGAATGCCTGCCATCTTGCAGAGCGAGGGATAGAGGTCCATTGCGCTGAGGATGGTCGTCTTGTTGCACGCTCCGCCCTTAATCTTCGCTGGGTAACGGATGATGAACGGCATGTTGATGCCACCTTCGTAGAGGCTGTTCTTCGCTCCGCGCATGCCCAGGGTGCGACGCTGCATGAAGCTGGGTGCCGGACCGTTGTCGCTGGTGAAGATGACGATGGTGTTCTCGGCAAGTCCCATGCGGTCGAGTTCGGCAAGGAAGCGCCCCAGCTGCACATCCATCTCCTTCAGCACAGGCTCGAAGGCATTCTCCTTCTCCCACCTGTCGCGCATGTCGGCAAAAGCCTCGGGCACCCAAGGGGTGTGCATGTCGTCGGGCCATAGGTTCAGGAAGAAGGGCTTGTCGCTGTGCCGACGAATGAAGTCGAGGCTCTTGTCCACGAAGTAGGCCGTCCGGTTCCAGCGCTTCACACTATCGGAAGCTGCCCATATCCATCGCGTGGAAGTGATGATAGGATCGGGATCCGGGCTCTCGTAGGTGGAGACGTGTTCGTCGTAGCCATAGTTCTCGAAGCCAGGAGCATCCGTCACATCGCGACCGCCGCCAAGGTGCCACTTCCCGATGTGAGCCGTGGCGTAGCCTGCCTGCTGGAAAGCCCTGGCGATGCTGGGGGCAGTGGGGTCCAGGTAGTTGCGTTGCTCCACTCTCTTATTGGCTGCCCGAGTGTCCATGAAGGTGTTGATGCCATGCTCCAACGGGAACTGCCCCGTGATGAGACCACAACGGGAGGGAGAGCTGACGGGCGCAACTGAGTAGTACCCGGTGAAGGAAATTCCTTGCTGAGCCAGCCGGTCGATGTTGGGAGTCGGCGTATACGTACCCCCGAAACAGCTGACATCACCGATGCCCATATCGTCGATGTACATGATGACGACGTTCGGCTGCTTCTCCTCGGCACAAAGCGCCGCAGGCACGACAGCAAGCCCGGACAGTATCTTGCATAATTGATTCTTATTCATTTCATTCTTCTTCTATCCTTAATTTTCTGTTTCCATCTTGACGCCTTTGTCGCCCATGCGCTCCATCCATTCGAGCAAGGCTTCCTTCATCTCTGCCACACGGGTAGCGTAAGCAGGCAGTTCGGCCAGGTTGTTGAGCTCCCATGGGTCTGTCTCGTGGTCGTAGAGTTCCAGTGCAGGACGATGGACGAACCTGTCTATCAGCCATGATGCGCGCTGGTCGGTCTGTGCCGTCACCATCCACGAGCCCCACATGTCGTCGGGATTGGGCACCATCATGTGCTTCTCGCTATACGGCACCTCGGGCGTCAGATTCATGATGAGGCGGTAACGCTTGTCCTGGATGCAGCGGATGGGATATGGCGGTCCCTCGGGCACGTTGTTGTGTATGCCGTAAGCCCATTTGCGGGTGTCTGCCTTTTTCTTGCCATAGAGGATGGGCAGGACACTTCGCCCGTCGAGGGTGTCGATGGCTTCGCCTCCAGCAAAATCGATGAGTGTCGGCAGGATGTCTTCGTACTGCACCAGGGCATCGCTCCGGCTTCCTGCCTTTATCTTTCGGGGATAGCGAGCCAGGAAGGCACTGTGCTGGCCGTATCGGTAGCATGTCCACTTGCCGAATGGCATCTTGGGTCCCTGCTCGCCAAGGAAGATAACCAGGGTGTTGTCCAGCTGTCCAGTTTTCTCCAAGGTGCGGAGCGTCATCCCCACCTCGTTGTCGAGCATGCGTATCTCTGCCAGATAGTCGCAGAACATGCGTCGCGTCACGGCATTATCCACACAGTTTGGCGGAAGATGCACCTTCGCGGGGTCGAACTCGGAGGCATCGCCAGAATCCCAAGGGGCATGGGTGTTGATGCTGCAGACGAAGAGGCAGAAAGGCTGCGATGCATCGCGACTCATGAACTCGCGGATGCCGTCGGGTGTGGAAACGGGAGGATGGGACATCGTGCAGCCCACAGCAAAGCCCGGAATCTTCTCGAAGGGGAACACTTTCAGCTGCTTTGCAGGATGGTCCTTCCCTGCACGGCCGACACGGTAGCCGAGGTCGGACATATAATGTACCACGCTGCGCAAGCCCCGGGTGACGGGCTTATGGTTGCGGAAAGAACCATGATGCTGCGGGTACAGCCCGGTATAAAGGGATGCCCGGATGGGGACGCTCACCGCCATCGAACAGAAATTGTTGGTGAGCAGCATGCCTTCCTTTGCCAGGCGGTCGATGTTTGGGGTAGCAAGGTTCTCGCCTCCGTAGCAACCAATCTCGTTGGTTCCCAAATCGTCGGCAACAATCACCACGATATTCGGACGCGGCTTGGCCTGCCCCGCACAAATGGCAGAGCAGACCAGGCCAGGAATCAAGATAAACTTGTCAGTCCTCACTTTATTGCAATCTTTTTGCCGTTCATAATATAGATGCCCTTCGGCAACTTGCCGTCCGACATCTTCTGACCGGCGAGGTTATAGACAGCGTTCTGTTCGCAACGGGGTGCTTCGGCTGCCCGCTGTATGGCATCGTAGCCACTGCCGTCGTCGACCTTGACACCAACAGAGCGCGTGTTCATGTTGAAGACAACAAGATAATCCGTCGGCTCGCCACCGGCAGGCCACTCGATACGCAAGCGATGAGCGTTGCCCCATCCGCGCACCAAGTCGTCTGTCATTTCACCCACGGTCAAGATGCTGTCGTTCACGGCCGCAGCATAGCTCGCCTCGAGCCAACCCGGACGCGTCACGGTGCTGTTCTCCGTGTCCTCGAGCGTAGAGCGGCTTGCCATGATGAGGAAGGTTGCATAGCCCGGGTATACGTAATCCTCGAAGAAACGTACCGTCCCGACGTACAGGCCGTCGCCCACATGCTCCAGGGGAGCCATCTCGTCGTTCTTCCAGCGATGCTCCTTGCCTTCCTTGTTGATAATAGAGCCGCAGACAAACACGCGGTCGTGCCAAGCATATTCAATGGGGTCGAACACGACGGTACTGTCCTTCGGATTGAGAGTGACACGCATCTCTGCGCCTATCACCTGATAGTCCTGAGCGGCGCCGGCCACGAGCGGATGGATGTTGCATTCGGGCGTGACGAAGCGACGATACTGCTGGTTGGACTTGAAGGTCTGGTCAAAACGGGTGAAATAGATGTTGGCACGGGCGTCGGTATGGACGAGGTTGGCACGGTTCTGCGTCTTGAAGACGCCTGTATAAGTGCCGTCGGCCTGGCGCTGAAGCGGATAGGCTTGGGTCTTTACATCTTTCGCTATGTCATTACCATCGGCATCGAGCAAATCGCCCTGAACGTAGAAGCCGCCTCCTATCGAAACATCGTCTCTGATGTCGGACATATACTGAACAACTTCCTCGTCCGTGAGGTCGCCATCCTGCAGATGATTCTGTATCTCGTAGCCTTTCTCGTAGATGACATCGCTCTGCTCGGGGTCTGTGCTGACGATTGCATCAGCCTCAGCATAGCAATAGTTCATCAGGCCTAACAGCTCTTGATAGACAGCATAGCTGCTGTTGATGGCATTGAACTCTGCATTGATCTGCTTCGCCAACTCCCACTTCGCCTTTGCGTCTGTCTCTGCCTTTGCCTGGTCGATGAGGGACGAAATGAGCTCAAGGTGCGACACACCGAAGAAGAATTCCTGCACTTCTTGTGCCAGACGCAAGTTCGCCAGACGCTCCTCGAAGTTATCCATCATAGCTTGGAGAGCATCCTGGTCCTGACCGCGATAAACGAGGCGGAACTTGCCCCAAGCCGTCACACCACCTTCGTACCAAGGCATGCCTGTGTTCTGAATGCCGATGCGCAGGTTGCCGTCCTCGACGATAGCATATGCATGGTTGACGAAGCGGCCTGCCGAGAATGCGATGCTCATGGCATAACGGCCATCGGGCACCCAACCTGTACCGGTGTCACGGTCGTAGGAGTGTGTCTCCTCTCCATTATGCGGAGCATCGGGGTCGCCAGAGGGGTCGTAGCGGCAGTTCACGCCATTGATGGCCTCGTCGTATGGGATTGCACACTTGTAAAGGTTCCAAACAGGTGTATGGAAGTCGTTGATGAAGATATCCGCAGCCACCAATTCACAACCTGACTGGTCGCCCTGACCGATGTCGCCAGTACGATGGTATGCCGGGACAATCAGTTCGTAGAGGCCATCGGGCAGACCTTCCTCCAAGTCCTGATAGACATAGAATGCGGTGTTCTTGCTGGCACTCACAGGATAGATATCGAGGAAACCAGTGCGACTGGAGAAGTTCGAACCGTTACCTGTTTTGGTTGTCTTTGCCACCCAGCCCTTGAAGTTGCCGTCCTCGGCGAAGTCGGCATTATAAATAAGGTTGGAGAGGTCGGAACCTTCCGTGATGCTGTTCTTGATGGCAAGGTTGAACAGTTCCTGCATAAAGGCTATCTCAGCTGTCAGTTCCTCCACGGAAAGCCTCTTCTCTGCGATGATGTAATTGGAGGTGCCATTGGGCAGGCCTTCCACTTCCTCCTCGTTATCGTTCAGGTAGGTATAGAGCAATTCGGCATAATGGCCATTGAGCTGCTCGCGTTCATTGAGGTCGTCCTGGATGGCCTTCACAGCTGCAGCGTAGTCGATATAGGCCATATGGCTCAAGCGAATCTGCTGGGGCAGGCGCGACAGCTGGTCGCTGATGCTCAGCATCTCGTCTAAGGCAGTAACCTCTTTGAGGGCCTCGCTTGCCTCGTGATAGGCTTCCACCAATTGTGTCTGAGCCTCCAGTTCGCCGAGTTCCTGCAGGTTTTTATCCTGCTGAGCCCGGATAAGTTCTATGGCAGAAGCATCGTCGGCCACACGTTCCAGTCGCCATGTATCCCAAACGGTCCAGTTGCCCTGAAGGTACATGCGGTTCTCCAAACCGACCTTCACGGTATCCTGTTGACTCTGGACCACGAAGTAAATGGGTTCGTTCCAATAGAGACCTTTACGGAAGTAGTCGCGGCATGCTGCCAGGGAGTTGGGAACATAGTAGCCCGTCGCCTCGTGGTAAGCCTGGCCTCCGGTGCCTATTGCCTTCTCCTGCCTGCCATTGGCAATGTCCATGAAGAGATTGCCTATGCGAAGGCCTTTAACCTCGGCATAATACTGGCTATTATGGTAGAGCTGCACATAGTCGGGGTTCAGTTCAGCATCTTCATAAGCCACGCAATCGGTGTTTGTCCAGGCCTTGACGCGAGAAAGACCCTGCACACGCAACTTGTAGAGACCAGGCTCCAGCCCTGTCAGTTCCTGATACGACTGGAACCACTTCTGATTCCAATGCTCTGCCACGCTGTTGTTGATGGCCAGTCCCGAGCCGTCGTTGCTGCCACTGTTGATATATCCCTGGGCATTGTCGTGGTCGGCATTGGCAAAAATGCGGATGAAGGGATAGGTGTCGTCCTCCTGTCCGCATACCTCACAGAAGCCGTCGACGAAGGTATGGGGAGGAATGACCACCTCTCCGCTGTTGGAGAAGTATGCCGATTCTTCGTCGTAGGTGCCGTCGCAACGCATCTCAGCCCTGACAACCACTGTGCCATGAGTCGGGATGAAGGTGGGGAAGTAATCCTCCTCTTCGCCGTTATCGAGGTTCTGGAACCAACGGATGACACTCTGGTCGCCATTCAGACGATAACAGAGCGAACCACTCTCCAGCTCTTCTGCGTCGATACGCTGAGCCTGCGTACCGAACATGCTGAAGCAGTTGGTGATGACAGCATTGTCGTGACGGAAGGCATACTTGTCCTCGCTCTGAATGCCGGAAGCGCTGGCCGAGGTCCAGCAGTTACTGATGACAGTCCCGTTGTTGCCAAGCCAGCCCACAAGGGCAGCGCTCTCGGAAACGCCCTTTATGTAGCCCGTGCTGTAGCAGTTCTCCACCGTCAGCTTGGCAATGCTCTGGAAGTTTGCACCCAGCACGGCACCGGCACAATTGCCGTCGGCCTGCACGTTGCCCTCAAAGCCGAGATTGCGCAGCAGCACATCGCCCTGCAAGCCACAACCGCCGACGAGGGCCGTACCCTTGCCTCCCGTCAGGAAGCAGTTCTCGTCGAGACGCAGGTTCTCGACGGTCGAACCGCCACGGATGAAGTTGAAGAAGCCCGACCAGTCGTGCGTCACGCCGTCCATCACAAGATTGCTGATGGTATGATACTGACCGTCGAAGTGTCCCAGGAAGGGAGTGGCAAGCGAACCGATACCGGGGAAATCCACGCCGTCCATGTCGATGTCACCATCCATGATGACCTCCAGATTCTGGTGTCCGCCCTCGACATACCCGGCCAACCACTGCAAATGCAGGGGCGTACTCATGTGCAGCACTCCGTCCACGGGAGTCAGGAATCCATCGTTGAAAGCTCCGCAAACGGTACAGTAGAAGTCGCCGTCGACGAAAGTATGGGGCGGAACGATGCTGCCCTCGTTGGAGTTGCTGTAGGTTCCCTCGTCGCCGACGGGTGTGCCGTCGCAAAGCATGGTGCCCTGCATATAGACTTGCAGACTTGTGGCAAAGGGAACGGGATAAGCATCCTGCCCAAGCGTCTGATAGAAGACGATGTTCGACTGGTTGCCATTGAGATAGTAGCACAGGCGGCCGTTCTGCACATCCTCTGCCGTGAAGTCGTGGTCTATGCCCTGACCGGCACCTTCCGTTCCGCTGATGTCAATCACATTGATGAGCGTACCGGTGAGGCGTCCCATCTGATTGTCGGCATTGAACCCGCTTATGACACCTAGGTTGATGATGTTCTCCTGAAGGTTTTGCGCGTTGTTGCCATAGTAGCCGGCCACCACACCGGCATACCCCGACGCGGCCGTGCTGGTGATGGCTCCCGTGTTGACGATGTTACGGATGCGCCACGTGGGAGCATTGCCCGTCTGACCGCCCACCAGAGCTGCGGCATCGGTGCCGCCCTCGGCCGTCACATTGGCTTCGTTGACGATGTTCTCCAAGGTAATAAGGCCCTGGTTGCCTTGGCTGCAACCCGCAATGGCTCCCACCTGATGATAGGCCGTAAAGGAGCAGCTCTTGTCTATAATAAGGTTACATACGCGCGTATTGCTGTCCGAGTTGCCGCGCAGGTAGCCGAAGAGTCCCTGAATGTTTGCAGTAGGACGATTGATGACGAGGTTCAGGATGCGGTGTCCCTGCCCGTCGAACGTGCCGCGCCAGCGCAGGTCGACGCTCTTTGCAATGGGCGTATGGTCTATGCCCTGCATGTCGATGTCATTCATGAGGCGTGCCGACACATCGTTCCTGCCGGTATTAACCAGAGCAGAGAACCACTCCAGCTGGTATCCGTCGGCGATTTCATAGAAGCCGTCTTCTGCCTGATGGACATAATCCGGGTCGTAGGTTCCGCAGATGGTGCAGATGCCATGTTCGTAGTCGTGCGAGCCGACGAGACACGATGGGGGTTCTGTTTCGCGCAGGAACCAGAAGCTCTTGTGGTTGGTGCCTATCGCAGCCATATAGGACTGAACGTACTTGTTGTCCTCCTGCCAGTTCATGGCAAAGCAGGATGAGCTGTTGAAGGCCAGGTTGACATGGTCGGAGCTGGTCATGCCGAAGCAGTCGGTGCCTTCCGTTGGAGTGGAGAGGATGAAGAACTCAACGGGTTCCGTCCCCATGTTCACGGCCACGGCAGCTTGCTCAGCAACAGCCTGGATGTAGCGCTTGGTGTTGATGTTCTGGATGTAGTAACAGCCTTCGTTTCCCGTAGGGATGAAGCGCCAGTAGGAATAGATGTCCAGTCCGACGTTGCACTGGAGGATGTCCTTCCCGTTGTCCTTCATGTAGGCATCGTGATTGTTGCGGGAAGCGATGGTGTAGTACTGGTTCTTGTCGATGTCAAGAGCCATAGCTGAAGCCATACACAGCAGCGGCATCAGCAGTAAAAGCAGTGTTCTCTTCATAGATTCAGCAACGTTGTTTATCGTTAGTTCTTTTCGTTTATTGTCTGAAGGTCGCTTTCTTTCCATCATGTATGTATATCCCGGGATGTCTGACGGCATCCTGCCGACGGCCCAGAAGGTCAAACCATTTGCTATTAGAAGATTTACGGTTCACGGTTTGGGGGCGGTCTGTTCGGGTGATGATGTCGTCGGGCACTTCGCTAAGCGTCCAAAAGGAGCGGTGGTTAGTTCCTGCTGCTGCAGCGTATGTCTGCACTAGACAATTCGCTTGATTGCTCTCGGCACGCAGGTTGAGGCCGATGGTGCCAGCTGTGAAATCGTGAGGCTGGACGGAGGTGCAGGCAAAGCCATAACGTCCGCCCTCGCTGGTCTGGGCTGCCACATAATACTCCACACCCTCTGTGCCCATACGGACTGCCGTGCCGGAGGTCTTGGCGTAGCCTTGTATGTAACGACCCGTCAGTACGTTGCGAATGGTGTAGCAATGTGTGTTGGACGTGGGTTCGAAGGTCCAGTAGGCCGACTCGCCCGTGCTCCCCTCGCAGGCAATGCGGTCGTCGCTCTCCATGTTGTCGACCATGAAGGCTGGCGTGCCCGAGAAGTTACGGATGGTATAGGCATGGTCCTTTAGAGGCCAGTCAGCTGTAGGCGGGTTGTCATCTCCAGTCTGGGGCAGATAGGGTGTGGCATCGAAAGTGCCGTCACGGAGCTGGCGTATCTGTTCGGCAGAGAGGATGCCCTTGAAGAACCAGGCATCGTCTATGTAGCCGCGGAAGTAGCTCTTGCCCGTCTTGTGACCGCCGATGCGGAAGCCGCCGGTGCACGCCTCGAAGCTGCCCGTCTGCACTGTGCAGTCGCGCTCGCCGTCGATGTAATACGTGATGCTTTGGTCCACGGGATTGCAGACGATGGCGACGTGCTGCCACGTGCCGGGCTTGAGCGAGCCGTCCGTGGCATGGTGCTGACTGCCGCCCAGGAAACTGTTGTAGAAGAAGTTGGGCGAACCGCCAACGGTGGGTGCCTCGGCACGGGCATAGAGGTAGATGCGGCCCGTCCCGGCATTGTCCTTCTGCGCCAGGATTATCTCGTCGCGGACGTAGACGCCAACGTCCTGCTGACTGCCAGCACCAGGGGCTGCCGTGTTCTCGGCATAGACCCATGCACAGAAGGTGCTCTGGGTGGTCCGGGTGTCGAAGATGCCGGTGGTGTTCAGGTCGATGTACTGTGCATTCCCGTTTAGGTGGAGTGCCTGTCCCACTTTCCCTGCACCGAAGGAGATGCCGCCATTGCTGGGCGTAAGGACGTACTTGGCAGGCGATGCGTCATTCAGGTTGCCGTCGAAGGGGTAATGGAAGATAAGTTCGGTCTTCGTCTCGGGGATGTCTTCGTCGGCGTTCAGGCCGACACTCAGTGCCCAAGTGTTCCAGAGTCCCTTCAGCTCGCGCACTTTCTCGGGGTACTCGGCTGCAAGGTTCGTCGTCTCGGAGAGGTCGTGGGCAAGGTCGAACAGCTGCCAGCCGCCACTGGCGAGGGCCGTAAGCCGCCAGTTTCCCTTGCGGACAGCCTTTCCTCTCTCGTGTTCCCAATACAGAGTACGCTCGTCGTCCCAGCTGTCTTTCTTCTGGAGCAAGGGCACGAAGCTGCGGGCCTCGTTGCACATAGGCTTGATGCTGTTGCCGTTATACGATGAAGGATAGGAGGCTCCGGCCAGCTCCAGACAGGTGGGCATGACGTCGAGGAACGTGCAGGGCTGCGACGTGATGGTGCCTTCCTTCTCCTTTGCCATGCCAGCAGGCCAGTGGACGATGGTGGGAGCTGCCGTACCGCCGTGGAACTGTGTCGTCTTCCAGTAGCGATAAGGCGCATTGACAGCTCCTGCCCAGCCATTATGAAGATAATTGTAGGTGAGCTGACCACCTGGATTAGGCGAGTTGCGTACCAGCATCTGCCCGCTGCGCGTACGGTCGTGACGGTCGAAGTCGCCGATGGTGTAGTTCTCGCTGGAGGCCCCGTTGTCGCTGGTGAAGATGATGAGGGTGTTGTCCAGGATGCCCCTGCGCCTGAGTTCGTCGATGATGCGCCCGATGTTCTGGTCCACACAGTCAATCATGGCAGCGTGCACCTCCATGTTGGCCGACTGGAACGCCTTGTCGGGCTCGTCCTTCCACTTGCGCCCAGAGGCATTCGTAGCCTCAGGCATTTCCTCGGCCTTGATGAGGCCAAGCTCCAGCATCCTGCGGTAGCGGCGCTGGCGCATGGCGTCCCATCCGTCGTCGAAGCGCCCCTTGTACTTCGCGATGTCCTGCGGCTTGGCGTGTAGCGGCCAGTGCGGTTCCTGGAAGGCAACGTACATAAAGAAGGGCTTGCCGTCGGCTGTCATCTCGTCCATCATGTCAATGGCCTTGTCTGCCACGAAGTCGGCGTAGTAGAAGTCTGCGGGAATGCTGTCAGTGAAGATGGGCTCCTCGTTGTGGACAAGCGAGAAGGGGTCGAAGTGATCGGTCACGCCCCAGATGGTGCCCCAGTGCTGGTCGAAGCCTCGGTTGCAGGGGTATGTCTCGATGGGTGCAAAGGGACGGCCTGTGAAAGTGCTCTGGTGCGAGAGCCACTTCATCTGGTCCTCTTTATTGCCGATGCCTTTGGTGAGCGAGAGATGCCACTTGCCGCTCATGCCGGTGTGATAGCCAGCCGTACGGAGTACCTCGGGGATGGTGACGCAGTCGCGGGTGAGGCTTTGCCCCATGCCGGTGATACCGACTGTCTGCGCATAGCGTCCCGTCAGGAGCTGCGCCCGCGAGGGACAGCTGCGCCCCGAGTTATAGAACTGTGTGAAGCGCATGCCGTTGGCGGCCAGCGCGTCGAGGTTGGGGCTCTCCACCTCGCCGCCGAAGCAGCCCAGGTCGGAGTAGCCCATGTCGTCGACGACGATGAGCATAATGTTCGGGCGTGTGTCCTGCTGCTGGGCAGAGGCGAGAGCCGGAAGCAGTGCAGGCAGGGCTGTCAGAGCACGTTGGTATTTTTGAAGCATAATCTCTTTTTTATAATAATGTACTTGTCTATTGGTCTAACTTCTCTTGTTCCTACGCATATTTCTTATTCGTTCGGAGGCATCTCTGCCGCTTTTCTGGCATTTTCTCCGCAGGGATGTTCATACCCTTGCCCGCTCCTCCGGAAAACACAGCGTGCTCTTATGGGCAACACAGCGTGCTCTTATGGGCAACACGGCGTGCTCTTATGGGCAACACGGCGTGCTCTTCCGAAATAAGCGCCTGCCGCTTCTGAAATATCCCTTCCCTGAGCTTCACTTGCTCAGCTTCTTCTTGCTACCTTCGATGACGACTCCCCTGTGAGAGCGGCCCGGCGCAAGCTTCTGCCCAGCAAGGTTGACTATCGTCGAGCCTTGCTTATAGACATTGACGTCCCTTGCGGGAGTGTCCGAGAGGGGCGCTATGCCCGTTGCATCCGCGTCGAACTCAAAGGCCCCGATGTCGATATGCGTGCCGAGCAAACGGTTCTTGCCGGCAAGGTCATGGCGGCTGATGGCTGCATAGTTGTCGTCGCCGGCATCGATGCAGGGCGAGCCCTTCGCGAGCTCGAAGCAGGCGGCCTCTGTCCCGCCGGGGCTCGTGCTGCCGTCTGCGGCGGGAAACTCTACGAACATCGGCGTGATGTCCTGCGACAGGAAGATGTGCCCGTCGTCGTTTCCATCGGTAAATTTAGTGCTTGAGCTTTCTATTGCAGAAGAGAGGGAGACGACCGTGCCGCCTCCGTTGATGTCAGCATTCTGGCCGTAACTGCTGAAGCTACCGCCCCCCATATTGTGCCAGGCGATGCTGTTGCAGACATTCAGGTTCGAGCCGTTGGTGCCCAGGCCGAAGGCTCCGCCCGGGCCGGTGGCGACGTTGCCGACGAGGGTGCAGTTGACAATGGTTGCTGTCACACCGCCTCCCACCTGTATGGCTCCGCCGTTGCCGGAGGATGTGTTGCCCACGAAGAGCGAGTTCTCGATGTTGACCCGACCCAAGTGGCAATGGATGGCTGCTCCGTTCTTGCCGTTCTGCGTGCGATTGTCGCGGAAGATGCAGTTGCGGACGGTTGCGCCGTTGGTCAGGATGGCTCCGCCGCCGTTGCCGTTGCCGTTGGCTCCGGCCTGGTTGATGCCGTTTTGCACGATGAGTCCGTCGAGGACGGTTGTCACCATGCCGTCGAGGTTGCTGTTGCGGATGGGGCTCACCTTCCCGCCGCCGTCGATGACGGTGGGGTGACTGGTGATGCAGCGCTCGTCGGGTGTCTGTTCGCTGCCTGCGAAGCCGCCGCATATCTCCATTCTGTCGGGATGAATGGGCTTTTCCACGGGGTAGAAGCCTTCCTTCAGCCAAAGGACAGCGTTCCCCGCATAGGTGTCAGCAAGCGTCAGGGCATGGCTCAGGGTGGTGGCCTTTTGCCACGAAGTGCCGTCGGCCTGCTCGTCGCCGCCGGGCGAGACGTGGATGACGGAGTTCCCCGTCGTGGCCTCCCCCTTGTCGAACTCGTAGGCACCCATATCAATCTGCGCTCCCGAGAGCCGTCGGTTCATGCCAAGGTCATAGTCGAGCCCGGAGGCCAGGTTGACATTGCCTGCATCAATACAGGGCGATTCCTCGGCGAGCTCGTAGCTCTCATCACGGAACAGGGGCGTCACCTCCTCGGAGAGCGGCATGTGGTTGGTGTCGTCGCCGTCGGTGAACTTCGTGCTCTGACTCTCGATGGCAGAGTATCTGGAGACGACCGCCCCGCCGCCGTTGACATCGGTATTCTGCCCGAAGCTGCTGAAGCTGCCGGCCCCCGTGTTGTGCCAGGCAATGCTGTTGTAGACGTTCAGGTTCGAGCTGCTGTTGCCCAGACCGAAGGCTCCGCCCGGACCTGTGGCAACGTTACCTGCCAAAGTGCAGTTGACGACAGTCGCCGTCACGCCGCCGCCCACCTGTATAGCTCCGCCGTTGCCGGAGGATGTGTTGTCGACGAAGAGGCTGTTCTCGATGCGGACCTGTCCTGTGTGGCAATGGATGGCTGCCCCGTTCTTGCCGTTTTGTGTGCGGTTGGCGCGGAAGATGCAGTTGCGGACGACTGCCCCGTCGTTGAGGATGGCTCCGCCGCCGTTGCCGTTGCCGTTGGCTCCGGCCTGGTTGATGCCGTTCTGCACGATGAGTCCGTCGAGGACGGTGCTGACGCTCGTGCTGAGGCTGTTGCGAAAAGGACTGACGCTCCCGCCGCCATCGACGATGGTGGGGTTGCTCTTCCAGTCACGCTCCGCCAGTTTCTTCTCTGTTCCCCGGAAGCCGCCATAGAATGCCACGTTGTCGGAAACGACAGACGTGGTGACGTCGTACTGCCCTTGCTTCATCCAGACCTGTGTGCCGGATGCGCTTCCGCTAAGCGCGACGGCGTGGCTCAGGGTTGTGGCCTGCTGCCAGGATGTGCCGTCGGCCTGTTCGTCACCGTCCGGCGCCACATATATTATATTGTCGGCATACTCGCGGTAGGCTTCGTTGAACCAGTCGATGGCTGCCTTCTTGAGGCGTTCCGTGAGTGCAGGATAGACGGTGGCGACGTTGTGCTTCTCATTGAAGTCTGTCGTCATATTGTAGAGCTCGGTCCTGGAGCCGTCGGCATTGACCAAGAGCTTCCACTCGCCTTCGCGGACCGCAATGTGCGGACTGACCCTGTCGGCCTTGCACTTGCCGAACTCCCAGAAGAGGGGCGTGGTGCGCTCGCGGGCCGACTGACCTGTGATGACGTCGCTCATATCCTGTCCGTCGAGCGGATAGTTTGTGGGAACGTCGGCTCCTGCTATCTTGCAAAGCGAGGGGAAGAGGTCGACCATGCAAACCACCGAACTCTCGTTCTTCACGCCTGCCGGGACATGCCCTGGCCAACGAATGATGAAGGGCATGCGTATGCCTCCCTCGTAGAGTGTGCCTTTCTGCCCGCGGAAGTCGTTGGTACGATGACCGTCGAAAGCCGGGGCAGGACCGTTGTCGCCGGTGAAGATGACGATGGTGTTCTGGTCGATGCCCAAGTCCTTCAGGCCTTGCATAAAGCGCCCTATCTGCTTGTCCAGCTCTGCCAGCACGATAGAGAAGGAACGGGCCGACTCGCGCTGCGAAGCCTCGTCACCATCGTACACCCAAGGTGTGTGGACGTCGTCAGGCCAAAGGCTGACGAAACAGGGCTCTCCCTTGTGGCGCGAGAGGAAGTCCAATGTCTTGTCGACGAAATAGGCCGTCCGGTTCCAACGTTTGATAGGGTCTGTGGCAGCCCATATCCAGTTGGAGGAGGTTATCATGGGGTCTGGGTCGGGACTTTCCCATGTGGAGACATATTCGTCGAAGCCATAGTTCCGGATGGACGGCGCATTCTTTACGTCGCGACCGCCTCCCATGTGCCACTTGCCGAAGTGCCCGGTGGCATATCCGCTTGCCTTCAATGCCCGGGCCATCGACGGGGCCTTGTCGCTAAGGAAGTCGTTCTGCTCGTTCTTGGCGTTGTTCACACGTTCCTGCAGGAAGGTGTTGATGCCCCAACGCGTGGGGTACATGCCTGTCGTCAGCCCGACTCTCGAGGGCGAGCTGATGGGGCAAGAGGTATAGAACTGCGTCAACGAGAGTCCCTCGCTGGCCAGCTGGTCGATGTTGGCGGTGTTGACATAGTCGCCTCCGAAGCACGAGGGGTCGGAGTAGCCCATGTCATCGATGTTCAGTATGATGATGTTGGGCTTCTCCGTCTGTGCTGAGCCGAGGAGGGGAAGCAACGACGCCGACGAAAGCAGGATGTGTCGTGTCTTCATGATGCTATTTCATAATGCTAGTTGTCCGTCGTATCCTCATCGTTCCAGATGTTCCAGTCATCCGACCTTACCAAGGCATCGTCTCCCGTGGCTTTTCCGTCCAGAAGGGAAAGGGCGATGAACGCTGCTACTTCCGCAGCCTGAATCTCTGTCGTGGGATATATATATGTCTTTTTCATTGCTGTAACCTTTAATGTTTTTATTTTAGTAGAGAACCTTCTTGCCGCCAACGATGTAGACACCCTTTTGCATCTTTTGGATGCGCTGGCCTGCCAGGTCGAAGATTTCGACAGAGGATTCTTCATTCTTCACTCTTAATCCCTCTTTTATAGAGGTTGCCTCGTCGCCCAGGAAGAATGCCTTCACGCCGGACGAAGGCGCTGTCAGATAAGCACGGTTGGCGTTCACGTAAGGAACGGCCACCTCGCTGTCGACGTAGAAGAAGCCGACCTTCTCCCCTTGCTTCTGGAGCACATAGCTGCCAGCCGGAGCGGGAATCCTGCTGTATGTGCCGGTGAGAGCGCCGAAGGTGGGAGCGTCAACAGATGCCACCTTGCTGCCGGTAAAGGTGTAGGAGCCCTCTGCTGCCTCGAGAACCACGGGCGTGTTGGCAGGAACGGGATTAACGGGAGTAAGGTCGAGGGTGACGCCGTCAGAATTGACCTCGACCGTATATGCCTTCACGCCGTCGGGAACAGCTGCATCCATTGGGGCAACAAATGTGGCATAGCCTGCATCCGTGACATCTATGGTCACATTCAACGTCTCTTCTGCCTGACCCAGATAGTACAGCTTCACGTCGCTGAGACCTATCCAAGCCGTTGCGGGACAGCCTTCGGTAGTCTTGACGCCCAATGTCAGCGTGCCGTCCGTGACAGTCACCGTAAGCAGTTCAGACTGGTAAAGGCGATGGCCCAAGGACCCGTTTGCCTGGTCGGGATTGCCAGGGAAGAAGTTGTCGCCTACCTTCTTCTGGTGGACATTGGCAATGCTCTCTGTGGCTTCAAGCGAATAGACGGAAGGAAGCTTGACGGTCTTGCCATTGGCATATCCTACGGCAAAGATGGCGGCATCACCCTCTGTCTTGTATGCATTGAGGTCTGTCACGTTGAGATTGCCCAAACCTGTAGGAGCATAAAAACCTGTGAAAAGCACCTGGTATGTTCCGTTGGGAACCTCAATGCCCGTTTGCGAGATGTCAACGCTGGCAGAGCCTTGCACCTGGCAATGACGGTTGAAGCGGTTGAAGTCATTCCACTGTTCATTGCCGCCGTCTTTAGTGACTACCCAATTCGAGCGCTCGTTGTTGTTCGACATGTCCGGGTTGTTGACCAGGAACGTCACATCAACCGGGTTCGTGGCAGAGGCATTGTCCTGAACGTACTGAAGACGCTCCTGGCGAGTGACAACCTGCCAAGTGCTCGCTCCCAAATCAAATGCCCTGAGAAAATTGTCGACGTCGGCACTCAAGGTTGCAAACTCAGTCTCTATGGTATAGGCATTGGTAACGCCGTCGACATCCACGGGAGTAAACTTCCAGGAGGTGACTGGCTTGTTGGTGTCGAAATAGAATCCGTCTCCATTGATGGAATGGTTCTTTGTATAGAACGGGTTAATCTGGTAGCCGCCATCTTCAAGGGCTGTCAGCTCAAAGTCAAGGCCACGGTCGCCCAACTCGGCACGAGTCGTCCAACATTGCAGCGTCAGGTCGGGATTGAACCTGTTGTTGTTCTGGATCCACAAGCCACTCTCTACATTATATAAGTAAACACTTCCTTCCTGGACTTCTGTGCCGACGTACGGACTTGAGAGGACTGACTTCTGAACCTTGGGCACTTCAAGGATTCGCCATACCGACCATTGGTTAGCGTTCACGACGGAGTTAAAGCCCTGGACCTTTGTATTGTCTCCCGCACGGTTCAGGCCAATGGTGCCTGCGCTGAAATCGCAAGGAGTACGGTCAGTCGAAGTCATGCGGAAGAAATTCTCGCCAGCCTGGCTGCCGGATTCATCGCCCTTGATGTAGTACTCCACAGGTGTCTCTCCCATTGTTACTTCGACCTCCAGTTCCGGACAAGCCTGGATGTAGTTGCCGGTCTTGACGTTCTTCACATAGTAGCAGTCGGCATTCCCTGTCGGCTCAAAGGTCCACAGACTTCCTACCACTTCGTAGCCAAGGAGCAACTTACCTGTTCCCTTGTCCTGCATGAAAGTGTTGAAATCAGGCTTGCACACAATTGTATATACCTTGTCAGCACTGAATGTCTGGGCCTTGACAGACGTCAACACAGATGCAAAAAGCACCTGTATCAATAGGAAAAGCTTCTTTTTCATACGGTTTTTACATTTGGTTAATAACAATTATACGTTTTTCTGCTGCAAAATTAACAAGTTTTTGCAACACGAGGAAACGTGTCGGGAAATATATAGTGCCAGTATATGTTATGAATGGACATAACATACTGTACATTAGACATGTTCCGACAAATTCAGAACGCCATATTATATAGAGAAAATATATAGGTAATATAACACTATACAAAGCAGTTTCAGGCTGTCTCCTGCTGTCCGATGCTCATAATATCCTGCTCGAACTGCTCTGGATTGATGGAGCTTCCCCTGGTTCGTACGCGGTAATTGAGAACCGTATTATACGAGAGATTCAGCACTTTCGCTATTTGCTGATTATCTTTTATCCCCAGTCTGATCAGGGCGAAAATACGCATCGAGGGGGTAAGGAGCGGACCTCCATCCTGTTTCCTGCATTCCGGTTGTAACAGAGCATTAAAATCGGTAATGAACGTAGGGAACATCGAAACCATCAGCTCGTCGAACCTGTCGAGCTTTTCCTTCCTGCTGAAGCTTTTCTGCAACTCGCTGATTGCCTTCTGGACCTGCTCGTATTGCGATTTCTTCAGCTTTTGGTCCACCTTGACGGCAAACTCCTCAAACATATTCGAGAGTTCGCCATTCGATTCGAGAAGCTTCCCGAGGTACTGGTCTTTCAGTTTGTTGGAGTCGCGAAGCAGCATGCTGGTACGGGAAAGCCGTTCGTTTTCAGCATGAAGACGGCTGTTCTCGCTGTTTGCCTTCTCTATCATTTCGTGATAGTTCTTCAGCAGCATCCGGTTTTTCTCGTAGCGGAAGAGGACGAACAGGATGTAGAGGAGGAAGAGGAAGACGATGATGACAAGAAAGAAGGTAAGGATGGCATTATGCCGGGACCTCTCCTTCGATATGTCGGGGATGATTCTGTCGACGTGCGTTATCTGGGAACGCATGCCGTAGAACTCGCCGTTCTCTATGGCGATGTTCGCGTATTTTCCGGCGCTGACGGTCTGGTGGTACTGCCTGAACAAGTGCTCCGTCAGGTCGATGATAGCGATGGAGGAGTTTTGGGCGTTCAGTATGTCGTTCTTCGTGGCTTCGATATAATAGCGTGTCGCCTGCTCGTGCTTGCCCTGATGCTTGAAACACTTGCCCAGAGAGGCGTTGGCAAGGGTATAGAGGACGTTGTCGTCCGGGCTGATGTACTTCAGCGCCTCCTGGAAATAGCGCTGTGCCACGTCGTACTGCTGGCGGCGTCCGTATATCCTTCCCTGGATGAAGTTCTTCACGCCCTCGTCGGCCACATAGTCCAGACTCTTCGTGAACATGTCTATGCCAAGGCTGTTGTAGCGCTTGGCGTTGACGGAGTCGCCCACATAGACGGCCAGCCGCTGGTAGGTGATGCCGTAGTAGAAGTAGTACAGGCCCTGTATGCTGTCGTTCACGCCGGGGAACTCCAGGTCGACGGAGCCAAGCATGTCCAGGGCTTCGACAAAGAGGCATGCTTGTGCCAGGGAGAAGCTGGAGAGGATACGCGACTCGGCCTTCAGGTTGCCGTCGCCGATGATGTCGGAGAGGATTCGCAGTTTTCGGGAGAACTGGCTGGCATAGTCGTACGAGAACATCTGCGCCTTCCGCAGCATTCGGCGGTTGACGGCGTAGCGGAAGGCATTGTCATAGTCGGTATGCTTATGGAGCTGCAGCATCACTGAGTCCATCTCGTGCCTGAGACTGTCGCGAAAGAAGAGCCGCTTCTCTATGAGGCTGTTCAGGACGCTCAGCTCGCGGCTGTTTCCGTCGCTCAGTTCCGTCCCACGCTCCCGGGTGAGGAACAGGTAGGCTCCAAACAGGATCAGAATGACCGTAAGGACTCCTATATGTCGGTTTTTTTTGCTCATGACGGCTGCGGATGGTTCTGTTTCGGGTATCAGAAAATGCTCTGACCGATGACTTCCGCAGGCAAAGTTACAGAATCTTTTTGAATTAATCCCCCAAACCTGCCCTTTTTCACGATTTTCTTCGTACCTTTGCACGCGGAAAACACCAAAAGGAGGTAAAAGATGAAGTACGGATTCGACAACGACAAATACATTTCCATCCAGTCACAGCACATTCAGGAGCGCATCGCTCAGTTCTCGGGAAAGCTTTATCTGGAGCTGGGCGGCAAGCTCTTCGACGACTATCATGCCTGTCGCGTGCTGCCGGGATTCCAGCCGGACAGCAAGCTGCGTATGTTCCAGCAACTCAGCGCCTCGGCGGAAATCGTGATTGTCATCAGTGCGCTGGACATCGAGAAGAACAAGGTGCGGCAGGACCTGGGCATCACCTACGACGAGGACGTGCTGCGCCTGCGCTCGGAGTTCCAGAACCGCGGCTTCCTGGTGAGCGGAGTGGTCATCACGCACTACAACGGACAGAGCAGCGCCGCCACCTACCGCCGCCGTCTGGAGAGCCTCGGCATCCGTGCCTACTACCACTATACCATCGAGGGCTACCCGAACAACGTGCAGCTGATTGACTCGGAAGAGGGCTTCGGACGCAACGACTACGTGGAGACCTCGCGGCCGCTCGTCATCGTCACGGCCCCTGGCCCCGGCAGCGGCAAGATGGCTGTCTGCCTGAGCCAGCTCTACCAGGAGCACAAGCGTGGCGTGGAGGCGGGCTATGCGAAGTTCGAGACCTTCCCCGTCTGGAACCTGCCCCTGAAGCATCCCGTCAACATTGCCTACGAGGCGGCTACGGCCGACCTGGGCGACGTGAACATGATCGACCCCTTCCACATGGATGCCTACAACGAAGTGGCCATCAACTACAACCGCGACGTGGAGATATTCCCCGTGCTCAACGCGCTCTTCGACGGCATCTACGGCGAGTGCCCCTACAAGTCTCCCACCGATATGGGCGTGAACATGGTGGGCTTCTGCATCTGCGACGACGACGTCTGCCAGCAGGCCGGGAAGGACGAGGTAATCCGCCGCTACTACACAGCCCTGAACCAGATGGCCCTGGGAGCCCTCAACGACCAGGAGGTGAACAAGATTTCGCTGCTGCTGAAGCAGGCCAAAATCAGCACGGACGACCGCCGCGTCACCGTCGAGGCACGCCTCAGGAAGGAAGAGTCGGGCGTTCCGTCGTCGGCCATCGAGCTGGAGGACGGCACCATCATCACGGCTGCCTCGTCGCCTCTGCTCGGCACGTCGGCATCGCTCCTGCTCAACGCCACCAAGCACCTGGCAGGCATCGACCACAAGCTGAAGCTCATCTCGCAGGACTTCATCGAGCCCATCCAGCGCACCAAGATTGAATACCTGGGCGGACACAACCCGCGTTTGCACACCGACGAGGTGCTCGTGGCACTCTCGGTGCTGAGCCGCCAGGACGAGAACTGCCGCCGGGCCCTGGCCCAACTGCCCGCCTTGGCCGGCCTGCAGGCACACGCCACCATCATGCTCGGCGAGGTGGACCGCAAAATCTTCAAGAAGCTTGGCGTGGACCTCACTTGCGACCCCGTCAAGAAGAACTGACACAACTTCCTGCCTTCAGGATTAAAACTTCCCCGCCCACAGACAAAAACAATTTCCAAGCCTTTGAAATAAATTTCAGAGGCTTGGAAATATATTTTAGTGGCTTGGAAATATATTTCCGTGCCACTAAAAAAGTTTTGTTCCGCGGGGTGTCGGAATCAGTAGCGGTACGCCACGCCGATGGTACCGTAGATGGGATACATACGGAAGGAGATGGCCTCGAAGCTCGGGCTCCAGATGTCGGTCAGGCCCCAGTCGAGCTTGGCGAACACGTTCATGTGCCGGAGGGCTTTCCAGTCGGCGCCCAGCTCGATGCCCACGTTGAGGGGCACCATGTGGTCGGCGAAGTCGTCGGGATAGGGCGTGGGGTTCTCGCGCGTCATGAGTATCTTGTTGCCCACCGGCGTGTCCTCGCGCAGATAGCCCACGCCGTCGCTGTTGTCGTAGACCTCGCCCGTGAACGTCTGCTTGAAGTAGTAGCTCATGTAGGGGCCCAGGTTGATGTTCCACCGCGGGCTGACGCGGAAGGTGACAAGCAGGGGCAGGGTGACGCCCCACATCTGTGTGTTGGTGACGTTGGTGCCGGTGAAGTAGCCCTTCGTGATTTCGCCTTCCGTCTCGAGCCACACGTAGTAGTTCTTCACGTCGGCGCTGGTGTGGAAGCCTTCCCAGAAGAAGTGCGCACCAAGGCTTACGCCCCACCGCTTGCTCAGCATGCGGTAGCCGTCGATGCCGAGCGAGATGCCTCCGCGAGGGCTGAACTCGTTGATTTTCCTTATCTCGGCAGGCAGGGGCACAGGCGAAGTGCCGCCGATGACGTAGCCTGCGCGGACGATGAAGCCGCCCGACTTGAGGCCGGCCGTGGGTCCCCAGTTCTGCCAGGACGCCTCCCTTTCGCTCTTGCCCTCCTGCGAGGGGGAGTCTTGCCGGGCTTCAGTGGATAATGTCAGGAAGAAAAGCGATGCAAAGATATATATTATGCGTTTCATGTTGGTGAATCGGGATTTGAATTAGGGAATAGGGATTAGGGGATTAGGGGATTAGGGATTAGGGGATTAGTCGCAGAAGAGGCGGAGTTTGTCGATATAGAGCTTGCTGCCGACGGCTCCCATGAAGAAACCGCCCTGCCAGCTGCTGGCGATGCTGAAGACCAGGCTGTAGCCCTTGTTCTTCAGGATGGTCTCGTCCGGCTCCTCGGAGTAGGTGATGGGTATGGTTATCTCCTGCCACTGGTCGGTCAGGCCGTGGATGGGCGTGCCGGAGAGCTTGTCGCTGCCGTCGGCATTGTAGTTGTGGGGCAGACGTCCCTTGCCTATGATGTAGGGGTTGGTCAGCACGTCGTCGCCGTCAATCTGCACCTTTGCCCCCAAGGGGTCCTCGTTGCGGTAGAGCACGACATAGATGTCGGGTTCGTCCACGATGCCCTCCACGGGGTTGGCGGCAACGTCCTGGAAGAAGCTTCCGGGCTCGTAGCGCACCCAGACGCGCATCTGCTCGGGCTTGCTGGTAAAGGGCGAACCCATCAGCGTTGCCTTGCGGGCATCCTTCAGGGCGTTGCTCACGTCGAAGATGCCATTGAACATCGAGCCGGAGGCAAGGCGCATGTTCACCATCTTGCCGAACGGACCGGTGTCGCAAGTCTCGAGCTTCACGCAGGCACTGCCGTCGGGACCGCCCCCTGCCACGGGTGTCGAAGGGTATTCCATCGGCTGGGCCGACGACTTGCTTATCTTGAAGCCGGGGTTGCCGTTCTTCCACATGCCGTCGGTGAAGACGTCGCAGGCCTTCCAGACATAGTACTTACCCGAGGCATCGAGCTCGTACTCCTCGAAGTCGAAGGACAGGTTGCCCTCGCTCGGTTTGTCGTGCTTCACCGTCAAGCGATAGGTGCGGCTCCACATCTTGTCCTCCGAGACGATGCGGAACCTGCGCTCCTTCTCCTCGGACAAGTCGACGGGCGACCCGTTGACGAAGGGCTCCTCGCCGCCTCCGACCTTCGTCAGGAAGGCAGAAGCGCCCTGCGTCAGGCGGAGCGTGACGGGGACGAGGCCCACATCTGCATAGCTGCGGATGTTGAACGTAATGATGCTGTCTGCCGGAATGACTGCCTGCAGCGTGTCATAGTCGTGGAAGAAGCATTCGGTAGGACGGTCAAGATGAAGCGAGATGGCTTCGATGTCGCACTCCGTGTTCGGCTCTTCCTTCTGGATGCACGAGGCCACAAGGAATGGAACAGAGGCGAGTGCCGCAATTTCTGTTAATTTCATAATAATGGGTTACTTTTTCTGTTTCTGGGCGCAAAGGTACGTTTTTTTCCCATTACTATAGCCTCTTTTTCGGTATTATTGTGAGAAAATACCGTTTTTACGCAGTCTTTCCGCCATTTATTGCTCCACAACCATGCGCAGGACAACAACATCCTGCAGCGGACGGTCGTTTTCGTCTGTCTCCGAAAGCTGTATGTTTTTCACCACATCCATGCCCTCGATGACCTCGCCGAAGACGGTATACTGTCCGTCGAGGTGAGGTGTGCCGCCGCGCATGTAGTAGTCGTCCACCATCTGCGGCGTGAGCTCGATGCCCTTTTCCTCGAGGGCTGCACGCACCTTGCGCATGTCGGCAGCTCCCTGCTTCTTGCCATAGACGATGTAGAACTGGCATCCGCTGCTCTCCTGCTCGGGGTTGACGTCGTCCGGCTCACGGGCCGCAGCCAGGGCTCCGCGCCAATGATAGAGGTAGGGCAGGCAGAACTCTGCCGGGATGGTGTAGCCGTTACCGCCGTCGCCCAGCCGCCTGCCAGGCTCGGCGCCCCGGCTGTCAGGGTCGCCGCCCTGTATCATGAAGTCCTTGATGCAGCGGTGGAAGAGGGTGCCGTCGTAGAATCCCTCGCGGGCAAGCTTGAGGAAATTCTTGCTGTGCAGGGGCGTGTCGTCCGAGAGAGCCACGCGGATGTTACCCATGCTCGTCTCGATGCGGACGATGTGGCGCTTCTCCCTCCTTTTGGCTTCGGCGGAAAGGATGCCAAGGCACAGGAAGGCAATGATGATGAGGAACTGATTGTTATGTTTCATAGCGTTTGATGATATCCACGACTTCTTTGCCACACTGGTCTACGTTATAGTATCGTTCTGCCAAGGCACGGCCCCGTCTGCCCATCACCGCAGCCTCGTCGGGATGCGCGGCTATGAAGCGGAGCTTGTCCTTCCAGCCCTCCACATCGTTCGGTTCGAGCCAAAAGCCGCAACCCTCTGCCTCGATGTCCATCGGCATCTGCGGATTGCGCGTGCAAAGGATGGGCAACCCCAGGGCAAGAGCCTCGACGACGGTTGTCAGGCCGACCGTGTAGTTGCTCCGTTGGCAGCAGATGCAGACGCAACGGCTCCGGGCCACATACTGCGCAATCTCGTGCGGGATGGGACGGTCGCCGTAGTGCATCTCGATGTTCTCCGCGGGATGAAGGCTCTCGAAATATGCCTGCCGCCTCCGCTCGGCAAAGAGCACGAGGGGCAGACCCGTCTCGCGGAAGGCTTGGAGCAGCGTCTCGAAGTCACGAAGCTCCTTGCCGGTAGAGATGAAGGGAGAGGTCGGGAGGGGGCTGTAGGCTTGGAAGGGTCCGTAATACTCCAGGTCTGCTCCCCAGTGCACCATGCTCATGCGTCGGGGGTCGGCTTTCTCGGAGAGCAGGCTGTCCTGTATCAGCTTCTCGGAGAAGAAGATCATGTGGTCCATGCCGCGATAGAAGAGGCGTGCCAGGGCTTCGCGCAAAGGGTTCTTCGCCCTGACGATGGGTTGGTGATGCCACACGACGATGGGATGCATGTAGAGCCTCAGGGCCCGGAGCAGGACGATGGGCTCGATGCCCAAGGTGTGCGTGGCGTAGAGGACACCATAAGGCTGGCGGCAAGAGAGCACTTTCCAAGTGGCGACGAGCATGTCGCGAAAGCGTTTGTAGGTGTGCCTCTGGTGATGCCAGACCACGTCGATGCCGTAGTCCTTCAGCTGCAAGGCACCATAGAGGAAGTGCGACGGGAACTTTCCCTGCTTCCACTCGCGGATGATGCGCTCGGTGTCTTGGGTATGGTAGAAATAGACCGTAGATTGCCGGCCCAAGGGGAGGCGGCTCCTTCCGCTCAGCCAAGGCACACGTTCCACGAAGGGGACAGCAAGGAAGCAAAGAGCGAAGGCTAAAGCCGTGATGATGAAAAGCTCGGGAATGCTTTTGCGAAAGGGATGTCCGAGCAGGATGCTGGCGTAGGCATAGCTGAGGATTACCGGATAGTGCATCACGAAGAAGACCATGCTGTGCTCGCCTATGTAATTGATGACGGGCACCCGGGGCGTCGGCAACGAGAGCAAGATGCCCGAGATGCCCAGCAGCGAAAGGGGCATGATGAGCAGCACATTCCAGAAGGAGCCGACCCAGACGTTCGTTTTCATTTCGTACTCGCCGTGCAGGTAGATGTTGGCAAAGACGAACCCCACGAAGAGCAGGACGCTGACGACGAGGGCCTGGTGCTTCGTCATACGGTCGAGAGCATGATGCCACACCTTCCCCAGGTAAAAGAAGAATGTGCCGCAGAAGACGTTGTCGAGGAAGAACCACAAGGGGTTGCCTTGCCTGAAGAGCCAGTAGCCGACGGCCGGAAAGAGCAGGACTACCCAATGAAGATAGCGGACCCGCTCGATGAAATGCATGAGGACGTAGGTCGCGAAGAAGGACAAGAGGAACCAAAGCGGACCGTTGCCGAAGGTGAGACCGCTCTCGAGCCAGGTGAATGTCTGTACCTTGCCGATTGCCTTGGCGATGCCTTCCGGGAAGAGACTCAGCCAGAAGAAGGCCACGACGAAGCCGATGATGCCCCACGAGAGGTATGGCACGAAGAGACGCCGGACGCGGTCGCGCAGGTAGGGAAGCGTCTTGCCCGTGATGCCTTTGTTGAAGTAGCCGGCCTTGAAGAAGAAGAAACTCATGAAGAAGAACGTCCAAAACATCGTCTCCCTCCACCAGGGCGTCTGTCGCAACTGCGTCTGGCAGACGGCATGGAGCGTCACCATCCTGAGGATGCAGAGTCCGCAGAGCAGGTCGAAGGCATTGCTGCGTTTCTTCACGTCATGGTTCATAATTCACAATTCGCAGTTATTCGGGCGGC
>DGTM01000035.1:60357-78650 GCA_002394305.1 Prevotellaceae bacterium UBA4336
TTATATATATAATGTATTGTCTCGCGCATAATCTTTGCCCCGCTCACCCACATGATGCCGGCATAGAGGACGGCGGCAAGCAGGATGCGACTCAGCAGGAGCAGCCACAGGTTCTCGATTCCTCTGGTGAGCCACCATGTGATGCCAAGCACAAGGAGGGTGAAGACGAGGAATGGCGCCGTGTCCTTCAGGGCATCCGTGAAGGTGAAGCGCGTCAGTCGCCAGGCAAACCACTGCCAAATGGCGAGCCAGGCAATGTTGAGGGCCACGAAATAGATGACCATCGGCAGGAACCCATAAGGGTAGAGCAGGATGAGACCCGTCCAGACTGCCAGACATTGGCCTATCGTGCAAGCCATGTTGACGTCGCTCCGGCCTCGGCTGATTGTGAGGTTGCTGTAGAGCGTGGTAATGGGGACGAAGGCTCCATGCAGGCAAAGCAGGGAGAGTATCAGGCCGCTCTCCCTCCACTTCTCGCCTCCGGCCAGCAGGATGAACTCCTGCGCCACCAGTCCCAGCCCGAGCATAGCGGGGAAAGAGACAAAGCAGATGAAGCGGAGCATCTTCCGAAAAACCTGCCGATAGCGGTCGGTATCGTCCGTGACCTGTGTCAGAGTAGGCTGGCTGGTGCTTGTCACCATTCCGTTTATCGTGCTTGAGGCCATGTCGTTCCACTTCTTGGCATTCGAATAGACGCCGGCTATGTGGTCGCCAAAGAACTTGCCGAGCAGGACGGAAAAGGCGTGGAGGTTGCAGATGTTCACAATGTTGGTGAGCATCAGCTTGCTGCTGAAGCCGAACATCCGCCATGCGGGAGCCAGGCTGAAGCGGGACGTTGGCCTCCAGGGAGAGAAGAACCAGGCCATGACCTGCGTGACGAAGACAAAACAGACCGCCTGCGTCACGATGGCCCACGAAGCAAAGCCCTTCACAGCCATCACGATGCCGACGATTCCGGAGAGGAGCATCGCCACGAGCGAGCAGATGCTGGTCTGCCGGACCATCAGGTGTCCAAAGAGATAAGCCCGCTGAACTGTGCCGAGCCCCGAGAGGAGGAAGCCCAGGAAAAGCACCCTGGCGAGCGGAACGAGCTCCTCCTGTCCGTAGAAATCCGCGATAAGCGGGGCGCAGAACCACAGGATGACGTAGAGCGAGCCGCTGACCAGGAGGTTGAACCAAAAGACAGAGTTGTACTCTTCGTGCGTCGGCTCGCGCCGATTGCACAGCGCCGCGATGAAACCACTCTCCTGCAGGGCACTCGCCAGGGCAGCGAAGATGTTCAGCATCGCCACCTTCCCGTAGTCCTCGGGCGTGAGATATTGGAGCAAGACCAACCCGAACACAGCCCCTATGAGCTGCATCAGTCCGTTGGAGAGCCCGCCCCAAAACATCCCGCCGGCAGTACGTTCCTTTAGTGATTTCTCTTCCATTGCCCAGCAAAAGTCACGAAAGAACGAGAGAAGGGCCAATTACATTTGAGCTTTTCCGGGTACAAGTAACTTCGGCAGAGCCAAAGAAACGGAAGAAGCTGAAACTGTCCGCCGCAGTCATTCGTTTCGCAGATGCTCTTTGCTACAGAATCTGATGATACAGGTCGATGATGTCCTGTTTGCTGACGGGACGCGGATTGCCTGGTGTGCAGACATCGTTGATGGCTTGCTCGGCCAGCGCCTCTATGTCCTTCTCGGCAATACCGAGGTCGCTGAGCCGTTTGTTGGTGCCGACCATTGCACTCAGCTCTTCGATGGCCTTGCAAGCGGCTTCGGCAGCCTCATCGGTGGTCATCGTGGGCTGATAGACGCCGCATGCCTTGGCTATCTCCACATATTTCTGCTTGGCGGCTGGCATGTTGAAGCGCATCACGGTGGGCAGCAGCATGGCACAGGCCACGCCATGGGGCACGTCGAAGAGGGCACTCAGCGGATGCGCCATACCATGGTCCACGCCCAGACCTACATTCGAGAAGGCCATGCCGGCCACGTACTGGGCCACAGCCATTCCGTCGCGCCCCACAGGGTTCGTGGGCTCATTGACGGCCACGGGCAGGTACTTGTGTATCATCTCGATGGCCTTCACCTCGAACATGTCGCTCAGCTCCCAGGCAGCCTTCGTGATGAGTCCCTCGATGGCATGTGTCATGGCATCCATGCCGGTGGCTGCCGTGAGGCTCCCAGGCAGAGAATACATCAGTTCGGCATCGATAATGGCCACGCAGGGGATGTCGTTCGGGTCGACGCAGACCATCTTAGCCTGGCGCGACTCATCGATGATGACGTAGTTGATGGTCGTCTCGGCTGCTGTGCCGGCTGTGGTGGGCAGGGCGATGATGGGCAGCGACTTCTTCTTCGTGTCTGCCACGCCCTCCAGCGAGACGATGTCGCCGAACTCGGGGTTGTTCACCACGATGCCGATGCCCTTGGCCGTGTCCATCGACGAGCCGCCGCCGATAGCCACGATGAAGTCGGCCTGTGCGCGCTTGCAGGCCTCGATGCCGTTCTTCACGTTGGTCACGGTGGGATTGGGCTTCACATCGTCGAATATCTCGTAGGCGATACCGGCCTCATCCATCACATCGAGCACCTTCCGGGCCACGCCAAACTGCATCAAACCTTTGTCTGTGACTACGAGGGCCTTGCGGAATCCGAATCTTTTCACTACTCCAGGCAGCTCCTTCCGAGCGCCAGGACCGAAGTACGATACTTCGTTAAGAATAAATCTGTTTACCATAGTTTTAGATGTTTTCGGGTGTAAAGTTACGAAAAAAACACCAATCCCCAAAATTTTTCAATTTAATTCGTGGCTTTTTGAGAGCAAGTGCGTTCAATGCACAATTATACCCTGGGGACTGCCTGATTTACGCAGGTACGCGATAATCAGTCAATGAATAAATAATTCTAACTTGTGCCTTGTTTTTTCACATGTCTTTTGTAACTTTGCACCAGACTAACGATTTTTGCTATGGCAAAGGACCTTATCAACAAATATGTTTGGCTCGTGGACACCATCTACAGGGCCAGACGAATCACCTTCGAGGAAATCAACCAGAAGTGGCTCGACCAAGACATGGACACGAAGCCCATACCCATCCGCACCTTCCACAAATGGAAGATTGCGGCCGAGGACATGTTCAACCTCGTCATCGAGTGTGAGCGCAAAGGCGGCTACCATTATTATATAGATAATGTGGAGGAAGTCAGGCGCGGAGGGCTTCGCAGCTGGCTGCTCAAGACCATCTCCGTCAGCAACCTGCTGCTGGACAGCCAGTCCATCAAGGACCGCATCCTCCTCGAGGATATTCCATCGGGACAGGACGCCTTGGCGCTCATCCTCGAAGCGATGAAGACGAACACCCAGCTTCGCATCACCTACCAAAGCTATTGGCGCGAAGAGAGTTACACGTTCAACGTCCATCCCTATTGCGTGAAGCTTTTCAAGCAACGCTGGTATCTGGTTGCACTCAGCCCGCACCTCAACCGCATCATGATTTATGCCCTCGACCGCATCTTCGACATCGCCAAGCTCGACGGCGTGACCTTCACGATGCCCGACGAATTCTACCCCGAGGACTTCTTCTACAACTACTACGGCATCATCGCCGGCACCAACCGCAAGCCCGAAAAGGTCAGGCTGAAGGTTTCCGCAAGCCAGGCCAACTACCTTCGCTCCCTGCCGCTCCACGACACCCAAGAGGAAACAGAAAGGAACGAAGCTTTCAGCATCTTCACCCTTCGCATCTGTCCCGAATTCGACTTCTATCAGGAGATTCTGTCGAATGGTGAAGATGTCGAAGTGCTCGAACCCAAGTGGATGAGAGAAGAGATAGGTGAGATAACCCATCGGATGTGGAACAAATATGCAACTACTCATAATATAATCAATGGATAAACACAAATAAGACAAACATCCGTTCAATCCGAGCAATCCGTGTTCTATAACAGAAGCTCCGAGGTTAATTAGTAAATGGTAAATGAAAGATTTTGCAGCAATTGATTTTGAGACCGCCAACAACGAGCGCAGCAGCGTCTGCTCTGTTGGTATCGTTATCGTTCGTAACGGCGAGATAGTCGATTCGTTCTACTCCCTCATTCAGCCCGAGCCGAACTACTACAACTACTGGTGTTCGCAGGTTCATGGCCTTTGCCGGGAAGACACAGAAGATGCCCCCATCTTCCCTGATGTCTGGGCACAGATAGAGCCACTGATAGAGGGTCTGCCCCTTGTGGCCCACAACAGGCCCTTCGACGAGAGTTGCCTCAAAGCCGTCTTCCGCGTCTATCGGATGGACTATCCCGACTATGAGTTCTTCGACACCCTCTGTGTCTCCCGTCGCAAGTTCCCCTCCTTGCCGAACCACCAGCTCCAGACCGTTGCCCAGGCCTGCGGCTTCTGCATGAAGAACCACCACCACGCCCTCGCCGATGCCGAAGCCTGCGCCTGGATAGCAAGGGAGATACTTTAAGTAAAAAAGGAACATCACGTGTGACGATGACAAAAATAACGTGTTATGATGGCAAACTTAACGTGCTGCGTTGGCAAACACTCCACGCTGTGTTTGGCAATTCAACTTGGAGAGTTTTGCAAAACACCCGTCACTCGTCACCAAATGGCCTTAACATACTGTATATTAACAAGAAATGATGATGACGAGTTCCTGATGACTCATCACCCACTCATCACCCTCAGAGCTTATTGATAATTAAAGACTTAAGTGCCTATGGTGACGAGTGACGAGTGTTTTTCATTTCAGCTGAAAATAAAATCCTCATCCATCACTCTACATTCAAAAAAATAATAGTATCTTTGCAAAGGAAACAGAGAATTATCCACCCCAAAACTCAAAATATTATGGAAAGAAAAGAGATTAAAGAACTCATTGAGAAGTACAGACGGATGAGTCAACAAGAGCGGAGGTATGGAGCAGAAAAGTGTGCATTCTTTGAAAGAGTTGCAGACCAAATCGAAGACAACATCTATACCTATGAAGATGACTGTTTCGAAACCGAAGAAGATATCATCAACGATGTAAAGGAAGCCTTTGCAGAAGTGGATGATAATTATGAAAGAGAAGATTATGAATAATTGATATGTACATTTCACACTTATTATTATGGAAGCATCAACAACCATTGAAGGTATGATTCGCGGAAACCGAATTTTTGTACCTGACTATCAACGGGCTTATTCGTGGGAAGTAGAAAAGCAGGTTTCAGTTTTCCTAAATGACCTTGAGGATTACCTACATAGTAATGTGGGAACCCCATATTATTTCGGTCATTTCCTCTATGAAAAAAAACAGGATAATGAATATGCCATTATAGATGGACAGCAACGACTAACAACCCTTACCATCTTTATATGTGCATTATTCAATCGTATAAGGGAAGAAAGAGAGATTACCGAAGACGAAGAAATCGTCTATGAAAATATGATTAAACGCAAAAGTCGCTATAATTTTTCGACAGTACAATACGATGATCAACTTTTCCGTGACTATGTTATAGACAACGTAAAGAAAAACCCATACGGAATTGATACCACTTCTGGGAAACGAATTGTTGCAGCATATGATTTTTTTGTTAAGGAAATGAAGACCATGAATATAGAACATTTAAATTCTTTGTTGTCTTCAGTTACAAATGCTTCATGTACTACACATATAGTTAATGGAGAAGCGGAGGCCATTCAGATGTTTATTTTCCAAAACAATCGAGGAAAGAAACCATCACGATTAGAGGTTGTCAAGGCACAGTTCATGTATAACATTCATATTTATGGATTAGAGGATACTGATGCTTTGATTCAAGAGGTGAAAAGCCGTTTCGAACATATTTACCGATCTATATCAGACATAGAAGATTTTGTTGATGAAGATGCAGTACTGACTCAGACATTAAAAGTCTTCTTCAATACACTATGGAGTGTTAAATATGAAAAGATTGATGAGGAGATTGCGAAAGACTCTCGTTTGGACTTTATCAAAAACTTTACGCTCGCTCTTGACAGAAGCTTTAATAATTTATCCAGGCTCAACTTTGACAGAAAATATAACATTGATATTGAGGGTTCATTGCTTTGCGGACATTATGACATTATACTGCCTTTTTTCATAAAAGCCTATACAAATGGAGTTGAACTTGATGAAATAGGAAGAATGGCCAAGGCATTAGGTGACTTGATGTTAAGAGACATGATTGTCAAAACACGTGCAGACTTAATATCACGAATGAATGACGTATTTGTCAATTTAGGAACTTCTGTCAATGATATAATTGGGCGTATTCAGTGGATGAAAACTATTGAAGGGAATTATTGGTGGGGACACTGGAGTAATGAAGAACTCATAAACGTTCTTAATGCCCCATTGTATTCAAACTACCATAATGCCGCAAAATTAATCTTGTGGAAATATGAAAACTATCTCAAAGAAAATGAGGGGAAAGCTGGTTATGCACCAATTCATTATAACAGCATAAGTAGTGCGCATTTAGAGCATATTGCGCCTCAAACCGAAAACGGAGAAAAAATAGCTGCTGGATATGATGAATATGATGAGGACTTCATAAACAATTATCTATTAAATATCGGTAATTTCCTTCTCCTTTCTGGTACACACAATGAATCAATCGGTAACAAACCTTTTGAAATTAAAAGGGATTCTTATAATCAACTCCGTCAGCAACGTGAAATACAAGAGATGACTGAAAACGATCATATATGGGACAGAAAGAAGATACAAAAGCGTAAAGAAAAAATAGTTTCATTTATTTTGAATAATATGTAGATGCTTTCCTTCATCTCCAACTCTGACCATTACAAAGAGGTGCTTTCACGGGTGCAATCCGTGAAGCACAATCTTTGGATTGGGACTGCCGACATTAAGGACCTTTACATTGAGGTGGGCAAAGAAACAAAGCCTTTCCTGGCTCTCATTGCTCAGCTCATTCGGAAAGGCGTTGAGGTGCGGCTTATTCATGCCAAGGAGCCTGGGCCGAACTTCAGGGAGGACTTCGACAAGTATCCTGTCCTGTATGACCGCTTGGAGCGTGTGCTTTGTCCGCGAGTCCACTTCAAGATGCTCGTCTTTGACTGCAAGGAGGTGTATGTGGGTAGCGCGAACCTTACAGGTGCCGGCATCGGAATGAAGACAGACAACAAGCGAAACTTCGAGGCTGGCATCCTGACCGATGACCCGGAAATCGTGGAGCAGGCCATGAACCAGTTCGACGAAGTATGGATAGGGAAACATTGCAAGACCTGCAAACGAAGAGACTTCTGCCTTGACCCAATCGCATAACTTTTCTTCCCAAAAATTAACGTGAATCCGATGCAAACTAAAGTTCCGCCTGAGCCTACATATCATTTATGGTAATTCGTGGGGCATTTATGGAAATTTGTGTTTTAGTTTTAACATATAATTGCCATTAATTTCCATTAATTTTTCGTCGAATACTCGTTAAAACTACATTTTCCTTCGACCTCTGCCCCTAAACGGCAGAGGTCGTTGCTTACTTTGCACTCAGAATCGTTTTAATCTCAAAAGGCAAAGTCAGATGGCTACGAAAAAGAAGATGGATTTGCTCACGGCTGTGGAGCAGATTGTGGACAAAGCAAAGGGTTCGGGACTCAGCAGCGAGTTCTATCGCAAGGCTGACAAATACATTAAATATATGTCAGACTCTCTGCTTATTGCGACAGCGAGAAATTGCAGTCGAAGGAAACACGCAGAATAGGGTTCTGATTGCAAAATATTTACAGATGGCTTGGATGTAAGGGAAAATGTCGTAACTTTGCAGAAAGTTCAAGAACTATGGAAGAGAATAAGATAATAATCTACACGGATGAAACTAATTCCATTCAACTTGAGGTCAGAATGGAGAGAGAGATGGTTTGGGTAACACGCCAGCAACTTGCGGTGCTATTTGAAAGGGACTATAAGACCATCAGCAAACACATCAACAATGCACTCAAAGAGGAATTGGCAGACGAAGTGGTAGTCGCAAAATTTGCGAACACCACTCGGCATGGTGCAATTGAGGATAAAACCCAAACCCATGAAAAGGAGTATTTCAACTTGGAAATGGTGACTTCTGTAGGTTACAGGGTGAAAAGCAAGAGGGGGATTCAGTTTAGGAAGTGGGCCAACAAGATTCTGAAGGACTACCTCATCAAGGGTTATGCGGTCAACGAGCGCATGCGAAAGGAACAGATAGGTGAGTTTCGTCAGCTGGTCGGAATGCTTGGGCGTGCCGTACAAAGCCAGCCCCTGCTCTCCACCGACGAAACGAATGCCCTCTTCGAAGTGGTGACGGACTACACCTACGCCCTCGACACGCTCGACAACTACGACTACGAGCGACTGACCATTGAGAAGACCACGAAGGAAGAACCCTTCCACGCCACCTACGAGAATGCTATGGAAGAGATTCATCGCCTTCGCGAGAAGTTTGGCGGCTCCGTCTTGTTTGGTAACGAGAAGGACGACTCCTTCAAGAGCAGCATCGGACAGATATATCAGACCTTTGGCGGCGAGGAACTCTATCCCAGCGTAGAGGAGAAAGCCGCCATGCTCTTGTATCTCGTCACCAAGAACCATTCCTTCAGCGACGGCAATAAACGCATCGCAGCCACCTTGTTCCTCTGGTTCCTCAACAACAACGGCATTCTCTATCGCAAAGACGGCTCAAAACGTCTCGCCGACAACACCCTCGTAGCCCTGACCCTGATGATTGCCGAGAGCAAGACAGAGGAAAAGGACGTGATGGTGAAGGTGGTAGTTAATTTGATTAATCAGAAAAATGAATAACGATCTTGCCGATGCCGAAGCATGTGCTTGGATAGCTAGAGAAATATTGTAACGACTACAAAAATATTGACATTAAATTTTGAATACAATGGCAGAAAATTCAATAGAGATGAAATCTGTTAGCGACCTTCTGGGGATTAAGTTTTTTATCCCTAGTTATCAACGTGGCTATCGATGGACTGAACAACAGGTGAAAGATATTTTGAATGACATCAATGATTTTAAGCCTGTTAGGTTTAAGAACTCGGATGACGAAACATGGTATTGTCTTCAACCGCTTGTGGTTAAAAAGATGGAAGAAGCAGACCCTCATTTAGAGAAAGAGTCAGATAAACAAGGTTGGTATGAAGTTATTGACGGGCAGCAACGGTTAACCACAATCTTTTTAATTATTCACTATTTTAATGAAATGTGGGTAGGAAAGCAGAAGACCCCGCTTCCTACTATTAAATATGCGACAAGGAATGATGGTTATGAATATCTGAAGATGTTGGAAATCAACGATAACCAAGAAGCCGCCACTTCGGGCAAGGAGTTTAAGGACTACATCGATTACCATTATATGCAACAAGCCTATGGCACCATCCACGCATGGGCCTGCAAGCAAGGGTCTTCTTTCAATAATAATGAGTTTCAATCCAAATTTATCCATCGTACAAGGGTAATTTGGTATGAAACCGTTGATGAAGACCCTATAAAGGTCTTTACTCGACTTAATATCGGAAAAATCTCACTTACCAACGCAGAACTTATCAAAGCGTTGTTCCTCAATCGTTCAAACTTTCAGGTGTCAGACAACAATCATCTGAAGTTGAGGCAACAGGAAATGGCTAGTGAATGGGATCATATCGAGTATTCATTGCAAAACGATGAATTTTGGCTGTTTCTGAATGAGCCTGGTTATACGCGTCCGACAAGAATAGACTTTGTTTTCGACTTGATTTGTAAACAAAACGAATTGGAACTGGACGAAAAGATATATGAACAAATCGGTTCTGATGACTATAGGACTTTCCGTTACTTCTATGAGTGTTTCCATACAGAGCTAGCCGATGTCAAAAAGTGTTGGAACAAAGTAAAATCATATTTTCAGACCTTCAGGGAATGGTATGACGATTTGGAACTATATCACTATATCGGATACCTGATAGTGTATGGGCATACCTTACCCGACCTTGTTGCGGCATGGAACGAATCGAAAGACAAGGACTCCTACCTAAACGACCTAAAGGAGAAAATAAAGGATAGGATAACAAAATGTCCACCTCTTGATTTCCAATACAAGGAAGATGGTAGCAATAAGGGAGGGTGCAAGCCTATTTTGCTTTTCCACAACATTCAGACCGTAATTGGCCAAAACAAGAACAATCTCAACAATGAGAAATATCAAATAGAAGTATTTTACAAATTTCCATTTCATCTGTATAAAATTGAGAGTTGGGACGTGGAACACATCAATTCCAACACGACAAATGAGGAAGATGACTTGGAAACACAAAAGCAATGGCTGCTGAATGTTTACTTGAGTGCTGATAATGAGATGCATGAGAAAATTCGTGATTTCTTTGAAGAGACGGATGAAGATAGGAGAAAAAGACTCTTTCAACAAATAAAACGTAAGTTCCCCCAAGCAGAAGAATGGACTGGCGAGGACAAGAACAGAATCTGGAACTATACGCTATTGGACTCATCCACCAATCGTAGCTATGGGAATGCCTTGTTCTCAGGAAAACGCCGTGTCATTATCGGCAAGGACAAAGGCATGTGCATCGCTGTTCCAAAGATGACCAAAGACGGGAAACTACAGTTGACCGAAGAAACCAGAGCCAAGTCGTCCTTTGTGCCACCTTGTACAAAACAAGTGTTTATGAAATACTATTCTGCAATCATGACAGATGCCAATTATTGGACAAAGATAGATGCCGAAGGTTATATGAATGATATAAAGGAATGTTTAAAAATTTTAGAGTAATATGACAAGCAAAACGTCCTTTTGGGAATTTATAAGGAATAATAATATAGAAATTCCCATCATCCAGCGAGACTATGCGCAGGGAAGATTAGGTAGGGAGAATCTCCGTAAGAATTTTCTGTGTGATTTAAAGAAGGCTTTGGATAATGAGCCTCCATACAAGGATGCAGAAATGAAGTTGGATTTTGTATATGGGTCAACAGAGAACGGCAGACTCAATCCATTGGATGGTCAGCAACGTCTAACAACCCTCTGGCTACTGCATTGGTATATTGCACTACGAGCAGGGGAGCTGACCGATGATAATTGTGCCATCTTCAGAAAGTTTTCATACGAGACGAGAATCTCGTCCCGGGAATTCTGTCAACATTTGTGCATACCACACAACTTTGAGGATTTCGACGGCTGCAACATCGTTGGGTTTATAACGAAGCAGACTTGGTTCTATTCGGCTTGGCAACAAGATCCGACAATTCAGTCCATGCTGAGAATGTTGGGAGGCACAAAAATCACCAACAAGCAAAATGAAGATATAATTGATGGAGTGGAAGAAGTGTTCAATTCCATTTCCGATTGTTCAAAAGAAGACGATAACAGTTTGTCACAAGTAACCTTTGGCGATTACTGGAAGAAGCTGACTGACGGGGATTTGTGCCCCATTGTCTTTTATAACCTTCCGCTTCGTGATTTCGGGCTTTCCGACGACTTATATATCAAGATGAATGCCCGCGGTAAGCAATTAACAAGCTTTGAAAATTTCAAGGCAGACCTAATTGGATACATAACAACCCAGGCAGATGAAGAAAGTGTAAGGAACAATCAACCCAATGAATGGAACCGCCTTTTAGACATCCGTGAAGGGTTGCCTATCAAATTTGATAACGACTGGACTGATATCTTTTGGGAAAATAAGTCAAAGGGGATAAAGAATAAGGATGGCAAGATGATAAAATCAAAGCAAATAGATGAAATCTTCTTTGCTTTTATGAACCGGATTTTCTGGAATGAATTGTTTATAGCTAAAGACCCCGACAACCCCTCAAGTTATATACTTGATATCGGTAAAGGTGATGAGGGCTCAACTCAGGAAAGCAAAAATGCTTCATATAGGTATCTTAATGATTCTGGTAACCGCAATCCGAGTGATTATGACACCAAAATAGCCTACCACGGTTTGGACGAATACAAATATGCCAACGGAATTCCACTTGGATTTTTCGTGAAATTGCAAAAAGTTCTAAACAATTATTACCGTTATTCCAAGACTCAGACTTTGCCGACATGTTCTTGGGATGCGGGGTTTAGATTCATCCCCCAGTACGTTGAAGATGAATGCTCAAATAATATAGAAATAACAAATAATGCCAACGACAAGATTCTCCGAGTGACAACTCTAAACCAGACACAACGAATCGTCTTTTTTGCTATCTGCAAGTATTTCGACCACGATGAGACTGTGGTTGACACTGAGACATCGTTAAAACAATGGATGCGTGTTGTTTGGAATCTGGTTTCCGGTCAGGGCGAGGATGGAAGGCCACAGATTAGAAGTGTCATGGCAATGCGTACAGCGATAGAACATATTGACCAGCTCGACACTCATGCCCCATATCGCAGTTTGGGCGAAATGCCTTGTGACGAAGGGGCTTCTGATTTCTCAAGCAGATGGAATGAGGAGATTCATAAGGCAAGACAAATTGTTTCAGGAGAAGTTCGTGCCGACGGAAAAAAGTGGGAGGAAGTCATTATTGATGCTGAACAGTATGCTTTTTTCAGAGGTAGTATCCGCTTTCTGTTTCAAGATGAAAACGGACAACTTGACTGGTCTTTGTTCGATTTGAAGTTTGAACATGCAAAACAGTACTTCCTTGAAGTGACACCACCGAAAGCTTCCGCTATGCAAGAGCCGTATCACAATGCAGATTTGCTAAAGAAGATGATGAGTTGGTTTACTGCCGATACATTCTGGAATGTTTTGTGGTACAAACATAGAACGTTCAATAATAAGCCGGAAACATGGATGTATTACCTGCTGAACACAAATAACTACATGGCCGTACATCACTTGATGCTTGGCGAAAGAAACAGTTCCAATGCAGAGGATGTTCACTCAAATGACATCGTAAGACGAACGTTATACATTCTCGCCAATTCTTCACTTTTGGAGTTCGTCAGAACAAACATTCCAAATTCGTGGATTCGCGATTATCATAATCATAAAGCCATATTTCCCAGCGCAAAGGGCGTGTTTCTTGATGCGGAGGTAAGAGACTCTGTTCTTGCTTCCACGAACAATGTGGAAATCAGGGGGGAACACATCATTCCTGATACCATGCTACTTTATGGGTCGGATATCAATTTCACATTTAATGATTATAATTTCCAGTGGTATCGTAACGACAACTTGTATCTTATGGAGAAGGAGAGATACTGGGAATACATGGTTAAGGACGAAAAAGCGCAAAAAGACATAAACAAGTATTATTGCATCAGTGCCAAGGACAGGGTAAAGGATGCCAATGATTTGATTCAGATGCTGAATGAACTCATTGGCGATGTAAAACAACATGCATTATGACACAAGACATCTATATATCAGAATGGCTAGAGAAGAACTATAAGGTCGTTTATGACCAGCTTTCTACAGCCTTGTTAGAAGTGAACAGTTCTCCCAAAGTGTTGCCATACTCAAATGAGGTATGGTGTCGTGATTATATGCCCGTCCATATCGGAAGAGGAAGCTATGTCGGCTTTCATTTCCGTCCGGATTATCTTTGGAATACTCCCAAATATCAGAAATACATCACTCGACAGAGATTGGCCGTAGAGGACTTGTCGATAAACTTTTCTGATGCAGTAGATCTGTTCCTTGATGGCGGTAATTACGTGCGTTGTGATGATAAGGTTGTAATGACAGATAAGATTTTTGCAGAAAACCCCAATTGGAGGCCCTTGGCTTTGCTTGATCGGCTCGAAGATGCCTTTCAGGCAGAAGTCTTTCTCTTGCCGTGGGATATGAGTGAATCTTATGGGCACTCAGACGGAATGGTGGCATGGATTGACGGTGGACGTATCTTACTGAACAACTATCATCAGTTGGAGAGGGGTAAAAATAAACCTTTTACAAGGCGCATACGCAAAATCCTTTGCGAACAATTCGATGTTGTTGAACTTGAATATGAAGGCCATCCGTCTCGCGACAGCTGGTGTTACCTGAATTTTCTCGAAACAGATGATGCCATTATCTTGCCAGCACTGTCTCTGAATCATGAAAGTGAAGAAGACGAGGCGGCTTTATCCCAATTTCAGCACATATTCCCTAATAAGGTAATTAAGCAGGTTTATGCGAAGCCGCTAATCCGACATGGTGGTGCTCTTCATTGTGCAACTTGGAATCATTACCTTTTATGACAGTATACATCTCCAACTCCGACCATTACAAAGAGGTGCTTTCACGGGTTCAATCCGTGAAGCAGACGCTTTGGATTGGGACTGCCGACATTAAAGACCTTTACGTTGAGGTGGGCAAGGAAACAAAACCTTTCCTTGCTCTCATTGCTCAGCTCATTCGTAAAGGTGTGGAGGTACGGCTCATTCATGCTAAAGAGCCTGGTCCGAACTTCAGGGAGGACTTCGACAAGTATCCTGTCCTGTACGACCGCTTGGAGCGTGTGCTTTGTCCGCGAGTCCACTTAAAGATGCTGGTCTTTGACTGCAAGGAGGTGTATGTGGGAAGCGCGAACCTTACAGGTGCCGGCATCGGAATGAAGACAGACAACAAGCGAAACTTCGAGGCTGGCATCCTGACAGATGACCCAGAAATCGTGGAGCAGGCAATGAACCAGTTCGACGAAGTCTGGATAGGGAAACACTGCAAGACCTGCAAGCGAAGAGACTTCTGCCTTGACCCAATCGCATAAATCTTTTCGATAAAAGTTCACTTTCTTTAGACTTCTGCCCCGATACGGCAGAGGTCTTTGTTTTCTTTGCACTCAGAAACATTTAATCAAAGGCTATGGTAGATATACATGATTACGACATTCAATGCATTGAGCAGGAAATCTTGTGGAAATACGAAGATATTCGGTTCGACTACTCGGACTATGATTGTTTGCTTTCCTTGCGGAAGGACATGATTAACAAACGGGTGCTGGCTCATCAAGAGGAAATCCTGCCGGACATCATTGCTTTCAATGATGCTCTGAATGAGGCTTTGCACGATATGTACGGCAGAGCACATCGCATTTGGGATTCCATCAAAGACAACGAGGACTTTGGCGAAGAGTCGGAAGTAACTGCGAAATGCTTCCTTTCCTACGATTATCCGGAATTGCATCCTATTCAGGGAGAAGACAGACAGAAACTATGGTATGCTCTTTGTGACGATGAATGGAATTGCCTGTATGCAGATGGGGTGACGTTGCCAACACTCACTCTTCCAAGAGACATCAACAGTTCATTCGAACACTTCATCGGTATGGACTGCCCGCCGCCAAACTGGAACGAGGGGCTTGACCGCGAACTGACAAAAGACTTGCATTTGACCAGCGCATTTCATAATCTCTTTGACCACTTGAAGTTCGCCATTACGGACTTCATCTATGTCAGAGAGTTCGAGACGGAAATAAATGTTGAGATTAGAAGAACAGTATAAAACGAAGACGATTTTGCCTGCTCAAAAACTTGGGCGTTGCACACGGCGTATATTGCATGGTCATGTACTTGCAATTGCATGGTCACGACCATGCAATAAGCGCCCCTTGCGAAGTTAAGAAATATGACATGGCAAAGAACATGACGCAAGCAAGGCTTTCGGAAGCATATATGTTTATTGACACAACAGAACCTAATGAAAAGGAAGAAGAACAAAGCCTCGGAAGAGAACTGGAGCCATAAGCATGACTATCCCATAGAGGAAGTTTGGAACACGTACCATACTTTGGCTCAACTGATAGTGCCACGCTTGCAGGCGTTCAAGGCACTTGACAAGCATGGATATTGCCCAGCTTTTAAGGACATGCGTGAATGGAATAATGCAATCCAAAAGATGATTGATGCTTTTGAGCTGATGAAATATGATTCTTCTTTTTCAGATAAAGAATGGAAGACCATCACAGAAGGGTTGGATTTATTCTGTAAGCATTATCGAAATTTGTGGGATTAATTAAGCTCATGCCCCCAAACAGCATATCAAGTCTTTACCTTTGCATCATGAAGGAAAAGAACATAACACGCAAACCCAGCCAACTAAACACGCCTACTTCTTCAACTTCACACGCGTTCTTAGACCTTTTGACACACATCATCCCGATGTAGAATTGGCTTATGACCTCAGCTTCTGCGTGACACTCTCATTTTTTTGCCTTTTACCCATTTTCATTCTTTCATTTTTTCATTCTTTCATTTTTTATTCTTACCTTTGTGCCCGAAATAACAATTGAGCTCTGAAGTAAAGAAGATTGAACATAAACCATGGCAATAAAGTTTCAATATAACAAGACTTCGCTACAGCAGATAGAGAAGGCCCTGAAGATGCGCCAGCGCACGCTGCCCATCATCAAGAGCAAGGAGACGGCACTCAGGCTGGAAGTGAAGAAATGCAAGGCAGAAGCCGACGAGCTGGAGCGCAAGCTGCAAAGCCAGATTGAGGGCTACGAGAAGATGTACGCCCTGTGGGGGGAGTTCGACACCTCGCTTGTCAGCCTGGACGACGTAGAGCTGGCCGTCAAGAAGATTGCCGGCGTACGCGTCCCCGTGCTCAGCAACATCAGCCTGAAGGTGAAGCCCTTCGGCCTGTTCAGCGCACCGAAGTGGTACTTCGACGGCATCAAGCTCCTGCAAGGGCTCGCCAAGACCGCCGTCGAGCGAGAATTTGTCTTCGCCAAACTGCATCTGCTGGAGCACGCCCGCAAGAAGACGACACAGAAGGTCAATCTCTTTGAGAAAGTCCAGATACCCGGCTACCAAGAGGCTGTGCGCAAAATCAAACGTTTCATGGAGGACGAGGAGAACCTCTCCAAGTCATCGCAGAAGATACTGAAGTCGCTTCAGGAAAAGAGAAAGAAGGAGGACGTGGCATGATAGAGAAAATGAAGAAGCTCACCTTCCTGGTGACCGGAAAGGAATACGACGACTTCATCGCCGGACTGCGCGAGCAAGGCGTGGTGCACGTACAGCAGCTCAAGGCAGGACAGACCAGCCCACAGCTCCAGCAGGCCCTCGACCTGAGGCTCCGCTACCAGCAGGCCCTCAACTACCTCGACATCTCGCTCAAGGCGTGGGGAGAAAGCCCCTCAGAGAGGTTAGAGGTAAGAGGTAAGAAGTTAGAGAATACTTTTGGCTCCGAAGCCAGCATCCCAAACAATCCTCTAACCGCTCACCGCTCACCACTCACCACTAAATCAGGCGAAGAAAGCCTCCCCGTTCTTGATTACGTCGAGCAGCTCAAAGCCGAGGAAGTCAGCCTGCGCCATGAAATAGACGAAGCCGAGAAGAACGCCGAACGGCTGGAGCCCTGGGGCAACTTCGACTGGAAGAGCATCGAGCGCCTCCAGCAGGAGACTGGCATGCAGGTCTTCTTCTACGCCTGCAACGCCAAGTCCTTCAGGCAGGAATGGGCAGAGAAGTACTTCGCCACGCCCATCGACGAATACCGCAAGCGCACCTACTTCCTGGCATTCTCCGACGAAGAGCCCGACATCAAGGCCGAACGCCTGGAACTCCCCACTGGTTCGCTCGAAGCCTACCGCAAGGAAGCTGCCCAGGTCAAGGAAGCCCTCCAAAAGAACCACGACACGACCTGCGCCATCGCCCGCAATGGCCGCGACACGCTCGAGAAAGGCTTGCAGCAGGCCCAAGGCGAGATTCAGCTCCGGCAAGTCGAACTCTCGGACGAAAGTATAGCCGACGGAGCCGTACGCCTCATGGTGGGCTGGACGCTGGCAGACAAAGCCGACAAACTCTGCAAGTGGCTCGACGAACAACATATCTACTACGAGCTGGAAGACCCGGCCTACGAGGACGATGTGCCCGTGAAGATAACCAACGGCAGCTACACCAGCCTCTTCGAACCCATCCTGCGCATGTACTCGCTGCCCAACTATCGCGACATCGACCCCAGCGTCTTCTTCGCACCCTTCTTCATGCTCTTCTTCGGGCTCTGCCTCGGCGACGGCGGCTACGGCCTGCTCGTCCTGCTCGGAGGCATCTACCTGGCATTGAAGGGTGGCAATGACGACATGAAGAGCTACGGACGCCTCGGCATCTGGCTCGGACTGGCAACAGTCGTCTGCGGACTGCTCACAGGCACCGTCTTCGGCATCGACCTGACACAGCAGGACTGGGCCGTGCTGGCACCCGTCAAGCCCTACTTCCTCAACGACAACGGCGTCGGCCCCATCTTCGGCTACTCGCCCATGATGGTCCTCTCCGTCATCATCGGCTTCGTGCAAGTCCTGCTCGGCATGGTGCTGAAGGCTTGCAAGGCCTGGAAGAACTACGGCTTCGCCTACTCCATCG
>DGTM01000007.1 GCA_002394305.1 Prevotellaceae bacterium UBA4336
TAAATAGGAAGTTCTTGGATGCTTTTTATGAAAAAGATTAGAGATTAGGGAATAGAGTATGGGAAAAAGTCGTATCTTTGCAGCAGATATATATGTTATCTAATTCAAGTTTCGGAACTTTAACTTTCCACAAAAGCATAACAACCGAAACTTAAATGAAAGACTATTGCTGTTAAATAGAAAAATTACTGCTGTTATGTTGAAGTTTTACACACGCCTACTTCTTACTCTTTCCATGGCTGTTGCTATCAGCATCCCTGCTACGTCGCAGACGTTGACCGTAGATGCGAGCCAAGTTGTCTGCCAGGTGGAGCCGCTCATCTACGGAGCCGGAGCCGAAGACGTGAACCACGAAATCTATGGCGGCCTGTACGACCAGAAGATTTTCGGCGAAGGCTTCGAGGAGCCGGCATTTTGCGATATCAAAGGCTTCAAGGCTTATGACGAGCGTTGGAGCGTGTCGTCGGGCATGGCTCTGCTCGAAACGTCCAACCACGGCAAGCTCATCTATGAGGGCCGGCAGTTGTCGGGCGGCAGCGTGGAAGTGGAGTTTCGCATGGACGACCTGAATGCAATAGCCGGATTGATAGTGAACGTGAGTGGCGCAGGCACGGGTGCCGATGCCTTCAACGGCTATGAGGTAGCGCTCAACGCACGTCTCGGCTCCCTTGTCCTCGACAAGCATCAGCAGAACTGGCAGCCCATCACGGACACTCCCATGAGCTTCAATCCCCCCGGCGAATGGAACAAGCTGCGCGTCGTCATGGCCAAGTCAAAGCTCACAATATACCTCAACGGTACGAAAGCCCAGACGTACGAGGACACAAACAGTCCGCTCACCTCGGGCTACATAGGCTTGCGCTCCTATGGAGGCTCAGCAGCATTCAGGAATCTGAAGGTGGCAGGAAAGGAAGTCGCCTTCGAGAGCGACGGACCTAACGTTTCGGGCATGTGGACGGCACTCGGCGAGGGTATCTTCGAACACGACTCCTCCGAGCCTTTTACCGGCAAATATGCGCAGAAGATTAGTGGCAGCCAAGGCGTAGGCATCTACAACATGGGCCTCAATCGCTGGGGTATCGGCATCAATAAGGACGAGACACTCAAAACTTCGATGTTCCTGAAAGGCTCAGGCAAAGTGCAAATCGCCCTCCAGTCGGCAGATGGAAGCAAGGAATACGCTCGCACGGAAATCGGTGGTCTCACGGATGAATGGCAACGTTTCGACGCCGAGCTGACGCCAACGGAAAACGATCCGAAAGGACGTCTAGTGCTTGAGCTCGCAGAAGAGGGTAGCGTCTGGATCGACCAGGTACTGCTCTGCACCGCTTCTTATCCTTTCCGACGCGACATCACCGATGCCTTCCGCGAGCAGCACCTCACCTTCCTCCGCTACGGAGGTACGATGGTCAATGCCGCAGGCTACATGACAAAGCACATGACGGGCAGCCGTCTCGAGCGTCAGCCCTATTTCGGGCACTGGTACCGCTATGCCACAAACGGCTTCGCAATACCCGAGTTCGTGGAGTTTGCACGCCTCATCGGCACCGAACCATGCTTTGCCATCAACATCGAAGACAAGCCCTCCGACGTTCTTGCCTTGCTTCGGTACATCGAGCCTTACGGGTTGAAGTACATTGAGATAGGCAACGAAGAGAACCTCTTCAGTACCGCCCGACACGACTACGAGCATTACGTGGAACGTTACCTCGTCTTGTACGAAGCCATTCATGCCGCCTATCCGAGCCTTCAGTTCATCAATGCAGCCTGGTGGAGACCGGATGAAGTGGAAACGATGAAGTACGTCTTCCTCTCGCTCGACGGCAAATGCGACTTCTGGGACTACCATCCATGGACCGAGATACCACAGCAAGCCAAGGACATAGAAGCGGCAATAGCACAGATGCGCAATCTCTTCCTCGAATGGAACCCGCAGACCACGATGCGATGTGCCATCCTCGAAGAGAACGGCAATACGCACGACATGGCCCGCGCACTTGCCCATGCCGTCATGCTGGGCGTGGTCCGTCGCTCCGGAGGCTTCGCTGCGCTGGACAGTCCCGCCAATGCCTTGCAACCGATAGGGCAGAACGACAACGGATGGGACCAGGGACAAATCTTCTTCTCACCCTCCGAAGTATGGATGCAACCCCCGTTCTATGCCCAGCAGATGGCAGCCTCGAACCATCAGCCACTGCTCGTGCAGAGCAGCTGCAGCACGTCGGCAAACCTCGACTATACTGCCACGCGCAACGAAGCAGGCGACACCCTCGTGCTTCACATCGTGAACTATTCCACCACGACGCGAGGCCTGACGCTCAAAATAAACGGCTTCGGAGAGGTGGGGAACATCTCAACCCTTACGCTCAGCGGTTCTCTCGGAGGAGAGAACACACGCGAAAATCCCACGCGCTTCGTGCCTGTAGAGTCGGAGGCAACACCTGGAGCAAGGATTATCCTCAAGCCCTACAGCTACAACGTCGTCCGCATTGCTGCAAAAGATGCAGGCACGGGGATGAGCAAAGTCAGCTGTTCCGTACCGGATGCCAAGACCGGAATATACAGCCTCAGCGGAATGCCGCTTGCCAAACCCGAAGGACTCTATGTCCGCGACGGCAGAAAATGGATGAGAGATAAGAGCGGGGAGCTTCCGGAATAAGAGCGGGGAGCTTCTGGGACAAGAGCGGGCTGTGACAAAGAGAAAAGGGGCATGTCTTTTCGACATGCCCCCTTCGTTTGCTGTGTGGTGCCACCAGGAATCGAACCGGGGACACAAGGATTTTCAGTCCTTTGCTCTACCAACTGAGCTATGGCACCATTCTGTGTTTTTGCTCCCTCCTCTGAGTTTGCGAGTGCAAAGGTAAGGCAAAAAACTGAACTGCGCAAGCAAATAAGCAAAAATTTGGCAGAAAAGTATATTTTTCCTGCATCTGCATGCAATTTTTTGATTTTCTCTTTCCTCTTTTCTCTTTTTTTCGTACCTTTGCACCGGTTTTCAAAGAACCGCTCTTGGTAGCTCTTGCACCAAGGCACGCTTTTAAGGCGTGGAACGGAAAGTAGCGCAGTTGGTAGCGTACCACGTTCGGGACGTGGGGGTCGGGAGTTCGAGTCTCCTCTTTCCGACTTTTTTCATTGACCATTGAACATTGACCATTGAACATTGAACATTGAACATTGAACATTGAGCATTGAAAGCTGAAGGCGGAAGCAAATTCTTCATTCCTCATTCTTCATTTTTCATTCTTCATTCTTCATTCAATGCCTCAGCCCCTTGCTTTCCCTGAGATAAGCCTTTGCTGTGCCGAAGCGGAGGAAGAGGTCGAGGCGGACGGGGATGTGGTTGTCGTCGTCGGAGATATAGAAGGTGATAATCTCCTTTTCCTTCCCCTCTGGATATTCCACGAACGAGAAGACCAGGCAGCGATGCTCCTTGCCTGTGGACTTCATGCGGAACGTTTCGCGTCCGCGATAGATGAGCGTGATGTTCTCCACCTTATGTCCGTCGGCCATCGGGAAGTGCAGCTTCTGCCCCTTGCGGATGTCCTCTATGCGGAACGAGCGTGCCCGGAGCAGCATGCTCATCATGTCGTAGATGCAGCCGATGCCGTCGTACGTCCGTTCCGAGACCTGTCCGTCGCGCCCCCGGTAGCGCTGGCGCAGATGTGTCGTGCCCCCGGAGTAGGCGTACCACACCTCGTCCACATAGTAGCGGCCGCCCTCGTTGGCACCCTTCTTGAAGTAGAGCGGCGTCATGTCGGGCGTGATGATGCTCTGCAGGGTGTCGCGCATCATGAAGAAACGGTCCAGGCGGTCGCTGGTACGGGTGATGAGATAACCCTTGTAGGCTGGTTTCCCTTCCCACGTCGTCTCCTTGATGTTCATGGTGGCCGAACCGGCACTGACCCAAATGAACTTCCAGTTGAAGAAGAGGTCGTAGGTCAGCTCTTCGCCGGGCAGGAAGGCTGTGTTCTCTGCCGAGCATTGGGAGTAAAGGGGCAAGGAGCATGGGGCAAATGACAAGAGAAAAAGAAGATAGAGGAAGACAGAACGGTTGCCTCCTTTTATTCCTTTATTTATACATAATCTCCGAGACTTCATTTGCTAAATAATGTGTCAAGAGCGTTTCCCCTGCTTCTCCTCCAGCTTCTTGCGCGCGCGTTCCTCGTTGCGGTTCTTCACGCTCCGCTGCTTGTCGGGCTTCTGCTTGGTTATCTCCATGGGCTTCTGCTTGGTGCGCGGTATCTCGAGGGGAGCCCAGTCCTGCTCGATGTCCCACTTTGCCTTCACGCGGATGGGCTGGGGGAAGTAGAAGACACGTTCGGGCTGCAGGCCGGCGGAATAGTCGCCGGTGTCCCATATGCCGCTGCCGTTCTCGTCGATGAAGCAACGCATGTAGTAGTCGGTAGGCTTCAGGTAGAAGAAGTCGGCACGCCCGTCCTTGTCTGCCACGCGCTCTGCCAGGACCTTGTCGCCCTTGTTGAGCAGTTGCACGACAATCTTTGCCGAGTCGGTTGGCAACAGGACATGCACGAAGAGCGAACCAAAGGCATCTTCGCCCTTGACCGTAAACTCAGTCTTTATGGAGCGGCAGGAGTTTCCCATGACGCCGACGATGGCCGCGCTGTCCACTTCGAAGCGGTACTGGCGCTTCTCCTCCCACTCGGCATAGAGCGTGTAGGACTTCACGTCGCGGTCCGGCAGGAAGAGGAAGGGCTCGGGCTGCCAGACGGTGTCCACCTTGATGAAGAAACGCATGCGCGACGTGTCGACACGGGCTATAGGTTCCTTGGCCGTATAGTGCACGTTCTGGTTCGGGTCGATGCTGCCCGAGGGCTTTGCCGAGATGTCGAGCAAGGTCTTCGTAAAGGGGTTCTCCTCGGGTGGCAGCGGTTCCTTCGACCGCTTGGCACGCTTCTCGCGCTGCTTCCGCCAGTCCTCCGTCTTCTTTTCCTGTTCCTTCAGGATCTTCTGCCACGTCACACGGGGAACTTCCTCGTACGTCTCGGTATGAGGCTGCAACGTGCCCGTGCTGTCGGTCTCGAGGAACGTGAGCTCGAACTTCAGGGTGTCCTCGCTATGCGTGAAGGCGGTGTCGGTAATCCAATAGGTGATGGTGTCGAAGTGGAGCGAAGCGTCTGGCACAAGGCATTTCTCGTCGAAGTTCAGGCCACGGATGACGGGCAGCGTATCAGCGGGGGCTGTGAAGAAGAGCCTCAGGACGTCCGGGTCGGGGCGCTCCATCTTGAGCAGGTGCTGGTCCTGTCCGGCTTCAAGGAATGCCTCGAGCACCAGATTGTCGGGGTAATAGTGTGTGTAGGGAATCACGCGGATGGAGTCGTAGTGGGTAGAGTCGCGCCAGATGGTGTCCATGCGCACGTCGGGCTTGCAGGATGTGGTGAAGGTGTCGGTCATGAAGGCGATGCGCTCGCTCTTCTGCGAGAAGAGGAGGTTGCCGTCCTTGTCGTCGAGGGCACAGGCAAAGTAACGGCCCGCCTTGACGCCCTTGATGCTGAACTGGCCGGAGCCGTTGGTGCGCGAGACACGGCTGAACACCCGCTCCCGGAGCACCGTGTCGGACAGGACGGAGTCGACGGGATAGAGGCCGACGAGCATACCCTTCACCGGCTCCAGGTCCTCGGCATTGAGCACTGTGCCAGCCACTTCCATCGTGTCTATCGCATCGCCCGTGCTGAAGGTGTAGGTATAGTTGCCCATGGGGTTGCCCTCGTTGTTGTCCGTGATGGCGTCGCCGAAGTCGATGGTATAGGTTGTGTTCGCCTGCAGGGAGTCGAAGAGTGTTATCTTCACGCGCTTGCCGTCGGCACGGATATTGGCAGGCTCCAGCTGCGGCGGCGAGACGATGACCTTCTCATTGGCATTCTCCAGCTTGATGAATTCGTTGAAGAATATCTGCATCTTGCGGCTGGTGATGCCCGTGGACTTGTCCATCGGATTGCTCCCGACGACCTTGGGCGGTATCTCGTCGTAGATACCGCCGTCAGGACTGCCAATGCTTGCGCAGGCAGCAAGAAGAAGCAACGCAGAGGCTGCAAGTAAGTGTCCCTTCTTCACGTTTTTCGCCATTTCATTTGCAAAGGTACGAAGAAAAAGTGAAAAGCAGAAAAAGAGAAAAGGTGAAAAAAAGAACTTTTCAGCTTTATTAAGCTTTTTGCCCTTCAGGGTAACTATTCAGCGAATAGCGTCGGCATATAACTGATGAAGTGAAAAGAAACGAATTGGGATAATTATAATAAATCCTATCCGCGAAGAAGAATAATACTTCCATTTGCGCGAGTTTAACCCAAATCGGTCATTAGAATTTTAGTCAGCGTGCATTTCTTTTTAGAGCAGGTTTTCGTCTTATGTAAGGGAGCAATGCGGGCATTGTGACCGCACATAAGGCGGAAAGATGCCAAGAAGAAATGTGCGAGGACTAAAATAGAAGTTCGTAGATTCATATCTTTGAGTCCTTCGTTCTAATGACCGATTTGGGTTTATTATTATCATCATTCCAATTCGTTTCCTAATAATAAGATACCTGTTGACCTTTCGCTGAATAGTTACCCTTCTTTTGACAAAAGATATTTCTATAAAGGAATTAGCTTCTGCCTTTCTCTGCACCCGCCAGCGAAGGACATCAGCGAAAGCCGTCAAGTTTAGGAAGAACAAAAAGAAGGATGTGTCAAAACACAACCACAAAGCTTTTAACCACGAATTGCACGAATTACACAAATTAATAATTAACTAACTACCAGCAGTTGAATAATTCGTGCTGGTTCGTGCAATTCGTGGTTAAATCATAAAAGATAGTCTGTCCTTTTATTTTGGCATACCCTCATGATGTTAATAAGAACAAGTCTTGTCACTATTGGTACACAGTTATATATTGCCCTTTGTTACCATAGCAGATATTGCATGGTCTTATTCCTTGACCATTACAAAGACCGCATCTACGCAGGTTGTCCCCGATGTACTTTGTACCAGAGCCACCGCAACCGTCACATCCCATTGTTCCCATTCCCCCACAGGCCCAACATGCCTGCCATTGCTGAACAGGTATTGGGTCGCGATGGTGCTCAACGACGACGGTCTGTGTCGTTCCGCTGCTGGAAGTGCTGTTTTTAGAAGTGTTACTTGTTGTATTGGTTGTTGCTACGTTCTGTTGCGGCGTGTTCACTTTTATCTTCGACACTTGCACGCCAAGGTTGTTGCACTCGCCCTTGTAGCCATCCATTTCGTAGGGGAATCGCTTCGTGAAAGATACATAGTCGCCAATCTTCGTGTAGCCACGGTCGGTGGGAATGATGATTTTACCAGCATAGTTTATGACACCCCAATATCCATTAAGTCTGAAGCGCAGGAATCCAGTTCCACATTGTGCAATAGTGTCCAGTTCTACTGGTACAATCACTTTTCCCTCTTTATCTGTCAGTCCATAACGTCCGTTCTTACTTACCTTATAATAATTAGTGCTGCCGTTCTTCATCTCCACAGCACTGGCATAGCCGCCAATCACCTTGATGTCATCAGAAAACAAAATGGCTTTGCCATCTTTATCACGAAGTTTTTGCTTAAATTCATTTACGACATCTATTGGTAACCCCCAAAACTTCCATTTTTGTTCACCTCTTTGCAATAAATCATAAGGAAGCTCAACCAAATTAATACTATTACAATTGTAAAAGGGGCTATTAATAAGGGCTATATTATTACTAAATATTTTTACATCCTTAAGATGTGAACAAGAACCAAATGCTTGATCCCCGATAATAGTGACATTTCTAGGTATTTCAACAGAGGTAAGATTTGAGTGATGAAAAGCCGCCATACCGATAGAAGATAACGATATGGGAAACTCTATTGTTGTGATAGCACACCCCCTAAATGCCCAACTTTCAATATCCTTTAATGATTTAGGCAGCACAACACTTCGTAAATTGACACACTCAGAGAAAGTGCTGTTTCTGATAATTGTTATTGAATTTGGCAATATCACACTTGATAAATTTCTACAATCTTCAAAAGCAGACTTTCCAATGGATTTAATGCTACTGGGAATTATAATATCTAAAAGATTTTCACAACTATAAAAAGCATAATCTCCGATAGTTGTAACAGAATTAGGTATTTCAATTTTTTCAGGCTTAGTGGGAAATGCACGATCTCCTATTGAACAAACACCTTCTTTTATCACAACTCGATTATATTTTTTATAGTACCATGGAGTTTCATCAAACTCTGAAAAATTAGGCATGTTTCCATTCCCAGAAATTGTCAATACACCATTGTTCAATTCCCAATATAAGCCATTGCCAAAGGGTGCCTTCTCCGCCCATGTCGCAGAAGAGGCAAGGAGAAATAAAAAAGAACACAAAACCAATCTTTTCATATTTGCTCAAATTTAAAGTTAGTGCAATCATTTTCTTCAACAAGTTTGCACTAACTTCCGGATATGAGAAGAGTGCGCTCCTGCCATATCCCTGTCAGGCTCACCACAAGCCCCCAAACGTTATGGAGAAGACGCACTCTTGGTGCGTACTCCAAATACGTTTGGGTCGTTTGCTCGTTTTTCCTTTTCGTGGTGGTGATTCGACAGGGAATTTGAGCAAAATGTTGTGTTCATACGAAACACAATGCAAAAGTAATGATTTTCGTTGAAAGGGAAGCAAATATCAAGAGAAAATTGCTAAAATTTTCTTCTTTTCGTGTGTTTTTATCAAAAAAGAGGGGTAAAACAGGGATGAAAGTGCAGATTATTCGCCTGTCGTTGAAGCAACTCACGAAGCAATGGCAAACTAAACGTGTTTACATCGCCAACTAAACGTGCTTAGTCAGCAAACTAAACGTGCTTAGTCAGCAATTACTAGTGGATGAATGGCAATTTACTAATGAATAGTTGGCAAATTACCAATGGATGGATGGCAATCGACTTGTGGATCAATGGCAATCGACTTGTGGATCAATGGCAATCGACGCGAGGATTTGGGCTTGTCCATGCAAGGCACGACAAATATACAAATATAGAACAAGGAGGTGTGTCAAAATGTAAATTTAGTCGCCCTTCGGGCGAGAAATCTCAAATCTAAACTCCGTTTTATTAGGAAACGAATTGGAATAATGACAATAATAAACTCGCGGAAGGGAAGGAGTATTCTTCTGCCCGAATAGAATTTATTATAATTATTCTAATTCGTTTATTTTCGCTTCACTATTATGGGAAATCAATTTGTTTGAGTAGGATTTCTGCGCGAAAGCGCACTCCAATCATTTTGACGTACCCTCTTGTTCTTGATGAACCCTCTCTATTCCTCCTTCGCTGGAGCTCCCCACCAATTGCTCCCGAGGGGGAGAATATGAGTTACAATTTGTTTAGGGCAATGACTTGCTCGATGATGTCGCGGTTGTTGCAGAGACGCGGCACCTTGTGCTGTCCGCCGAGCTTGCCCTTCTGCTTGAGCCAGTCGTTGAAGACGCCGGGGCGACCCTCGATGAGTTCGAGCCGCTGCAGCGTGATGTCCTTGTAGCGCTTGGCTTCGTAGTCGGAGTTTATCTGCTGGAGGCTTTCGTCGAGGACTGTGGCGAAGTGTTCGAGGCTGTCCGGCTCGCGACTGAACTCCACGACCCACTGATGGCGACACTTACCGTTGGCATCCATGAAGACAGGTGCAGCGGTGTATTCCAGCACTTCGGCTCCCGTCTGCCGGCAGGCTTCGGCCAGTCCCTTCTCGGCATTGTCGACGATAAGCTCTTCGCCGAAGGCATTGATGAAGGACTTGGTGCGCCCTGTGATGATGAACTTATAGGGGTCGCGACCGGTGAAGCGCACCATGTCGCCGATGATGTAGCGCCACAGACCGCTGGACGTCGTGATGACCATGGCATAGTTGCGGCCCGTCTCCACGCCCCAAAGGGGAACGACGGTCGGCTCCGGGCTGTCGAACTCGTCCATCGGTATGAACTCGTAGAAGACACCGTAGTCTATCATCAGGCTCATGGCAGCGTCGGCAGGGTCGTCCTGGAGGCCGAAGAAGCCCTCGGAGGCATTGTACGTCTCCATGTAGTGCATCCGGGGCGAGGTGATGAGGCGCTGGTATTGCTGGCGATAGGGTGTGAAGGCCACGCCGCCGTGGAAGAAGACCTCCAGGTTGGGCCAGACCTCCTCGAGATGCTGCTTGCCACTGAGTTCCATCACGCGGTTCAAGACGGAGAGCATCCACGAGGGCACGCCGCTCAGGTTCGTCACGTTCTGCCGCATGGCCTCGCGGGCGATGCGGTCGCGCTTGATCTCGAAGTCACTGAGCAGGGCCGTGGCTTTCTTCGGCACACGCACCATGTTGACCAGCGGATTGATGTTCTCGATGAGGATGGCGCTGAGATCGCCCACAAGGCTGCCTGGCAGGTTGTAGTTGGGAGCATGACTGCCGCCCAGGATGAGCGCCTTGCCGTCGAAGATGCGGCTCTGCGGGTTGTTGCGCAGGTACCAGACGACAGCATCCTTGCCGCCAGCGTAGTGTGTGTCGTGCAGTCCGTCGGCCGAGACAGGGATGAACTTGCTCTTGTCGTTCGTCGTGCCGCTCGACTTGGCATACCACTTCACGCGACCGGGCCACAGCACATCGCGCTCGCCCTGTCGCATACGGTCGATGTGTCCCTTCAGCTCCTCGTAGGTGTTGAGGGGTGTCTGGCGCGCAAAGTCCTCGTAGCTGAGACCGCTGCGGTAGCCGTGGGCCCTACCCCATTCGGTGTCGGCTGCTTTCTCCGTCAGCCGTTTGAGCACAGCACGCTGCAGGGCCTCTGCCTGTGTTGCGTAGAGGTCAAGCTTCCGGCATCGCTGGGAAAAGACGGGACGTATGAGACTTGTTAAATTCAAAATTCAAAATTGTTAAATTCAAAATTATCCGTGCTGCTGCGAATCATTCTCCGTCTGTCGCTTCAGGTACAGGCGAAGCACTGTTCACCTTGGCTTTAGGACGTCTTGTCAGCTCGTCGCGCAGGCGATGGTCGTTGTGGAGGCGGTGCAGGGCGTTCCGGCTGGCTGTCTGGTGGCTCTCCTTCTTGGAGTAGCCCTTGCCGCGGCCGCACTCGTGCCCTTCGATGATGACCTTCGAGCAGAAGAGCGGCGAGCCGTCCTCGGTCTTCGTTTCGTCCATCAGGACGTATTCGAGGTTGACCTTGTGCTTCTGGCACCATTCCAGCAGCTTGCTCTTGAAGTTGACCTCCTGCCGTGCAAGCTTGTCGATGTCGATATGGCGGTTCAGTATACGCTCCGTCACGAAGCTCTTGCAGTGGGCATACCCGCGGTCCAGGTAGATGGCGCCCACGAGGGCTTCGAAGGCATTGCCTGCCATGTAGCTGTTGTGCGTCTGGTTCTGTGTGTGCCGCTTCACGAGTTTGTCGAGCCCTATCTTCACGGCCAGCCTGCCCAGCGACTCGCGCTGCACGATTTTGCTGCGCGTGTTGGTCAGGAACCCTTCGCTCTTGCTGGGGAAGTGATGGTAGACTATCTCGCCCACGACGGCGTCGAGCACGGCATCGCCCAGGAATTCCAGACGTTCGTTGTTGATGGGCGCTCCGCTCTTGCCGTGCGCCAGCATCGACTTGTGCATCAAGGCCTCCTGGTACAGGCCGATGTTGTGCGGATAGAAGCCCAGCATATCACGAAAGGCGCGATAAAGCTCCTTCTCCTTGCGGAAAGGTAACCTTATCGCGTCTATCAGGTCTACGGCAGACACGTTAATCTGCGTATTTCTTGAAGATGATGCAGGCGTTGTGACCGCCAAAGCCGAAGGTATTGCTCAGGGCAGCCCTTACGGTGCGCTTCTGCGCCTGACCGAAGGTGAAGTTCAACTTATAGTCAATCTCGGGGTCGTCGTCGCCAGCCTCGTGGTTGATGGTGGGCGGAACGATGTCCTGGTTGACTGCCATCACGCTGGCCATTGCTTCGATGGCGCCGGCGGCTCCCAGCAGGTGTCCGGTCATGGACTTTGTGCTGCTGATGTTGAGCTTGTAGGCATGCTCTCCGAAGACGGCCTGTATTGCCTTGCATTCGCTGATGTCGCCCACATGCGTCGATGTGCCGTGCACGTTGATGTAGTCGATATCCTCGGGACGGAAGCCGGCATCGTCGAGGGCATTCTCCATGACGAGTTTAGCTCCGAGGCCTTCGGGATGCGAAGCCGTGATGTGGTGTGCGTCGGCACTCATGCCTTCGCCTGCCACTTCGGCATATATCTTTGCGCCGCGTGCCTTGGCGTGCTCCAGCTCCTCGAGAATCAGCACGGCACTGCCCTCGGCCATGACGAATCCGTCGCGACTGGCGCTGAAGGGACGGCTGGCTCCCTCGGGATTGTCGTTGCGGGTGCTCAGGGCGTGCATGGCGGTGAAGCCACCCACACCGGCCGAGGTGATGGCTGCCTCTGCGCCGCCGCTGACGATGATGTCGGCCTTGCCCAGACGAATCAGGTTGAAGGCATCGGCAAGCGCGTTGGTCGAAGAGGCGCAAGCGCTGGAGGTGATGTAGTTGGGGCCGTGGAAGCCGTACTTGATGCTGATGTGACCGGCACAGATGTCGGATATCATCTTCGGCACGAAGAAGGGGTTGAACTTGGGGCCGAGGGTCTCGCCTGTCTTGGCATAGGCGGTCACCTCCTCCTCGTACGTCTTCATGCCGCCGATGCCGACGCCGAAGACGACGCCCACGCGGTTCTTGTCGATGGCATCCAGGTCCATTGCACTGTCCTCGACAGCCATGACTGCTGAGGCAAAGGCAAACTGGCAATAGGGGTCCATCTTGCGGGCTTCCTTTCGGTCGATGAAGTCCTCGGGATTGAAGTTCTTCACCTCGCAGGCGAACTGCGTCTTGAACTTCGAGGCATCGAAATGCGTTATCGGCGCAGCACCGCTCTTCCCCGCCAGCATGTTCTGCCACGTCTCCGCAGCAGTGTTGCCCAGGGGAGTCACAGCGCCTATGCCTGTCACTACAACTCTTTTCAGTTCCATGCTTATCTTAATTCATAATTATTAATTCATAATTCATAATTACAACGTCCCACGGGAGCTGTTCTTGGCGAACGCTTCCTCTGAAGCACGCGGGCGCGAACCTTGTTGTTACGTTACTTCCGGAATGACTCTCGGCGAACCGCTCCTCCCCGAAGCACGCGGGCGCGAGCCCTTATTATGAATTATGAATTATGAATTCCGAATGGATTCCTTATCCTTTGTTAGCCTCGATGAATGCGATGGCATCACCTACGGTTGAGATCTTCTCGGCCTTGTCGTCGGGAATGGTAATCTCGAAAGCGTTCTCGAAGGCCATAATCAGCTCTACGGTGTCCAGAGAGTCTGCGCCCAGGTCGTTGGAGAAAGATGCTTCGGGAGTAACGTCGGACTCATCAACGCCCAGCTTGTCTACGATAATCTCTTTTACTTTTGCTTCAATTTCTGACATAACTTATAAATTTAATGTTACTATTCGACTTTTCTTCTTTACATTCGAGCGGATTGAGGCCGCTTTCTTGTTTCGCGGTGCAAAGTAACGACATTTTGCGCAATTATGCAATATCTTGACACAAAAATGTGCCCATTTATGCACATTTTAACCTTTATTGTGCACAAATGTACGTTCGTGTGCAAAGATTGTTGTAACTTTGCAGGCACTTATGCCACGATACGTCGACGTCATACTACCCCTTCCCCTGCGGGAAACGTTCACCTACGAGCTGCAGCCCCAGTGCCCTACGCTGCCGCAGGTGGGCAGTCGTGTGCTCGTGCCCCTGGGCAACACCAAGACGTACACGGGCATCGTGGTGCGCCTGCACGACGAAAAGCCGACGTACGCCACCAAGCTCGTCCTGGAGGTGCCCGACGAGCAGCCCGTCGTGCTGCCCGGACAGCTGCGGTTCTGGCACTGGATAGCCGACTACTACCTCTGCTCGCTGGGCGACGTCTACAAGGCAGCCCTGCCGGGTACGCTGAAGAAGGTGCCTGCGAAGCCGTCCGCGGCAAAGGCGCTTCCTGCAAGGGAGACAGGGGACACCCGGCCTGGCTTCCCGCTGACCGAGGTGCAGCAACGGGCGATGGAAGACATCGAGGAACAGTGGCAACGGCACAACGTCTGCCTGTTGCACGGCGTGACGAGCAGCGGCAAGACGGAGATATACATCCACCTCATGCAGAAGGCCATAGAGGAGGGCAAGCAGGTGCTTTTCATGCTACCCGAGATTGTGCTGACCGCCCAGCTTACCGAGCGGCTTCGGCGCGTGTTCGGCGACCGTCTGGGCGTCTACCACTCGCGCCATACCGACCGCCAGCGCGTGGAGCTCTACCGACGCATGCTCTCCGATGCGCCCTGCGACATTGTGGTAGGCGTGCGCAGCAGCATCTTCCTGCCCTTCCGGAGACTTGGCCTGCTCATCATCGACGAAGAGCACGAGACGTCCTTCAAGCAGCAGGACCCCGCGCCACGCTACCATGCCCGCAACGCGGCACTCGTCCTGGCGGCACAGCACGGCGCAAAGGCTCTGCTGGGCTCGGCCACGCCAAGCCTGGAGTCGTACCACAACGCGCTCTGCGGCAAGTACGGCCTCGTCACCCTGCGCACACGCTTCGCCGGCATGCAGCTGCCCGACATCGAGGTGGTCGACGCGCAGGAGATGCAGCGCAAGAAGATGATGACGGGCATCTTCACCCCGCAGCTTCTCGCACACATCCGCCATGCCCTGGAGCAGAGGAAGCAGGTCATCCTCTTCCAGAACCGACGCGGCTACGCACCCGTCATGGAGTGCCGCGAGTGCGGATGGACGCCGCGATGCCAGCAGTGCGACGTCAGCCTGACCGTCCACCGCAGCCTCAGCCGCATGGTCTGCCACTACTGCGGCGCCGTCTACGACATTCCTACCGTCTGCCCCAACTGCCAGGGACGCGACCTCTCCTCGCGCGGCTACGGCACGGAGCGCATCGAACAACAGCTGCAACGCATCCTGCCAGAGGCACGCATCGCACGCATGGACCTCGACACCACCCGTTCGCGCCAAAGTTACGAACAGATACTCCACGACTTCGAACAGGGGCACACCGACATCCTCATCGGCACGCAGATGGTCACCAAAGGTCTCGACTTCGACAACGTCAGCCTGGTGGGCATCCTCTCGGCCGACCAGATGCTGGCGCAGCCCGACTTCCGCAGCTACGAACGCGCCTTCCAGCTCATGGAGCAGGTGGCGGGCCGGGCCGGACGCAAAGGAGAGCGCGGGCACGTCCTGCTCCAGACACGCGACGCAGGCAACGACATCGTCCACCAAGTGGTGGCCCACGACTACGAGGGCATGTACCGCCAGCAGGCCGAGGAACGCGAGCTCTTCCACTACCCGCCCTTCTGCCGCGTGGTCTTCGTCTACCTGAAGCATCGCAACGAGAGCGTCGTGGAGAGTCTCGCCGCCGACATGGCTGCCCTCATGCGGCAGATCTTCGGCCAGCGCGTCCTCGGTCCTGACACGCCACCCGTGGGCCGCGTACAGCTCATGCACATTCGCAAACTCATCCTGAAGGTCGAGCTCACCGCCCCCATGTCAGCCGTCCGCCAGCGCCTCCTCGCCCTCCAGACACAGATTCTCGGCATGAAGCCATACCGCGCCGCACAGATCTACTACGACGTGGACCATTGAACAGAGGTTTACTTGCTGACTTGCTTCTTGCCGTCGCGGATATAGATGCCTGGCTTCAGATGTCCGTCTGCCACCTTGCGGCCACTCAGGTCGTAGACGCCATTGAAGTCGACGGGCTCTGCCACGGGCTGGGGGGCGACGATGCCTGTCGGGTCCTCGGGCGTGAGGCGCTCGACGGTGACACCCTCCAGCTTGAAGGCGTTGATGCCAAAGCTGGACTGCCCCGTAAGATTGACGATGATACCCAGCGATACCTCCGTCTCTTCGGCGAGCGCGAAGTTGATGCTGCCCTCGGAGAGAAGTGCCCAGGCTAAAGCTTTCTCCTCGCATTCAGCGTCGCTGACCATCGTCGCGCCCTCGCACGCCACCAGTCGACTGGTCTGCATGTCGTCGACGTCGCCCGGTGTGATGCTGAAACGATAGCGTCCGGCGGGGAGGGTGACGGGCTGCCAGAGGCGGTAGTCGAGCAGAGGCGTGGCGAAGCCGCTCCACTGCGTCTCGAACTGTATGTCGCTGTGGTGCGAGGTGTCGATATGTGCACCCGTCGTGATGCCGCCCTTGACGATGGCATTGGCGTCCTGCCAGCGCGAGCGGCTGTTGCGCATGGACAGGCGCAGGAAGCGGCTGCTGTTGCTGGTGTTGACCGTACCCGATGCCGTGATGTAGGGGTTCTTGTAGTTGGTCAAGTAGGAGGCAGAGATGTCTCCGTGCATCAGCGCCTCGGTGTCGAGCGTGAAGACACCCAGGGCCGAGTTCCAGGCATCACCGTCGGGGCCGAAGCCAATGCGCTGGGCATTGCAGGCGCCCGGAGTGCGGTCCAGCACATCGCCGCCGTTCTGGTTGAAGTCGTAGTAGAGCAACAGGCCGTCGGCCGTCTGTGCCGCCGCCACATCATTGATGTGCTGGTTGCTGTAGGTCTTTATCTTGTCCTCGGTGAACGCGGTGCCCCAGAGGCGGACCTCGTCAATCTGTCCCTTGAAGCCGTCCTCGCCCATCGTGATGCTCTGCAAGGCAGGGAAACGGGTGGCGAGCCTGACGGAAGACGTGCTAATGAGTGTGCCGTCGCGGAAGAACTTGACGGTGCCCGTGCTGTAGGTCACAGCGTAGTGATGCCACTGACCGGCGATGATATATCCGTCCTCGGAGAGGGCTGTCTTTGTGCCGAGCTTGATGCTGAGCTTGCCCCTGTTGTCGACAGAGGTGGAGAGGCCGCCCTGGGAGGAAGTAAGGCTGACGCTGCCCTGGTACTGTTGCGGACGCATCCACCACTCGAGGGTGAGCGCCTTCTGCTCCTCGTCGAAGGGGCAAGGAAGTTGCAGGCGCTCCGTACCCGTGAAGTTGAGGCAGGACTTGGGGTCGTCGTTCATGACGATAAGATAACGGCCACGGGAAAGAGTGTTCTCGCCGAGGCTGTTCGCCACGTGCAGGCTGACGTCGTAGATGCCGGGAGCCGTGGGAATGACGTAAGGCGACTGTTCGCTGACGGTCAGGGCACGACAGCCATTGTTCAGCTCCCATTGCCACGAGAGGGGGCTGTAGCGACTGGCATCGATGAGCTGGATGCCTTCGCCCAGCATGATGGCCGTCTCGGAGACATCGAAGCGGGCTGCCGGAGCCGACTCGCGGACGGTCACTTCCTTTGTCACGCTGTTGGAGCCGTAAGGATTGGTTGCCGTGAGGGTAACGGCGAAGGTGCCCGTCCGCGGGTAAAGGGCCGTTGCATTGGTACCCTCCACCTGTTCCGTTTCCGCTCCGGGCATGTTCCACAGATAGGTGCAGCCGGCACCTTCGCTGCGGTTGACGAAGCTGAAGCGGTCCCCGGCGGGCAGTTCGTCGCAGAGCACGTCGAAGGCGGCCACGGGCGCCTCGCCAGCGGCCACGACGATTTCCTTTTCGGCGGAAAGCGTGGAGCCGTCGGCATAGGTTGCCGTGCAGCTGACCTTATAGGTCCCGGCCTGGTCGAAGGTGAAGGCAGGGCTCATGCCGCTGATGGTCGTGGGTGTTGAAGTGAGGGCAGAAGCCTTCCGTGCAGAAGCGGGCTGCAGCGGCTCGACGGTCCAAGTCCACGCCGTCGCACTGAGCAAAGTCTGTGCCGTCAGGCGGAAGGGCACGCCAGCCAGATGTGTGCCCGCCTCCTCGCTGATGCTGAGGGTTGGCGTAGGCATCGTGCCGGTGAAGGGGCTCTCGCTCTCCTCCGTCTGATGTGTGCCAATCGGGATGAAGCGTGCATGCTTGCCGCTCACGTACTCACGCAGCAAGGTCTCGCCGTCCACCTCGATTGTCTCCATAGGCACATAGACCAGCAGGTCGGGCTGGAGCGCGGGGACAGCGATGGGAACACGCATATTGTTCCTTATCTCGGCCTGTGTGCGGGCCGTCTTCCATACGCGTATCTCGTCCAAGCCGCCCAACCACCAGTTGTTGGTAGACGTATGGCCGAACCTGAGGTCGCCGAAGGCGGTGAGGCCGGAATACGTACGGGAGGTTATCTGACCCTTCCTCTGACCATTGACATAGAGCGTGAGCACGTTAGCATTGATGACAATGGCGATGTGGTTCCACCTCTTCGTGCCGGAGAAGACACCGGAGACGTTCAGGCGGTCCGTGCTTGTGCTCTCCCACCCCACGGAGAGCGAACCGTTGCTGTTGTCGTGGAAGAGGAACTTACCCCAGCCCGGACCCACCTGGTGGGAGTAGTTCATGTTCTTGTCGTTGCGCATCCAGAACTCGATGGTGACCTTGCCCAGCATCTCGGAGATGGCATTGGGGATGATGAGTCCGCCTTCGTTCATCACGACAATACTGTTCGCGCCCGGCGCGGGTGTCTGCAGCACGACGGCATTGGAAGGAGCAGACTCCTGCCCGTACTTGCCCGCCCGGTACACGGCCCTGACGGTGAAGGCTTCGGAAGCGCCGTCGGCAGGAGTGAAGTAAGTCTGCTGGGCGGGCAGCTGTGCCACGAGGATGTTCCCTTCGTAGACATGGTAGCCCGTCAGCTTGAGGCTGGATGCCTGCGGAGCCGACCACAGCAGCACACCGTCCTCCAGGGTGAGGTTGGTGACGGGATAAAGCTGTTCGCCCGGAACAATGACGCTGATAACGGTCTCGCGACCTTTATTCAGAATCTCCACATTCTCCTGGCCGAAGGGTATCTCCACGCCCTCGTTCTCTACCTCATAATTGATAATGGATGCCTTGTAGATGTGTCCGCTGCCTATGGCATTCGTCTTCGTCTTGACGATGAAGAAGTACTTCAGCGGCTTGGTGCGGTCCACGGAGAAGGTCAGGTCGGTCAGGTCGTAGCCAAACTCCATCGGCTCGGAATGTATGCCATCGGCCCAACGCCCCAGCATAGGCACCTCGGGAGCCGGGTCGGCACCCAGTGTGTTGCCCGCATAGCGGAAGTGCTCGAAGGGGAACATCTTCTCGGGCTTTGTGGCACTGAGGTTCTCGGCAATGCCGCCGGAAAGCAGGAGCTCGCTGCGATGCGTGTAGTCCATGAGCAGCTTGATGGTGCGAAGCGGACGGTAGTCCTGCCGGATGACGTAGGCACCCGGGGTCCACGTCCAAGTGTCGGTCCCGACGGCATAGCTGTACTTGTACGGGCAATAGATGAAACCTTTGTTCTCCCATCCGTCGCCCCACGAGTTGGCAATAATCCAGGCACCGACCTCGTCCTCTTCTGCCTCGCCGACAATGCCGTCGCCGTCCAGGTCGAACTCAATGCGATCGTCGTAACCGCAGACTGTCAGCGCATGGTTGTAGGTATCACCCCACGCCTTCACATATTTCATGCCCACGACGCCTGCCTCCTTGTTGGCCGCCGAGCTGGGAATAGGCGCCCAGGTGCCATAGGCTGCCACACCGATGCCAGCCACGCCACCGCCGTGCATCGTCGCGTCGCCACTGTGGTTGTAGAGCCACTCCTTCAGCTCCTGCCGGCCCTCGGGGGTGTCGGTGGGAGACATCGTAAAATCGTAGGCCGACCGGTTCCACATGGCGCTGTACCACTTGTCGTAGCCTTGCATCCAACCATAGTCGGGGTCATCGTGCGTCTGTGCACCAAAGAGTCTGCTATAGGTGCGTCCGCCGTAAGTGGGCACGTTGGGGATGCCCGTACCCTTAGCCATACCCTCAGTGGTGCTGGTCTGGTAGGCCATCAGCCATGTGAAATGCGAGGGGTACTGGTTCTCGGGAAGCGATGCATCGGCGTCGCGGTAGCTGTTTATCTCGTGCGTGAACTGATAGCCGACGCCCGCAGCCGAGCCACAGGAGCCGCCATCCTGATTGAAGATGGGCGGGAAGTACTTGTCCTGACCGTTGTACACATAGGGAGGCAAGGACACCTCCTTGGCTCTGCGGGCCCTTCTGCGGGCCACATAGTCGGCTGGCTTCGCCTTGGGGCTGACATCATACTTCAAGTCGGGGAAGACACTGCGGTCTATCTTCACCACCTTGCCGTCCGGCATGGTGTAATCCTCAATTTGTGCCATGCCGACTGCAGGCACAAGACAAGCTATCAAAAGCAGACTTCTAAGGTTTTTCATGTTCTGTACATATTATTATACTAAAAAGAGGGAGTCCCCGGGACCTTCCCGAAAAACTCCCTCTATTGAAAGATTAGATGGTTACTTTACAGCGACCTTGACACCATTGAGGATGTACATGCCCTTGCCCAGCGACTTCAGGCTGTTGAGCGTTGCGCCGGTGCGGAGCAACTTGCCGTCCATGCTGTAGACATTTCCACGCTGGCTGACCTTCTCGATGGTCTTTGCGACATCGATGCCATCGGCCTTGTCAGCAGCCTCACCGAGGCAGATGCTGAAGTCGTAGTCGCCTGCGGAATCAACTTCAGGACAAGATACCATATCCACTGCTACGCAGGGACCGGAGAGATAGTAACCTGTCGTGCCGATGCATACGGCATGGTTGCCAGAGAAGTAAATCTCGTGAGCAGGAAGCGTGTGGTTCACCAGGCTACCGATGACGCCATTGATGGTGTCGCCCTTCAGTACCAACTCTTCATTGGCGGGCATGGTGAACTTCATGGGTTCTGCGTCTTCTGCCTCAGAATCGTAGTAGGTTGTATCCTCGTAGATGTAGAATGCAGGCTCGCCGGCAGGAATAACCTCAATCTTCTTCAGAGCCAGGAACTGTACGTTATCGTCGTCGAAGTAGTAGCCCAGCGGTGTGTAGGCTGTGCCCTCACCTTCAGGAGTGAGAGTTACACTTGCGCACCATGCGTTGATACGACCGGGCTTGATGTCCCTGTAGAAGGAGAACTCAGCGGGAGCAGCATACTCTTCCTCAGCCTCGCGAATAACGAGACCAGAGTTGGTGGTAGGCTCTGTGGAGCTCCATGTGCATAACCTGCGGTTGGACTCGCCGCCATGCAGGTTGTTGCAGCTCACACCTTCGACAGTCTTGGCGCTCAACAAACTTCTCTGATAACCGAGAGCCTTGTAGCCAACGAGCGTAGGAACGGTCTTCAGGTATACGTTGTTCTGGTTGCCAGTACCGTTAACCATGACGAAGAGACCAGTGGCCTTGTTTTGGAGAGCATAGACGGGATCAACCTTCTCCTTACCATTGGGCAGGACAGCCTTACCTTCCTTGGCATTGAACTCGGACTGGTAAGCCTTATATGCCTGAGATGCGGTGGCGAGGTCCTCGGCGGTTGCATCCTTCAGGACAACCTTGTTAGCAGTTGAGTAAGCATCCTGAAGAGCCTTGGCACTTGCGCTGAGTTCGGAATCTGCGGTTACAGGATAAACCTGGAACTCGGAAGCGTGGAAGTAAGTGTACTTCGTGTTGTAGTCGTCGCCAGTCAGATTCTCTGCGAACGGGTCGAACTCGATGTTGCTGCCGCCGTCGGTGCCATACCTCTGTGTCATGGTGAAGCGCAGATGGCTGAACGAACCGCCCAGGTCGATAGGCTGGCTGGTGACGGGGGTCGTTGCATTGACATAGGGAAGTTCTACGTAACCGACATTGGTCCATGTCTCGGCATCATTGCTGCCCTGAACGTACATACGTACAACGTGACCGTTGCCAGTGTTACGACGAGCCACATAGACCTGAATCATACCGGAAACGGGCTCATTGAGTGCAACCTGCAGATAAGGAACTGCGTTGTAGGTCTTTGAGTAGTCGCTGTGCCAGTAGGTGTTGGTATTGTTGTCGATGAGGACACCTTCCTCAAGCTTGCCGCCGTCATTGCCGGGATAAGAAGCGTTACTTGAGAGCTGTGCAGCTTCTGTGATGAGAGGCTCGCCCTGAGTATAGGTGGTGCTCAGGTCGAGAGCCATCAGCATATTATCCTTGACATCCGTGAAGAGAGGAGTAACGCTGCTGTCATCGGATTTTGTTTCAACAAAGCGGAACATGCTGGCACTCTTGTCCTCGATGTCGTCTTCATTCACGAAGAACAGGCGGTCGGACTCGCGGAGGTCTTCGCCTCCAATAGCCTCAATCCAAGAATTGGTCTTGGTGACTTCGTTTCCTTCATCGTCATAATCGGTTACTTCTTCCGACTCTAACTTTGCAGCAGAAACAAAGGTTCCCCACATAGTCTTCTGATCGTCAGGTGCAAGGTCGCCACAGTTGTCGCCACCATCCTTACTGAAGTTATAGGCATCGTACATCTCCTCCGTCGGGAACATGATGCGATACCACTTGTCGGTGCTCACGCCGTTGGCGCCTTCCATGACGCTCTTCGACATAGCCTTGAGCATCACGGCATACTTGTGGTTCTGGGCTGCGGTGTAGCGACCTGCCTTGTCGTAAGCCTCAATCTCGGCATAGAGTTCCTCGAACTGGCTTGCAACCTGAGTGTCCTTCCACTGACCGGGCTCCTTACCTTCGACAACGCCCTTTGTTGCATCGGCATAGGCTGCCAGTGCAGCACGCAGCTCGGCGGGATCAACCATTGCGGCCAGGAATGTCTTGTATGCATTCAGCAGAGCCTCATAGATCTCAAGGGTAATGTCTTCGTCGGCAACTGCACAGTTGTCATTGTAGACAGACTCCAGATTCTCGGCAATCTCGCCAAGAGCAGCATACTGAGAGTTGGGGTTCTCTCTCACTGTGTAGAACTGAATCTCAGAAGCATGCCAGAAGGTACGGAAGTTGGAGTTCACTTGGGTGGCAAAGACGCGCAGATATGCATAACCTGTTTCCATATTGAAGGCGAGCGTGTTTGCTTCGCCCTTACCTGTATGGGGCAGATCCCAAACGAGGACTTCCTGCCACTCTTCGTCGGCAGCCTCGGGGTCGTTCGAGCCCATGACAACAATCTGAGTGGGACGGTCGTTGTCGGCGCCCTCTCTCTCGTTGAAGTAGAACTCGCAATCGCCTGTCAGACCTTCCATGCCGGAAATCTGCAGATAGTGGTACGAACCTTCACCGTAGCTCATCTGGGGTTCCTGGTTCTCGGAATGCCAACTGGTGTGCCAGAAGGTGGAGGTATTGTTGTCGATCAGGTTACCGAGGTTCGCGCCTTCGCTCGGGTCGCTGTTGGGGCTGGAGAGCTGGTCGGCAGAAGCAATCATCTTTGTGCGGATGATATCCTTTGCGGTGGTCAGAGCGGCGAGCACTTCTGCACGCAGAGCATTGTTCTCAGCCACGAGGACGTCGTGGTTCTTGATAATCTCAAAGTCCTTGATGAGCTGTTCAGCCTCATCTTCGGGAACGAACTCGAGATACCATTCGCTGGTGTTCTTGTCGGTTGTACGATTGGCGTCCCAAGTCCTCATCCAGAAGCCCATTTCCTGCTCTGTGCCAGTGTCTACACCATAGTTGCCCCAAGGAGATGTCTCGTCGGTGACGGAGCTGTGACTGTTCTGATGGAAATAAGAGCTGCCACCGGCTCTTGGGTTCTGAGTAAGGCGGATGCAGACGATGTCGCGGTCGTCGCCAATGCCGTCGGGCTCAACGTAGTCAAGGCCTGCATAGTCGAACATGATGTAGCTTGCCTGTGCGACATCGGCTGTCGTGGTGAGCTTGCCAAGGGTCTTGGAAGCCAAGCTGATGTATGTACCCATGCCGGCATTCTGAATCATGATGCTGTCGCCGGTCTCGCTCTTGGTAAGTTTCCAGATGAAGTTCGCTCTTTCTCTGTCGAGTGTGCTGTAGACAACCTTGTTCAGGTGGTCCTTGCTGAAGGAAGCAGCCATAGCCTTGTCGACGAAGCCGCTCTCGTCATAAGTTGACTTGTAGCGGTTGTGGGCAAGGATGCGGTAGTAACCATTCTGCGGCATTACGTAGGGTACCTCGCTGTCCAGGATTGCCTGATACAGGGAGTCAACCTCGGCCTTCATGCTGTTTGCCTCGTCCAATGTGGGGCAGGCATCCGGATCGGCTTCATTGTCGTAGTCGGGACTATTAATAATCTCGAGAATTGCGTTGACCCTGCCCATCAGTTCCATGAACTTCTTCCATGAATCGTAGTCGGAACGCTGTCCGAACTCTGTACCCATGTTCATTACTGTGCCCTGTTCGTCGTCATAGTAATAGTCCATGTAGGTGTTGAACAGGGAATTGAGGATTATCTTAACCTGCGAGAAATCGGAAGGCAATTCGAATGACCACACATAGGCTGCATCGTAGGAGTAGCAGGGAGTGAGGTCGAATTCGCCAATCTCATAGGTCCAGAATGCACGGCCTGCGTCTGCCCAGCTGCTTTCACCATAGGCGGTGTTGCAGGAACGGATGGCAATCTTGCCCTCTTCGTTCATGAAGGGCACCTGTCTCTCCCAGTCGTTACGGTTGTTGCCGTTGGTCAAGGCGAAAGTTCCGTTTTCAGGGTTAAGTACGGCCTTGCTGTTACTCAGATTCGTATTGGTGAAGTGATAGCCTGTTCCCGGGTCAATATTGAGACCATCGCTATAGAGTGCGCCGCCGGTGCTCTTTGAAATGCTGAACAGCAAATCCTCGCGGTCAGCATTGTCGGTCAACGTGCCATCGGTTGCGATGTAGTACTTGATGCCGTTCACTTCGGTGGTAATGTGGTAGGTACCTTCCTTGAACGCTGCCATTGCACGATCGTAATCGGATTTTGGAGGGTCGGCTGCAAAAGCACGACTCGGCAAAATCATTGTTGCTATTGGAGTCAATAACAACAAGAATAAGTAAAGTTTCCTCATTGCTTTAATGTTTTTAAGGTTAGTATAATAGTTTTATTTAATAATGTTAGTCGTTAGCTATGGGAAGCCGGTGTGTTTGTGTGTTTTTCTACGCAAAGTTATATTTTATGTGCGAACTTCCTTACATCGACACAACAAAATTTTCTTTATTTTAAGTGTTTTTAACACTGCGGCACGCCATTTGGCCTGTTCCACTGCTCACTTTATCAAAATTTTGCAGCCGTTGACGATGTAAAGACCATGTGCAGGGCGGTTGACACGACGCCCTGCAAGGTCGTAGATGGCGATGCCCTTTTCTACGGTCTCCTTGAGCGAGGCGATGCCATCTATTTGGCCTTCGAAGATGCGGAACGTGGAACCGTCATCGGTAAGGCTTCTCGGGTCAGTCCAGAACTTCAGGGGGCCGTTGGTGCCGCCGAACTGATTGATGCATGTATTGTCCGTCCCGGGCAGACGGAGGACGAAGCCATCGCTGTTGGGAATCAAGTCCCAGACGAAGTCGCCCGCCCGCATAACGGCATAGTCACCTTCGTAGGAGAGTGTCTCTTCGAAGCCGCTGCTGTAGTTATAGACCTTCACCTGATAGGGATTGCCGCCGAAGGCCCAGTAGTAGCCTTCGTCGTAGATGAGGGTCTCCTCGTCGACGATGGCCGGATAGTAAGGTTCCGTGGCCTGCTTGCCGACGTGATACTGGCTGCGGATGGTCATGTTGTACCAGCTGGCATCATCGGGTGACGTGGAGAAGTCGAAGGGCCCTTGCCATTCCACCTCATAGTCGATGGTCATGTCTCCCGTGACGAAGTATGGCATATTCATGGGCTCGATGAGTTTGACGAAGTTATTGTCCCACCTGCCGGAAGGTGCAGGCAGCTCGGCGCCCTTGGGCATCTTACGTGTCTCGGAGCCAATCACATCACCGTTCCAAAGGTAGCGGTAGGTGACGGCATACATGGATTGTGTAGCCATTTCCAGCGCTTCCGTGGGGTCGAACTCGCCCACTTCGGTTATCTTCCAGCGGTCGCCGTCGTCGGGCGTGCTATAGTTGTTGATGACAATTGTGTTGCCGTTGTTATTGAACCACTGGATGTTTCCGTTTTCGGTGAGGGTGCTCATCATATAGAGGTACTCGCCGTTGGGGTACGACGTGTCGAAATAGATGGGCGACCCGAGTGTAGCCACCCATTCGCCGTTCAGGACATTGCCGGTCCTCAGGTACTTCTTTATGGAGGGGCTGTAGAGATAGTTGTTGCCGTCGATGTTAATGATGGCAAACTGCTTCTCGTAGTCATAGACCGTCCACCAGGCACTCTGTCCTGCTTCCAGTCCCTTGCAGTCGTAGGAGAGTATCAGGTCGCCGCGCTTACAGGTGATGGTGTAGAGTTTGTTGTTGGCAAATTCGACGGGCTCCACGGGGTCGGGCGTGACGGGACGCACACCGTTGACGATGTCTGCGTAGATTTTCTTCGAACGGATGCTCAGCCATTCGGCTGCCGACTTAGCCTGCTGCGCATAGTCGGTGTTGTCGTTCCACACCGTCCGGTTGGCGATGAAGGAGTTCTTGGCAAAGTCGTAGTAGTCCTGACAGTACTCGACGAGTTCCTGCAGGTCGTTGTCCATGAATTGTTTCCACAGCTGTTGGTACACATCGCTGAGGGGCTCGTACTTGAAGCGGAGGTCCTGGATGAACTGTACGGCATTCATCGAGGGCATGTCCTTCCAGTAGTTGCTTTCGGCCTCTCTGATGAAGTAGTTCCTGTTCTTCTCGTAGCCGAAGCACCAGTCGAGGTCCCAAACGGGTCCGAACACGTACTTGCAGGTGTCCTCGGCAAAGTTCTCGCGGTAGCAGAAGGTGCTCTTCGGGTGGAAGAACTCATAGTTGAGCGTGAGCTCGTCGACCATCATGAAGCGTACAAGCTGCTCGATGTCGACATATTGCGAGATGTCCTTTCCGCGATAGAGGGCAGCCATGAAGTTGTTGAAGCTCGTTTGGACGGTCTCCAGCGTCAGCGTGGTCGTGCCTTCGCTGAAGACAGGTTCCTTGATGTTGATGGGCAGGTTGTAGGGCGTGGAGCGGAACTTCTGACCGGTGGGCTCGTCGTAGTAGGAGTCGAGCTCGAGCAGTGCGGCAGCACTCTCGTCGGCGAGGTCGACACTGTTGTTCGAGAATCCTACCTTCTCCGTAAGGTTATAGCTGCCGCGGTATTCGCCGTTGAGGTAGAGGTCGACGGGCACGATGTGGTTGGCGGCGCTGGCTCCCATGAGGTTGGCAGCCTTCATGCCGATGGCGTTCGACATCATCGAGCCTGTCTGGTAGTTGGAGAGCAGCACCCACGACTTGCCCTTCGTCATGCCCAGCGGTTTCACCTTCTCGGCAAACTTCAGGCGATAGGGCTTCTTGGGCCAGCTCCAGCTGCTGTTTCCCCTGCCCTTAATCTGCACCTGTGTGGTCTCCATCGAGGGGAAGATGCCGTGGCCGTCGATGGTGATTTCCGCATTCTTGTAGTAGTCCTTGCTCGTGATGGCCTGACCGTCCTCGGTGTTGATGTAGATGGTGGGCACCTGAGCCTTATCCGTCAGCCAGTCCACATGGACACGCACGTAGCGACCGTAGGGGTGCATGAAGTATTTGTTGTCGGGCTCGGCGGTCAGAATCCGGTAACCCTTCCGGCTGACGAGGTAATAGATGTCCCTATCGAAGCGCAGGCGGGAGCTCTTGCTCTCCTGGAGCACCTCGTCGACGTAGACCTGCACCTGCTCGTCGGCCACCTGGAACGAGGGCGTCAGCCGCTTGCCGATGGCCGCGAGCGTCACGAAGACCGTGTCGCCCACCATCTCGCCAAGGGCGTCGATGAAGAGCTGGTCGTTGAACTTGTTGTTGAACTTGAAGGAGTCGAAGGTCGGCAGGTCCGCGGGTCTCGTCTGACTCACGGAGTCCACCTCGGCCAGGTCGTAGGTGTAGGTCTCTCCGATGTTGGTCTGGATGGTCAGCTTGCCGTCGGCCTCCGTATAGCCCGTCACGAACTTCTGCGGATAGGCCTCCACTCTGCCGTCGGAGAGGAAGACGTGCAAGGCCTCGGGGAAGGAAGGCATGGCATCGGGTTCCGGTTCGGGCACAGGTGTGTCGCCAGCGCGGTGGAAGACGTATCGCTCGTTGTCCGAATTGCCGTTGCTGCCCTTGTAGGTCCCCACCATGTTCGTCCCTGCCCGCAGGTTCCAGTAGTAATCGGTGTCGAGGGCGCTCTGCACGCTGCATGCGCCGTCCGTCCCTGCGACGATGTTCCAGTATTCCGAATAGTCGCCATGCGAGTCGTTGTCCAGCGTCATGTACTTATAGTACTGGTCCTGGCGGTCGTACGTGAACAGGAGCAGCTGGCCCGATGCCTGGTTGCGGATGGTGCAGCCCTGGTCGGTGTTCGTCACCACCCAGTAGCCGTCCTCCGTCATCTTCTGTCCGTCCGTGACGTAGTAGATGTAGGCATCCACGCCGTGGTAGGCCCCAAGGCCGAGATAGCCGTCCTGACGGGAGCAGGAGATGTAGTAGACACCGTCCTCTATGGCACTCTGGGCAAGGACATGCAGCGGGAAGCACCCCCAGAGGCATGCAAAGACAGATATAAAAAGAGAGGTTAGAAAGCGCTTTTTCATGTTGGTTTTTAGGTTAATCGCCGCAAAGATACACAAAATTTGTGAAATAAGACAAGCGAGGCATAAATATTTTTCCCTTCCGCAAGTGAAAACACACCGTGCGCCTATCTCGGAAGAGCCTAGCTCTTATTTCCGAAGAGCCTAGCTCTTATCTCGGAAGAGCCTAACGCTTTTTTCGGAAGAGCCTAACGCTTCCGAACGGCACCCAGTACGCCTTTGGGGGAAGGTCCACAGGCTGTAAGACCATATTTTTCGGCAAACAAACACAAAAAAAACAGGGAAATGTTTGCTATCTAATAAATAATGTGTAAATTTGCAAGGCGAAATAACATGAAAACCACAATACAAACAAACACTTTTTTTACTAACCTTAAACATTAACTAACATGAGAAAAATCAAATTTCTATTGGCCGCCGCGCTATCAATGATAGCATGGACAGGCACGATGGCACAGACGCAGCACAACGCTGAAAATTACGAAGCTGCGAAGACTGCCATCACCGAGGGTACCTACCGCATCAAGACTACCGTGAGCGGTACCGACTACTATGTCACCACAAGTGGCACACTGACAAGTAACTTAGCAGGGGCTGGGTACTTCGATATCTCCCAGACCTCTGGCGGGTACTTCGGAACAGGCTTCCGCATTAACGGCGCATCAGGCAGATTCACTAATCCCCCATTGAGTAACAGTCTGGCAAACCTGAAGCCCGGAAACTTTGCCACTTCTTCAAACGATCGCGCTGATTGGGAGAGGCAGATTCTCTACAAGAACGGCGACGGCAAGTACGCCATCCGTTCCTGCAACTGCCAAGACGGCACCAGCAGTTGGAACGATGCAGCCAGAACGCACTGGACAACGTATCTTGTAGGCGACGTCGTTACACCCTGCTATTCTTATACTGCGGAATACATCTGGGACTTCGAAGGTCCCCTGACAGCTGTCAATGTCACCTACAAGCTCGTTGAAGCCGATGGCAGCACAGAGGTTAGCACAACTACCGTAAAGCAAGAAGCTAATAGTGCAGTCATCAGTCCTCTGCCTGGCACAGGTATCAACTACAATGGTTTCTTCCACGAGAAGTTCTACTATGACTACACTGTTACCGGCACAATCGGCGACACCGATTGCACCATCACCATCACCCGCACAGAAAAGGCTGGTGTCGTAAAGGCCCTGACTGACCTGAGCAACAACAAGGCATACAACATTGGCTGCGACCGCGGCGCCATGATTGCCTACGACGGGAAAATGGTAAACACGGCTTTGAACAATGCTGAAGTCAACGCACAGCCTTATGGCAAGTTTGCCCTCCTCAACTACGAAGGCAACTACTACATCTTCAGCATCGACGAGAACAAGTTCGTCAAGAACGATGCCAGTGTGGCACTTGACCTGACAACCGTAGGCTTCAGCACAGAAGACGCTATGGTGATGACACCACAGACAGCACCCTACTTCCTGTGGCACTTCAATGCAACAGATAAATATCTCAACACGAACGGTAACACTCCTTTGGGATATGTCATCAACAATTACAGCACACCCGACCCAGGTAACCTGTATTACATGGTAGAGGCAGGTGACTTCGACCCGACAGCTGCCTTGGCAGAACTGGAAGCTTACTTCCATCCCTCATATTTTGTGACCTACGTTGTGAAGGATGAGCTGGGCAACACCATCTTCACCTCTGAGCCGCAACCAACAAAGCTTGGTGCCAAAATCACCACCCTGCTTGATGAGTTCAAGCGTCCCTACTACACCTACAATGACGTGGATGTTACCATCAGCCAGGAGAACACTACCGTTGAGTTCACCGCAACGTGGAATGGTCCGTTCAAGCTATCCAAAGACTTTGCCAATGCACAGTGGCAGAACATGGCTATGCGCGGCACTTGGTATGTGACGAGCGCCATCAAGGACGGCGACGGTGCATACAAGACACAGAACGCCAACACAATGGGTCTCGTTGAAGATTCCTACCAGTGGGCATTCCTTGGCAACGGCTACGATGGCTTCAAGGTTATCAACAAGGCTGAAGGTGAAGGCAAGAGCTTCGCCTATGGAGACGTAGCCAGCCTGAACAGTGGCAGTATTCCTACCATAATGGATGACTCAGAAGGCAATCATTTATGGAAGATTGTTGCCAGCACCAATACAACTGTTCCTGCTAACTCATTCTGTCTGGGTGTTCCCGGCACTGACCTCTACATCAACCAGTATGGTGGCGCAGGCGGTTCTCTGAAGTTCTGGAACACCACCAGCAATATTGGCGACGCTGGTTCTGCATTCACTATATTCGACGTTCCCAGCAACTTCGCATCCTACCTTGTCGATGAAGGAATTGCCGATGAATACGAGGCTGCATACGCCGCTACTGGCTACTTCGCACTCACCGATGCTGCAAAGGCTACCCTCGGTTGGGATCCCGCCTACAAGACAGACTGCCCCTTCAATACATACAAGAGTCTGAAGGAGAATCTAGCTGCAACAAAGGCTGACCTTAGCAACTTCGTTCTTCCCGAGACTGGTTTCTACACCTTGAAGAACAAGAACTATGGTACCTACATGGGCATTGATCCCAGCGACGCCAATATGTATGGCAACTATGCCGCAGCTAATCTGCCCAAGCATATTGTGAAGCTGACCAAGAATGCCGACAACACCTACACCATCGGTCTGATGGGCAAGTACGCTCCTGCCACCGTGGCTCAGAGCAAACAAGTTACAGCAACCACCGAAGCCGGCACATACACCGTTGTCATCCCCGCCATCGGCTATGCTGCATTCCAGGCTGACACAGAAAACAACATGTCTGTCCTGCACTGCGCAGGTGGTGGTTCTATCGTAGGTTGGGAAACTGCCGCAGCTGCCTCTCAGTGGCAAGTAGCTGACGCAGAAAGCATCCAGCTCGCCATTGGCGAGACTGGCTATGCAACCGCTTACCTGCCCTTCCCCGCAACACCAGCAGGTGTTTACACTCCCGAATTTCCCAAAGCTCTTGGCACTTGGACATTCGACGATCCTTCAGACCTCACCGCAGGCACTGGCACAGCAACACTCGAAATGTGGGGCACTGACGTGACCGCCATCGATGGTCCCGATGCAAGCAATGGTGCCGTAAGCGCTCCTGTGGGCGGCGGCTTCTTGCTGGACACACATCTCAGCGAAGTATCGAGTGCTTATACATTCATGTTCGATGTTTCCTTCCCCGACGTCAGCGACTACAACTGCCTCTTCCAGAATGATGTCAACTTCGACAGCGAAAAAGACGGTAGCTTCTTCATCAAGAACGGACAGGTTGGCTTCAACTCTGCAGGCCTTGGCTACAATAGCACAATCAACACCAACACATGGTACCGCATCGTCATCGTTATGAACGACAGCCGCTGCACACTCTATGTGGATGGCAAACAAGTTGGCGCTTCGGCTGGCCAGGATGTGAGAGCTTGGGCTATGAAAGACACCAAGAATTTCCTGCTGTTCGTCGACAACGACGGCGAAGAGAAGGTGACCAATACATCTGAGGTTCGCTTCTGGGACGTTGCACTGACAGCCGGACAAGTTGAAATGCTTGGTGGCGTAGGCCATGTACCCAGCCCCAAGACTTCTGACCTGAAAGTCTACACCGCTTCACTCGAAACCAACGAAAGAGGCAACTTCTTCCTGGGCATGAACGAGCTGGAAGGCACCATTCCCGAGGCTACGCCCGTCATCCTCAAGGCTACTCCCGACACCTACGTATTCAATATCGGCGAAGGGGAAGAGGTTGTGCCCGAAGGTGCCCTGAAGCTCAATGAGACAGAAGTAGACGCAAGCAATGCCCTCGTCAAGGGATATGCTGCACCCCTGGAAGAGAACGTGCTGAAGGGCACATTCGAACCCATCGAAGCTGCCGGCAAATATGTTCTTGCCAAGCCCACAGCAGAAGAACCCGTCGGCTTCTACCTGGCTGAGACAGGAAAGATTGCCGCAGGCAAGGCATACCTCGAGCTTGATTCCAGCGTTGACGTGAAGGCCCTCTACTTCGACTTCGGCGGTGAAGCCACCGGTATGAGTGAAGAGTTAAGAATGAAGAATGAAGAATCAAAGGGCGAGGAAATATACAACCTCGCAGGCCAGCGCCTGAACAAGGCTCAGAAGGGCATCAACATCGTGAACGGCAAGAAGATTCTCTTCTAAACCCAACATTTGATGTACAATATGAAGAAGTATATTTGCCCTGCATTGAAGGCTGAAGAGGCTCAGGCTGTCAGCATGCTGGCAGAGAGCCTGCTAATCAACAGCAACACTAAGGTAGATGGCAGCCAAGCACTGACCAAGGAAAGTGCATGGGACATCTGGAACACCGAGGAATAAAGCCTCACCCCTAACCCCTCTCCGAGGAGAAGGGGGAACCACAAGTCAAATCCCCGAGGAGCAATCAGCACCTCGGGGATTTGTTTTCATAAGACCTATAGGACCTATAAGTCCCATAGGACCTATAAGCAAGAAAAACTATCACTTTTGCTTGCAGGATTAAGAGAAAAACAATAACTTTGCAACACGAATACCGACCAAAACACTAAACTAACAACTATGACATACAAAACCCTCAAACAAACTCTTTGGTGCCTTACCCTGCTGGTGTCATTGCCGGCAGGCGCACAGGAGTATGACTTGGAGCTACAGATGAGTGACGAGGAAACCGTCTGTTGGTACCGCATCTGCAATGCAGCCCCTGGCATGGACTCGTATGCCATGACGGACCTCAACGCACAAGCGGACGGCGAGGACCACGATGCCCTCTGGCGTCCGGCTGTGTACCTGCTGCCGACAGAAGCAGAAGACTTCCACTCGCAATGGAAGCTGACCGCAGCCGCAGACGGCAAGGTGCTGCTCACCAATCGCGCTACAGGAATGACTATCGGCAACCGTTCTGTCAGCATCGGAAACATCAATGTCACGATGCTCGCCCCCGAAGGCGCACAGGGCTTCACCATTACTGCCCTCGGTGACAACGCCTTCTCCCTGCAAAGCGTCGAAGACGACGGTGTGAACCGCTGCCTTGCCTTGGCCGAGAAAGACGGCGAGGCAGTCACCTATCCCGAATCGGGCGAAAGCACGTCCGTTATCGGGTGGAAGTTCCTGCCCGTGGAAATCGAGACAGGCATCGGCTCTGCGAAGAACAGCCACCCCCTCATTCAAGTAAAGGACAGACGCATCTCTGTAACGGGCTGTCCGGGATGGCAGCTGTTCAATGCCGAAGGCGAGGAAATGCCTCGCACGGTTTCCCTGCCTGCAGGCATCTACTTGGTCAGGATGCCGCAGAAGTCGGTGAAAATACTGTTGCCGTGAAGACAGAACTTCGGAATAACAAAATGACGATATTACGTTATAACGTCATAACGAAAGAACGAGAGAAAAGCCAGAACCATTAAAAAGCCAACCACGATGAAAAAACACATACTTCTCCTCTTGCTCCTTGCTCCTTGCTTCACGTCCCCGCTGTGGGCACAAAGCTATGTTGTCAGCTCTGTAGCAACCCCGGGCGCCGCCACCTTCAAGTCCGATAAGATTGTCGACGGTGTCATCTCCCTGCCCTTCGTCGCCACGACGGAGGCAATCCCCATTGAGACAAATCAGGATGCCACAGTCTCCTCCGATGCCGAGTGGTGCCAAGCCACCTATGCCAACGGCACACTGACGCTGACCGTAACGCAGAACGACACAGAAGATGCCCGCACAGCTATCCTTGCCGTGCGCAGCAAAGACTTCCGCCCCCTGCCCATCACCATCCGCCAAGAGTCGCGCCTTGCCTTTGCCGTTATCTCCGACACGCACGTCGGCAACACTTGGGGCGCAGGCTACAAGGTGAAGATTCCGCAGGCTCTCCAGAACCTGACCCGCCACGGCAAGCTCGATGCCATGGCCGTCGTGGGCGACCTCACCGACAACGGACGCGCCGACCAGTACAAGGAGTTCGTACAATTCTTCGGGAGCGAGCAGAACCTTCTCAGCCCCGTAGGGAACTTCCTCTTCATGATGGGCAACCACGACAACTTCGACAGCAACGGACAGACAAACTACAGGAACGGTCTGAAAGCATTCAACGGCGGCAGGAGCTATCCCCTCGACCAGTATGTCCTCATCAAGGGCTATCCCTTCATCTCCATCAGCCAACGCGGCTCTGCCAACAACGACGACAACGCAGGCAACGGCACGGCCTCCTACCCCAGCACCGTTGTGACTACACTGAAGCGATACCTCAGGCAAGCCGTCACAGATGCCCCCGGCAAGCCTATCTTCATCTTCACACATGTTGCTCCACGCTGGACGTGCTACAGCTCATGGGGCGAAATTGAGGGAGTTGCCTGGGCAATGAAAGTGCTGAACCCTGTGCTGAACGAGTACCCGCAGGCCATCGTGTTCTGCGGTCACAGCCACTATCCCCTCGGCGACCCGCGCAGCATCCACCAGGGAGCCAATCCCAACAGCACGCGCAACAACTACTACACCGTCGTCAATACCGCCAGCACCACCTACTCCGAGATTAACCCTGGAGCCGTTGCCGCAGGCATCCACCCCGAAGGCTATGCGTATGTCACCGAAGGAATGATTGTGGAGGAACTGCCCAACGGCGACATCGAAATACGCCGCTACGACACTTACCGCAATGTGGAAATCGACCCCGAGCACCGCTGGGTGGTGAAAGCCCCCTTCGACGGCAGCATGTTCCAGTACGCCGACATTCGCGATGCCGACGACAATCCGAACAACATCAGCCTGCGCGACGGCCTGCCCGCACCCGTGTTTGCGAATGATGCCAAACTGACGCTGAAGGCTTCCCCCTCGGCCGTGAAGGTCAGCTTCCCGCAAGCAACCGACAACGAGTGCGTCTTCCGCTACAAAATCCGTGTGCTCCAAGGCAAGACAGAGGTCAAGAGCGCCTTCGTCTTCTCACAGTTCTACCTCACGACAGACATGCCGCAGAGCCTTTCTTACACCGTCGACGGCTTGTCGGAGAATACAGAATACAATGTAGAAGTCATCGCTTACGACTCCTACGACAACCAGTCGCAGCCTCTGACGGCAACAGTCACCATCCCCGCCGACGATGCTCCTGCGCCGGAACCCGTCGGCTGCTGGACGTTCGACAACCCCGACAACCTGCTTGTCGGCACAGGCATCGCTACGCTGCAAGGTGCCGCTCATTCCAAGGGCTCCGTACGTGTCACCGACGACCTTGGGAGCATCGGCATCAAGGCTGTTTCCGGCCCGACGGACGACAACGGCGCCATCGCTGTTCCGGTGAATTCCAGTCTGTACATGACCACAAACCTCGAAGAAAAGAGCCTCAGCGACTACACCCTTCTCATGGACATCCATGTGAAAGATCTGAGCGGCTATACAGCACTCTACCAGAACGACGCCAGCAACAACAAAGACGGCAGTTTCTTCATCCAGAACGGAGCTCTCGGCCTGAACTCCAACGGGCTGGGCTATGGTGGCTCACTCTCGGCAGAGAAATGGCATCGCGTCCTCTTTGTCGTCAAGGAGAACGCTGTCACCATCTATCTTGACGGACGCCAGGTGGGACAAAGCACATCTGGCAATGCAACGATTTGGCAAATGAAGGAGGCTGCTCTCTTCTTTGCCGATGAAAGCGGCGAAGAGCATCTGGTCGAAGCCTCCGAGATTCGTTTCTGGGACGTTGCCCTCACCAAGGGACAGGCCGCCCGGCTCGGAAGCATCATGCCAAACGACGAACCCATCACACTGCCAGACCCGACAGGCTGCTGGACATTCGACAATGCCGACAATCCCCTTGCAGGAACCGGCACAGCAACCATCCGGGCATCCAAGCACGCCAAGGGCAGCGTGACCGCCGTCAGCAAGATAGCAGACGCAAACATCGTGCCCACGGATGGTCCCACGAGCAGCAACGGCGCACTTTCCGTCCCCGTGGGCTCCAGCCTGCTCATGGCCTCCAACCTCAGCATAACGACCATGAACACCTACACCGTCATGTGGGACATCAAGGCTGCCGACCTCTCCACCTATGTGCCTCTCCTGCAAAACGACCTCACCAACACAAAGGACGGCAGCCTCTTCTTCAACCAGAACAAGGTGGGGCTGAACGGCACCCACGGGCTTGGCTACAAAGGCTCCGTTGCCAACAACAAGTGGTACAGAATCGTGTTTGTCGTCAAGAACGGCTTCGGGGCCACCTACGTCGACGGCGTGAAAGTGGGCCAAAGCATGCAGGCCTGCGACGAACACTGGAAACTGACCACCGGCGCACTCTTCTTCGCTGACAACGACGGCGAGGAGAAAGCCATCCAGACTGCCGAGATACGTTTCTGGAACGTTGCCCTCAGCGACGCGGAAGTCGGGGAATTGGGAACCATCGGAAAGGAATAACTTCTATACATTATATATAATATAATAAGCATACCCATGAAAAGCAAAGTAATGAAACAAGGACTTCTGCTACTGGCATTTTGGACTGTTGCCTCCATCATGCCAACCTTTGCCACCGACTGGCAGGCAAAGACTGACACCATCTGGCCCGCACGCCACTACCGCGAACTGAACGGTAAGGCCACTGGCAGCCAACGCTCTAACACGTACATCAACTGGACTTATACCGAGGGCACGACACTCGTCTACGGCATCCACTTCCCCACGGGACACGTCCGCGCCGACGCTGTCTTCAAGGGCAAGAGCGGCAGGAAGGTCACCTTCGGTGTCCGCATCGTCCACCCGGCAACTGGCACGGTTGTCCTCGACACGAAGACGACAAGCACCAGCACCTCGACGGCAGAGCAGCGCATGGAGGTGATGCCCGACACGGAAATGCCCTTCGACGGCTGGTATCGCTTCGAGCTTACCTGCCCGAACGGTGCGAGCACACTGGACCGCCTGAACCTGCTCCTCTTCCAGCGCACATCGTCGCTCAGCATCACCGACTCCGAGATATTCATGGCTCCCAGCGTACACCTGTGGTGGGACAAGAAGGACCAGGGTGCACCCTCGGGACAGAGCTACAACTGGACCTACCTCGAAGTGATGTACCCCAGTGAATACCGCCAGCCGGCCACCTACCAGATGGCCATCGGCACGGACGGCATGTACTCCGGCATCCAGATGCCCACACGCTCGGACGGCAGCTATGGTCACACCGTGCTCTTCTCCGTGTGGGACAACGGCGATGTGGACAAGGACAAGAACCTGCCCGACATCATGCGTTCGGCAGCCGTCGACCTCGGCCCCGAAGCATACGCCACCCGCTTTGGCGGCGAGGGCACAGGCTCCAGCATACGCTACAACCGCGACGACTTCTGGGAGTTCGACCACTGGGTGCAGTTCCTCTACAACGTACGTCCCGACATCATCAGCGTCACAAACGAGGACGGCACCGTCTCGGAGTACGAGAGCACGCTGCAATCCGTCTGGTTCAAGCAGGCCGAGGACACCGACTGGCGCTACATGGGCACCCTGCGCATGGCTGGAGCCAACCGCCTGACCAGCGGCATATACAGCTTCCTGGAGAACTTCGGCGAGAGCGGCGGACACCTGATGCGCCGCTGCTACTTCCGCAACGGAGCCATGCGTTCGGCTGCCACCGGGCAGTGGTACGCACTGAACCATGCCGGCTTCGGTCACACACAGGGCAAGAACCAGCGCAACTCCCGCCACGACTACGGTCATGGCCTCACGGAGCTCTTCGACAAGGCCTTCTACCTGGAGACCGGCGGCTACATGGGCACCCGCGACAGCGCCAGCACCTGTGAGCCTCCCCTGAAGGGCCAGATGCCCTGGGTGGACACCATCAACATCGCCCGCCTGGAGAACCGTGTGGACGAAGGCATCCTGAACTACCAGACGAAGACGATGCAGTCGCGCGTAGAACTGGCGCGTACGGTTTCCGACCCGGCCACATGGAAGCTCATCGACTACAGCGACGAAGAGACGGTCGGCGAAGGCGACAACGGACGGGCCGCCATGATTCTCGACGGACAGAAGAGCACCTATTATCACAACAAGTGGAAGAACGGCAGCGTAGGCTTCCCGCACACCTTCACCTTCGAGGCTCCCGAGCCCGTCACCGTCAGCTCCATCGGGCTCTTCCAGAACCGCGAGAGCACCTATCGCGCAAAGCAGATGATGCTCTACACGTCCGACGACGGCACGAGATGGAAGGTGGCAGCCTCGCGCATCGTCTTCGATGATTCGGAATATCCCACTACCGACCTCCCCTCGCCCGTCACGGCACGTTACTTCCGCCTGCGCTTCACGGCAGGCTACGGCACGAACCTCCTCATCAACGAGGTCTATTTCAAGGATGAATACCGGATGGCGGACTTGCTCGACCTCGCACGCCAGATCTTCGAGGAGTCCGACCAGTGGGGCGGCTATGCCCCTGCCGACCTGGAGGCCCTGCGCACCGTCTATGCCGACGGCACCTGCACCGACCTGGAAGCCCTGAAGCAGGCCATCGAGGATGTTGCCAGGAATGCCCAGCCGCTGAACTACGGCGTGGTGGCCCTGGCCGAGAGCTTCACGCCGAAGGACGCCTATCAGCTTCACAACGCATCGGGACGCGGCGACCTCATCGCCACTGCCGACGACGTGCCCAGCGCCGCAGCAGCCACCGTCAGCAACGCGCTCGAGGCATACCGCCAGCCGTGCGCCGTCTCCGACCCGCGCTGCAACTGGATGATACTGCGCTCCGACAAGTACGACGAATACTACCTCTATAACCTCGGGGCAAAGAAGTACATCAACATAGGGAACTCTGCCGTCACGCTCTCCGACATACCTATGTCCGTCAGCCTCAACAAGAAGGACAACGGCTTCACCATCAGCATACAAGGCAAGTACATTGGCATCCAGCCCAATGCCGAAACGCCTGTCGTGCTGCTCTCCACAGCCTCGGTTGCCACCATCTTCCAGCTCCGCACCAACCACTACCTGAGGCCCGAGGAGAAGGCCGTGGCCGCGCTTGTCACCGATGCCGAGCAGACAGCCCACGAGAACTCGCCGGAGTTCCTCTTCGGACAGGCCATGCAGACCTATGCCAAGGCATTTGTGGCCCACCCCGACCTGACGTCGCACCTCGTGCCGAGCAGCACGTACCTCTCCTCGAACGCCAACACCACCCAGCAGGCCGAACACAATCTGGCGAAGCTCGTCGACAAGAAGACCTCGACCTACTACGAGACGTGGTACAGCGGCATCAAATGGCCGGAGGAGATGTCCTACATACAGGCACGGACAAGCAGCGCCGTGAACGCCTTCGCCTTCAGCTTCACGCCGTCGCAGCACCCCGAGTACGGCCTGACAGACATCCCGACGGACATCTCCGTCACTGCCTCGTCCACCACGCGCAACTTTCTGCCGGTGGCCCGCATCACGGAGGGCATGCCCAAGTCCATCGACGAGAGCTACACCTCGCCGGTCATCTTCACCGACGGCTCCACGCGCTTCCTGCGCTTCCAGGTGATGCAGACCATCGGCAAGCGCTCCGACAGCCGCGTCTTTGCCATGAGCGAGTTCCAGGTACACCAGGCCATCATCGACGAGGCCGAGTCGCCCTACTACCTCAGACCAAAGGTGAAGGAAGCCTTCGACGCACTGATGTCCGAGCTGCAGACCCTGCGTACGCGCATCGGAGCAAACACAGCCACCGCGGACGACTGCCTGTCCATTCGCCAAGCCATCAAGCGGGCTGAGGATGCGCTCGACGATGCTACGGAAATCAAGGCTGTTCCCGTCGGCGCTCTCACCGAGGACAAAGCCATCTACAACCTCAGCGGCCAGCGCGTAGACAAACCCGGCAGAGGCATCTACATCGTCGGCGGGAAGAAGGTTCTCTATTGACCCCAGCCCCACTCGCCAAGGCCCATGCCCTGCCGCGGCAGGGAGAGAGACAAGGAAGCGCCCTGTGCTTATTTTGGAAGCGCAGGGCGCTTCTTAAATAAGAGCTGGGCTCTTCCGAAATAAGAGCTAGGCTCTTCGGCGATAAGAGCTGGGCTCTTCTTAAATAAGAGCCAGGCTCTTCCGGAATAAGCACGTGCGCTATCAGCAGGCGAAGCAGGGATTATTCGCCTGACGAACATGTTTTGCGCCCCGATATCCCATTTTGAATTAATATAAGTTTCGGAAGTTATAAAATGGAGTTAAATAGGAAGTTATGCGCTTTCAGCGCAGGAAGTAAAGCACTCCGTGCTGGACGATACCATTGGGATGCAAAAAAACTATCGTCCTGTGCGTAGCACATAACTTCCACGAGCGTAGCGAGTTTACTTCCATTTTTACTTCCTCTTTTATTTCCGAAAGTTAAATGAATTAATTAAATTTGAATTTGTTAATTTTGAATTTTGAATAAAATATTCGTACCTTTGCAGAAAAGTATCGGCAAAATGAACGACGTCACCTACGCCATAGTAACCGGAGCGGCCTCCGGCATGGGGCGGCACTATGCCATGCAGCTGGCCGAGATGGGGTACGGAGTCCTGCTGGCAGACATCAACGGAGATGCCGCGCAGGACCTCTCCCTTCAGCTCTCCGCCCAGTACCATGTGCCGGCCCCCGTCCTGTGTGCCGACCTCTCGCAGCCCGACGCATCGGACCGCGTCGTGAACCTCTGCCGCGAGAACGGCTGGCGCGTGGAGGTGCTCATCAACAACGCAGGAATGCTCATCAAGACGCCCATCGAGGAGACCGAACCGGAGAAGCTCCGCTGCATCATCGCCCTGCACTGCACCACCCCGCTGCTGCTCTGCCGGAAACTGCTGCCCCTCATGAAGGAACATGGCAAGGGCTACATCCTCAACATCTCGTCCATCTCAGCCGGCATGGACTGGCCTGTGATTGGCATGTACGGCTGCACCAAGCAGTTCGTCAAGGGATATTCGCGGGCACTGCGCATCGAGTGTCTCGACACCCCCGTCAGCGTCACCACTGCCATCTTTGGGGCCGTCGACACACCGCTCCTGCAGGGACTGCCCTTCCTGCGCTACCGGAAGCTCCTCCTGCGGCTGCACTTCATGATAACGCCACAGAAGGCAACCCGCCTTGCCCTGCGAGCCATGTTCCGCCGCAAGGCAACCATCATTCCCTGCCTCTCCGACCGCTTCGTCATCATGCTTTGCCCCTTGGTGCCGTCCTTCCTCCTTCATATGTTGGCCAAAAGGATAAAGCTGTAGGCACAGCAAAGCATCGGCTCCTAAACAGGGAGTTTTCATGCTTTACCATTAAAAAATCCCTGTTTCCCTTTGTATTTACCTCTACTTTTCGTACCTTTGTAGGCACTTTGAAGGAATTAAAGTACTAAACATAAACCTAAAAATAACAATAAAATGAAGAAAAGACTCTTTTCATTCCTGAGCATTCTGACGATTGCTCTCGCTGCCTTTGCCGAGGGCAAGGCCAAGTATGTGTTCTACTTCATCGGCGACGGCATGGGCGTCAACCAGGTCAATGCCGCCGAGACCTACCTCGGCGCCCTGGAAGGCCGCATCGGCATCAAGGAACTCTGCTTCCCCAGCTTCCCCTACGTCGGCCTCGTCAACACACAGAGTGCCACGAACGGCGTGACCGACTCCGCTGCCGGAGGCACTGCCCTTGCCAGCGGCAACAAGACAAAGAACGGCGCCCTGGGCGTACTGAAGGACCTGACGACCCCTGTCACCAGCATTGCTGACTGGGCACGCGAAGCAGGCGCCGCCGTCGGCATCACGACAAGCGTCAGCGTCGACCACGCCACGCCCGCTGCCTTCTACGCACACGTCGGACAAAGAAGCGAATACTACAAGATAGGCGAACAGCTCACCAAGACGAATGTCGACTTCTTCGGCGCTTCGGACTTCAACAAGCCCGAGAACCCCGACGGCGGTCCCGACCTCTACGAGCAGGCAAAGGCTAACGGATTCACCATCGTGCGCGGATACAAAGAGTACCAGAAAAAGGCCAAGAAGGCCGAGAAGATGATTCTCTTCCAGCCCGAAGAGGCCAGCAAGATAGAGCGCGGCTCCATCCCCTACGCCATCGACCGCACAAAGAACGACCTCACGCTGCAGGACATCACACGCGCTGCCATCAACTTCCTCATGAAGAAGCAGACGGAGAAGGACGGCTTCTTCCTCATGGTCGAAGGCGGCAAGATAGACTGGGGCTGCCACGCCAACGACCCCGTCTTCATCACCGAACTCATCGACATGGACAACGCTGTGAAGGTGGCCTACGAGTTCTACCAGCAGCATCCCGACGAGACGCTCATCGTCATCAGTGCCGACCACGAGACGGGTGGCCTTGCCCTCGGCAAAGGTCCCTATGAGCTGAACCTCAAGGCCGTTGCTTCGCAGCGCATGAGTGCCGTGAAGCTGGAGCGCGAACTGAACGCAAAGAAGGAGAAGATGGGCGACGCCTTCACATGGGACGAAGCCAAGAAGTTCCTCGGCGAAAACTTCGGCTTCTGGGATGCAGTGAAGGTGAACGACGAGCAGACAGCCCGTCTGGAGCGTTCCTTCAAGGAGCTTCAGGAAGGCAAGGGCGGCGGCCGTCTGGCTGGCACCGTGAAGCACGTCATCTCGGAATGCGCCCTGATAGGCTGGCAGAGCGGCGGCCACAGCAATGGCTACGTTCCCGCCTTTGCAATCGGTGTGGGTGCTGAACAGTTCCATGGTCGCTTCGACAACACCGAGATTTGCAAGAAGATGGCGAAGGCCGCAGGCTGGGAAGTGAAGTAAAACGAAAGACATGAAAGGAAAGACACTACTTATAGGACTATCCCTCCTACTCGTCCCCCTCACGCTTAAGGCCGAAGGCGGCAAGAGCCAGGTTCCACTGGCCGACCCGTACATCCTGCTCGAAGGCGACACCTACTACGCCTACGGCACACACGACGCCAGCGGCATACGCTGCTACTCCAGCACCGACCTCCGCACGTGGAAGGACGAGGGACAGGCCCTCAACAAAGCCAACACTACGGAGACACAATGGTTCTGGGCACCCGAGGTCTACCACATCCGGGGGCAGTACATCATGTACTACTCAGCCAACGAGCACCTCTACGCCGCCACAGCCACCTCGCCCAAAGGCCCCTTCAAGCAGGTGGGCACCTACCAGATGAACAATCTCATCGGCAGCGAGAAGTGCATCGACTCGCACGTCTTCATCGACGAAGACAGCACCGCCTACGTCTTCTTCGTTCGCTTCACCGATGGCAACTGCATCTGGCAGGCCCGTCTCTCGGACGACTTCATCACCCCCGTCGAAGGCACTCTGCGTAAATGCTTCGCGGCGTCGCAGCCCTGGGAGCTCAAGATGGGGCGCGTCAACGAAGGCCCCAACGTCATCAAGCAAGGCCGGCGCTACTACCTCACCTATTCCGGCAACGACTACCAAAGCCAGGACTATGCCGTGGGATACGCCACGACGACAAACATCGCCAGCGGCTCCTGGGCAAAGTACTCCGGCAACCCCATCCTGCGACGCTGGGACGACCTCGTCGGCACAGGACACCACTCCCTCTTCTACGACAAGGAGGGCATCCTGCGCATCGTCTTTCATGCACACAACAGCACGGAGAAGATTCACGACCGCCTGATGTACATCGGCACGATGCAGTTCAGAGGCTCGAACCTCGTCATGCTGAACGACCCCATCATCCGGCCTACCCTGTCTGCAGCAGCGCCCTACAGCCCCGAACTCATCACGCAGTCCTGGGGTTTTGAGCGCGGCGGAGCGGTCACAGTAGATCTGAACAACGACGGCAGCCAGGACATCGTGACCGCGGGCTCCGGCAATAGCGTTCAGAACTCCGCCACAGATGACTTCACAAGCAAGCGCATGTCCTATCTTGCACTCATCTCCCCGATTACACACAGGTGGACGAAGGTCTCGGCCAAACCGCCCTTTCAGGTGGCTGACTCACCTTCCATCGTCCCCTGCGACATCAACGGCGACGGCAACATGGACATCATTGCCTTCGAGCAGACCGGCTGCGACACCAGCGAGGAAGCCTACACCGGCGGCTACAGTCACGAAGGCATCTTTCTGGGCAAAGGCAACGGCTCCTTCACGGAAGCGGAGACCGAACTAATTCAAAATTCAAAATTCAAAATTCAAAATGATTTGAGGGGGGCTTGCAATGCCGAGGTCATTGACATCGACAACGATGGGCGACTCGACATCATCTTGGTCGGGCATCAGGGCGAAACAAACTGCAACGTCATCCTACACAACCAGACCTCCGGCGGAAGCTCCCTGTGCTTCTCTGTCGAACCCTACGAGCCGGACTTCCTCCTGCGCGAGGCCATCATCCAACCCGCTGACTTCAACAACGACGGATTCCAGGACTTTGCCATCTCTGCCCTTGTGGACGGGAAGGAGGACCAAGTGCGCTTCACCGACATCTACCTCAACAATCCCAACCAGCGCGGACAGTTCACCCGTCTGGGCCTGGGCGAGAAGGGTGCCGACCTGAAGCGCAAATCGAACGGAGCGCTGCAAGTGGCGGACTTCAACGACGACGGCTGGGCCGACATCCTGCTTGCCGGACTGGGCGAACCATCCTCCGGCGAATCGACGACAAGGCAACGCATCTACATCAATCAGCAGACAGCGATTCCATCGTTCAGCGCCATCAGTTGCGAGCTCCAGACGGACATTTACACTCTTTCTTCTGCAGCAAACAACTCTGCAGGCGTCATCGACTGGAACGGCGACGGATTCTATGACATCCTGCTCGGCGGCCTGAAGTCGAACGTCTGCTGCGGCATGCTCTACCTGAACGACGGCAAAGGGCGCCTGAAGCGCAGCGTCGTCATCCCCGGAGCCACGGGTGCCTGCATCATCTTCCCAGACTATAACGGCGACGGACGCAAGGACTTCCTACTCAACGGCCTGTGCAAGGACAAGAACTACCTGACCACAGAGCAGCAGGGACGCAATGCCATCCTTTGCTGCAACCTTCATCCCGTTCCCTCGCGCCCCGATGCTCCGCTTGCTACTGCGTGGGGCAAGCAGGACGGCGCCGTGACGCTCTCGTGGCAAGCGCCCGAGACGGCTCATCCTGGCTTCACCTACGAGGTCTACATCGAGGACGAGGAAGGCAACATCGTCAACGGAGTCCCAGCCATCATCGGCGGGGAGAAGGACGGCATCCGCAAGGTGAACCGGCTCGGACGCGTCGGCCACCGGACGGAGTGGACGTTCTTTCCCACCAAGCCCGGCACGTACCGATGGGGTGTACAGACCGTCGATGCAGCCTACAACGGCTCGGTCTTCACCTCGGGGCCGCAGTTTGAAGTCACCGAAGAGGACATCACGACAAGTCTTGCACCGACCTTTACAAGCCAGAAGAAAGCCGATGCCATCTACAATCTTGCCGGTCAGCGAACGGATGAGGAAAAGCCTGGCCTTAACATCATCCAGAACAACAACAAAGCACGGAAGGTGCTCTTCCCATAGGACTTATA
>DGTM01000048.1:0-23237 GCA_002394305.1 Prevotellaceae bacterium UBA4336
GCTTCTGTGTCCGGCTCCCTGTCGAGTTCCGCCATCGCCTGCTCCAGCTGCTGGTCGGAGTAGCGTTCCGGGTGCTCCTGCATGTCGAGAAGCTGCTCTTTGTCGTACGAAGGGTTCATAAGCTTCTGGGATTAAACTGTTTCTTGATGGACGTGATGATGTGCGAGAGGTGTTTCCACACGGCAACCTTGCTGATGCCCTCCTTCGCGGCAATCTCCTCGTAGCTGTAGCCTTCCGTGAAGCGCAGGCCGAAGATGCGGCGGTCCTGTTCCGAGAGATGTCCGACGACGTACTCCACGATGTCGTCAAGCCTGTCGTCCGACGAACATTGAACATTGAACATTGAACATTGACCATTGTGTATTGAATCTTCGCCATTATTGGCTGTGCCATTTGCCGCTGCGAAATGGTCAATGGTCAATGGTGAATGGTCAATGGCCTTGTGCCTGAGCCGCTTCAGGCAACGGTTCCTGACGCTCGTCAGCAAGTAGCGCTCCTCCGCGTCCGGTTCGAGTTCCGTCTGTCCATGGAGCAGGCTCTCGAAGATGTCGCTACAGACATCCTCGCTCTCCTGCCCGTCCAGGAGCAGCGTCCGCGCCACCCTGTACATTCGGGCATAATGCTGCATGAACAGCCGTCTGACGGTCTCTCGTTCCATCACGCCTTTTCTTATATAACCCTTCAAGCGGGGAAAAAACTAACCCCGCAGGCAAAAATTTCTGCAAAGGTACTGTTTTTTTTGTATTTCACAATGTTTCCCTGGCAATTCTGCACTTCCCCGTGGCGAAACACGGCGCAGGGAGCAGATTCAGAGGACCAACCTTCCCAAAACAAAAAGAGGCCGTGACAAAACACAATTATACATAATAAAACAACGGATTAGGCAGATTAAACGGATATATGCCACGCTGATAGTCAGCATATAGGCAATCCGTTTAATCCGCCTAATCCGTTCCTCGCTCAGGCGCAGACGGTTGTCGTCAGTCTTTCTTCTCTTTCATGGCCTCGTATATCTTGGCCGTAATCTCTTCCAGAAGCTCGGGATTGTCGCGCAGGACAGCCTTCGTGGCCTCCTTGCCCTGCCCCAGCTTCGAGCCGCCGTAGCTGAACCATGAGCCGCTCTTCTGTATGATGTCGAAGTTGACGCCCAGGTCGACCACCTCTCCCTCGCGACAAATGCCTTCGCCGTACATAATCTCGAACTCGGCACGGCGGAAGGGAGGCGCCACTTTGTTCTTCACCACCTTCACCTTCACCTCGTTGCCGATGACGTTGTCGCCATCCTTGATGGGCGACGACTTGCGGATGTCGAGGCGGACCGACGCGTAGAACTTCAGGGCATTGCCACCCGTGGTGGTCTCAGGATTGCCGAACATGATGCCAATCTTCTCGCGCAGCTGGTTGATGAAGATGCAGGTGGTGTTCGTCTTGCTGATGGTGGCGGTAAGCTTGCGCAGGGCCTGGCTCATCAAGCGGGCTTGCAGGCCCACCTTATTGTCGCCCATGTCGCCCTCGATTTCCGCTTTCGGCGTCAGGGCAGCCACAGAGTCGATGACGATGATGTCGACCGCTGCGCTGCGAATCAGCTGGTCAGCAATGTCGAGAGCCTGTTCTCCGTTGTCGGGCTGCGAGATGAGCAGTTCGTCGACGTTCACGCCCAGGTTGGCAGCATAGAAGCGGTCGAAGGCATGTTCGGCGTCGATGAAGGCAGCGATGCCCCCTTGCTTCTGCGCCTCGGCAATGGCATGAATGGCCAGCGTCGTCTTGCCGGACGACTCGGGGCCGTATATCTCCACGATTCTACCTCTGGGGTAGCCGCCCACGCCAAGCGCGTAGTCCAGCGCGATGGAGCCCGACGGAATGACTGCAATGTTGTCTATCTTCTCCTCGCCGAGCCTCATGATGGAGCCCTTGCCGAAGTCCTTTTCTATCTTCGCCATAGCCGCCTGCAGCGCCTTCAGCTTCTCGCTCTGCACAGGAGCGCCAGCTTCGTTTTCTTTTTTAGCCATAGTCTTTTCTTTTTTTCGTTATTTCGTTATCACGTTATTTCGTTATTATGTTATCAAAGCTCCAGGTCGCCGTCGTGGATTTCATGCCAAGGAAGGCCCTGCTTGTTGAGTTGCTCCATGAAGGGGTCTGGGTCGAACTCCTCGACGTTATGCACGCCTGGTTTGCTCCAAAGGCCCTTGAGGAACATCATCGCGCCAATCATGGCGGGCACGCCCGTCGTGTAGCTCACGCCCTGCATGCCTGTCTCCTCGTAGGCAGCCTGGTGGGAGCAGTTGTTATATACATAATATGTATGTTCCTCGCCGCCTCTGAGGCCACGGATGCGGCAACCGATGCTGGTCTCGCCGTCGTAGTTCTCGCCGAGGTCCTGCGGGTTGGGCAGCACTGCCTTAAGGAACTGCAGGGGAACTATTTTGACTTTGACGGTCTTCGGCTTGGAGGTGAGGGATGAGGGGTTAGGGGTTAGAGGATTGCAATGGGCGTTGGTATCCTCTAACCTCTCACCACTAACCTCTAACCTCTCTTCTGCGAGCGGTGCCTCGTAGACAACCTCGTCGATGCGGCTCATGCCGATGTTCTGGATGACGTCGAGGTAGGTGAGGTACTGCTGCCCGAAGGTCATCCAGAAGCGGGCACGCTTGATGGTGGGATAGTTGATGACGAGCGACTCTATCTCCTCGTGATGGAGCAGGTAGCTCTCCTTGGGGCCGATGCCGGGGTACGTCAGGGGCTTGTGAATCTCCATCGGTTCCGTCTCGATGTAGCGGCCGTTCTCCCAGTAGAGACCCTTCTGGGTAATCTCGCGGATGTTGATCTCGGGATTGAAGTTCGTGGCAAAGGCCTTGTGATGGTTGCCCGCGTTGCAGTCCACGATATCGAGGTACTGAATCTCGTCGAAGTGATGCTTGGCGGCGTAGGCAGTGAAGATGCTGGTCACGCCCGGGTCGAAGCCGCAGCCCAGGATGGCGCAGAGGCCGGCCTTCTCGAAGCGTTCGCGGTAGGCCCACTGCCACGAGTACTCGAAGTGCGCCTCGTCCTTGGGCTCGTAGTTGGCCGTGTCGAGGTAGTTGCAACCCGTCTGCAGGCAGGCCTCCATGATGGTGAGGTCCTGATAGGGCAGGGCCAGGTTCATCACGATGTCGGGCTTGTAGCTGCCCAGGAGTGCTACGAGCTGCTCTACGCTGTCGGCATCCACCTGGGCCGTCTTGACGTTCGTACCATATTTCTTGTTCAGGACTTCCGCCAGGGCGATGCACTTCTTCTCCGTGCGACTGGCTATCATCACTTCTGTAAAGACGTCAGGATTCTGACACACCTTGTGAGCTGCCACGGTAGCGACGCCGCCAGCTCCGATTATCAATACTCTTCCCATTGTTTGTATGTTTCTGTTGGTTTGTTTTAGCGAATGCAAACTTACAAAAAAAAGTCCAAAGCGGCAAGACTTTGGACTCTTTTTCTTTGTTTGAGCGATGTATTTTAGCAGTTAGAGGTGAGGGGTTAGGGGTGAGAGGATTGCTGTGGAGGCATGTATTCTCTAACCTCTAACCTCTGACCACTAACCACAGACCTCTCAGAACCCGGGGCCGCCGAAGCCGCCACGAGGACCGCCGCCGAAGCCTCCGCGACCGCCGCCTTCGCCGAAGCCGCCGCGACGCTCGCTGTTACCCTGGCCACGCTGGCCCTGGCCGCGACTGCCCTGACCGCGCTGCGGGGTGAGCACCTTCAGCACCTGCTTGGGGGTGAGCACCTTGCCAAACTCTGCGGCATACTTCTTCTGCACCTCCAGGCGCTTCTGCATCGTCTGTATCTGCCGTTCCTGGCGGGCGAAGTTCTCCTCAATCCTGGCTGTTGCCTCTTCGTCGGTCATTTCCTTCTTCTCGTCGGCCTGCCCTCTGTCCCTTCCGCCTTGCGTCTGGTTGGTGGCAAACATCTCTTTCTGGTAGGCCGTGAAGGTCTCGATGAAGGTCTTCTCGGCGTCGTCCTTCAGCTTGAAGTCCTTTGCCATGCGTGTGCCGGCGGCTTCGATGCGTTCGTTGATTGCCTTTTCACGTTCTTCTGCACTCATGCGCTCCTGGGCGCTCAGGGCAGCACAGCTCATCAGAGCCACCACTGCCATTGCGATTGTCTTTCTCATTCTGTTGGATTTTAGGGTTAACATTACTTTCTTGTCACACCCTTTTGACTGCACGAAGAGGCAAAAAGTTTAATACGAGACGGCACGCTAACGATTTTTAACTATCGCACCGTGATGTGGAAACATCCCTGCTTCACCTCGTACTTGACGTAGCACCGACCCTGTTCGCGGATGTCGCGCAGCACTTCGCTGAGCACCCACTTCAGCGTATCGTTCTGCACAGCCCGACGCTGCGACTCGCCCGGAGGGGAGACGGTGGAAAAGCGGTTGTAGCAGATGTCGAACGTCGTGCCGAAGAGGTGGCAGCTCTGTTCGGTGGCATTGCCGTTGCGCCGCTGCAGGCGGGCCACGTCGTCCTCCGTGCGGAGTATGCTCGTCACGATGACCTGATGCAGGGGTATGCCCTTGATGTAAAGGCTGTCCATATAGCTGCGGCCAATGAGGGAAAGCAGCTCGCTGGCACGCGGGACAAGGTAAGGAATGCTGTGCGTCAGCCTGTCGTCAATGCAGTACAGGGGACTGGCGGCAATGTAGACAAGCCGGTCCTTGTAGTGTTCGGCCTCTTCGCGGTTGCGTACGGGGCTGACCCCCCAGCGCCTGGCGGCCTGTATCTGCACGTCCTGCACGTCGGGGAAACACTTGGCATACGACGGGACGCTGCGGAGGGGGTGCCACTTCCTGCGCCCCACAGAGTCCTCGCGCACGGAGGGGAGACTCACGCTCCGTGCCGTGTCGGTTGCTGTCACCTCGGGCGTTTCTTCCTCCACCGCGTCGCCCGCCACTTCGGGCCACGTCCACCTCACGGCTCCGAGCACCAGAACTGCACCGCCGAACAGGCTTAAGAATATTTTCTTCTTGAGTCTTCTCATGTCTTTTTCGCCCTGCAAAAGTACAATAAAAAAGTGAAAAGTAAAAAGCGAAAAGTGAAAAATTATCATAATCACTAAATATCTTTAATCCCTCATCCTTAATCTCTAATCTTTTTATTACTTTTGCACTAAAATAAGAGCGAATGATAGAAAAACATATCCTCGTCGAAGACATTGACCCCCTGATGCTCTATGGCGTGAACAACACAAACATGCAGATGCTGAAGGCACTCTACCCGAAGCTCCGCATTGTGGCACGCGGCAACGTCCTGCACGTCATGGGCGACGAGCTGGAGCTCTGTGCCTTCGAGGAGAACGTGCAGAAACTGCAGAAACACATCCTGAAGTACAACAGCCTGACGGAGGAGGAGCTGCTCCACATCACGCGGGGCGAACGCTCGGAGCGCGACGGTGTGGAGGGCGTCATCGTCTACAGCGTCACGGGCCGCCCGATTTGTGCCCGCACGACAAACCAGCAACTGCTCGTCAAAGCCTTCCAGGAGAACGACCTCGTCTTTGCCACAGGTCCCGCAGGCTCAGGCAAGACGTACACCAGCATTGCCCTTGCCGTACGGGCCCTCAAGAACAAGGAGATAAGAAGGATCGTCCTGTCGCGCCCCGCAGTAGAGGCCGGCGAGAAGCTCGGCTTCCTGCCGGGCGACATGAAGGAGAAGATCGACCCCTACCTGCAGCCGCTCTACGACGCCCTGGAGGACATGATTCCCACCCAGAAGCTGCGCGAGATGATGGAGCAGAACACGATACAGATAGCACCGCTGGCCTTCATGCGAGGCCGCACCCTGAGCGACGCCGTCGTCATCCTCGACGAGGCCCAGAACACGACCTCTGCCCAGCTCAAGATGTTCCTCACCCGTATGGGCATGAACACCAAGATGATTGTGACGGGCGACACCACGCAGATCGACCTCCCCCACAGCGTCCGCTCCGGCCTCATCGAGGCGCTCCACCTCCTCCGCGACGTGAAGGGCATCGGCTTCATCGAGCTCACCAAGAAGGACATCGTGCGCCACAAGCTCGTCACCCGCATCGTGGAAGCCTACGAGAAGACCCTCCCCCCTACCCCTCCCTTGCAGGGCGGGGAGTAAGTACCTTTTGGGAATCAAGTACAGAACAAGATAACACACTTAACCATTTACCTTATTTATAATGAGCAATCCATCTTCACAAGTAACTACTCCCCGCCCTGCAAGGGAGGGGAAAGGGGGAGGGTCCCTTACTAGAACCGACTTCCACCTGCCCGGACAGGTGAGTGTCTATCACGGCAAAGTCCGCGACGTCTACAACATCAACGACGACCTCATGGTCATGGTCGCCACGGACCGCATCTCGGCCTTCGACGTCATCCTGCCCAAAGGCATCCCCTACAAGGGACAGGTGCTCAACCAAATCGCCGCCGCCTTCCTCGACGCCACCGCCGACATCGTGCCCAACTGGAAGCTCGCTACGCCAGACCCGATGGTGACCGTCGGCCTCAAGGCTGAAGGCTTCCGCGTGGAGATGATCATCCGCGGCTACCTGACCGGCTCGGCATGGCGCGAGTACAAAGCCGGCTGCCGCGAGCTGTGCGGCGTGAAGCTCCCCGAGGGCATGAGGGAGAACGAGAAGTTCCCCGAGCCCATCATCACCCCGACGACGAAGGCTGAGGAAGGGCACGACGAGAACATCTCTGCCGAGGAAATCATCCGCCAGGGACTTGTCAGCAAAGAGGACTGGGAGACGATGGTGAAGTACACACGCGCCCTCTTCCAGCGCGGCACGGAGATTGCCGCCGCGAAGGGCCTCATCCTGGTCGACACGAAATACGAGTTCGGCAAGCGCGACGGCAAGGTCATCCTCATCGACGAGATCCACACGCCCGACTCGAGCCGCTACTTCTATGCCGACGGCTACGAGGAGAAGTTCAAGGCGGGCGAGCCGCAGCGACAGCTCTCGAAGGAGTTCGTGCGCCAGTGGCTCATCGAGCATGGCTTCATGAACCAGCCCGGACAGACCATGCCGGAGATTACCGACGAGTACGCACAGAGCGTAGCCGACCGCTACATCGAGCTCTACGAGCACATCGTGGGCGAGAAGTTCGTGCCTGCCGACAGCGAGGGCGACCTGGCACGCCGCATCGAGAGGAACGTCAAGAACTTCTTAATTCATAATTCATAATTAGAGGTTAGAGGTTAGGGGTTAGAGGTTAGAGAACACCTTTGGCCCCTAAACAGCATCCAAAAACAATCCTCTAAACTCTAACCCCTAACCTCTTACCACTTACCACCAATTATGAATTATGAATTATGAATTAAATAAGCAGGGTGTTCGGCAGATGTTCGACCGCATCGCGCCGACCTACGACAAGCTGAACCACTTGATGTCGCTCGGCATCGACCGCCGATGGCGACGCACAGCCGTGGATGCCCTCGGCAAGCACCGTCCGCAGACCCTCCTCGACATCGCCACCGGCACGGGCGACTTCGCCATGCTTCTTGCTGAGCGTCTGCACCCGCAGCACATCACGGGGGCCGACATCAGCGAAGGCATGATGGCCGTGGGGCGCGAGAAGGTCAAGGAGGCTGGACTGCAGGACGTCATCTACTTCCAGTATGAGGACTGCCTGAAGCTCTCCTTCCCCGACGGCTCCTTCGACGCTGTGACGTCGGCCTACGGCGTGCGCAACTTCCAGGACCTCGACGCAGGGCTGCGCGAGATGTGGCGCGTGCTCCGTCCCGGCGGGCACCTGCTCATCGTGGAGCTCACGCCCCCACCCCACTTCCCCATGAAGCAGCTGTTCTGGCTCTATGCGCACGTCGTGATGCCCCTGCTGGGACGGCTCATCAGCCACGACGACAGTGCCTACACCTACCTGCCGGCCTCGATGGAAGCCTTCCCGCAGGCAGAAGAGATGGAAGGCATCCTGCACAAAGCCGGCTTCGCAGATGTGGAGTGGCGACGCTTCACCTTCGGCATCAGCACAATGTACCTGGCGAGGAAATAAAAGAAAGGAAAAGTGAATAGTGAAAAGTGAAAAATTTGCTGCAGCCCCGAGTTCTCCCGGCAAAGAGGCCGCGAGGAGGGCGCTATATGGACTCATTGGTTACCCTCTCGGGCACAGCTTCAGCAGAGGGTTCTTTACGGAGAAGTTCGCACGCGAAGGTATCGACGCCGAGTACCTTAACTTCGAGATACCCGATGCCTCGATGCTCCTTGATGTGATTCGCGAAAACCCCGGGCTGCGCGGCCTGAACGTCACGCTGCCCCACAAGCAGGCCGTCATCCCCCTGCTCGACGAACTGAGCGACGAAGCACGCGAGATAGGGGCCGTCAATGTGATAAGGATAGAGACCCCCTCTAACTCCCCCTTTAGGGGGAGAACCCAAGAAGACCTCCCCATAGAAGGGGAGTGGAAGGGGGCTGTCCTCAAGGGCTTCAACAGCGACATCATTGGTTTCACCGAGAGCATCAAGCCGCTCCTCAAGCCTTGGCACAGGAAAGCCCTCGTCCTGGGCACCGGCGGCGCAAGCAAGGCCATCTGCGTGGGGCTGAAGCGCCTCGGGCTGGAATGGACCTACGTTAGCCGAAAAAGCCTCACCCCCGGCCCCTCTCCCGTGGGAGAGGGGAGTGGGCTGCTGGTTTCTCCCCTCTCCCACGGGAGAGGGGTCGGGGGTGAGGCTGGATCGGAGGTGAGGCTGTCTTATTCCGACCTCACAGCCGAGGTGATGCAGGCGCACACCGTCATCGTCAACTGCTCGCCCGTCGGGATGTTCCCCAAGGTGGACGCCGCACCGGCCATCCCCTATGAATATCTCACCCCGCAGCACTTGCTCTTCGACTGCGTCTACAATCCCGAGGACACGCTCTTCATGCAGAAAGGCCGCGCACAGGGCGCAACGGTCAAGAACGGCCTGGAGATGCTGCACCTGCAGGCCCTGGCAAGCTGGCGCTTCTGGAACGAATAGTCCCGCCACAGGGCAGATAATTCCTTAGAACACAACACGAACTTCCGCTGGGCACGGAACCAAATTCCGTTCTCCACAACACGAACTTCCGTTCCCTGCGGCACTAAAATCCTCGCCGCAGGGAACAAAACTTTTTTAGTGGCACGGAAATATATTTCCAAAGCACTAAAATATATTTCCAAGGCTCTGAAATTTATTTCAAAGGCTTGGAAATAGTTTTATTCCCTGTGGCGAGGAATTTGTCTTGCCGAGGAAAAGAAAAATATGTGGGGTGGAAAACTACTTGTCCGCCGTGATGCGATAGTAGGCCGGCTTGGGCTGGAGGGCTTTGTCGAAGAGGAGCGGATGATTCTTCTCGCCGAGCCACGAGCAGCCGTCGTGCAGGTTCCAGAAGGTGACGCAGTCTATCTTGTCGCGAAGGCGGCGGAAGGTCTTGAACAGACGCTCGTACTGCCGGGCCAGAAGTTCCTGTATGGTGTCCGACATCTCCACGCCTTGCCGGTCGAACTGGAGCTGTCCGCCCATCTCCTCGCTGGCCCGCACGTCGAGTTCCGTCACGTGGATGTGCTCCACGAGAGGCGCGTAGAGACGGAGCGCGGCCTCCAGCTCCTCCACGCTCGGCCCGTAGATGTTGTAGTGTCCCTGCATGCCGATGCCGTCGATGGGCACGCCTTCGCTCCGCATGCGCAGCACCATCTCGTAGATGTTCCGCGCCTTGCGGGGATTCGTCTCGTTGTAGTCGTTGTAGAAGAGCAGGGCCTTCGGGTCGGCCTCGCGTGCGAAGCGGAAAGCCTTGGCAATGAATTCGTCGCCGCAGAGCCGGTAGAGCCTGGACTGACGGTAGGGGTTCTCGCCGCCGTCGCTCATGGCTTCGTTCACGACATCCCAGGCGTAAATGATGTCGGCGTAGCGCTTCATGACGGTGTGGATGTGGTCCCGGAGCCGTTCGTAAAAGGTCTCCTTGCTCACGGGGTTTCCCTTGTCGTCGGAGAACATCCAGTCGGCGAACTGGTTGTGCCAGACGAGGCAATGGCCACGCATCTTGATGCCGTTCTGCCGGCAGAAGTCTGCGATGCGGTCGGCCTCGTCCCATCGCCATACGCCGGGCGCGGGATGGAGCGACGCAGGCTTCATGGCGTTCTCGCACGTCACGCTGTTGAACTCCTTGCGGATAAGCTCCTGTTCGGCCTCGATGCGCACGTTCCGTCCGTTCAGCGAGACGCCCACGAGGAAGTCCTTCGCGAAGACATCCTTCAGTCCCTGCGCCGAGGTGTTCCCCTTGCTCTGTGCCGAAATGTGCAAGGCAAGGAGCATCAGGAGGAGAGACGCTCCGAATCTCCTCAGATGGAGTTTCGCTGCATTCGTCTTCACCTTTCAGCCCTCATGGGATTGTGCAGGAAGTCATCGTAGCTCAAGCGGATGCCGTCCTCCAGCTCCGTCTTGTAGGTCCACCCGAGGGCTTTGGCTTTCGACACATCGAGCAGCTTTCTGGGCGTTCCGTTCGGCCTCGTCGTGTCCCACTCTATGCGTCCCTTGTAGCCCACCACCTTAGCCACCAGCTCGGTGAGCGCCTTGATGGTCAGCTCCTTGCCCGTTCCGGCGTTGACCGTCTCGTTGCCGCTGTAGTTGTTCATCAGGAAGACACAGAGGTTGGCAAGGTCGTCCACATAGAGGAACTCGCGCAGCGGCGAGCCGTCGCCCCAGCAGGTGACGCTCTCCAGGCCAGCCTCCTTTGCCTCGTGGAAGCGCCGTATCAGCGCCGGCAGCACGTGGCTGTGCTCGGGATGATAGTTGTCGTTGGGTCCGTAGAGGTTGGTCGGCATCACGGAGATGTAGTCCGTGCCGTACTGACGGTTGAGGAACTCGCAGTACTTCAGGCCGCTTATCTTAGCCAGGGCATAGGCCTCGTTGGTCTTCTCCAGCTCGCCCGTCAGCAGACAGCTCTCGGGCATGGGTTGCGGAGCCAAGCGCGGATAGATGCACGAGCTGCCCAGGAACTCCAGCTTCTTGCAGCCGTTCTTCCAAGCAGCATGTATGACGTTCATCTCGAGCACCATGTTTTCGTACATGAAGTCCGCCAGGGCCGACTGGTTGGCAACGATGCCTCCCACCTTTGCGGCAGCGAGGAAGACGTATTCCGGCTTTTCCTGGGCGAAGAAAGCCTCGACAGCTTCCTGCCTGGTCAGGTCGAGCTCCTTGTGGGTCCTCGTCACGATATTGGTGTATCCCTGCCGCTGCAGCTCCCTGACAATTGCAGAGCCCACCATCCCGCGGTGCCCCGCTACGTAAATTTTCGAATTCTGTTCCATTTCACACTGAAATTATATTTTTTCATTTCACACAGAAATCACAGAAATCACAGAACTCTTCTCTCCCTTGGTGAGTGGTTTGCGCAGTCTCTCTGCGGCATCTGTGTTTTCTGTGTGACTGTTCAATTCGCTATGCGAGTTATCGCTGTAAGGATATTGTCTGTGTTGAAATTTACCAAAAGACCTACCTCCTTATTCATCAGTCTCAGATAGGTTAGCAATTGCTTTGCAAACACCTTCTTCATTTCCTCGACTGATTTCAACTCTACTATGACCTTATCTTCTACCAGAACATCAAGTCGTAGTTCTGTCTTCAACACATTTCCTTTATAGTTAATAGGCACTTGCATCTGCCTTTCTACTTTCAGGCCACGCTGTTCCAGTTCAAAACACAGAGCCTCTTCATACACAGATTCAAGCAGTCCGGGGCCCAATTCCTTATAGACATCATAGAAAGCCCCTCTTATCTCGTATGTAATCTCGTTGATGCTCATAATGCGCCAGCACTTGCACTGGCATGCCTTTTCTGTGATTTCTGTGGTTTCTGTGTGACCTTTACCTGTCCGTGTGACTACTTCACGATGCCTTTTTCGAGGTATTCGGCCAGGTTAGTGCGGACTTTCTCTGCGGCGCCTTCGGCGGCGACCTTGCCCATGTCGTGCTCTACCATCAGCTTGACGAGCTGCTCGAAGCTGGTCTTGCCGGGGTCCCAGCCGAGCCTGGCCTTGGCTTTCGTGGGGTCGCCCCAGAGGTTGACCACGTCGGTGGGACGGTAGAAGTCCTTGCTGACCTCGACCAGCACCTTGCCCACCAGGTGCTCGGGACCGCTCACGCAGATGCCCTTCTCGTCGATGCCCTCGCCTTCGAACTTGAGCTCGATGCCGACGTGACGGAAGGCCAGGTCGGTGAACTCGCGGACGGAGTGCTGCACGCCCGTGGCGATGACGAAGTCCTCGGGCTTGTCGTTCTGCAGGATGAGCCACATACATTCCACATAGTCCTTGGCGTAGCCCCAGTCGCGGAGCGAGTCGAGGTTGCCCAGCAGGAGCTTCTCCTGCTTGCCCTGTGCGATGCGGGCGGCGGCAAGGGTAATCTTGCGGGTGACGAACGTCTCGCCCCGGCGCTCACTCTCGTGGTTGAACAGGATGCCGGAGCAGCAGAACATGCCGTACGCCTCGCGATATTCCTTGACGATCCAGAAGCCGTAGAGCTTGGCTACGGCGTAGGGGCTATAGGGGTGAAAGGGCGTGTTCTCGTTCTGCGGCACTTCCTCCACCTTGCCATAGAGTTCGGATGTGGATGCCTGATAGATGCGGCAGGTGTTCTCCAGATGATTGGTGCGTACGGCTTCGAGTATGCGGAGCACACCCACGGCGTCGACGTCGGCCGTGAACTCCGGTGCGTCGAAGCTGACCTGCACGTGGCTCTGTGCTGCCAGATTGTATATCTCGGTGGGCTGGACGAGGCCGACCAGCTTGACGAGCGACATGGAGTCACCCATGTCGGCGTAGTGTAGATGGAAGTGGGGCGTGCCCTCGAGGTGTGCGATGCGCTCGCGGTAGTCCACCGAGCTGCGGCGGATGATGCCGTGCACCTCGTAGCCCTTGGCAAGGAGGAACTCGCTCAGGTAGGAACCGTCCTGCCCTGTCACTCCCGTGATAAGTGCGATGTGTTTCATTTTAACAGTGGGTATTTCGTTTTGACGTTATGGCGTTATGGCGGGAAGTGCTCAGCCTTCCTCGCTGAACTGCTTGATGCGCTGTTCGTCGGAGAGGCGGCAGATGAGCAGCGTGTCGTCGCATTCTGCCACGATGTAGCCGTCCAGGCCCTGCACCACGACGCGCTTCTCCTGGCTGGCGTGAATGATGCAGTTCGTCGTCTCGTACACCTTGACGTCCTGTCCGATGAGGGCGTTGCCGTAGATGTCGCGCTCGGAGTTCTCGTGGAGCGAGCCCCACGTGCCCAGGTCGCTCCAGCCGAAGCTGGCGGGGAACACGTAGATCTCATCGGCCTTCTCCATGACGGCATAGTCGATGGAGATGTTCTCGCAGGTGGGGAACACTTCGTTGATGGCGTCCTGCTCGCGGGCTGTGCCGTAGACGGGCAGCAGGTCCTCGAATATCTGCGAGAGGGTCGGCTGGTAGACGCGCAGGGCGTTGGCAATGGTGCCGACGTTCCAGATGAAGATGCCTGCGTTCCAGAAGAAGTTGTTCTTCTGTATGTAGCGCTTGGCGGTGTCGATGTCGGGCTTCTCGCGGAAGGAGTCCACGCGGAAAATCTCCTTGTTGCGGGCCGTGGAGAACGAGAGGTCGGCCTGGATGTAGCCGTAGCCTGTCTCGGGGCGGGTGGGCTTCATGCCGAGCGTCACCATGGCGTCCGACTCGGACACGAACTTCAGGCTCGAGCTGATGACGCGTTGGTACTCGGCAGTATCAAGGACGAGGGCATCGCTGGGCGTAACGACGATGTTGGCCTTCGGGTCCTCCGACTTGATGCGCCAGCTGGCGTATGCAATGCAGGGGGCTGTGTTGCGACGGCAAGGCTCCAGCAGCACGTGGTTCCAGGGCACTTCGGGCAACTGCTCACGCACTATCTCGAGGTACGACGCTGAGGTGACAACCCAGGTGTTCTGGGCGGGAATAATCTTCCTGAACCTGTCGAATGTCAGCTGTATGAGGCTGCGGCCACAGCCTAAGACATCGACGAACTGTTTCGGTCTCTGCGGAGTGCTCATGGGCCAGAAACGGCTGCCAACGCCGCCAGCCATGATTACCAAATGACTATGCTCTTTCATTGCTTTGTAAAGTTTGAGCGGCAAAGTTAGCACTTTCTTTGCTATTGAACAAAGATTGCGCGTGAAAAATATCCTTAATGGGAGAGAAACGAGGCTGTGCCTCCGCTGCGAGGTCTTTTCAGTCCGTGCCGAGCAGGGAAAAAGGCGTCGTGTAGGTGGTGCGGATGCGCCAGGCTTCGGGGTAGAGATTGTTGATACGGCTGCCCACGCCCTTGCCCGGACCGAGCACAAGGCCGCGATAGCAAAGCGTGACGGGACCGCGGGGCGCCTCCACGCGGAGTGCCTCGCGCCGCAGGTACTGCAGGGCTTCGTCGTAGGAGAGCTCGATGCGAGGCGACGTGTCGGCCGGGGAAGGAGCAAGGGGCAAGGGGCAAGGGGCAAGGGATTTGAGAATGGAATCCAAGGACTGAGGCGAAAGAGGTGACCCTTCACCGCCTGCTCCTTGCTCCTCACCGCCACCGGGGGCTTTTATCGCCGCCACGTAGAAGCCTTCGCCGCGGTCGCGGCCGGGCAGGAAGTGGCGCTCCATGAGCAGCTCGCCGCCCAGCTCCCGGCATATCCAGCGGGCATTGTCCTCGTCCTCGTAGCGGTTGAAGGTGCAGGTGCTGTAGATGAGCAGTCCGCCGGGCTTGAGCACGTGCCAGATGTCCGAGAGAATGTCGCGTTGCCTCTGCTGGCACTTCGCCACGTTCTCCAGGCTCCATTCCTGCCGTGCCGCTTCGTCCTTGCGGAACATGCCTTCGCCGGAGCAGGGCACGTCCGTCAGCAGGAGGTCGGCACGGCCGGTCAAAGCGCCGAACTCATGGGGGTATTTCTGCGTCACGATGCATCGCGGAGCCTCTTCCGGCTGGCCCATCATCCATTTCTGCATGTTCTCCCTCAGCACCTGGGCACGCTTCGGCACCGGTTCGTTGCTGACAAGGAGCGAGCCATCGGGCAGCAGACTTTGCACAAGCGTGCTCTTTCCGCCCGGCGCGGCGCAGAGGTCGAGGGCGAGGAGAGGAGAGGGGACGGGGAAGGCTTTTGTGATGAGGCTTGCAATAGCCATCGATGCGGCCTCCTGCACGTAGTATGCGCCGGCATGCAGCAGGGGGTCGAACGTGAAGGCGGGACGGGCGGGCAGGAAAAAGGCGTTGGGGCACCAGGGCACAGGCTCCAGGTCCGGACGGCAGGCCAGCACCTCGTCGGCAGAAAGCTTGCGCGGATTCAGGCGGATGGACACGTCGGGCTCCGTCGCGTCCAAGGCGTGGCAGAGCGCATCGGCCGTCGCTGCATCATAATGCTCGTGCATGAGGCGCACGAAATCCTGCGGTAGTCCAGTCTGCATCGTCCTTGCCTGTTGGTATCGCTATGGGATGGAAACCGGTTTGTTGTCGCGGTCCTCACAGCCGATGGCATGAAGCTGTGCCGAGGGGCTGACGTGGATGGGCGAATCGGCCTTGTAGCCTTGCATCCTGCAACCTGTCATGGTGACGCTGGCCTCGCCTTTGACGGTGATGTAGTCCCACGAGGCGCCGAGGGTCGTCAGGGCAGCGTTGCCGCCCGAGAAGCTCTCCACATTGGCAAGTGAGGTGTGGCCCTTGCCCTCGATGAGGATGGGGTGCACGTCCTCCAGGCGTTCGCCCACGTTGGCAATGATGCTTCCCTGCGCTATCTGCCAGTTGCGGTTCGTCCACTGGCTGCCTGTCTTGTGTATGCCCACGCCCACGCAGTCGAAGTTGAAGTTTGTGAGCTGTCCATAGGTCTCGCTGCCCAAGTAGATGCCCCCGTAGTTCCCGAACGTGAAGAGGTCCATGAGCTGGGCGTTGTCGGTGTGGTCTATCCAATAGGTAAAGGCCTTCCGTCGCACCACGGTGTCAACGACAGGGGGCGTGAAGGTGCGCCAGAACTCACGCATGTTGGCGGGATTGACGTGGCAGTGCAGGATGCGGGGCACATCGTAGCAGCGGTCGATGGCAATGAACTGTCCGCTCAGAGGATAGCCATAGCAGTGCTCGAAGAGAATCTGCTCGCATATCAGAGGAGCCTTGGCCCTGAAGTCCATCGCCATGTACTCGCCGTAGAAGGTGAGGCAGCTCAGCGTGACGCCCTGCACATTCTGCCCGGGCGACATGCGGATGGTCGTGGGATAGGCAATGATGCGAGCGGGGTCGTTCCATCCCTGCTCGGGATAATAGAACTGTATGCCGCGAACCTGCGTGGCGGACTCCACGGTGAGGAAGGGCCGCTCGCGGTCGGTGATGACGAACAGCGAGCCCGTCGGGCCGGAACGGTCTGGCAGGGCCGTGCCTCTCCCGGTAGGTCCATGAGCACCCAGCAGCGTCACATTGCGCCTGAGCACCAGGCCGCCCTGCATGGGATAGCCGCCCTCGACGGGTTCCACATAGAGCACGCCGCCTCGGGAGCTCATGCGGTCGATGGCTGCCTGAAGGCTGTCGCGGTTCGCCTCGGGCGTGTTGCCGGGCCGGACACCTACGTCCAGCACCGAGAGGAAGCCCTGCGCCTGAGCTGCAGCACCTGTGAAGAGGCACAGGAGCAAAAGGGTAAAGAGAAAAGTCTTGCGTTTTGTTTCCATAGCATCATAATGGCACATTCCATCGCCCGGAATGCAGCTTCATGCCACAAAGGTACGAATAAAATTGTGAATTAAGCGTAAGTTTCGCGCATAAAGTTTTGTCGTGTCGGGAAAAAGAGTTAACTTTGGAGCGAAAAAGTATTCAGACAAACACTTTTTACCATGAAACTAAACAGACGTTCATTCATTACGAAGGGTGCAGCAGGTGCTGCTCTCTTCAGCATCATGCCCCGCGAAGTGCTTGGCAAGATGGGAGGCAACAACAACTTCATCGCTCCCAGCGACCAGCTGACGCGCGGTCTGATCGGCGTGGGCGGCATCGGCCGCTCGGGCTCACACTTCATCAGCGACCAGAACTGCCGCCTCGTGGCTCTCTGCGACGTGGACCAGAAGCACCTTGACTCAGCCGTGGCTGCCGCCAAGAAGAACTGGGGGGAGGACCTGAAAGCCTATCACGACTTCCGCGACCTCATTCACGACCCCAACGTAGACATCGTTCACATCGCCACCCCACCCCACTGGCACGGCATCATGTCCGTTGAAGCCGCCAATGCAGGCAAGGACATCTTCTGCGAAAAGCCCATGACGCGCACCATCGGCGAAGGCAAGCGCGTAAAAGAAGCTGTGAAGCGCAACGGCCGCGTATTCCGTCTGAACACATGGTTCCGCTTCAAAGATACATTCTACGGCCTCGGCACCGAGGTCAAGCCCCTCAAGAAGCTTGTCGACAGCGGCCTGCTGGGGTGGCCCCTGAAGGTGCGCATCTCCGGCGCAACGGGCTTCACCTGGAAGTTCTTCTGGGTGGGCAAGGAGAACCTCGAGGTGCAGCCTGTGCCCAAGGAGCTCGACTACGACCTCTGGCTCGGCCCGGCTCCCTTCAAGCCCTACAACGTGCATCGCACGCACCAGACCTTCCGCGGATACTTCGACTACGACGGCGGCGGACTGGCCGACATGGGCCAGCACTACATCGACCCCGTGCAGTACATCCTCGGCAAGGACGACGAGTTCCCCGTCAAGGTGGAGATTGACGCTCCGCAGCAGCACCCCGACGCAGTGGGCATCTGGCGAAACATCACCTACACGTATGCCGACGGCTGCCAGATCATCCTGGAAGGCGAAGGATTCGAGAGCAAGGGCAAGGTGCCTTACATCGAGGGTCCGAAGGGCAAGGTGTACAAGGGCTTCGAATGCACCATTCCCAACGTGCAGCAAATCATCAACGAACTGCCAGACCCCGAAGAGCGTAACACCGACTTCCTGGAGTGCGTGCGCACACGCCGCCAGTTCGCCCTCAACGAGAGCAACGGCTACCACAGCGCCACCATCGTCAACATGGGCGTATGCGCCCTGCGACTCAACCGCACGCTCCACTTCGACCCGAAGACACAGCTCTTCGTGGGCGACGATGCTGCTAACCGTCTCGTCGAACAGCCCATGCGCGGCGAATGGGGGAAGCTGATATAACAGCCCCTCTCCTAACCTCCCCCAAAGGGGAGGAATTAATGGTAAATGGAACTCCGCGCATTAAAAGCGCGCCTTGTTTCTAAAGAATACAAGAAATAATTAAATTGTAAATGACAAGATGAAACGTACATTATATATTATTATAGCCGCGCTGCTGCTCAGCCTGTCCTCCTTTGCACAGGATGCACGCCAGCGCTCCACAGAGACCATCGTGCAGGACGTGCTTGCCCTGGTGCCCATCCAGCAGCAGTCCGATTTCAACAACGAGCTGAAGCCCCTTGTACAGGCTGCGCCTAAGTCCATCACCATGCTTGCCGCCATGCTGAAGCCTGCGGCACAGCGCGTGAATGCCAAGGTGGAGTACACCATCCACGGCGCTGTCTGCCTGGCAGGCACCAACGAGGCATGGGCCTCTTCCGTTCGCGAGGGACTCAAGCAGGCCATTGCCGCTCAGGGCGACAAGGATGCCAAGCAGTTCCTGGAGAACGAGCTCCGTCTGCTCTCGAAGGAGAACGACGTCACCTACACCGAACAGCAGGGAGCCAACCCCTACGCTAAGGCTTACGACAAGCTCGTGGCCCTGGGCGACAAGGCCGACGCACAGGTTGTGAAGGCCGTGAAGGGCAAGGACCATGCCCTGCGCATGCAGGCCCTGAAGTTTGCCACGGAGAAGGGGCTCGTCACCGACGAACTGGCTGCTGCCGTAGCGAAGAAGTACAAGTCGCTGAGCGAGGAGGCCCAGTGCGACGTCCTCTATTGGCTCGGCGACAACAAGAAGGCCAGCCAGAAGGCGCTGCTTGCCAAGGCCGTCGTGCAGGGCGGCAAGCCTGCCAAGGCTGCCATCGAGGCGCTGGGCAAGATTGGCGGCAAGGATGCCGAACAGGTGCTCATCGACCAGCTGGGCAGCGAGAACGACACGGAGGCCTTCCGAGCCCTTTGCTCCTTCCCCGAGAAGCTGGACCTGCAGGAGGCGCTGAAGGCTGCCACGGGCGACAAGAAGCTCTCTCTGCTGAAGCTCGCATCGGCACGCCGCCAGACGAACGTGGCCGATGACATCCTGAAGCTCACCTCCGACAAGACCTACGGCGAGGCTGCCCTCAGTGCCCTGCCCGGTGTGGTGACTCCCGACCAGCTGAACGCCATCGTCGGCTCGCTGACCGTGCTCGACAAGAATGCCGGCAACATCTCCGCCTGGCAGAAGGCTTGTGCCGCTGCCCTGCAGACACTGCCCGCCGACGAGCAGTACAAGAGGATTTCCCTCTTTGCCAACCAGCCGAACATGCCTAACCGTGAGCGCCTCTATCCCTTGCTCGCAGCCACTGGCACCGACGCTTCCGTGGCCGACTTGGAGAAGATTGGCGATGCCGCAGCCCTGGCTGCCCTGGGCACATCAAGCAACTACAAGGCTGCGAAGCCCTTGCTTGCCGCTGCAAAGAAGGGGAACGAGAACGCCCTGATGAGCTACGTCCGCCTGGTGAGCAGCAAGGAGCAGAGCATGGACAGCCGTTCGGCAAAGCTCTGCGAGGCTTTCGGCCTGGCTAAGAACGCCGACAACAAGAAGACCATCCTCTCCAACCTAGGCAAGACGCCGACCCGCAATGCCTTCCTGCTCGCTGCAAGCCAGCTCGACGACAAGGCACTGGCCTACGACGCTGCCACAGCTGCCAAGAACATCATCACCAAGACGAGCGAGGACATTGAGTACGACGCCGTAAAGACCAACCTGGAGAAGTGCATCGGCATCTTCAAGGCAACGGGCAACGCCGACGACGGCTATGCCGTGGACGAGCTGCGCCAGAAGCTTTCCGAGCTGACGCCGGTTGAGCCTTACGTTCTCTCCGACGAAGAGAAGAAGCAGGGCTTCGAGCTCCTCTTCGACGGCACGAACCTCGACAACTTCGTGGGCAACAAGGTGGGCTACGTGCCCATCAACGGCTGCATCAACGTGACGGCCAACTATGGCAACGAGAGCAACCTGTACACGAAGAAGGAGTATCGCGACTTCGTCTTCCGCTTCGAGTTCTGCTTCCTGCGCCCGGGCGTGAACAACGGCGTGGGCGTCCGCACCCCGATGGGCGTGGATGCTGCCTACGACGGCATGTGCGAGGTGCAGATCCTCGACCACGACGACCCCATCTATGCCGGTCTGCGCGAGTATCAGGTGCACGGCTCCGTCTATGGTGTGATTCCCGCCAAGCGCATCAAGCACAAGCCTCTGGGCGAGTGGAGCGAGGAGGAAATCCGCGTGCAGGGCAACCACATCACCGTCACCGTGAACGGCGAAGTCATCGTGGACGGCGATATCAAGGAAGCCTGCAAGGGACATAACGTGGCTCCCGACGGCAGCAACACGAATCCCTACACCGTGGACCACCGCAACCACCCCGGCATGTTCAACAAGACGGGCCACATCGGCTTCCTCGGCCATGGTGCCGGTCTGAAGTTCCGTGCCGTACGCGTCCTCGACCTGAGCAAGAAGAAATAACACGCACCGCGCTCCGATAAGACTATATTGACAACAACGGATTAAACGGATTGTACGGATTTATGCCACGCTGATGTTCAGCACATGGATAATCCGTACAATCCGTTTAATCCGTTGTTTAAGTATATGGATGGCCCTCCGACAGTCCCGCCGCACTTACTCGGCGCTGAGGGATGCCATGATTTCGTCGATGTAGCCGAGCACCTCCTCGCGTCCCTGCCGGGTCTCGCTGCTGCTGACGAAGTACGGCGGCAGCTCCTCCCACTGCTTCGACAGCTCGTCGAGATAGCGCTTGACGTTGCCTGCGGCCTTTCCCTTCGACAGCTTGTCGGCCTTGGTGAAGACGATGCTGAAGGGGATGCCGTTCTCGCCGAGCCACTCGATGAACTCCAGGTCAATGCGTTGCGGCTCGTGGCGGATGTCGATGAGCAGGAAGAGGTTCATCATCTGCTCGCGCCTGAGGATGTAGCCCGAAATCATGCGCTGCAGCTCATCGCGCTGCTTCATGCCGCGCCGCGCATAGCCGTAGCCGGGTAGGTCCACGAGGTACCACTGGCTGTTTATCAGAAAATGGTTGATGAGGACAGTCTTTCCCGGGGTGGCGGATGTCTTGGCAAGGCCTGCCCTGCCCGTCAGCATGTTGATAAGGCTGCTCTTGCCCACGTTGCTTCGCCCGATGAAGGCGAACTCCGGCCAGTTGCCGGCGGGACACTGCTCCACGCGGGCACTGCTGATGGTGTATTCGGCGCTTTTTATTGTCATGGTCTCTTAGAGGTTATAAGTCCTATGAGTCTTATAGGTCCTATGAGTCTTATACGTCCTATGGGTCTTATAGGTCCTATGGGTCTTATAGGTCCTAGAAGCTATAGTTAAGTCCGAGGCTGAACCACTCCTTGAACATCATGTACGTGCCGTCGTGGTTCTCGCCGGAGCGGTATCTCTCATTGCTGTTGTCGAAACGAGGGTAGATGAACAGCTTCGCCCAGATAAGCTTGGTGACGGCGAAGTTGATGGTGTTATCCCATTCCCAGATGTGGTAGTCGTAGTTGCTCATCCAGTAGATGCGGCTCACCCAGTTGACCTGTTTGCAGATCTGCCAGCGGGTGTTCAGCGTGGCGCTGGGGCCGAACGTCGTCTTCTGGTTCTTTCCCTCGTCGATGCCATAGTTCCGTACCAGGTCGTCGTCGTGGACGTAAAGTATACGCAAGGCAAGCGGCGCCACCTGCAGGGTGCCCGTGAACTGTTTCTTCTTGCCCACCGAGATGTCCCACTTCATACCGGGGCCGATGGTGACGTCCAGGGGGGAGAGTATGTCGGTGGTCTTCTGCGTAGTGTTGGCCTTGTAGACGGGCAGTATCTGCGTCTTGAGGATGACCTGCAGGGAGTAGTAGAGGCTCTTCCACGCCTTGTAGCCGGCATTGGTGGTGTAGCGTAGCAGGTTGTTGGTGGGGCGGAGGGAGTGCTCCTTGTCGCTCTCGGTGGTCTGGAATCCCAGCTGCATCTCCAGGGTGTTGTCCCAGGTAATCTTGCGCTGGTCGTTGTAGTTGGCACGCAGCGTGAGCGTGGTCAGCCCGGAGAAGTTATCTTCACCCCCCTGATACCAGTTGTTCGAGAAGTAGTTCTGCGAGAACTGCAGGGCAGCGTCGCCCGAGAACTTCCAGAAGTTCGGCCTGCGTGTGATGACCTCCACGGCCTCCTCCACCTTCGGGGCCAGCGTGGCGGCAGCCACCTTGTCGGAGAGCTTGTCCTTGTCCTGCAGCACCTCGTTCACGTCGGTGCGCAGTGCCGTCTGCCCCAGGATGTCGCTCTCCGTCTGCGTCACCAGCAGGGGAGCCCGCGTATAGAGCTGCGAGAGCATCCGGCGCGAGGCATAGAGCCGCTGCATCTGGGGGTCCTGGCTGACCGGCTCGCCGGGACTCATCGCCTGCTTCAGGGGCGAGGAGTAGAGCGTGGGGGACAGCAGGAGCTGGTAGTAATAGGCGTTGGGCTGGGTAGCATAGCCCACGGCATTGAGCGAGTCACGCTCCCGGGCCAACGAGTCCAGCGCCAGCAGATAGGTGCGGAGCAGAGCGGATGTGTCGGCCTTCTCTTCGGCCTCCACCTTCCGGGCAGAAGTGGCCTGGAGGACGGTCAGGGAGAGAAGGAATAGTATGACGAAACGCTTCATTTCTTCTAATTTTGTGCAAAGTTACGGCATTTAATTCACAATTCATAATTCACAATTCATAATTCTTCTTTTTTAACGCTTAAATCCCCTTTTTACGCTACTTTGACTTCACCAAAGATACTTGCGCTCGGAAAAGCACAAATAAATTTGGCTCTTCCCTCCTTTTTTCGTAACTTTGCACCCTGCTTGCGGCTGCATAGGGAAGAAGCCGCCCCGACATAAAGACATATAACTCAACATTTCACTCATGGATAAGAACACCATCACTGGATTCATTCTCATTGCCCTCGTCGTCATCGGCTTCAGCTGGTACAGCCAGCCCAGCAAGGAAGAGCTGGAGGCAATGGCACAGCGGGACAGCATCGCTGCCGCACAGACCCCCTCCGACTCCCCCGTAAAGGTGGAGGAGAAAGAAGAACAGGCATCCTCAGCCGCAGCAGACTCCTCGTCTTTGTTCTTCCCCTT
>DGTM01000048.1:23330-70243 GCA_002394305.1 Prevotellaceae bacterium UBA4336
GGGCAGCGCATCACCCTCCGGAACAACAAGGTCCGCGTCGGCCTCAACAGCAAGGGAGCCGTCGTGGAGGATGCCGAAATCATCGGCTACAAGAGCCGCCTCAGGGACGGCGACGTCATGATTCTCGGCAAGGAAGACGCTTCGATGAAGCTCACCCTGCCCCTCAAGCAGGAGAACCTCTGCCTCTCCGACCTCTCGTTCAACGTCGCCGGACAGACTGACTCCAGCGTCACCTTCGCCGTAGAGCAGGAAGGCAAGCAGCTGCAAGTGCGCTACACGCTTCGCCCCGATGCCTACATGCTCGACATGGACATCACGGCCAAGGGCCTGGAAGGCATGACGATGCCCGGACAGTCCGCCCTGCTCCTCGACTGGAAGGCCACCATCCTGCAGCAGGAAAAGGGTGCCGACTTCGAGAACCGCTACAGCTCCCTCACCTACAAGCGGCAGGACAAGGGCGTGAAGCACCTTGCCGAGACGAGCAACGAGACGAAGACGCCCGAGGAGCCCCTCGAATGGATTGCCTTCAAGAACCAGTTCTTCAGCGCCGTCCTCATTGCCGAGAAGCCCATGACCAAGGCTACGCTCACCACGACGCAGCCCGGCGACGACTACGAAGGCTGGCTCAAGGAGTACCAGGCCACGGCAGAGATTGCCTTCGACGCAGCCGCCGGCAAAGGCTCGCACTTGCAGATGTACCTTGGCCCGAACGACTTCCACATCCTCAAGGACCATAGCAAGATGACTGCTTACGGCTCGGATGCCGACCTCGACGAACTCGTTTACTTAGGCTGGTGGATATTCCGTTTCATCAACCGCTGGTCTATCCTCTACATCTTCGACTGGCTCAAACATGCCGGTCTGCCAATGGGACTTGTCCTCTTCCTGCTGACGGTAATCGTCAAGGTGGCAGTCTGGCCGACACAGAAGAAGAGCTACATGAGCAGTGCCAAGATGCGTGTGCTCAAGCCGAAGCTCGACGAACTCTCCAAGCAATATCCCAATCCCGACCAGGCGATGCAGAAGCAGCAGGCCATGATGCAGCTCTACAGCCAGTATGGCGTCAGCCCAATGGGTGGCTGTCTGCCGATGCTCATACAGGCGCCTATCTGGATTGCATTGTTCAACTTCATTCCCAACGCCATCGACCTGCGCGGCGAGAGCTTCCTCTGGGCCGACGACCTCTCTGCTTATGACGACCTTATCCGCTGGAGCACCGACCTGCCCCTCATCGGCAACCACTTGAGCATCTTCTGCGTCCTCTTTAGTGCGACGAACCTCATCAACACCTGGATTTCGATGCGCCAGCAGCAGAACCAGTTCACTGGCGAGCAGGCGCAGCAGATGAAGATGATGCAATGGATGATGTACCTCATGCCGTTGATGTTCTTCTTCATGTTCAACGGCTACAGCAGCGGCTTGAGCTACTACTACTTCGTGTCGGGCCTCATCAGCATCCTCACGATGTGGTATCTGCGTTGGTCAACCGACGACAAGAAGCTCCTTGCCGGCCTTGAAGCCTACCACGAGCAGCACAAGAACGACCCGAAGAAGGTGTCCGGCCTGCAAGCTCGCCTCGAGGCCCTGCAGAAGATGCAGGAACAACAAAAGGGGAAAAGGTGAAAAGTCGAAAATTAATTGAATAAAGATTAAATACTAAGGATTAAAGATGAGACTTAACAACCATTCATTCTTTCATTTTTTCATTCTTTCATTATTACTTATGTCTTGCGGTACACAAAAGGAAAGCGACAAGGTCAACATTGAAAAGCAGACCATTCAGCTCGAGGGCGACTTGATGACGCCTGAGGCGCTTTGGGCAATGAGCCGCATCGGCGGCTATCAGGCCTCGCCCGACGGCAAGCACATCGCCTTCCAGATGGGCTACTACAGCGTAAAGGAAAACAAGAGCCACCAGGTGCTTTGGATGATGAACGCCGACGGCAGCGAGCAACGACAACTGACAACCGATGCCGAGAACGAGACCGACGTGCAATGGCTGGACAACGAGACCATCGCATTCCTCCGTGAGGGTGAGGTTTGGAAGATGGGCTTTGACGGCAACGGCCGCAAGCAGATGAGCGAGACCGAAGGCAAGGTCGAGGGCTTCCTCTTCGCTCCTGATGGCAAGAAGGCTATCCTCCTGAAGAGCATCGACTTCAATGAAATCATCCAGAAGAACCCCGAAGACCTGCCCAAAGCGACCGGTCGCGTGGTGAACGACTTGATGTATCGCCATTGGGACCACTATGTGGAGAGCATCCAGCATCCCTTCCTCGCAGAGGTCAATGGTCAATGGTCAATAGTCAACGAAAGGGACATCCTCGACGGCTATCCCTACGAGTGCCCGATGGAACCGTTCGGCGGCATCGAACAACTGGCTTGGAGTCCTGACTCGAAGTTCATAGCCTTCACTTGCCGCTGCCTGACTGGTATCGACTACAGCATCTCCACAGACTCCGACATCTTCCTCTATGATGCGGAAAGCAAGGACATGAGCAAGACAAAGAACCTCTGCAAGAACTGCGGCGAGTTCGACGTCGTGCCCGATGGAGGCTTTGTTGACAGTCCGGACCACATCTGCAATCCCACCAAGACACTCAAGGACCAGTTCATCAACACGAACCTGAAAGACAGCAACGTCGGCTATGACATCAATCCTAAGTTCTCTCCCGACGGACGCTACGTGGCTTGGCTCTCGATGGAGCGCGACGGATACGAGAGCGACCGCCAGCGCCTCTGCATCTACGACCTGAAGGAAGGCACCAAGACCTACGTCACGGAGTCGCTCGACTCCAGCGTCGATGACTTCTGCTGGGCACCCGATTCCTATACATTATATTATATAGCGGTATGGCACGCTATGGAGCACCTCTACCGTACGAACCTCAAGGGCGAGGTGACACAGCTTACCGATGGTCATGCTTCTGCACAGTTCTTTGGTGACTTCGGCTCTCTCCAGATGCTGAACGAAAAAGAAATCCTTGCAGAACGCCACAGCTTCTTTGCTCCTGCTGACCTCTACGTCGTTACACCAGGCGATACCATTGCCGACACACAGGTCAAGCAAATAACCGAGGTCAACAAGGACATCCTCGAACAGCTTGCTCAACCTGGCATCGACATGCGTTGGGTGAAGACCACCGACGGAAAGGAAATGCTGACGTGGATTGTCCTGCCGCCTCACTTCGACCCCGCGAAGAAGTATCCCACGCTGCTCTTCTGCGAGGGCGGTCCGCAGAGTGCCGTCTCGCAGTTCTGGAGCTACCGCTGGAACTTCATGATTATGGCCTCGCAGGGCTATGTGGTGATTGCTCCGAACCGTCGCGGCGTGCCGGGCTTCGGGCAGGAATGGCTCGAGGAAATCAGCGGCGACTGGACCGGACAGTGCATGCAGGACTACCTCTCCGCCATCGACGATGCCGTGGAGAATCTTCCCTACGTCGACAAGGACCGCCTTGGAGCCGTAGGAGCCTCGTTCGGCGGCTTCTCGGTCTACTATCTGGCAGGCCACCACGAAGGCCGCTTCAAGTGCTTCATCGCGCACGACGGCGCCTTCAACCTCGAGGCGATGTACACCGAAACGGAGGAGAACTGGTTCAGCAACTGGGAGTACGACGATGCCTACTGGAACAAGGACCAGACCGCACGCGCCCGCCGCACCTACGAGAACTCGCCGCACCGCTTCGTCGACAAGTGGGACACGCCCATCCTCTGCATTCACGGCGAGAAGGACTACCGCATCAATGCCACGCAGGGCATGTCGGCCTTCAACGCTGCCCGCATGCGGGGCATCGAGGCGCAGCTGCTCATCTTCCCCGACGAGAACCACTGGGTGCTCAAGCCCCAGAACGGCATCCTCTGGCAACGCACCTTCTTCGCCTGGCTCGACCGCTGGCTGAAATAATTTAATAAAACTTAGGAAATCCTAGAAACGCCTAGGAAATCCTAGAAATTCCTAGGACATCCTAGGAAAACCAAAATAAAGAAAAACAAACTATGACCCAAGCAATTCAAAAGACTCTCCGCGACAGCGCCGGTATGCGCTGGACGGCTCTCCTGCTCTTGGCGCTTGCCATGTTCTGCAGCTACATCTTCATGGACATCCTGTCTCCCATCAAGGACCTGATGCAGGAGACCCGCGGATGGGACTCCACAGCCTTCGGCACGATGCAAGGCTCCGAGGTCTTCCTCAACGTCTTTGCCTTCTTCCTTATCTTCGCAGGCATCATTCTCGACAAGATGGGCGTACGCTTCACCATGCTGCTCTCTACGGTGGTGATGCTCATCGGTGCCTGCATCAAGTGGTATGCCGTGGCCGACGGGTTCGCCGGCAGCGGCCTGGAGGCCTGGTTCACGAGCCATCTGAACTACATCCCAGTGTTCGACGAGCTGGGCGTGTCGCCGTTCTACGACGGGATGCCCGCCTCGGCCAAGTTTGCAGCCTGCGGCTTCATGATATTCGGCTGTGGCGTGGAGATGGCGGGCATTACCGTCAGCCGCGGTATCGTCAAGTGGTTCAAGGGCCGCGAGATGGCTCTGGCGATGGGCAGCGAGATGGCTCTGGCCCGTCTGGGCGTGGCAACGTGCATGATCTTCTCGCCCTTCTTTGCCCGTCTGGGTGGCCACGTCAGTGTCAGCCGCTCGGTGGCCTTCGGCGTGGTGCTGATGTGCATTGCCCTCATCATGAGCGTGGTCTATTTCTTCATGGACAGCAAGCTGGACGCACAGACAGGCGAGGCTGAGGAGAAGGACGACCCCTTCAAGGTGAGCGACCTGGGGCAGATACTCACCTCGAGCGGCTTCTGGCTCGTGGCCCTGCTCTGTGTGCTCTACTACAGCGCCATCTTCCCCTTCCAGAAGTACGCCGTGAACATGCTGCAGTGCAACCTCACCCTGTCGGCTCCCGCCGAGGGTTCGTTCTGGGCTGGCGAGAGCGTCACCATCGTGCAGTATGTCATCATGCTCTTCGTGGCAGCGACGGGCTTTGCCAGCAACTTCCAGAAGAAGAGCGCCAGCCGGTTCTGCCTGCTCTGCGTCAGCATCCTTGCCCTCGTCTGCTACTGCTACATGGGCTACATGCGGCAGTCGGCCGAGAGCATCTTCGCGGTGTTCCCGCTGCTGGCCGTGCTCATCACGCCCATCCTGGGCAGCTATGTCGACCACAAGGGCAAGGCGGCCTCGATGCTCATCCTGGGCTCGCTGCTGCTCATCTTCTGCCACCTGACGTTTGCCTTCGTGCTGCCGCTGTTCCGCGACTCGGCCGTGGGCGGCGTAGCCATTGCCTACATCACCATCCTGGTGCTGGGCAGCAGCTTCTCCCTGGTGCCCGCAAGCCTCTGGCCCAGCGTTCCCAAGCTGGTCGACGCCAAGGTCATCGGCTCGGCCTACGCACTCATCTTCTGGATTCAGAACATCGGCCTGTGGCTCTTCCCGCTGCTCATCGGCAAGGTGCTGGACAAGACGAATCCCGGTGTGACCGACCCGACGCAGTTCGACTACACGGCTCCGCTTGTCATGCTGGCCTGCCTTGGCGTCGCAGCCCTCCTGCTGGGCTTCGTGCTGAAGGTGGTCGACAGGAAGAAAGGCCTCGGCCTCGAGGAGCCTAACATCCAGTAAGGAGCTCCCCCGACTTTATACGGACAACGGACTACGGACTACGGACAATAGACAACAGAACGGACAATAGACAACAGAACAGACAACGGACAACAGACAACGGACAATAGACAACGGACAACGGACAATAGACAACGGACAACAGACAACAGACAACGGATTAAACGGATTGAACGGATTTATTCCATGTGCTGAACATCAGCGTGGCATAAATCCGTTCAATCCGTTTCGTCTGTTCTGTCCGTTGGCGTCGATGATGACAGAGCGGTGCTTGTCTCATAAGCGCACGGTGCTTCGCCGATAAGAGCCTGGCTCTTCCCAAATAAGAGCTTAGGTCTTCCGAAATAAGAGCCTTGCTCTTCGGGAATAAGAGCCTGGCTCTTCTGAAAAAAGCGCTGGGCGCTTCTGAGATAAGAGCCCGGCGCTTCTGGGATAGGCACGTGGCTCTATTCTTCTCCGACCACGACCTTTGTGTCCTTCAGGACCTCGCCGGCATTGCCGCCGCCGAAGACGTTGCCATGGATGACGGAGCCGTGCCCGACGTTGACCAGCGTCCAGATGGACGAAGCGTATCCGCTGCCCACGCTGGGCTCGCCGCGGCTACCGCCGAACACATTGCCGCCATATCCGGCCGCCACACCCGTCAGACTGCCGATGTTGACAGTGCGGAAGGGACCATCTTCCGTAGGCTTCAGGCCACCGATGTTGACCAGGTTCAGGCTCCTCGTGCCCCAGACGGACGGGTTGGAGTAGTCCGTAGCAGCTATCATGGCTGCGTAGTCGTGCTGCGTTATCTTCGGGGGACCCACAGAGGCCAGCGAGCCACCGCCGGCCACGTTGCGATAGACCGTACCGCCCAGGACGTCCACCCGCGTGAAGTGGGTGACGGAGCCTGACGACTGGCTGAAACCCGTCTCCGAGTAGTTCAGTCCGTCGATGGGAAAGACACCGTCTGTTTTGTCGTCGCCATTGAAGTCGAACGCATACTCGCCGATGCCGGAGCCCGCGCCGTAGACATTGCCACGGTAAAGCCAACCTGGTGCATTGATGTCGGTAGAACCGACGCGGGCCTGGTTCGCCTCGGTGAAGTCCAGGCCTATCGTGCCGCCATAGACCTTGATGTGTGTGCTGCGGCGCACGTGTCCGTCCTCGCCGCCGCCATAGACGGTGCCAAGGATAGTCGGGCCGCTCTCGGTGGTGCTTGCTCCGATGGTTACATCCGTCTCGTTGACATAGCCGGTGAAGAACGCCGGGCATGTGAGGTAGCGCGGCGTCTCGTCTGTCTCGGGCACAACGGGCGCAGCCTCGCCGCGGCATCCGCCGAAGATGTTGCCGTATGGCAGGCCGTCCTTGTAGGAGGCCTCCGGATGGTCGCTGTCGATGTAGCCCACCGTGCCGCCGGTGACGGAGACGCTGGTCTTGCCGCTTTCGAGGAAGGCCTTGCTGTCATCGCTCACGTCATCCCACAGGTTGCCGGTGAGGGTCTCTCCATAGCCAGACGTGGAGTAGTCGTCCGCTCCGCCGGAATAGTTGCCCTTGCCCACGGAACCCAGGTTGCCGCCGCCGTAGATGTTGCGCAGCACCAGGCCGTCGGCCATTGCAACGGACGTGTTGCCGTACACCTTGCCGGAGTGGATGCTGTAGGTATCGGCTTTGTACTCCTCACCGCCCGCAATGCGCTTCAGCTTCCGGGTGTAGGTGCCCTTGCCTTTGCCGCCACCATAGATGGAATGGCCCACCAGACCATTGGTCATCGTGACGGACGTGTTCTCGTAGACAAGGCCGTCCTCGCCGCCGCCATAGACAGAGCCGGCTATGGCGTTGACAAGCTTTTCATCGCCGTCCTTGAGGTCGATTCTAATCTTGGCCTCCTCGCCCTCCATGACAGCCTTGACAGCATCAACGCTGGGTTCGAAGCTGATATTCACGGTAGCCGTCTTTACAGAACCCGGGTGCATCACCTCCAGGGTGGCGTCGCCCGCTTTGCCTCGTGCGCCGCCGAAGACGTCGCCGTTGTCGGAGCCGGTCGTGCCGATGCGGCCGCCGTAGATATTGACGGTGGAATGGCCGTTGCTGCCATGAATATCGGGCTTGTATGTGAAGATGCACGGCCAGCTGAGCTTGAACTTATCCTTGTTGGCTTCGAAATCCAAGTCTTTGGTTATCACGCCTACCGAGCCCATCGAGCCGCCGCCGTAGACATTGTGCGTCACCAGACCGCCGTAGATGTTGACGTTGGTGTCGCCGGAGACGCTGCCCGACCAGGGGTTGTTTAGTTCCATTGTTTCTCCTTCGTCTTTCACTCCATTATCGTTCTTATCATCCCACTTCTCGTATGTGTCCGTACCGCAACCGGCACCGTAGATGTTGCCGCGGGTAATCATGGCCTTCTTGTTGATGTCGGGATTACCGTAGTCGAACCAATCCTCACCTTCCTGAATACCGACAGTGCCGCTGTACATCGTCACCGTTGCGTTGTTGTTGTTATGGCCGTTCTCGCCGCCGCCATAGACGGAGCCTTTGATGACAGGGCCTGTTGCAGAGCCTTCCGTGCCGATGGTGACGTAGGACTTGTTGACGTATGCAAAGCGGTCATAGGGATCCTTGAGAGTAGGTTTGCCAAACACCGATGAAGGTTCGGGAGCAGCCACATCGCCTCGCGACGAGCCGTTGACCATACCGTTGTCGCGACCGCTGATACCTATGGTGCCGCCTGTGATGGTGACCTTGGCGATGCCGTTCTGGTCGGTGACGCTGTAGTCAGGATTCGTCCAGCCGTAGGGCACGCCGACGGGAACGTAGTCGGGATCGCCGGCGGCTGGATTGTTGGGATGGAACTTGCCCACGGAGCCCAGTGCGCCGCCGCCATAGACGTTATGGTAGATGAAGGGCTCGCCCTCCACCGTGCCTGCGCTGATGCTGACGTTGGTGTTTGTCTGCACCACGCCCACCAGCGGGTTGAGGTTCGTACCCTTGCCGCCGCCATAGACGTTGCCCATCGTAGCGCCGCCGAAGAGGACGTAGCCGGGGTCATCGAGGTCCGATTTGGACTTGGGCTTCACCTCGTCTCGGCCTATCTTGCCGCCGCTGATGCTGACGTGCGTACTGCCGCCCACGGCTGCAACCTCGCCACCGCCAAAGACGCTGGCCCTGACGTGGCCGCCGCTCATGTTGATGTAGGTGCTGTCGGTAACGAAGGCGCCGAGGTTCTCCACACCGTTGTTCCAGAGCTTCTTCGCATCTGCCGTGGAAGCATCGCTGTTCAGTTTATCCTCCGTTCCGTAGCCGCCGCCATAGACGCTGCCGAAGGTGTACTTCACGTCGCTGATGTCCTCCGCGGGAACAGGAATGGTTTCCTTCTGGGGGGGAGATGACGTAATCTCCGTACCGATGGTGCCGCCCGTGATGGTGATGGTTGTTGAGCCGCCTTCGACATTCTCACCATTTTTATAAGGTATCACGGCACCAAGCTCGCCGCCACCATAGACGTTGCCCATAATCCAGGCGTCGCCGCCGATGGTCAGCGTGGTGCTCTTCACGTTGCCAAGCTTCTTCCAGTCGATTGCAGACGTCAGGTTGCCGCCCTCATCGTAAGTAGAGATGGGTGTCACGCCATCCAGCTTATAGTAGCGTCCCATGCCGCCGGCATAGACGTTGCCGCCCTTGGTGTGCAGCAGGCGGTTGTCGGCATCCAGCTCGGTGTACGGCATGTTGGCCTTGGCTGCTGCCAGGTCGTCGCCCGTAACGCCGGGAGCAATGTACTTGAACTCGTTCTTGTTGCCGATGGTGCCGCCGGTGATTTCCATGTCGACGTAGCCGCGTTTGAAATCGGAGATAGGCGTAGTGCCGTCGCGGTCAAAGTTGTCTGGTCGCATCGTACCGTAGAAACCTGTTTCTCCTTCCAAATACAGCCCGTAGCCCACGGAGCCCAGACGTCCGCCGCCATAGACGCTGCCCAGCATCTCGCCGCCCTTGATCTTCAGGGTGACGCTGCCCGACACGTTGCCTGCCGTATAGGCATCGCCACTGAAGCCACGCCCGCCGCCGAAGACGTTGCCCTCGACGTACGAAGTGCCCCAGGTGCCAATCTTCGGCCCGGTGCCGTCGTCGTTGCCGATGTTCATATAGACGTTGCGCATGACGTGGCCGTCCTCGCCGCCGCCAAAGACGGAACCGTAGACGGTGCCGCCCAGGACGTCGACATAGGCATTCATCACGTCGGTGCTGCGGTTGAAGTAGACGCGCTGGTCGCCCTTGCCGCCGCCGAAGAGGTAGCAGGTGACGGGGTGAGCCGCAATCTCACTGAGCGTGCGGGGTACGCCGAGCGTGCCGCCCGTCATCGTGACGTGGGTGTCGCCACCCATGCTCGACATCTCGCAGCCGCCATACAGACTGGTCAGGATGTGGCCGCCGGTCACCTCCACCCGACTGTTGCCTTCCACCTTTCCGGCATTGTCGTTCCATTCGCCAGGCTCATAGGGGAAGAAGCCGGAGCCGCCGCCGAAGACGCTGCCGTAGAAGGTACGTCCGCTGCTGGCTACCCTCTTGCCGCCCTTTGAGTTATATCCCGAGGCACCTTCAAAGATGTCGTAGGAGGACCAGGTGTCGTTCTTGCCATCGTCGTCAGTGTCCTCGCCGAACGGCCAGCTGGCGCACTCTGGCAGGGATGAAGTGAACATGCCCGAGGCGGCTGCCCTAAGTGCCACCTCCTCGGGAGCCGATGCGTCTATGTCGGGGTCGCCCTCCACGAACAGGTGGCCGGCCTCCCATTCCGCATCGGTATAGCGGCGGTTCACGCCTCGGTCTACCAGGATGTGGCCGCTGCCGTCCTTACTCAGGATGTGGCCGTTGCCTATCTGGCAGTCGCCGCCAATCTTCACGCCTGCATCGTGCAGCACATGGCCGTTCTCGCCGCCGCCGAAGACGCAGCCCTTCACCCAGGCCGTGCCGTCGATGATGACCTCGGTGTTGTCGCAGTAGGCATCGTTGTCGTTGGCCGGCAGGTTCGTGCCCTTGCCGCCGCCGAAGACGTGGCCGAAGTCATCGGGCATGTCATCGGCAGGAATATTGCCGCCGTCCACATGGTACATCTTCATGTCGTCGGGGCCTATCTCGCCGTTCTTGATGACGATGCGGGCGATGCCGGTACCTTCGACGCACGAGGTGGGCTTGCCGTCGGGGATGCTGTTGCTTCCGTCAGCATCGAACGTGAAGTTGCCCACATGACCCATCCTGCCTCCGCCATAGACGTTGCCGACGATGAAGGCCTCCTTGCGGACGATGTCCTCCGTGACGTGCGTCTCCGGGTTGTACCACGAACCTGTGCCTATCTCTACGGTTGTATTGCCTATCACGTCGGCCTCGCTGCCGCCACCATAGATGTTGCCGATGGTGCCTATCTTGAGCTTGGCATTACCCTTGTTGACGCCTTCCTCCTTGACAGTGCCTATCACCACGTAGTCATCGTATCGGGTCTTTGCCTCGCTGTTCTCGGTATAGTTCGTCGTCAGCGTGTGACTGCCGACAGTGAAGTCTTCCGGTTTCTCCGTCACATACTTGGACGTCACCATGCCCTCCTCCATGTTCACATTGACGGTAGGATTGCCGATGACCACGGCCTTGTAGCCGCCGCCATAGACATCGCCTATCTTCGTGGCCGAAATGATGTTGACGCGCGGGTCGGCCTTGGGGAAACCGTAGAGGCCGGCTTCAATCAAGGCATTGTTCACGGCCGTCTGGTCGTTCTTGTCAACGCCGTCAAGGGCCGTGTCGCGGGCTTTCTCGAACTCTTCCTTGGTGCGCGGCGACCTATCCGTATTATATCCGTAGATGGAATAGTTAGCCTCGTAGCCGCAGCCGTACAGTTCGTCGATGATGATGGGCTTGCATCCGTTCTCTATGATGTTGACGGTGATGGAGCCGCTCACGTTGCCGCCCTGGTCATTGCCGCCGATCACCTTGCCATAGACACCGTTAGTGATGGTCAGGACGATGTCGTTGTTGACGTCGGCATTCGTGTTGCCGCCGAATACCTTGGCCATGTAGTCCACGCACTTCACCAGCATTTGGGCCTGTCCGTCGATGAGGGCTTTGTTGCCGCCGCCGTAGGTGTGGTCGATTTCTGACGGGCAGTCGGTGATCGACTCGTAGGATGACATAGCCAGGATGCGGATGTTACCCTTGATGTTACTGCCGCCGTAGGCGTTGTGTATGCGTCCGCCATAGACTTCGGTGTGCGCCTCGCCCGTACCGTACGAATAGTTGGCGATACGGTACTCCTTGTTAGAGGCGTTGTCATTCTCGATGGCCTTGTAGGGTTTCGCCTCTGTTCCTTTGCCGTGGGTGTCTTCGACGTAGCCTGTCTCTCCGACCTTGACGTAGTGGGCATAGTTCTTGTAGCCCACGTTGGCACCCGGGTTCTCGTACCACTTGCCGTCGCTGAGCTGGTAGTTGTCATAGCCGTTGCCGCCGCCGAAGAGCTCGTCTATCTCATAGCATCCGTAGACGTAGAGCTTGGAGGCCGGCGTCGGGGCAGCGTTGCCGTTGCCATACACCTGCTTGATGCTGGTCACCTCACAACCGTCGATGATTACCTCCGCAAAGGCTGTGGCCTTCGTGGCCTCATTGTCCGAGAAGGCGTCCGTCGGGAAATATGAAGCCAGGTTGCCGCCGCCATAGACGGCCTGCACATCGTATTTCTTCAGCGAGATGGAATCGCGCATTTCGCTGAGGGCACGCTCCTTCGTTTCCTCGGAGGCGCTTCCGTCAGTGAGTACGTCTGTGTATTTCTTCACGTTTGCGCCGACAGCCTCGGCAATCGTCGTCAGGCCTGCGTAACTGCTGATGGTGTAGTTGTCGATGTTGTCGTACTTGGCGAATTTGTCTCCGTTTGTGGACTTGGTTCTGTGGCGCGTGGCATAGACGTGTACCAGCACATGTCCCTTCGGCGAGCCGTTCATGTCGTTGCAGCCAAAGATGCGACCTACGGAGCAGCCCCTGTCTCCCTTGCCGATCACACCTTCATTCAGCAGCACAGTGGCATTGCCGCCGATGTTGGCCTCCACCTCGCCTGTACCATCGGCAGTCTTGATGCCCTTGCCGCCGCCGTAGGCGTCGTGCAGGATGTCGCCGCCCGTCAGGTTGACATGGGTGCTCTGCTTGACCGTGCCCAACTCGCCGCCGCCATATACATTATTATATATGGTGCCGCCGCTGATGTTCACTTCCGTCCAGATGGAGGTGGCGAACATCGGGTTCTCCCCGGCCACCAGCTCTGCCTCGCCTCGGCTGGCGCCGAAGACGTTGCCGCCATAGCCTTCCTGACCAATCGTGCCGCCGCTGATGCTGACGGTGTTCTGCGACTGCTTGCCAGCGCCATGACCATCTGCAGTATCACCCTTCTTATAGGGTTCATAGTCCTGCCTGTAGAACTTGGGCATGCCCGTACCGGCTACCGAGCCGCCGCCATAGACGTTGCGGTGGATGATGCCGCCCCGGATATCGACTTCGCTGAAGCGGGCCACGCAGCCAGCCAAGAAGCTGAGACCAACGTCGGTATGGGTCTCCTCGACACCGTCGCCATCGCTGTCGAAACTATAGGTATCAACTGGTTCGCCTGGATCATACTTTTTATTGCCGTTCTTATCAGTATAAGTATAGTGGTCGCCGTCATAGTCAAAGACAAACTGGCCGATACCGGAGCCAGAGCCATAGACATTGCCGCGAAGCTTCCACTGCAGATTGTTAAGGTCGGAAGTGCCGACTGCTGTCTTGTTGGCATCGTTGTAGGCATTGCCAATCTCGCCGCTGAAGACGGTCACCTTGGCGTCACGGCGCATGTGGCCGTCCTGTCCGCCGCCATAGACAGAGCCATAGATGCGGGGCGCACTATTGTCACCGCCCTCTGTGCCGATGGTGATTTTGGCCTCGTTGATGTTGCCCACATGGAAGGTGGGATTGTAGTCGTGAACCGGCTGGTTGAAGATGTTGGGCGCTGCTTCGCCTCGCGAACCGCCGAAGACGTTGCCTGTCGGCAGTCCGTCCTTTTCGCCGGTGGCCGTTCCGACCTCGCCGCCTGTGATGGTGATGGTGGCCTTACCGCTTTCGAGGAAAGCTATGCTGTTGGCGTTGGACTTGTCCCACAGGTTGCCTTCAGTAGCCTCGCCATAGCCACACATGTTGCCGAACTTAGAGTAGTCGTCTGCACCGCCGGCATAGTTGCCCTTGCCTACGGATGCCATGTTGCCGCCGCCGTAGATGTTGCGCATCACGTAGCCGCCTGTCATCTCGACCTCCGTATTGCCATACACCTTGCCGGACGTGATACTGTAAACCTCGGCATCGTACTCTGTCGCGCCTTTGTCCTTCCAGTTCTTCAGCTTCGTATTGTATTTGTCCTTACCCTTGCCGCCGCCGTAGAGGGCATGACCTATCAAGCCACTGGCGAGTGTTACCTTGGTGTCCTTATAGACGTGGCCGTTCTCACCGCCGCCATAGACGGAACCGGCTATGCAGTCGGGAGCCGTCCCCTTGCTGCTGACACTGACGCCGGTCACGTAATTTCCCGGGGTTGCGGTGCTGGACGTATAGTCGACCGTTACCACCGCCTCCTTTACGTTGGCACAGAAGGCATAGTCGTACCTGTCGCCGACACTTCCCTTGCCGCCGCCATAGACATCGCCATTGTCTTCCCTCAATTCCTTCTTCTCCTCTTCTGTCAGACTGGTGTCGCTACCCATATAGTCCTTGCCGGTGATGCCGATGCGTCCGCCGGTGATTGTCACCGTGGCCCTGCCGCCGACATTATCCTGTCCGCCGCCTACGGCAGGGAGGTCCGTCGGAGCCGCCGCGATGTACTCATATTTGTAGGGCCAGCTCAGGGCAAACTCCTTGGTCAGGTCAACATGCTTCACGATATTGGCGTATGAAAACTTCCTCTCCACCCCGTTGTCGTTATAGGTGAATTCGCCGCCGGCCTTTTCAATTACGTTGTAGTTTATCAGGCCCACAGAGGCAAGATTGCCACCGCCATAGACATTCCGCTTCACCCAGCCGCCCTTGATGTTGACGTAGGTGTTTCCGGAGACACAGCCTGCCCACTGCATCGGTGTGAAGGTGTAGAACATGCTCGGGATAGAGCTGTAGCCGCCAGCCACGATGGTGGTCGCCGTCTTGTTGTCCTCGCTGCCGTATCCGCTGCCGAACACGTTGCCGTTGATGGTTCCGCTGTAGACCGTCACCGTGGTGCGGTTACGCACTACGCCGTACTCGCCGCCGCCATAGACGGAACCGATGATGAGGGGGCCTTCCGTAGCATCCTTCTCGGTGCCGATGTTCACCTCTGTCAGCTTCGCCACAGCCAGCTTGGGCCACAATGGGTTGGTTTTTTTGCCATCGAGCAGCCCTATTCGTCCCATGCTGCCGCCAAAGACGTTGCCGCTGTACTTGGCGCCCTCGCCGGTAGCTCCGGCTTTGCCAATGGTGCCGCCGGTGATGTTGACGGTGACATGCCCGTGCTGCTCGTCGGCCTTGTCATCGGTGAGCTGCCCGTACGAGGGGTCCTCGGGCTCCGTGAAGCCAATGCCCACCGATGCCAGACGGCCACCGCCATAGACGCTGCCAAGCATGGTGCCACCAGAGATGTTCACCCTCGCATTGCCACCGATAGAGCCGGCCGTCAGCGCTTCGCCCGAGAAGCCACGACCGCCGCCGAAGACATTGCCATCGACGTAGGAAGTGCCCCAGGTGCCTATCTTGGCACCCTCGCCGATGTTCACCATTGTACTGTCAAGCACGTGGCCGTCCTCACCGCCGCCGAATACGGAGCCGTAGATGATGCCGCCGGTGACGGTCACCTCCGTCTCGTTCACGTTGGTCCAGGTGTTGAAGTGGGTACGCTGGTCGCCCTTGCCTGCACCGAAGAGGTAGCAGGTCACGGGGTGGTCGGCAATCTGAGCCAAGGTGCGGGGCACGCCGATGGTGCCGCCCGACATGTTGATGGTGCACTTGCCGCCCACGTCGGTCGTCTCGTTGCCGCCATAGACGTTGGTCAGGATGTGTCCGCCGGTGATGTCCACCCTCGTATTGCCTTCTACCCATCCGGCCGAGCGCAGCCAGTCGTGCTTCTTATCGCCCTTGTCGACCTTCTCGTAGGGATAGTAGCCCGAGCCGCCGCCGAAGACGTTGCCGTAGTAGGTGTGGCCGTCGGCACCCTCGTCGTCAGCCTCGTTGTTCTCGGCATCTCCATCATCTTCGTCCAGCAACGGCTCGAAGTACAGCGGGTCGTAGGGCAGATATTCCAAGACGCCATTCTTGACCTTACCGTAATCCCAGTGAGGACATTCGTCCAGGGCTGCGGCATCTATCTCTTCAGTCGTCTTTCCTATCGGGTCGATGAACTTGTCCTCTGCATAGCGCTTGGCCACATACGGGTCAGCAGTCGTTCCCGTTCCTGTTACGCTACCTTCGCCGCAACCAATCTGTCCGCCGTAAATCTTTACGGAAGTATTGCCACGCACACGTCCGTTCTCGCCACCGCCATATACCGAAGCCATGACGAGGGCCGTGCCGCTGATGGTGACATCTGTCTCCTTGACGTAGGTATGGAAGTCGACATCAGGGTCGCTGTACGGGTCCTCCACCTCGCCACGGCCGGCGCCGAACACGAAGCCATAGTCCACGGGGCCGTTGCGCTCGCCGGTAGCCTTGAAGTAGTGTGCTGTGTTCTTCATGCCACCGTCAGCCAATGCCACCTCCACAGGGCCCACCTGTCCGCCGCTGACGACGACGGTGCACTCGCCTGTACCATCAGCATAGGCATCGGGCTTACCGCCGAGGCAGCCGGCGTGGGTCGGGTGTCCGTCGGGAAGGACACGTGAAGTCACGGTGCCCACCGAACCGCGCAGGCCGCCGCCATAGATGCCGTCGAAGACATAAGCTCCATCTACTTCCGGACGATTTCCGCCCGACATCGTCACCTTGGTGTTACCCAGCACATCGCCTCGGTTGCCGCCGCCATAGACGCTGCCGCCTATAGAGACACGCTCGTAGCCGGTGGTCCCAGAATAGTCCGCCGTGCAGATGTTTACGGTCGTGTTGCCTGTGACATCGTCTAAATTGCACCCGCCGAACACATCGCCCTTGATATTGGCTCCAAGCACGTCATATTTATAGTACGTGTAAGTCTTCTCCACGTCATGGCCTTCTTTATCTTTGATGGTTTTGGTCTCGGTCCTCGTACTCTTATACTTCATGTGAACAGGTATGCGCCCGGTCTCTTCATCCACTACGGGTTCATGGACCAGTTCTATCTCTTCTTCTGTTCCGATATTCACAGTCGTATTGCCTATTACCTTACCTTCATTGCCACCGCCATAGACATTGCCAATGGTTCCGATAGCAAGAGGAATTTCAAGAGAGATGTCCTTTCCGTCATACGTTCTTCCAGCCCACCAACCCTTAATCATGTTGATGTTCACCTCGGTGTCTCCCGTCACGTCGGCATGGTTGCAACCGCCATAGATATTGCCGATGCGGGTAGCTGCCTTGACGTTGACAGTTATATTGGGATTATCATTAGCAGCACCGAGGCCAGGATAGGGAGCATAGTTGCCGCCACCATACAGATTGTCTATGATAACAGGCTTACACTCTTCTGTTTCCTCTATATTGATGGTGATAGAGCCATTGATGAAGCCGCTGGTGTGGTTGCCGCCAAACACATTCGTGAAGATACCACTGGTAACAGTCATCGTGATGTTGCCAAAGATGCGGGCATTGTAGGAACCGGCATAGACATTCTTGATGTGCTCCTTGTTCACGTCATCATCTGGTAATCCTTCAAATTCGGAACAGTCTGAGATGGTAATTTCAATATCTCCCTTCACGTCAGCAGCCTTTCCGCCACCAAAGACGTCGGTAACACGCAGCTCACAATTATCATCACCGCCCACTCCGCTCTTGTTAAGATGTGTGGTTCCTTCTACGGTGCCTCTCTCGTAACTACCTCCAAAGGCACTATGCAGATAGCCTCCGTAAAGGTTGACATAGCTGTCGCCTACTGCTGCACCTGGGCTTTCCACCCACTTCTCTTCTGCACGCGACCAGAAGGGCTCGCTACCGTTGCCTCCGCCAAAGGCCGTTTCTATCTCAAAGCTGCCATAAACATTGACATGTGTCTCGGGGACACGTGCCGCATTACCGCCGCCAAAGACGAACTGAATACTGGTGCGTTCGCAACCGTGAATGTCTACTTGCGATGTCTTTCCATCGGCTGGCTCATAGTCTGACAGATTACCGCCGCCATAGACATTCTGTATTTCATAGATACCATATTCGTGACTCTTGCCTTCTTCCGGAGTCGTGGACCAAACCGTCACATTGATATTGCCCTTGGGCGTTCCCTCCTTATTGTTGGCACCAAACACACAACCCTTGGTATATACGTTGCCCGTCGTGGTTGTATAGTGTATGTTGTCCTCTGCGTCCTTGTACGAACCTTGGTATTCATGGGATTCGTATGCCCTTAGGAATCGTGCCGTTCCCGTTCCATCTTCTTTGTTGACGGTGACTGCTATATCGCCATAAACCTTTGGTTCGATTGCCGGGGTATAGCCAGGATTGCCCACAGTACCTACCTCATGTTGTCCGAGTGCACCGCCATAGACGTTGCCCACAGTGCCACTCGTCAGGGTGATGTTGGTCTTGTAGGTGGTACTGCCTTCCGCGTTCATTCCTGCGGCCCAAGTGCCCGTGCCGCTGTCCCAGTTGGCCGTGTTGGTGTTTGCCAGAGCGCCGCCGCCATAGACATCGTCTGTCACCGTGCCGCCGGTGATGTTGACATCAATGCCGCCTGCCACCTCGGCACTGAGGCCGCCGCCAAAGACGTTGCCGATGGTGCCGCCAGAGATGTTCACCTGCAGGTTCTGCGGGTTGACGGCATCGGTGTAGCTGTATGTCGCCTGGTTGCCGCCGCCATAGGCATTGCCGATGGTGCCGCCGCTGACGTTGACCGTCACCGTGCTTTGCGGTGCGCCGTTCACGTTGTTGCAGCCGAACACGCGGTCTGCACTGCCGCTGCTGACGGCCACCGTGACCGGTCCCTTCACGTCTGCCGCAACGGTATTGCTTCCCAAGCCGCCGCCATAGAGGTCGCCGGCAATGGTTGCTCCTGCCAGAGTCACATTGGTCACATAAGTCTTATAGGTCTCATTAGTCCCATCGTACTGCGTGTTCGTCCTTGCCAAAGCGCCGCCGCCATAGACATCATGCTTCACTTCGCCACCCGTCAGGCTGACGGTCACGGCTTTCTTGACGATACCGGCCTGGCCGCCACCAAAGGCGCTGCCCCAGACGGTGCCGCCGCTGATGTTCAGCTCCGTGGTGCCGACATGGGCCTGACTGCTTTCGGCCAGAGCCTCGTCGCCCTTTGCTGCGGCATAGACAAAGCCATTGTCCGTGCCGTCCACGCCCACAGTGCCACCGGCGATGGTGACTGATGTGCCACCCTCCACGGAACCCATAGCGCCTGCGCCATAGACGTTGTGTACCACCAGACCGCCGTCGATGAGCACTGTGGCATTGCGCTGGACAATGCCGGACCAGGGGTTGTAGGTGTCCCGCGTGCCATCGTTATTCGAATCGTACTGGTCCGTGCCGCAACCGCCGCCATAGACGTTGCCACGCAAAGCGTAAGATGCGCCGCCGTCAATGCTGGTGTCGGTGATGCCAATAGTACCGCTATGGATGATGACCTCGGTGTTCTGGTAGGTGTGGCCGTTCTCGCCGCTGCCGTAGACGGAGCCCTTGACATGCGGGGCCCCAGTAGTCTTATAGGACTCATAGGTCCCATAGGACTTATAGGGTTCATTGGCCTTCTGAGTCTCGAAATCAGCTTCCGACAGTCCAATGGTGACGTGAGTATTGTTCACCCATGCCAGATAGTCGTTGGGATCACGGGCCGGCTCACCCGTGGGCTTTGCCACATCGCCGCGCGAAGAGCCGAACACCATGCCGTTCTCCTTGCCGTCTGTGCCGATGGTTCCGCCCGCAATGGTGATTGTGGCATCGCCCGTATTGTTCGCACAGATTGTAGCACCTGTACCTTCGTCGTACGAGTAGGTGCCCACCGAACCGTAGGCACCGCCACCATATATGTTATGCAGGACTTTACCGCCGGTGACGGCGATGTTTGTGTTACCCTGTACAAGTCCGAACTTGGTGTCGCTGCTGTTGCCGAGGCCACCGCCATAGACGTTGCCGTATGTAGCTTCGCCCTGGCCTGCTGTGCCGATGATGCCGCCGCTGACGTTGACATGGGTGTCGCCGCCCACCTGCGACAGCTCGCCGCCACCGTAGACGCTCTTGAACACAGAGCCGCCAGCTATCTGCATCGTCGTGCTGCCGGTCACCAAAGCAGAATTGGCATCGTCGGGCTTACCCTTGCCTGCGCCGAAGACGTTGCCGGTAATGCGTGCGCCCTGCACAGCCTTCTCCTCCTGATTGCTCTCGGGAATGGAAGCGCCCATGTCGGACCTCACCTTGACGGTGCTTTCCGTGCAGATGTTCACCCTTGTGTCGCCCACGACGTTTGCCTCCTGGCCGCCGCCATAGACATTGGAGATGTCGCCCAAGGCATTCTTATCTCCGTCTTCGCCCGGTGTGTCGTCGCGGTCGATGCGCTCGGCATATTTGCCTGCAATCATGTTGACGTTCACCGTCGGACTGCCATACATCACGGCTCCCGCACCGAGGCCGCCGCCGAACATGCCGCCCAGGTCCTCGCCGGAGGTCTTGCCGATGCGGGTGCAGGAGACGACGTTCAGGATGGGGTCGCGGTAGAGCTGGGTCTCGGAGTAATTCGTGGTGGGGGGATTGACGGCAGTGCCGTCGGTCAGGGATGTGCGGGCCACCAGCGTGCCGTCCACGTCCTTCTTATAGCCATATACCGAGTAGGCAGCCTGATTGCCGCCCAGGTAGAGTGCGTCTATCTCCAGGGGGTCACAGCCCGTTTCCTCGATGGTGACAGTGATGGGGCCCTGGATGGTTCCGGCTATGTTGTTGCCGCCGAAGACGCCCTTGAAGCTTCCGCTGGTGACGACGAGGTCCACGCCGCCATTCACATGGGCGTTACGGGCACCGCCATAGACGTAGTCCATGTTCTTCACACATCCCAGTATCAGCGTCACGTCGCCATCCTGCTCGGCCTCGTTGCCGGCGCCGTAGATTTCCTTGACGTCGCGCTCGGCGCAACAGTCGTACCCGCTGTAGGCACTGGCGTCGGGCATGGTGATGGCTGTGCCGCCGCGCACGTTGCCCTTCGTGTTGCTGCCGCCGAATATATAATGTATATGGCCGCCCACGAGCTTCGTCTCTGCCTTGCCGGTGCCGTAGTTCGCTGGTGTGCCGCTATTGTTGTATATACCGATGTTTGCACCTGGGTTGACGAAGGTGTTTGTGCTCTTACCGTTACCGCCGCCAAACATATAGTGAATGATGTAGCTGCCCGTCACGGTGACGTCGGTGGCAGGCACGGCTGCGGCATTGCCGCCGCCATAGACATATTCTATACTGGTCAGGTCGCAGCCCTCAATGATGACCTCTGCCGTAGCTTTCTCCACAAGGGCCTTGTTCCCCTCCACGCTGGTGTCGAGGATGGCGTTGGTCGGGATGTAGTCGGCCTGGTTGCCGCCGCCATAGACCGCCGCCACGTCGTAGGTGGTGCGGTTGTCGCGTGCCACATTCGTATCCTTCGTGCTGTCCACGGTACGCTTCACATGCACCTTGACGTGTCCCTTGGGCGTACCGTTCCAGTTGTTCGCGCCGAAGACTTGGCCTGTCAGGGGCATGCGGTTCTCGCCCACGCCGGTATAAGAGCATACGAGCTTTGCGCCGTCGAGCACCACGGTGACATCGCCGCCCACGAAGGACTCTACGCCTTCCACGGCCTCCACTGCGGGCACATAGCCCGGGTCGCCCTCCGTGCCAACGGCCTCAGCCCCTGCCACTGCTTTCTGGCCCAGGCCGCCGCCGAAGACGTTGCCGTCGATGGTGCCGCCATAGAGGTTGACAGCCGTGGCCTTCTTGCCTTCGCCCGTCGTATAGAAGGTCAGGGGATTCGTCTCGGCATCCGCTCCTGTATTCTTTGCCGCATTGGTGTTGCCCAGTGCCGAGCCGCCATAGACGTTGCCGTGTATCATAGCCGTACCGCCATAGTCGGGCGTGGCATCGCCGGACTTCGTGCCGACGTTCACCGTGACTTTGCCATTGACCAGCGTCAGCTGGCCCTGGCCACCGCCAAACACCACGTCCTTCACGGTGTTGCCCTCGCGCGTGGTTCCCACCGTGCCGCCGCTGATGGTCACTTCGGCATCAGACCTCAGCACGCCGTTGACGTTGGCTCCGCCATAGACGGCGGTCTGCACCTGTGCCTTCGTGTTGTCGGTGTTCTCCACAGTAATCGACGTGTTGCCGAAGTTCTGGGCTGCAATGGCAGCTTCGTAGCCAGGCTCGTCCGGCGTGCCGCTCGCCAATTGTCCCAGACCACCGCCAAAGACGCTGCCTTCCACCGTGCCCTGGTATATGTTGACCTGAGTTGTCTTACCCTCTGTAGCCGACAAGGTGCCGCCATCGCCCTTGGTAGCATTCACAGCGCCCAGGGCCGAGCCGCCGTAGACGTTGCCCTTCACGTTGCCCGAGCCGGTATAAGTGGAACCATCCTTCTTACCGATATACACCTTCACGTCGCCGACAACGGTGGTTGTCTGACCCTCGCCACCGCCAAAGACACTCTGTCTGACCTCTCCGTCGGTCATGTTCACCTCCGTGTCGCCGCCCACGTCGGCACTCTTGCCACCGCCGTAGACGCTGCCCGTAACCTTGACCCCTGCCCGCGCCGTGCTGCCGCACAGGAGTAGCAGTGCCCCTACAAGTAGTGTGCACAGAATCTTTCTGCCGACTATATAATATATATTATAATGTGTATATGGTATATTGTTCATGGATAGTATTTGAATCATTGGTCGATTGTTTTCCTCTTCTGTTCCTCCACCGTAATGTCGTGAAGCAGGGAAAAGGTATGCTCTTTTTATTCCTTAATAATGTTCACCGTTGCGCTGCCGCTGACTTTTCCCTTGTTGCCGCCGCCGTAGACGCTGCCCCTGACATCGGCATTGCCCTGCAGGGTGACGGTGGTGTTGCCGGTGACGGTGCTCTCGTTGCCGCCGCCAAAGATACCGCCCACCTCGCCGGACACGACATTGCCATCGGCATCGTACACCTTCCCTTCGACCGTCGTATTCCCTTCTACGGTCAGGGTGACATTGCCGGTCACGGCTCCGAGGTTCACCAGCGACTTCTCCGTATAGAAGTAGTTCTTTCCGCCCACGCCTGTCACCGCAGGATTACCCGTAGAGAGCGTCTTTCCTCCGAGAGATGTCTCGTTGGTCCAGGTGTAGGTGTTGCTTGTGGCCTCCCCCTGCGGGGTGATGATGCCGGTGTTGACATCGATGCTCGGAGGTGTCTTATCCTTTTCGCGTATGGTCACCTCGGGAATGCTGGCGGAGAATCCTGCGCCGAAGGCAGAGCCAAGTACCTTTGTTTCACCTTTCAGCGTGGATGTCACATCGCCTATGACACCGCCCAGGTTGCCGCCGCCGTAGAAGTCTGTGAGCACCGTGCAGTCCTTGAGGGTGTTGGTGATTGAACCGGTGTTGGTAGCCGAGAACTGTGCAGCATAGAAATAGCTTCGGTAAATCGCCTTATTGGAATTGGTACCTGTCGACACATTGGTGATGGTCAAGTCGTAGTCGGCCATATAGCCGGTCGTCTCATCGCGATACTTCCCGGGAGTGTACCCGCTCAATTTTCCTGTGCCGTTCCAATTGAATTTGTCTGACACGGTCTGCTCACCGTCTGTTTTGTCGTACTGAACGTAGCTGGTTCCGCCGTTGCCGCCGCCGTAGTAGACACCGAAGGTGGTGCCGGTGGCACTGGTGGTGACGGTCTTGCCGTCGTACATATCACCGAACTTCGGCCCGCCGCAGTACTTATCTACCCGGCTGTCGTTGATGGTGACATCAATACTCCCCGTGACACGCTTGTCGGCCAGCGTGCCGCCGCCATAGAATTCCCAGATGGCCGCATGGTTGATTTTGAAGGTGACATTACCGTCAATACCTTCCTTGCCGGCTGCTGCCACTTGCTTGAAGCGTCCGCCGTCGATGTAGCAGTGCGGGTTGTCTTTGTTGGGGGTAACGCCGTCGTTGTAGTTGCCGGTGAGGTAGAGGTTGTCTATCCTGCCACCGATGACATTCACGGCGCAGTGGCGGGTACGGAATGCTGCATTTGTATTGACATGGGCACCAGGCGAGAAGGTAGGCAGATAGACATTTCCGCCGATAATAATATAGGTGATTGGGTCATCGGGACCAGAGAAGGCATTGCCATTAGTGCCTTTGGTATATTGATCGTAGATGCCACCATTCAAGATAATAGGAGCTTCGATTTTGCGGTTTTTGTTGCTGAACTCGAACTGTCCGAAGCGTATCAGAGCCGTCTCCGTCACCTCGAAGTGTCCGAGAGGACGGTAGCAGCCCAGAGAGTAATACTGCGTGGAGCCGTCTTTCTTGAGGCCGAGGCCTATCTCCACCACGGGAAGGAAGTCGAAGCGGATAGGGCAGATGCTCTGTCGGGTAGTACCGACTCCCAACTGCCAGTCCAGGCAATAGTCAGGCTCGTTGTCAAAGTCGAAGTCCGCACTCATAATGGTGAAGCCTTGCGACGGGTTGACATCCTCGCCGCCGGTACAGTACTGGTGGTTGCCGACGAGCACCAGGGCATTGTCGCAGACGGTTTCACCGCTGGTAAAACCAGCGGCCACAGTGGCTATCTTGCCCGTCTGGACGGTTTTCCCGTTGCCGAGGGTGGCGCTGCGTGTGCCAGCCGGCGTAAAGGCGGTTCCTGGCTTATTGTTGTCGTGCTTGAAGTCCACCCGGTCGTAATAGTTGTCGCCGTTACCCAGATAAATGGCCTTGCCCCAATGAGCGGTGATGGTGATACTGGTAACACCATTGGGCACATAGTAGTAGCCGCCCTGGGCGAAGGTGCGCTTCGTGTCCTTGTCGGTACAGTTGCGGTCAGCGAAGTTGTAGCCATCCTGCCAGTCCTCGACAAGGGAGACTTCGTTGTCATCCCTGGGGTCGGTGATGTCCCAGCCGGTCACGGCATAGTCGGTGTAGTTGCCGCCGTACTTCTCTGCCCAAGTAGTCCCGTCGGGATTGCCGAACACGGCATTGTAGTAGGGCAGCTGTATCTTGCGGTAGCAGTAGTCGGCATGCAGGGTGTCCATGTCGGTGATGGGGATGTCGAGGCTCGTGGAACCCGAACCGTGCGCACCGGCATTGACGGTGACATGAAGCGTGCCCAGTTTCTTACCCTTCCACTCGTTGGCCGTCTCGCGCCATGAGGCATCGGCGTCGATATTGACGGGCGACGGGTAGTAGCCGAAGGGCTTCAGCACGGGATAGGGAGCCACGGCGGGGTCGAGCACCCACTTTGCCATGAGCGAGGCATCCTTGGGCACGGCCTGCACTTCGGCTGTCGTCATCGAGGAAGGAGCCGATGGCGCCCCCACCCACCAGCCGCACAGCTCGCGATTGCTGTTGAGCTGGCTGCGAATGAACTCGTAGCGGGTGAGGTATTCCGTCTTGACCGGCCACGAGCAATTGTAGCCACCGAATTTTTCAGAGAAAGAGAACTCGCAGCCCACGCTGTAGTAGTTGTAGTTGTTGATGGCACTGGCTCCTGCATTGCTGATCATCATGCCGCCATAGACGGGATAGACGGTCGCAGCGCTGACGTTCCCGTAGAACATGCAGTTGACCACGGCGGTGCGCAGGTTGGCATACTTGCCATCATCGGTGACGGCGGCATTGCTGGCGACGGTGTTTCGTCCCACGATGCCTGCGGCGATGCTGGAGGCGCTGACATCGGCATAGCTGAAGCAGTTGATGACGCGCGAGTCATCCTCCAGGCTTCCCACGATGCCTCCCGCACAGCTGCCCGTAGTGCTCACACTGGGATGTGTCCCCTCGGGGAACGTGGCATCATTTGGCAGGATGCCGCAGTTGTAGATGCGGCTGTAGCCCTTGGCGACACCGGCAATGGCTCCCACGCTCTCGTCGCTGCTGCTGATGCTGACGCCGCTGAGCATGACGTTCCTGATAGTGGCACCGTCGGCGTATGCCACCAAAGGATAGCTAAGGTTTAAAGTGTTTAATTGTCCGTCTATCGTGCCGCTAAACGGATTATCTGATGTACCGATAGAGGCTGTTAACGTGAAGTCATCAGCCAGAATATACGAACGGTTCATTTCTGTCATTTCGCTCGAATTGTGAACCGTCAATGGAGGTGCTAAAACAGCTTCAGAAGACCTATAATAGCCTGGCTTTGTAGCAACGGCCCTAACAGCCGTTGCGCTCCCCAGATCAAACGACCCGCTATAAGGCGTTGCCGATGGTGAGGCTTCCGTATCGTCGAGGGTATAGTAGATGGATGCCCCTGCCGCAGCAGTGATGGTGACGACATTCTCTACAACCGAGATGACAGGCTTGCCAAGGATTGGAAGATTGTATGTCCTCACAATTGTCGGGAAGGCATCACTTGAACTCTTTGCAATGGCCTTGATGACCTGCACGTCAGAAGTCGGGCTGACCGTGACATTGACAGACGTAGTGCCTGTGCCGCTGGTGGCTGTCGAGGTGGTAGAGGTGGTCGGTGTGGTGCCGTCGATGGTGTAGTAGATGGTGGCTCCTGTCTCGGAAGCAATCGTAAAGGTGCCGTCGAGATTGTTGGTGATGGTCGGAGGGTCGATGGTAGCCTTCTCGAGATAGAACTTTGCATTAGCATCACCCTTCGTGTACACACCGATGATACCTGCCGTGTTTGTATAACCTGTTGGTCCACCTGTTTTGCCTGATTCTCCCTTCAATGAAGGTTTATTGCCAGCATTTACTGTTAACCAGTTCCTGTCAGCAGCTCCGCCAACAACACCCTTAGGAGAAATGGTCAAATAGTTGCCGTATTCGGCTATAGTAAACAATTCCTTGTCGTCGAGATCACCTGGTGCAATCGCTTCAAGATGCACACGCATACGGTCTGGATTATTAGTCGTCCTAATTGTGCCATTGGATACCAAGTATTTGCCATCCAGGGCACGCTTGATGTAATAGTAGTCCTCGGTAGGATGCTTCTCTACAACCCACACGGCTTTTTTGGCATCATAAAAACCATCCCTGCATTGATATGTGGTGATGAACGGCATACCATTGTCTGTGCCAGTAAAGTCATCGGTAGCCTGGTAGTAGCACCACTCTTCTGTGGGACACAGGTAATAGTTTGTCGTGGTATTGTTTTTATTATAGCCGACTGTACCTATATAATACACGCCCGAAAAGTCCTGCGCCCATGCTCCTGTAACTCCCATCAGCAGCAGGAGTGCAGTGAGGAGTCGGGCTGCGGCATGGAGGCCGCCGGCCATAAGGTTGCGTGTTGTGGTATATGTGCGATTCTCTTGGTATGTCATATCGTGTTTATTGTCAATTAGTTCGTTGTTACTTCTGCGATTGCCTGTTTACTTTTCAGCCAGTGGAACTGGCGGACGCAGTGGAGGCGGAACCGGGGGGCGCTGCGAGGCGCTGTGTTGCCACCAGGTGTCGGGGGTGCGACAGAGGGCCTGCGCCAGACAGTTCATGGCCTTGCAGCGCGGGACGTGGATGGCATCACCCTTGGGCCGGTACTGGTACCGCCACGGGGTGACGATGAGCAGACGGTCTGCTGCGCAGTGGGCGAGATGCCCTGCCGAGGGATGGTAGCGGTCGGGCAGGCCGTTGTCAGCTATGGTGATTGCGGCAAAACCGCGACTCAGGGCCTCGTCGATGATGGCCTGCTCGCCCTTGGCGATGCGGGCGGAGACGAGGACGGCGCCGCGTGCCGCTGCCTCGAGGCAGCGGGTGCGCTGCTCCTCGAGGCGCATGGCATCCCGCCGGTGGCAGACCACAGGCAGGAGGGGGCGCGACAACAGCTGGCGCGTGCCGAAGGTGTCGCAGGTGATGAAGCTGTCGGGAGCCGTCAAGAGCTGTCCGCGGAGTTCCTCCCAGGCCTCGGGCGTGAACGCCCTGCCGCACTCGCGCCGCAGGTAGCCGCAGAGAGCGGCAGGAGAGAGCGCGGTGGCGATGCCGCCGCGCCGGACATGCAGGGAGGAAAGGGTGCTGCGCAGCAGACGGCTGCGCGGGTTGTCCTTGATATAGGCACGCTGGGTGGCGAGCTGCGCCGCATCGACGGGTATCACATCGCAGAAGCCGGGGGAGAAGAGCGGGGGCCTGTCGGCGGCAGAACCGTCGGACACACTCGCCGCGGCAGCAGGGGGAGTGGAAGGGGCGGCGGAAGGGGCAGCGGAGGCGGTGGAAGGGGCGACAGGGGCGGGACTGGGGGAGGTGAGTGTGGCGGCGGGTTCGGCCCGCTGCGCGGTGATTTCCCAGTAGCGGCGGTTGCAGCCCAGCTTGAAGCCCGAAAGGACGCGGCCCAGAGGCTGCTCCTTGCCGTTGCGGCTGACGATGCGGCCCTGCACGACGGCCAGAAAATGAAGATGGTCGGGCATGACGACGTAGTCCTGGATGGCAATCATCGGGTAGCAGGCATGGATGGCGGTGAGCAGCTCGTGCTCCACCATGCGGCCTACGGCGGTGAGCTCGACGCGGGGTGCGTCGGGGCTGCCGTCCGGGGCGGAGGGGCTGCCCGCCATGGCGCCCAGGGGCTGGCCGAGACCGTCTGCCACATGCATGGTGATGTGGTAGATGCCGGAGCGGGTGTAGTCGTGGGCTGCTGCGCGGCGGGTCATGCTGTGTATGGTCGTTGTGCTCTTTTCCATTGCTTTGCTTGCGGCGGAACCGCAAGGCACACTTGTTTGTTTTCTGCTTGCGGCGGAACCGCAAGGCACGCTTATTTTATTTTTACTGACAGTTTCTTCCTGTTCACGATGTATATGCCGGAGGCGGTGACAGGGGTCTCGCGGGTCTCGCCGGGCTGGATGGTGTAGTGCCCGATGGTGGCACCGGCCGCGCTGACAATCGTGACGTCCTTGGGCTGGTCCATCGTGGAGGTGACGATTATCTTGCCCTGTGTGGCTCGGATGATGAGCTTGCCGGTGGAGCCGATGTCGTCGGGCTCCTCCTCGTACATCTGTGCTGTCTCCTTGCTGAAGACAATGGTGCGCTTCAGGCCCTTATACTCCTTGGCGCTGCTGGAGGCAGTGGCTGAGAAGTAGGGGCGGAAGGCGCTGACCGTCGTGGCATCGCCCGTGCCAGGAAGCTTGTCGTAGCTGTTGCCGAGGGCCGAGAGGGTGTAGTTGTCGGTGCCGGCATCCAGCCTGGTGTTCATGTAGCTGGGCTTGAAGACGAAGGTGTAGTCCTTGCCGCCGTCGCTCAGGGTTTGCTCCACGCCTGCCGTCTCGTCGTCGCTCACGCCGATGGTGATGGCGGGGTTGGAGGCGAAGGTGACGGTCTGTCTGTCCAGGCTGGCGATGGAGGCATAGGTGTTCTGAGGAACGAAGGTGCCGCTGAGGTCGAACTCGTAGTAGGTGTCGCCGGGGAAGCCGATGAGATAGGGCTGGGCGGCTGCGAGCAGGGGATAGCTGGCATAGCTGCGGTTGTTCCTGTAGTAGTCCTGATAGATGTCGGTGTTGGCATCGCGACGGAGCGACTTGCTGTAGTAGTAGTCCCAGAGGAACTTGTTCGTGACGTTCTTGCTGCCGCCTGCAGAGGCGGGATAGCCGAAGTTTGCCACAGCTGTCTCGGAGTCGGTTCCCGGCGTAATGGCATCGAACTGACGCAGCCAGTATTCGTGGCCGACCTTGGTGTGCGTGCCGTTGGTGCTCTCGCGACTGCCGCTGTAGAAGTGCGTTATCTCGCCCTTCTGACTGGTTGTCACCAGTTCGGCGGAGAACGGTATGCTGATGCCTTCCCAACCCGTGGAGCGGTCGACGTAGGTGTCGGGGGTGCGCTGATACCACATGCGCAGGCCGCTGCCGAGGTCGTAGCTGATGGGGCAGTTGAAGTCCTGACGATCGACGAGCAGATGGTCGGTTGTCGTCATCAGGTCGCTCTGCACGAGGTGGCCGTAGATGGCCGAGGTGGATGCGCCGGCCACGCGCCGATAGCCGTCGGTGTTGTCGTAGTGGTCGGCATAGGCGGGTTCGGTGAAGTAGCTGTTCAGGACGCTGTAGGTCTTGTCGTTGTCGGCCTGGGCCGGGGAGTAGGCCAGGAGGTTCTGCGTCTCGTCGCAGTTCTTGATGCTCAGCAGCCCGTCGTCGTCGAGCAGCGGCGGATAGAAGGCTTTTCCGTCAGCGTAACTGCCGGACACTGTGCCGAGACCCCAGTTGGTGTCGTTGTGGCCCTTGAAGTCGATGGCCGTCATGCCCGGATAGGCCTCGCGTGTGCCGTCGGCCGAGCGCTGTGCCAGATAGACGTTGGGGTTGAAGTGGGCTGAGCCCATGAACTTCGACTGGTAGTAGGCCGGTGCGCGGTAGACGCGGTTGGCGTTCTCGGCCTGCGAGAGGCGTCCGTCGCTGCGCGTCACGGCTGTCGGCACGTCCTGGTGTTCCCTCGGGCCGTACCCGTAGGTCAGCATCTGTCCGAAGAAGATGTAGTCGTCGGGCCAGATGGGGAAGAAGTACTGAGCATCGTCGTTCTCGGTGTCCACATAGAGGCGTTCGTCGGGAACGGTCGGGATGGTTCCGGCTGCATAGCGGAAGTCGCCGTCGGCAAAGCGGTCCTCGACGTACATGGGGACTTGGTTGCCCAGGTAGCCCGACGAGCATTGCTCGGGATGGCTGCCATAGTATGCTACGGGCTGGAGCTCGAGCTTGTTGTCCTGGCCTACGGTGTAATACTGGTAGCCCTGGTCCTTGGTGCCCGAAGTGACCTTCTGGTCGCTGTAGCGCTTGTAGAGGTAGAAGCCGTTGAGGTCGTAGGCCACCTCGCCGTTATAGAAGGCACGCTCGGGCTTCGGCGTTGCCACGCCGCGTTCAGTCGCTTCCGTATTGTAGAGCTTGTCCTCCTGATAGTAGCAGTTGACTACCTGAACGGATGATGCCTTGGTGAAGTAATTCGTTCCGTTGGACACTTCTGTTCCATTAGCGGTGAATACGCCACCGCCTGAATTGTCTGTGTAATACGTATAGCCGGAAGTCAGCGTCGTATTATTCTTTACAGGCATGTAGAGCGGACGAGTCGGATTGCCGAAGACTGCGTACTCGGCATCTTTCTCGGGCGTGCCGGTGGTATTGATCCAGCAGTTCTCCACATATCCGCTTCCCGTCTCGGCAATACCGGCACCGGTGAAGGAGCCCGTCACACCGAGGTTGTAGACGTCGCCGCAGAGGTGGTTGAAGAGCGAGTTGTCGAGTCCGCTGAGCGTATGGCCGTCGCCGTGGAGGGTACCCTCGAAGCAGGTCTCCGTGGATCTGCCGATGGGTGTCCACCCGCTGGTGTGGTCGATGTCGGTGCGCAGGAAGAACTGCAGGTTGTTGCCGGCAGCGACGTCGCTCCTCAAGGGCTTGTGGCCGACGAAGTCGCCCTCCTTGATGTGGCCGTCACCGTCCAGGTTCTCAACGGCGGAACCGTTGAGCACACTCAGGTCGTAGAGGCTCTTCAGCAGGTCGAGACCGTCCTTCGAGCTGCCGCTGTAGTCGTTGATGTATATCTTTGGCTCGATGACCTCGGGTTTGTTGAACAAATCCTTGTGGTCAATATAGTAGTGGTGGTCGGTGGCATCCATTACCTTCTTCAGGTCGTGGTAGTTGGCTACGGTGACGGGCACGGAGTTGGAGTAGGTCTTGCCCAGATAGGTCCGTGCATAATAGGCGACATGGTAGTTGTTCTGATAGAGGTAGAGGGGATCCATGTTCGGGCTGTACTCGATGCCGTTGATGTGTCCCTCGGCATCCTTCGGGTTGTCGAAGAGCTCCCATCCGCCGCCTGTCACCTCGTAGGCTCCGGGCGTGACGAACGGCTCCTTGATGCTGATGGTGGTGCCGGGCAGGATGATGTCGGGCTTCTCGATGTCCTCGACGGTGGGCACGCCGCTCTTGAACTGGAGGTGAATATTCACCACATGGCGCTCGCTGACCGGCACGATGTTCATGCCTGCCATGTCGGTCTCGTCGTAGCTGTACTCGTAGACCACGGTGATAATCTTCTCGGTGGAGAGGTCCTTGATGTCGGAGCCGCGGGCCACATAGAGCGTGCTGGTCTCGGTGGGCGCCTTGCCGTGGATGGCGAAGTTGGCCTGGTTGTTGGTGAGGCCTTCGAAGGCTGTCTTCTCGATGACCACGCCCTGAGGCACAGTGGCTCCTACTGCGTAGGTGCCGCTGATGCCGCCTTCCGTCACGTATGTTGAGGCAGCGACAGACATGCCTCCGTCGGCAGTGGATGCTATCGTGTAGCTGTCGCGGCAATAGTAATAGACGCCCTCGGGAGCGGTGTTGGCAAAGGTCAGGGTCGTGATTTTGCTCTTCTCGGAATCGGTCATGGCGTTGTACTCCTCCTGACTGAGGACCTGTCCGGCGGCATAGGGCGTGTCGCCGAGAATCATGGAGGTGTTGACCACATAGTATTTCGGGTACTTGCCTTCCACTTTCTTAATGTTGACGGGCGAGTAGTGGCGGCGCTCGTTGAGCAGGCGCTCGTACTCGGTGTTCGTGAGCACAGGCCTGGTTTTGGTGTCCGTAGAGGTTCCGTCGTCCGCCGTATATTTAATATTTTTAATATTGGTGTCGCCCCGATAGGTGGCGGTGTAGTTGATGGGCCTCTCGAGGGAGTAGTACGGCGGATTGTCCACGTCGTCGGCCATGATGTAGCCATCTTTGTTCTTGTCGGTTGTGCCGTCGTACTGGAACAGTCCGCCGGTCAGTCCGTCGCCGTATAGTCTGCGTGAGCCGTCGCTGTTCCAGCTGAAGTTCGGGTCGACGAGCAGGTCGAGGGCATCGTAGTTGAAGTGGAAGTTCTTGCGGTCCTCCTCGGACATGCTGCTCCAGGTAGCCAGGCCGCGATAGCTGTGACCTGTCTGATAGAAGTCGCCGCCGTACTTGCCGGGCGTTGAGCAGTAGTAGGCTGGCACGATGTTCTTTTTGATTTCCGCTGCTATCTTCTTCTCGTCGTCTGTGCCGTTCTTGTAGCGGTCGTAGTATGTCGTGCGGTCGGTTTCGGTCATATACGAGCCGCGGTAGATGAAGTCGGTCTCGGTGAGCTGTACGGAGCTTGTCACGACGTAGGCCGGGGCAACGCTGCCGCTGATGGCTGTCCACTGGGCATCGGTGTATTGCGACTTGCACAGAGTGGCGCCCTTGTAGAAGCGCTGGGGCGTGTCATCCTTGTTGGTGGTCTCCAGGATTTCGGCTGTCACGATGTAGGCCGGCTCGAACACTGCCTGACCCTCCGCGGGAATGACGCCGGAGTGGTTGGTCTTCACGTCCTGATATGTGTCATATATTTCCTTGGGGATGATGTTGCCAAGCTCGTAGTCCTGCTGCCCGTAGAGGCCGTTGACGGTGGGCGTATAGGTGGGGCCGTTCTCGTAGTCATCGCCGCCGGTCTGGTTCTTCGTCGCGTTGTTGTCCTTCTTTGTGTACCAAGTGTCCCAGATGTTGGGGTTGTCGACATTGTAGGTGAGCATGTAGCCCAGGTCGTGACTCAGGTTGTTGGATTCGTGGAACACGTCGGCAAAAGCCTTGTAGACGTCATTGCCTGCCTCGTCCTTCTCCACGATGGGATTGCCGTCGGCGTCCGTCGTAGCCTTCAGGACGGCGGGAACGGGCTGGTCGATGCCGTCGTCGGGCATGAGGTCCTTCGGCTCTGCCTTATCAAGCAGTGCCTTGTATTCCTCGGGCAGCATCACGTAGCCGGAGGGATAGAAGGTGTTCCCGATCTTGCAGCTGTCGGTGGTGACGTATGTCTTGTCGACGAACAGCTTCTTCTCCGAGTCGCTCAGCATGAAGTAGTCCCAGTAGGTGATGGGGTCGTTGAGCTTGTAGGTGACGTCGCGCAGCACAATCTGGTCATTGCCCTGGAGCGGTGTCTGCGTCGAGCCGTTGTTCGTCGAGTAGTAGGCATAGTAGTTGGGCTGCACCTCCAGGAGCTTCATCCTGCCGTGCGAGGCAGAGGAGATGGTGAGCGGGATGTTGACCACCTCGCTGTAGGCGTTGGGCACACCGGTGTAGGCCGAGATGTACTGGTCGTAGATATAGACGGTGCCCTTGATGAACCAATAGTGTGCCGGCACACCGTCGGGGGGCAGGTAGTCCGTCTTGTATCTGTCGCCGATGTTGTAGCAGTCATCGATGATGGTCTGGGTGCTGTGTACGAAGTTGCCCGACGTCTGCCACTCTTCCTTGTTGGCATCGTCGGGGTCGTAACTGTATTTCTTGCGCGTGACGGCACCATCGTTCAGTCCGGTCAGGGTGGTGTGGGTCAGGCCTGTCGGGTGGCGCTTGCCGTGTACGTTCTTGGCATAGACGAAGCCGCCGCCCAGACCGGGCTGCACGTTGATGAGGTCCAGCTCCACCACGCCGGTGATGTAGCCCCAGTCCTTCTCGTAGAGCCCCGTGCCGGTGCTCTTCTCGGTGGTCAGCTCCAGATAGACGCCGGAAGCCAAGGCCACCTTGTTGTGGCTGTTGCCGTTGTTGCGTTTGCGCTCGTCGTGGTAGGCGGCCTTCCAGTCGTAGAAGGTAGCGGTGCCGTAGGCCTTGCCGCCTTTGCCTGCCGGACACTTGTAGGTGTCGGCATCGTCGTTGTCCGTGGTGCGTATGTCGCCGGGTATCGTGGTTGTGCCGCCGTCGCCGAAATCGACGTCGCTGGTCAGGGCACCGAGGAAGTTCACCTTGTTGTGGATGCCGAAGTAGTTGCCGTGGTCGGTTCTCTTGTTGAGCGACACCTCGCGCACACGGTTGATGGTGTAGTTGGTGTAGTCCACGGTGGCGGGCACACGGTCCTGTGCGCCCTGCATCACCATGCGGCTGCCCCATACGCCGCAGAAGTCGGCACGCTGTATGGTGTTCAGGATGCGACCGGCATAGCGCGAGCGAACGCCGTTCTCCACCCAGTAGGGGGAACCGTCGTTGGGGTTGGGCACCCAGAGCCCCGTCACGGGGTCCGGGACGACAATCGGCGTATCGCCATCCTTCACGGACTCTTGCACGCGATTATTCTCCACGACGAACAGCGTCTGCAACTCGTCGGCAGAGATGGTGGACCCCACGGCATAGGTCCTGCCGTTGTATGCCCGGCAGGACTTTGCACATTTGTAGCGTATCTCGTAGTAGGCGGCCTCACGGTTCGAGAGGGCTTTGTATTCCTCCATACTAATCGATTGCTGAAGCCAGTAGAAGTCGGTGCCGTAGTTGGTGATGTTCAGTTCGCGGTAGCCGTCGACGAGCGTCAGGTTGCCGTCGCCGTACAGACCGCCGGTATGGCCCGTGCCTATGGTGATGAGGTCGCGGTCATAGACGTCATGGATGGATGCCGTGGCGTTGCCGAACACAGTGGTCGTGGAGGCATATACCTCGGTGGAGCCTGGCGAGGTGTTGCCGCCGCCGAAGACAGCGTTGTGGATAAGGATGCCTTCCTTGTTCACGTCCGTCTCGGCCAGGCTGGCCCAAGCTGCATCGCCCTTGTTGCCCAGGTGGTTCAGGTATTCGGTGGGTACATACTCTCCGGCGGCAAAGTCCCTGCCGTTGATGGTGATGCCGGACTGGGCCTTGCACCACGGCTCCACGAGCACCTTGCAGTCCTCGGTGAGGATTTTCTCCGAACCGACCTGGACATAATCGCCATTCTCATATTTATAATAGTATCCTTCGCTTGCATCATCGTAGCGCGTGCCATCCTTCTTGCCAAAGCACAGATTGCCCGCATCCTTGTAGGCGCTGTAGACGAAGCCTATGTCGCCGCCACCGAAGACGTTGCCCTCGCCGCGGGCCACGCCGTCGCCGGTGCCCACCTCGCCGCCATGAATGTTTACCTCTGTCTGCCCGAAGACGTAGCCCTTGCACATCAGGCCCGTTGACCTGAGGTTGTCCACCAGGTCGGGGTCCATATACAAGGTGCCGTCGCCGCCCCAACTGTCCTGGCCGCGACCGCCGCCGAAGACGTTGCGCTTCACCCATCCGTCGTAGAGCTTCACACAGGTCTTGCCTGCCCGGAAGATACGTACGTTGCCGTTCACCTTTCCGCCCGTCCATGCACTCAGGTTCGGCTTCGTCGTGCCGCACCCGATGGGACCCAGCTCGCCGCCGCCGTACATGCTGCCGCGCACCGTGCCGCCGTACATGCTCACATTGGCATTGTCCACGTAGCTGTTCACCACGTAGCCGCCGCCAAACAGGTTGCCGGCGCCCACAATGGTGTTGGGCCTCTTGTCGTCCAGCTCCTCGACATACTCGCCGTTCTTGTAGCGGTAGCCCACATATCCGTTGTTGAGGGTGAGGTTGGTGGTGCCGTAGACCGAGCCGCCCTCGCCGCCGCCGTAGGCGTTGCGCATGACGGCAGGAATGCCGTCGAGGAACGAGGTACCGTCCTTCTTGCCGATAACGACGTTGGCTACAGCCGGGATGTCGCTGGCATCGCTTGCGTTGATGTCTCCCACATGCTTGCCCACATGACCCATATAGCCGCCGCCATAGACGTTGCGCACCATGCCGCCCTCGATGTTGACGTTGGTGGTTGCCTCGAAGTTAAGACCGAACTTGTCCATCACGGGGCCTCCCTGGCCGCCGCCATAGATGTCGCGGTCCACGTTGCCGCCCTTCAGCTCGATGTAGGTGGTGCCGGAGACGACGGCATGCTCTCCGTAGCCGCCGCCGTAGGCATAGCCGGTCACGTTGCCGCCCTCGTTGATGTGGACGTTGGTATTGTAGTATTCCCCCGAGTCTGCCAGACGGCCGCCTGTAATCGTCCAAAGGTTATCGTTGTACTTGCCATTCTTGTATTCAAGGTCGGAAATCGGGCTGGGCAACCTCACGTCCTTGTCCTGGATATAGGTTCTGAAGCCCTGCAGGTAGTCGCCGTATTTAGCCACCTCGCCCGCCACGGCCGCCACCTTCTCCTCCGGGGTGCCGCTGACGTCATTGGCAAACTGCTCTCCCAGCCACTGCTTCAGCGACTCGAAGTTATAGACGTTGCCGTCGCGGCCGCCGCCGAAGACCTTGTAGGCATTCGAGCCACTGTTCATGTAGATGTTGGTGCGTCCGCTGACCGTCTCATTACCATAGCCGGCTCCGTAGACGGTTGCCTGGTAGCCGTTGCCCTGACTCGCCTCCACGCCGACGTTGACGTATGTGTCGAAGGCAATGCGGCGGTTATGGTTGCCGCCGTAGATGGCATCCCGCACGATGGCGCCGGCTCCCTGGTAGTCGACGCAGGTGACGTATGTGTCGCAGAAACGGGCCGCAAGCCCGGGGATTGCCGCCACTTCCGGGTCGTCGTACCCCTTGCCGCCGCCGAAGATGGCGTTGACGTTAATCTTGGAGTCGGAGGGCACGTTGACGCGTGTGGCGCCTATCAGGCCCTCTTTGTTACTGCCGCCATATACATTGTTGAATTTGCCGGCAAACAAATCCACCACGGTGCGGCCCGAGCCGATGCCCGTCTCCTCTCCCACGCCGGCGTACGCGCCGCCGCCGTAGATGTCGGTCCGGACAAAGCGGTTCCCGTCCTTGGTCTGCTCGTCATCGACGTACACATAGCTCTCCCTCTGCATGACGTTGTTCATGTGGACATGGTTTGGGGCACCCTCACTGCCGCCGAAGACAGTGCCTACGGCATTCCGGGGGTTGTCGAGAGGCTGGAAATGGACGTATGAGTTGCTATTCAGGCCGGGGAAGGAGAATCCGGAGCGTGGTTTGCCTTCCGCGTCGGTATATTCCTTGTAGATGCGGTCCTTGTAGTCGTAGTAGCCGTAGCCGCCGCCGAAGATGGTGTCCACGCGTCCTTGTATGTACTTCACGAAGGTGGAGGACTCCAGCAGGTCGGGGTCGAAGACGGACGTCCGGTCTACGGGATGGTTGATGGCGCCCCGGATGATGCCGCCGAAGTCGTTGCCGCCATAGATGTTGTCGCGTATCCAGGGGAAGCCGTCCTTGAAGGTGCCGTCGCTCGCCCTCTGCCGACCGATGTAGACTTCCGTTGCGCCCAGGATGTCGGCGTTGCTCGAGCCGCCGAAGGCGTCGTAGATGCGTCCGTTGCCCAGGTAGATGTGCGTGTCGCCGCACACAAGGCCTTCGTTGCCGCCGCCGTAGAGGTACTCCGACTCGGGCAGCGGGTCGGTGCCCTCGCCCTCGGCATAGCCGGCAAACATGCCGTTCAGGTTGACCGTGGAGCTGTACTTCTCGGCGTATGCGTAAGCTCCGCCGCTGTCCTTCTTGCCCACGACGCCCTCTTCGCCGCCTCCGAAAATCTGGAAGGCGTAGCCGTTGTTGTGGTTCACGGTGGTGCTTCCCCATATCTCGGTGTCCTTACCATAGCCGGCGCCGAACACCGCCAGGGCAATGGACCTCACGTCCTCGACCTGATTGTGGAGGCTGACGCCGGAACGGCGCTCGCCGCCGCCGTGGAAGACGCCGTGCTCGCCGTAGCAGTCCACGACGTCCTGATTGATGTTGATGACGACGTTGCCGTTCACGTGTCCGCTGTTGTAGCAGCCGCCATAGATGTTGCCCTCCACCAGGCGGCGGTCCGCATCGTCGGCCGAGTCATCGGTACCGATTTCCACGAAGCCGTCCGACTCCTTCTTCCACTTCACCGTGTTCCACTCCAGCTCGGGCAGTCGTGTCCTTTTCATCTCATAGTAGTTGGTGCCGTTGGCCTCTTCTTCTGTTCCGTCGGCTTTGAACTCTTCTGCACCGGCATCCGACGTGTAGTAGGTCTCGCCCACCGTCAGCGTGGTGCCGTTGGGAACGGCCACGTACTCGGTGCTGTACAGGCGCTTGGGCTGCAGCTTGAGGCCCTTGAAGGTCAGCTCCAGACGGTCCTTGATGTTACCGCCCTCCGTGTAGCCGCCTTCCTCGTGCTCTGCCGCAGTGCCGCGGATGCCGCCCTCGTAGGCGGCGTTCAGTCCGGCCTCTTCCGCCACGTTGGCATTGTTGCAGCCGCCCACTACCTTGTTGTATATAATCAGCTTATGGTCTATATCCTGCTGGTTCTTTCCGGGATAGGTCATGCTGCCCACGTTGCCGCCCAGGAAGAGGGAGCCGACATAGCTGCTGTATTCGACGTATGAAGCAGGGTCCCTGGGGGCCTCGTCGAAGACGAACTTGGGGATGAGGTTCATCGCCACGCCTTCCATGTAGGTGGCAAACATGTCCTTGTTCGTCAGGTCCAGGGAGCTGAAGTTCTTGTCGGCATAGTGTTCCAGCACGTCGTGCTTCACCATGCCGGCACCATTGTTGCCCAGGAACACCTTGTCGGCTATGACGTGAGAACCCATCTTCAGCTCCACGAGCGGCTTCTCCTTCAGCGACTGCAGGGTGGCGCAGTTGCCGCCCACATACACCGAGCCGCCAATGATGGTGGGTTCTGCTTCCGAGGTGCCTGCCAGACGGATGGACACCTGCTCGGTATTGGGGCGGAAGTTGTTGAGGTCCGTCAGGGACTCTGCCGCACCCATGGCGTCGTGGTTGGCATAGAACAGGTCGCCATAAATGTCATCGCTGGCGAGGGTCTCCTTGTCGGTGTAGGGGTAGTCGCCGTTGCCGCCGCCATAGACGTCGCCACGCACGCTGGCATAGATGCCGACGGCATCGCCGCCCCACACACGGCCCGTGATGTCGTTGCCGCCATATACATTATTTATATCGCCGCCGCGCACCAGCACACGGGCCGACATCTCGTCGGGGAAGCGCAGGCTGCTGCCGGGACCGAGGGCTGCGTTCAGGGCTGCGTTCGTGACGGGCGTATAGACGCCGTTCACCTCCGGCCTTACGTCGGCCATGCGGCATCCGCCGAAGACGTTGTCTATCACCAGGGGGTTGGTGTTCCCCGCGTCGGGGTTGATGTCCAGCAGCAGGCCCGTGGGACTGGTCATTGCGCCTCGGTTACCGCCGCTGTAGAGGTTGCGCACCTTGCCGCTCTGCAGGTTCCACCGTGGCATGATGCTCATCTCGGCCAGGTTGTTGCCGCCGAAGAGACGGCCTATCTGGAACTCGTCGCTGTGGGGCTTGCTGAAGCCGGTGTTGATGCCCATCTGGTCGCGGAAGCGCTCCTCGGTCAGGATATTGGTGCCTTTCTCCTCGTCCTCCAGGCGGGTGGCGTCGTCCACCTTGATTTCATTGACCACCTTGCTGGGGTTGTCCAGGTGGATGATGGCTTTCTCCGTCACCGTAGCCTTGTTGCCGCCGCCGTAGGCGTAGACGATGGAGCCGCCCTGTATGTCGAGGTACGTCTTAGCCAGCTCGGGGGTGTTGAGGGGCGTGTCGCTGGTGGCGATGGTTTCATCGCCGCTCTTCACGACGTACTTGCCGCCTTCCTCCGTGTAGTCGTAGTCGCCGTTGCCGCCGGCAAAGGCCTGGCCGATGTAGGTCTTCTCGGCTTTGACAGCACCTTCTCCTTCTCCTGTGGTGGTCTTGGTGCTGAGGTGGACGTAGGTGTTCCAGGTGTTGTCCACGCCGTCGGTGTTGCCTTCGAGTTCTGCGGGCAGTTCCTCGCCCACGGCCTTTGCCGTGCCTATGGTGCCGGAGATGTCGTTGCCGCCATAGACGTAGTTGATGACCGTGTAGCCCGTAGCGTGCTCGCCGTCGATGTTGACGTATGCGTTGCCGCCCACGTTAGCCATGCGTGCGCCGCCGAACACTTTGTTCACGTCGCCGGCCTTCACTGTCACGCTCGTACTGCCGCCAACGAAGCCCACGTTCCCGCCGCCATAGACACTGCCGCCAATCTTTATCTGGGCCGAAAGTCCCAGAGGCAGCAACAGCAGCAACAGCAACAGCCCATAAGTCCTATAGGTCCTATAAGTCCTATAAGTCCTATAGGTCCTATAAGTCCCATAGGTCCTATAAGTCCTATAGGTCCCACAGGTCCCATCGCTCTCGCTTCTTCCTGCTATGATATTCCTTGTATTCAATTTTCCGTCTTTCAGTTCACTTTCATCTCCGGATTGTCCAGGTCGGGGTCCGACATGACATAGAGATATGTTGGGTTGACCGTCACGTTGACGGTGTACTTCTTGCAGCGTTCGAATTGGGTGAAGCCGTAGATGGCCTCGCTCATGCGTAGGGTGTTGGTGGCCGTGCAGTCCGTGCGCACGCGGTTGCCCGCCGGGTTGTCCTTGTCCTTCGTGTTCGTGTCGTAGACGTCATACTTCCACGTCATGACAAGGTTCCTGACCCCCTGAGGCATGATGTGCGTCAGGAACCGGCTGTCCGTGAAGCTGGTGGTCAGGCGTGTGCCCTCGGTCGAGGCGTAGATGGTGGTGCCGGTGTCCTCCTCCGAGGTTGGGGTGTAGGTGACGGACTCTATGGGGTTTGCGCCGCTGCTGTTGGCGATGAGGTTGACGGTCACGTCCATCTTGCGGGTGAGGTTGGTGCCGTCCGAGGTTGCCAGGTGGAGCTCCTTCACGACGATGGTGCGCAGCTTCTGGTACTCAGCGTCCACCCTAAGGTTGAGCTCCAGCTGGGCGCACAGATGGTCGAAGAGCAGGTAAAGGTAGTTCTCGTCCCCTTTGCCCTTTTTGAGACTGAAGTCGAAGCGACCGGCCTGCAGGCGGTTGGTCCTGGTGTCTGTGCCATCGTCGTATGTGTTGTTACCGTTCTGTTCGGTGTAGTCTCCGTCGTAGTCTTCCGAGAAGCCGTCCCTGGCTCCGATGGTGACGCAGGCATCGTAGCCGGCTGCCCTCATGCCTTTGATGGTCAGCACGGCTCCGCCGGAGTAGGTGCCTTCCGACGGCAGGCTTATCTCTGCACCGTCGGCGGCATCGCGGGGGGTGTAGCCGTAGGCGTAATATGTGCCGGCGCTTATTTTTTCGGGCATCACGTTAGGAACGATGTAGCTCCACTTGCCCGTGCTGTTCACGTACCTCAGCCTGCCGTGCAGTGGGGCGGCCTCGCTTCCCTGGGTGAAGAAGGCATCAATGGCCCTCCTGCCAAGGGAACTGAAGTTCCGGTAGCTGCTGATGCCGCCGTAGAGGGCAGGGTCGTCGTAGAGGTAGTAGCCGGTGGGGGGAACCCATGCGCGGGTGCTGCCGGATGCCGTGCCGTCGGCAAAGGCCGGAGCCGAGACCGACACCTGCATTGGCAGGACAGCTTCCCGCTGCGCCTGCGGCTGCGGCTCCACCACCTTCTCCTCCTGGCTGCACCCCCCCAGCCCCACAAGGAGCATAAGTCCTATAAGTCCCATAGGTCTTATAAGTCTTATAGGTCCCATAGGTCCCATAGGTCTTATAAGTCTTATAGGTCCTATAAGTCCTATAGGTCCCATAGGTCCTATAGGTCCCATCTTCCTTGCTATGCTTGTGCCTTTCTTCATGTGCTTTTTACCAGTTGTATACTTCGTGCGAGCCGGTGCCGGCGGGTGTCCAGGGTGTGAAAGCCGACTGCACCAGCGTGATCTCCAGACCCTTCGTGGCGGGTTCGAGCAGCAGTTTCAGGGTGTAGACGGTGTTGCCCCAGAAGGTTTGCACAATCTCGGCGGTAGCCTCCTGCGGTTCGGTCTCGTCGTCGATGGTGTAGGTGACGGTTATCTTCAGTTTGTCGCCCTCGGTGTAGGTGCGCGGTATGATGAGCAGCCCGGGTTCGATGAGTTGCCGTGTCAGTTCCTCGTCGGCCGGCTCGGGGGCGTCGGTGGTGAGGATCTCCAGTGGGTCATCGCTGAGGGATGTGGCGCCTATCTCTGCCTTTATGTTGCCGTTGCAGTCGTACCAATAGGGCTTGTCGGTGGATGCGGTGGCGGGGCTGCTGATGTCGAGCAGACCCTTGTCGTAGAGGTTGCCCAGGCTGATGCCCTTGATGGTGACCTTGTCGCAACCCGGGCCGTCGGTGACGGTGCAGGTGAAGAGGAGTTTCGCCATGCCGTGGTGGAAGAACCAGTGTATGGTGCCGTCGTGCGAGTCTGCCTCTTCGGTGTCGCCGCTCATGGTGTAGGTCACGTTGTTGTAGAGCGTGCCGTAGGTCTTGTCGTCGGGCATGTAGGGGTGGTCATCGTCGTGTGTTATGAGCGGGTAGCCCGTCCCCCAGAGCGGGTCGTGCTGTGTGCCGTTGGCATAGTCATCGCCAGCGACCACTACTGGCAGCAGGGGCATTCCGGCGATGTAGGTGGCGGGAGCTGCGGGGTCGGACGTCTCGAAGATGTAGTTGACATAGGGGGCGTATGCGCGGAAGGTGAGCTTGTGGGAGCTGTTCAGCGGCCAGTACTTCGATGGCGTGTAGTTCCACGTCTCGGGGTTTTCGGGGCCGTCCCATGCCTTCCACTCCACCTTTTGGTTCCTCATGAGCATGTACTTCGCTGCCGAGGGGGTGGTGAAGTCTGCGGCCTCCGTGTACCAGCAGTAGACACCGAAGCCCTGCTCCTTCAGCAGGTTGGTTGTCAGCTCGCCGTCGCCTACGGCCCGTGTGCCGGCCGCCCTGCTTCGTGCCGCCGAGACTGCCGCCCTGCTTCGCGCCGCCGAGCCGGCCGCCCTGCTTCGCGCCGCTGTGCTTCCCTCTCCGGCAAAGCTCGCCGCAAAGCCGATGGCAGGTCCCTGCCCAGCTTCCTGAAGCTCCTGCTCCGGCTCCTCCTGCCCCGAGCTGCAACCCATAAGTCCTATAGGTCCTATAAGTCCTATAAGTCCTATAAGTCCTATAAGTCTTATAAGTCCTATAGGTCCTATAAGTCTCATAAGTCCTATAGGTCCTATAAGTCCTATAAGTCCCATAGGTCCTATAATCCTCTTCACTATGCTTTTCTTTAGCTTCATTTCTCTTCTACTGGTATGCTTTCTATGGCATCGGTGTCGCCCCAGGCCACTACCTGGCCGGTGTATTCTATGCGGTTTGCGCTGAGGCGGATGGTGTAGACGTAGTGTGTGCCGGGCAGCCATTCCCCGACGCTTGCGCCCGTCGTCGGGTTTTTCATCTTGTTGAGCTGCACGGTGGCGGTGTTCGTGTATGTGTAGGTGTCCTGCAGGACGGGCTTCCCGTCGCTGTAGGTGTAGACGCTGTTGTAGCCCTTCAGGGTGAGGTCGTAGTTGAGGGTGAGGCGGACGTCGTCGCCAATCGCCTGGGGCAGCATCAGGTAGGCCTGCTTGACGTCGATGTCGGCATAGTCGTGTGTGCTGGGACTGCCGACGGGCAGGGGTGTCCAGGCGAGGGCCGTGCCCTCGGCGGGGTCGTAGGCGAGGCTCAGGCGGCCATGGTCGCAGATGCTCGAGAGGCCGAGGCTGTTGAGGGTGAGCCGCGAGAAGTAGGGCCTGATGTCGGGGTGCACCACGATGCGGAACTCCACCTTTGCCAGGGCGTGGCGGAAGTAGAAGTGCACGCGGTCGGTGACGGTCAGCTCCTCGCGGTCGCCGGGACTGCCGGGGGCGACGGACAGGAAGCCGTTGGGCAGGGCAGGCAGCAGGTCGGAGACCAGGAAGTCGGTCTGCGCGGCAGGGTCGGAGCTCACGCTGAACTCGAAGGAGGGGAGCCCCGTGCCGTCGTTGGCGAGCAGGGGCGTGACGCCCGTCGCGGCGGGATTGTCGGGGTGCGAGGGGTCGGCGATGCTGCTGTCCGTGTAGGGGTAGTAGGCCACGAAGCTGATCTTGTCGTGCTGTTCGTTGGGCCAGTATTTCAGGGGGGCATAGACGAAGTAGTCGCTGCCGGTGTTGCGGCAACGCTGGTTGAACATGAAGTCGGGCGTAGCGGTGTCGCTCCAGGTGCCGTCGGTGTCGTCCGTGCCGTCGCTGTCGGCGTCGGTGCCGTCGTGGTAGTAGGCATAGATGCCGATGCAGCCGTCCTGCGGGATGGTGCGCTGCACCTCCCCGGCGCGTGTCGGGGCCTGCGCCTCCCCACCGCGTGTCAGGGCCTGAGCTTCCCCGCCGCGTGTCGGGGCCTGCGCCTCGTAGCAGCTGAAGCCGATGGCCTGCCCCAGCCCCTGCCCGTCAGCCCCAGGCACCTCCCCGCTGCAACCCATAAGTCCCATAAGTCCTATAAGTCCTATAGGTCTTATAAGTCTTATAGGTCTTATAGGTCCTATAGGACTTATAGGTCTTATAGGTCCTATGGGTCTTATGGGTCTTATTCTTCTCATAGTTCTATTTTCAGGTTCAGGTTGTATGCCACGCCGCCCGTCAGGGGGCTGGCGACTGTGACGGCTTCGCCGGTGCGCTGCACGGTGTCGTCGGTGCCGTCGTTGTAGTAGACGTGCAGGCTGACGTGTGCCGTCAGGGTGAGGCTCTCCTGCGGGATGAGCAGCAGGTAGACGGTCTGGTCGTCGTCCTGCGCCAGGATGTTTGTCGTCTGGTCCGTCTGCAGTCCGGCGGGCTGCCAGCTCTCGGGCAGTCCGGGGATGTAGCGGACGCTCTCGGCCACGATGCCGTAGGAGGCGGGATGGTTCTCGGGGTTGCTGTGGACAAGGATGTCCGTGCTCGCCATGTCCTCGTCCTCCACCGTCCAGGTAGGGGTCTCGTCGCTGGCGGCCAGCAGGAGCTTGCCCTTCTGTGCGAGCGTGCCGCTGAGGGTCACCTGCTCGATGAGCACCTTACTGATATTGGCGGCCTTGCCGGTGAGCGTGGCGCTCACACCCACGCGGGCCAGGGCGTGCGACATCGGCAGGCCCACGGCGCGGAGCTCGGCGGCCTCCTTGTAGCACCAGAGCAGGTCGACGCACTCCTCGAGCTTCTCTCCGCGCGCGTATATTATATAAGGTGTGGCAGCATCGGGCTCCGACATGCCCACGATGCCCGTGGTGCCGGCGGGGAGGGTCTCCAGTCCGTCGCGCTCCACGTAGGGGGCGTAGGCGCAGAAGCACAGTTTCTTGGGGACGCTCTTCTGCTCGGCGTCGTTATATTCGTAGGGCCAGTATTTCAAAGGTTGGTAGGACCAGTAGCCGTCGTAGACCTTATTGGCCAGGAAGGTGTATTCCACCTTTTGGTTCGACATGAAGCCGAAGGCCGCGGCGCCGTCCTCGCGGGCGAAGATGCCGAAGCCGGAATGTAGGATGTGTCCGTTGTCGGGGGTGTTGAAGCCCGTCTGCCCGTTGGCAGCGCGGGTTGGGGAGTTTTGGGAGTTATAGGTCTTATAGGTCTTATAGGTCTTATAGGTCTTATAGGACTTATAGGACTTATAGGACTTATAGGTCTTATAGGACTTATAGGTCTTATAGGACTTATAGGACTTATCGGTCTCGAGGACCTCGAACATGACTGGCACAGCATCCTCCTCGTCGGCAGGTTCCACCACCGTCGCGTCCTCGCCGGAGCATCCCGCCCACAGCAGGGCTCCAAGCAGTATGATGCTGTAGTTATGGGTCATATAGGTCTTATGGGTCTTATAGGTCTTATGGGTCTTATAGGTCCTATCCTTTCTCTCTTAGTTGTCGCTCCAGCTCGGCGATGCGGGCGCGGAGGGCTTCGTTCTCGTGGGCGAGGCGGGCAATCTCTTCTTTCTGGCCGCCGCGGTAGCCCAGGCGGACGGCGGTCATCCTCTCGCGGATGCCGCCCTGCTCGGTGAAGTCCTTCTGCAGGCGGTCGATGAGCTTGCCCATCATGCTGTCGAACTGGTGCAGGAGGGTGATGACGATGTTGGCTATCGCCTCGTCGCTGCGGCGGTCGAGGTCGGCGGTGTAGTCGGCCACCTCGTCGTGCTTCGTGCAGAAGCTGCGGGTCTTTGCCGCACGCTCGTCGTGGACGTCCCAGAGGGTGAGCCTGCGCACGCGCAGATAGTCCTCATAGTCCACCAGCAACTCCTTCATGCTTGCCCTTGCGACATTCATCAGCTTCAGCTCTGTCTCGGAGGACGTTGAGCTGGCAGCACTCCCCTCGGCGATGTTCTGCTTGCCGCTGCGTGCAGCCTGCACCATTTGGTCTATGGTGCGGTCGCCTTTGGCGAGGAAGCGGTTGGCGAAGTGGAACGTGAGGTCGTAGATGACCGTCGCTTTCTTGTACACCGAGAGTTTCTCATAGCCGCCCCCCTTGGGGAGGAATGTGTTTGGAGGTTCTAACATAGGAGTATTGTTTTATTAGTGGGTTATGGGTCTTATAGGTCTTATGAGTCCTATAGGTCTTATAGGTCTTATAGG
>DGTM01000048.1:70341-97499 GCA_002394305.1 Prevotellaceae bacterium UBA4336
TCCTATGGGTCTTATAGGTCTTATAGGTCTTATAGTTGTTATTCCTCCCCCCGGCGGGGGGCCGGGGGGAGGAAAGAGAGGTTTGGGGAACAGATTATTCGGAGATGTTCTGAGGCAGGTTGATGGTAGCGCCGGTGGTGGTCCAGTCGGCTACGTCGGCCTCAACCTTCACGCTGGTCAGACCCAAGATGAGACGCAGGTCGTAAGCCACGCCGTTCTTCAGGTGAGGCAATGCAACTTCCTTCTCAACCTCGTTCTTGGTGTAGACAACCTTATTGGCTACGTTTGCATCAGTGGTGGAAACGTAGTAGGTAATCTTCACATAAATTTTCTTTAACTCATCTGAATCTCCATTGTACGGGATAACCATGAAGTAGTTGGGGTTGGCTGCGTAATAAGTGCCTGTATACTTAGGAGCGTCCAGAGCTGTCAGGGTTGCATCGATTGCAGGTGTAGAGCCAGTCCAGAACACATAATCATTAACCTCGGGCTTCTGACCTGTAGCAGTATAAGTTTTTCCAACTAGCCTGTAGGCTTTCAATGCAGCAACGGCTGCTTTGTTACTTGCTTTGACCCTTACTATTGCAGTTTCACTAAGTGTGTAGATTCCCTTCCAAACTGTTGCTGTAGGATACTTTGCATTAATAGTTTCTGTAATGTCCGTGTATGCTACGCCATTATTGGTAACACATTTCTGCAGGTATTTCAAGCCTGTTGTCGGTCCCCCCCATTCATTGTAATTAGCATAGTTCGGAACAGCGGGAGTTCCGGTGCGTACCACATCACTCTGTTTTTTGAAGAACGGCCTGATGGGAGAGTAACCAGGGTTGGTTTCTGCGCTAACATAATAGTCAGGATTCTGGGCATCGTATTTTGATGTAACCTGAATAGCATCGGCCTGGTCAGTCGTTACACCAGTAACTTTCTGCTGCGTATTTGTAACACCAGTATTCAGTGTCTCATCATAGCAGAGATGTTCGGCCAGTCCCTTACCCTTCTCAATGGTGAGAACGGGATTACCTGTAGATCCATCTGCTTTATTCTTATACTTCCAGTTTGGCTCGAATTTGACTGTATTCTTCAGATTTAGCATACCATTCGTTCCGAAGCCATCACTCTTGAGCTCAATCTTTTCGATGGTAACCTTCGTGTTTGCGTAGTCAAACTCACCACCAGAAGCCACCTGATCTGCTGCGAGTACGACCTTTACGCCAAAACGGGCCAAAGCGTGCTGGAACTGGAACTTCAGAGTGGTATTTACCGCTGGCTTGACAAGGTCAATCAGAGGCAGACCTTCCCCAATTGTGGTTGTTGAGCCGGCAACATTTTTATAGCTGATGCCACCATGAGGAGCAACGCCCCACAGCAGGTCGACACTCTCGTTCGGGTCGGTTGCAACATTATATGTTATCTGTGCATCCGAAGCAGAACCATCAGTGTATTGTTTGCCATCCTGAGCCGTAAGACGATAGATGCCTGCAGTTTCCTTAGCACCAACACCGTCATTAACATTAGATGCAAGACCATTAGTACCATTAGCTTTAACCCAAGGCGCATAGGCAAAGAATGTCAGGCGGTCGAGATTGTTGTGACCGCTTGGGCTTACGTTAGGCATCATGGCAGACTGAGAGTCGTTGTTTGTCTCATTGGGCCAGTACTTCAGAGGTGAGTAGTACCATGCAGAGGGGCTTGCGCTATAGTTCACCTGCTGGTTCCACATGTAGTTGGGCTTACTTGTTCCAGAGACGTATCCGGCCGCAGCAAAGTTGGTTTGTTTCTCGTCCGTCTGGTAGCCGAAGATACCAAAGCCTGTCTGTTGCATGGTTGTTGTTGTCATGACATTTGTGCGTCCGGCACGTGTCTGTGCGGTGGCACCGGGGACGTAGACGTCGAAGCCGACTGCGCCGTCTTCGAGTGCAGTCTCAGCACCGGTCTGAGGAGCTACGAGGTCCTCGTTGGTGCAAGCAGCGAACAGCATAGTGGCTGTGGCTGCAAAGAATAAAATCTTCTTCATAATGTTAAAGAATTTAGTTAATAAATAAATTAATTGAAACTTGAGTGTTTGGTTTGTTTTGTTCTTACTTGTTTGTCTTGCTAAGTTGTTTTTCTTTGGTCTGTACTTTCTGTTTCGTCTTGTCTTTTTTTTTAGGGGTTAGTAAAAGGTGGTTTCGTTTCTCATATATAGTGTGTTTATCTTTTTGACATCTAAAGATGGTTCTTTTTAACATCTAAAGACACGAAAAACACGAATCTTTTCAGTGGTTTTCTTTGTCACACAGAAATCACAGAAATCACAGAAAGCAATCCGTCTAATCCGTGCAATTCCGTTGTTCTGCATCTTATTTTTTAACATCATATTTCTTTTTCAACATCTAAAGACACGAAAAACACGAATCTTTCTGTGATTTCTGTGATTTCTGTGTGAGATTATTATATATTCGTTTATTTCGTGTTTTTAGATGTTATATTGTTTCTGTGGTTTCCGTGATTTCTGTGTGAGATTATTATATATTCGTTTATTTCGTGTTTTTAGATGTTATATTGTTTCTGTGATTTCTGTGGTTTCTGTGTGACATCATATATATTCGTTCCTTTCGTGGTTTTCTTTGTCACACAGAAATCACAGAAAGCACAGAAAGCAATCCGTTTAATCCGTGCAATCCGTTGTGAAAAGAATACTCTTTCCGTGATTTCTGTGATTTCTGTGTGACATTATATTCGTTCATTTCGTGGTTTCTGTGATTTCTGTGGTTTCTGTGTGACATCATATATATTCGTTCATTTCGTGTTTTTAGATGTTATATTGTTTCCGTGGTTTTAACCTTTTTACATTGGTATGTCGACGTTGACGTCGTCGCCCCAGGGTTCTACGGTGGCGTCGAAGGCGCTGGAGCCAGAGGGCTGTGCGTAGGGGAGCGTGGGCACCTCGTCGTCGCCGTAGAAGGGTGCGTCGATGACGAGGTCGAGCTCCAGTGTGACGTCGCCCTGCGTGAAGATCTCGGTCTTGCCGTCGTCGCCGCGGTAGCGTATGTTAAGGCCGACGGGGTAGCCGAAGTTGAGTATGCGTCCGTCGATGAGTGTGAAGTGCAGGAGTATGTAGTTGTCCTGCGGTGTGCGCCAGCGCAGGAGCTCCTTGCCGTGTGGCAGTCCGAAGGTCTCGACGCTGGTGTGCACCCACCCGATGTATCCGTCGCGGACGAGGCTGTCGGTAGCGAGTGCCTCGTCGGGGTATGCGTTGTAGTCGTCGTAGCCCATCTTCCACCGTGTGAGCTTGATGTCGCCCACGTTGGTGCGTCGCCATCGCTGGTTGAGGAGGAAGCCGTCGGCGAGTCCCATGATGTATCCGCTGAGTCCTCCGCCGGCGAGGCTGCGCATGTACTTGATGCCGCGGACCTTGACGTGTATGTTCAGTGTGGTGGTCATGGGCAGGATGGTGTCCTTGCGCTCGATGTGTATGGTTTCCTGCGTGGAGGGTTCCTTGTAGTTGCGGAAGGTGATGTCGTCGATGGTCTTGGGGACCTGTACGGTGTCGGATGCCACGCCGATGCGTTCGGGTTCCTCCATGTAGGTTCGTCCGTTGTCCCAGGCGTTCTCGTCGCTGATGTGGTAGGTGTTGGCTACGGCCATGATTTCGTCGTGGCTGTTGCGGCGGTAGAAGCTCATGGTGCCGTACTCGCCGAAGCTCTTGTTCATGACGGTGACGTAGTATGTCCCGGCGTCGAGGCGTTCGGTGCGTTCCAGGACGCGGTATGTGGGGTCGTAGTAGGTGATGGCGTCGCCGTCGTGTGCCCACATGAAGGTCATGCCCTCGGGCACCTCGCGGTAGCGCGTGAGCCAGTCGAAGGTGAAGTGGACGTCGGCCTTGCCGTCGTCGTAGAGCTCCAGCTCGTAGCGCCTGCAGGAGGAGAGGAGCAGGAGGAGGAGGATTATAGGACCTATGGGGCTTATAGGTCTTATAGGACTTATGGGGCTTATAGGTCTTATAGGTCTTATAAGTCTTATGGGTCTTATAGGTCCTATGGGTCTTATGGGTCTCATCGGCGGCCTCCTTTCTTTCCCAGGATGTAGGCGATGCTGAGCTTCAGCTTGGTGGGCAGGAAGAGGTGCTTCGAGCTGGTGTAGCGGTAGATGAGGTGGGTGTCGTCGAACTCTGCCTCGTAGTAGCGGTAGGGGGTGTAGATGTATCCGGCGGCGGCGCTGAGCTCGAGGTTCCAGTGGCGTGCTATGGCCCAGGAGTGCCCGACGGAGAGGCCTGCGGAGACGAACTCTCCCTGGCTGCCCTTGGAGTCCCACTCGAAGTCGTACTTGCCTCCGGCGGCGTAGAAGCCGACGAAGGTGCCTGTGAGCCAGGGGCGCGAGCCGCCGCAGCGGGGGAAGAGCCAGTAGCGCAGCTCGAGGCTGCCGGTGAGGAGCTCGTAGGACTTGCGGGTGGGGCGCTGGTCGGAGCGCAGATAGCGGTTGACATCGCCTGCGGGGTTGTGGTCGAGCCTCCACCAGGGGAACCACCATTCGCCCATGATGCTCCAGCGGCTTGCTGCGCCGCGGCGTGCCAGGGGCATCTCGAGCTCGACGTTGGGGCAGAGGGCGGCGTCGAAGAGGAGGTTGGTCTTGACGGCGAGGATGGGCTTGTAGCGCTTGATGCGGCGTCCGGTGGGCGAGGGCATGGGGCCCTGCGTCATCCAGGGGACGGCGGAGTAGCCCACGACGAGCGAGTCGGTGACGGTGGAGACGGTCTTCTGTTCCTTCTCCTCCCAGGCCTTGACGTAGTCCACGCGGTAGTCGGTGTGGCGCAGGTGGGTGAAGACGCTGTCGAGAAGGAAGCGGTACGTGCGCGGGAAGCGCGTCTGTATGGTGCGGAGCTTGCGGTCGGGGTCCTGGTCGGAGTCGATGACGGCGAGCAGTGCCTCGCGATTGGGGTGTGCTGAGGCGTCGACGTAGCGGCGCAGTCCCTGCCAGTCCTCGGCTTCGTAGTCGACGCTGATGATGTCGGGGTCGAGTCCCAGGGCGTCCACGAGGTAACGCTTGAGGCTGTGCACGCGCCCGTTGGCGAGCATGGCGTTGTTGGTATAGGAGCCTTCGGGCGAGGCGTAGCCCTTGAGGGAGAGGTGCTTCATGATGATGTCCTTCTGCCGGCGCAGGCTGTCGACGCTGTGGCTGATGCGCTGCAGCTCGGTGCGGTTGGCGAGGTAGTCGGGGTTGATTTCGGTGCGGTTCTGTGGGAAGCTGATGTAGGCTGTGCCCTGGAGCTGGAGGGTGCGCTGTGTGGTGACGACCTCGTGGCGGTCGGCCCTGAGGGGCACGGTGGCGGGGAGGCTGCCGTATGGCAGGGGTGCGATGCCCTCGGCATAGCCGCGGCTGTCGCCGCACCCGTCGAGGGTGCTGACCACGAACTTGAGCTTGGCCTCCTTCATCCAGGGGCGGAAGGCTGCGGTCTGGGCGTAAGGCTGTGGCTCGTAGGCGTCGCGGTCGCGGTACTCCATGACGGAGGGGTCGGGCGCATAGGGGCTGCGCTGCTCGGCGCGGTAGGCGCGGCTGCCCATGATGCGGACGGCGGGGAGGTCGGCCGAGTCCTTCGCTGTGTAGAGGCGCGGTATGAGCTCTGCCACGTAGCCCTTCGGCAGACGTGTGCCGGAGAGGGCGAACTGCATGGTGAGGCTGACGGAGGAGCTTCCCTGCAGGGTGAGCTGCACGTCGCTGAGCACGACGGAGACGTTGCCGCGTGCTGCGCGGGCGCCGGAATAGTAGAAGGGTATGGTGAGCTGCTGTCCCTGCGGCGCGGTCGCCGGTGCGTCGGCCCGGGCCGTCAGGGCCGTCAGGGCTGCGCCGAGGCACAGCGCAAGCAGAGCAAGCATCCGCAGCATCCCGCTTTTGCCGGACTGCCGCAGCGCCTGCCGCTCCTGTGTCACCCCGCTGCACATGGCCGGTACAGCCGGGCGCATTGTCACACTATATACTTTTTTTATATATATTGTTAACATATGCGATTATTTATACATGCTCGCGCACGTAGCTTTCAACCTACAAAGGTACGGCAATCCTGCAAAACAAACAAGAAAAGGTGTATGTTTTTCGGTTTTACCCCCCCCGTTTAACATTTCTTAACTCTTCGGGGCGTCAAATCAATGAAAATGATGGGCGAGAAGTGAAAAAGAACACATTTTACGCCAAGTTCACACCCTCTTTTCGCCACGTCCGTTCCGACTTCTCGCCAAGCTTGTCGCCATTTTTCCTCAGGGCGTTTCCTGTTTTCCATCGTCCCGCGGCACAAAACTTTTTCAGTGGCTTTGAAATATATTTCCAAGGCACTGAAATATATTTCAAAGCTTCTGAAATTTATTTCCAAGCCTTGGAAATAGTTTTATGGCGTGGGGCAGGGAAGTTTGTCGGGCACAGAAGAAAAGTTTGTCGGGCGCGAAAAAGGGGTTGTTTGACCGGGCCGGGACCTCCTGCCGCACTGCACGGCAAAATTCTTCCCGTTTTGCTTGCCTATGTGGGAAAAAAGTCGTAACTTTGTGGCGAATAAAAGAAAAGAACACACATCATTTCCATGGAAGAAACAGAAAAGAAGCCACAGGAATATAGTGCCTCCAACATCCAAGTGCTGGAAGGACTGGAGGCAGTGCGGAAACGCCCGGCCATGTATATCGGCGACATCAGCGAGAAGGGCCTGCACCACCTCGTATACGAGACGGTGGACAACTCTATCGACGAAGCCCTGGCCGGCTACTGCACACACATCGAGGTGACCATCAACGAGGACGGCAGCATCACCGTGCAGGACAACGGGCGCGGCATCCCCGTCGACATGCACGAGAAGGAGCACAAGAGCGCCCTGGAGGTCGTGATGACCGTGCTGCACGCCGGCGGCAAGTTCGACAAAGGCTCGTACAAGGTCAGCGGCGGCCTGCACGGCGTGGGCGTCAGCTGCGTCAACGCCCTTTCGTCGAAGATGGTGAGCCAGGTCTACCGCGACGGCAAGATATACCAGCAGGAATACGCGATAGGCAAGCCCGTGACGGGCGTCGAGGTCATCGGCACGACAGACCTGCGCGGCACACGCCAGCAGTTCTGGCCCGACAAGACCATCTTCACGACCACTACGTATAAGTACGACATCCTGGCCAACCGCATGCGCGAGCTGGCTTACCTCAATGCAGGCATCACCATCACCCTGACCGACCTCCGCCCCGACGACGAGGGCAAGACCAGGCAGGAGGTGTTCCACAGCGAAGGCGGCCTCCGCGACTTCGTGCGCTACATCGACAGCAGCCGCACACACCTCTTCGACGACGTCATCTACCTGAACACCGAAAAGCAGGGCACACCCATCGAGGTGGCTATCATGTACAACACGGCCTACACGGAGAACCTGCACTCCTACGTGAACAACATCAACACCATCGAGGGCGGCACACACCTGCAGGGCTTCCGCATGGCCCTGACACGCGTCCTGAAGAAGTACGCCGAGGAGAAGTTCGACAAGGAGCTGGAGAAGCTCGCCAAGAACAGCGTGGAGATCAGCGGCGAAGACTTCCGCGAAGGCCTCACAGCCGTCATCTCCATCAAGGTGGCAGAGCCGCAGTTCGAGGGACAGACCAAGACGAAGCTGGGCAACAGCGAAGTGGCAGGCGCCGTGCAGCAGGCCGTGGGCGAAGCCCTGACGAACTACCTGGAGGAACACCCGCGCGAGGCCAAGCTCATCGTCGACAAGGTGCTGCTGGCAGCACAGGCACGTGTGGCAGCACGCAAGGCACGCGAGAACGTGCAACGCAAGAGCCCCATGAGCGGCGGCGGACTGCCCGGCAAGCTGGCCGACTGCTCCGACAAGGACCCCGCCAACGCAGAGCTCTTCATCGTGGAGGGTGACTCCGCCGGTGGCTCGGCAAAGCAGGGACGCAACCGCCACTTCCAGGCCATCCTGCCCATCCGAGGCAAGATATTCAACGTGGAGCGCGTGATGTGGAACAAAGCCTTCGAGCACGAGGAGGTGAACAACATCATACAGGCACTCGGAGTCAAGTTCGGCCTCAACCCCGACGACTACAAGGAAGCCAACTACGACAAGCTGCGCTACTACAAGACCATCATCATGACCGATGCCGACGTCGACGGCTCGCACATCGACACACTGCTCATGACCCTCTTCTTCCGCTACATGCCGCAGCTCATCAAGGACGGACGCCTCTACATCGCCACGCCCCCACTCTACCGCTGTTCCTACGGCAAGGTCGAAGAGTACTGCTACGACGAGGAGGCCCGCATCCGCTTCATCCAGACCTACGCCAGCGGCGACGCCGACGACACACGCCTGCACACACAGCGCTACAAAGGTCTGGGCGAGATGAACCCCAAGCAGCTCTGGGAGACCACAATGGACCCCGAGCAGCGCCGCCTGAAGCAAGTCACCATCGAGGACGCCGCAGCCGCCGACTACGTCTTCTCCATGCTCATGGGCGAAGACGTGGGCCCGCGCCGCGAGTTCATCGAGAAGAACGCCACCTTCGCTAACATCGACGCGTAGGCCTCACACCCTGCCCCCCCCCTCTCGGAGAGGGGGCAGGAGCGGAAGGGGCTATAGGACCTATAAGACCTATAGGACCTATAAGACTTATAAGACTTATAAGACCTATAAGTCCTATCACCAACAAAAAAGGCAGCTCCTTTCGGAAGCTGCCTTTTATACGTTATGACGAAAAGTTTCGGCCGCTATTAGCCGAGCTTCTGGATGTACTTTGCAAGCTTGGACTTCAAGTTTGCAGCCTTGTTCTTGTGGATAATGTTAACCTTTGCCAGTTTGTCAAGAGCCTTCTGAACGCTGGGGTACATCTCTGTTGCTGCGGCCTTGTCGGTCGTAGCACGAAGCTTGCGCACCGCATTACGCATTGTCTTTGCGTAGTACCTGTTGTGAAGTCTTCTCTTCTCCTCCTGGCGGATGCGCTTCAATGATGATTTGTGATTAGCCATCTCTTTCTATCTTATTTTATCTTACTTTAAACCTTTCTTCACTTTAAATCCCCCACACGGGGGAAGCATCGTAGTCCCTAGGAGAGTCGAACTCCTCTTTAGAGAATGAAAATCTCTCGTCCTAACCGATAGACGAAGGGACCTTACCCTTGGCGTTCAGCCGATGCTTTCGAGCAAGTGGGCTCAATTGCGGGTGCAAAGTTACAGCTTTTTCCGAGACTGGCAAAATAATTTAGCGGAAAAATGCTCTTTGAGGCGCATTTTCCTTCCTTTTGCTTACTTTTTGGCCGTATTTTCCGTAACTTTGTAGATTATGACAGAGACAACGCACGGCATCGTGCTTCACTACAACCGCTACAGCGACGACAGCGCCATCGTGGACATCTTCACGCTCTCGCGCGGCAGTCTGCCGTTTCTGGTGCACGACCGCCGGGGCAAGCGCAAGGGCGGCGTGCAAACCACCCTGCTGCGGCCGCTCAACATCGTGGAACTGGTGTACGACTACCAGCCGAACCGCTCGCTGCACAAGATACGCGAGCTGCACATTGCCCACTGCTACACCAACCTGCCCTACGACCCGATGAAGGAGACGGTGGCCCTTTTCCTCTCCGAATTCCTGCACTACGCATTGCACAGCGAAGTGCAGAACGCGGACCTATACCATTATATATTATATAGTCTGCAGTGGTTCGACGCCACAAGCGAAGGCGTTGCCAACTTCCACGTGGCCTTCCTCATCTGCCTGACGCACTACCTGGGCTTCCGCCCCAACCTGGACGCGCACGCCCAGCCCGCATACTTCGACCTGCGCGACGGCACTGCCGCCGACTCGGCACCGCAGCACGGCTACTACCTCACGGGCGAGGAAGCAGCCGCCCTGCCCAAACTGCTGCGCATGAACATACGCAACATGCACAAGTTCCGCCTCAACCGTCAGCAGCGAGGGCGCATGCTCGACGTCCTGACACTCTACTACAAGCTGCACGTGCCGGAGTTTCGGGAGCTGCGCTCGCTGGCGGTACTGCGCGAAGTGCTAAGCTAAAACTAGAGCATCTATAAAGACTAGAAAATCTAGAGAGTCTAGAGAGTCTAGAAAATCTAGAAAGTCTAGAATATCTAGAAAGTCTAGAGACTAAACGGCACCCCGACTGTCGGTGTGTCGGAGGCGAGGACGGGGGAGCTCTTCTCCTTAATCTTGTTTATCTCATCCTTCGTACGGTTGTAGGTCGGACGGGCATCGACCATCGCGATGATATCGTCGTTGTCGAGGTCCTCGTCCGTGAAGATGTACGTATTGTGACGGCGACGGCGCACCGGCGAACCGTTCGACGGGCCGTAGTAGATGCCGGCACGGTCTTCGTTGTACTCCTCGCGCTCCCTGTCGGTGGCACTCTTCTCCTGCTCCTTCTGGTCCACGATGCCCTGCACGCCGGGCACGTTCTGCAGGCCGAAGCCAGTGGCAAGCAGCGTAATCTTCACCTTGCCGCCCAGCGAGCTGTCGGTAGCCAGGCCCCACTTCGTCTCCACGTTGCGGCGGAACTTTGCCATGAAGCTGTCCACCTCGCCGATCTCCTCCATCATGAGGGAGTCCTGGTCCTGGTCGGCACAGAAGTTGATGTTCATCAGCACCTTCTTCGAATTGAAGATGTCGTTGTTGTTGAGCAGCGGACTGTTCAGCGCCTCGTCGATAGCCTTCGTCACGCGGTTCTCGCCCTCGCCATAGCCTGTGCTCATGATGGCGACGCCGCCATCCTTCAGCACGGTTGTGACGTCCTGGAAGTCCAGGTTCATGATGCCGTGCATCGTGATGATCTCCGCGATGCTCTTGGCGGCGATGCTCAGCGTGTCGTCGGCCTTGGCGAAGGCATTGATGACGGTGAGCTCGGGATATATCTCGCGCAGACGCTCGTTGTTGATGACGAGCAGGGCGTCCACATGCTTGGCTATCTCCTCCACGCCGTCCAGGGCCTGGTTGATTTTCTTGTTACCCTCGAACTTGAAGGGGATGGTGACGATGCCGACGGTCAGGATGCCGGCATCCTTGGCGCACTGCGCGATGACGGGTGCCGCACCGGTCCCCGTGCCGCCGCCCATGCCAGCGGTGATGAACACCATGCGGGTGCCGTCGTTGAGCATGTCGCGAATGTCGTCGATGCTCTCCTCTGCACGTTGGCGTCCGACAGCCGGGTTGTTGCCGGCTCCGAGGCCGTCCTTGCCCAGCTGCAGGTGGTTGGGTACCGGCGAGTCGTCGAGTGCTTTCTTATCCGTGTTGCATACCACGTAGGTCACCTCGTGTATGCCTTCGCGGTACATGTGGTTGATGGCGTTGCCGCCACCGCCGCCCACACCAACCACCTTGATGATGCAGGGACTCTCTTTCTGGGGGATATTGAAGTTGATGCCGCCCATAGGCTGTCTGTTTTTCTCTTCTGCCATAGCTGTATCGTTTTGCTGTTAGTGTGATGGTTATTAGTTCTCGTCGCCGGGCTCCGTATCGTCGGAGAGCATCTTCTCGAAAGTCTTCCAGATGCGCCCGAAGGCAGAGGGCTTCTTCGGCTTTTCGGGCTCGGAGGGCTTTTCGGGGACCTCCGGCGTCTCCGGTGTCTCCGGCTCAACGGGCTCCTCGTCCTTCTTCTCGAAGTCGAACGTCTTCTGTACGGGACTCTCCGTGAGCTCGCCCACGCAGTTCTCATGTCCGGCCAGCAGCAGGGCATAGAGCGTGTAGAGGCGGTCCGGTTCGCCCACCTGGACGCCGTACGAGATGCTCACATTGTCGGGCAGGCCCTTTGCCAGACGCACGTTAAGGTCTGCCGAACCCTCGTGCTTGGAGAAGGCAATAGTCAGGTCTGGGATGCGTGCGCCGCCGCCAGTGATAAGGATGCCAGAAGGAAGCCTTTCCTTGTAAGGCAGGATGTGGTGGTTCACATTGGCAATAATCTCCTCGTAGCGAGCCTCGACAATCTCCTGAAGCTTTTCCTCGTCCTCCGTACGGTCGAAACTCAGGTTGACCTTCTTTCCCGTCTTGTCCTCGCTGTCGGAGCGGTAGGCCGTGCCGTACTTCTTCTTCAGGGACTCTGCCTCCTCTGCCTCCACCTTGAGGCTGGTGATGTCGCTCGTCACATTGGAGCCGCCCAGCGGGATGACACAGAGATGGCGCAGAATGTTGTTGGTGAAGACAGACACGGTGGTCGTGTCGGCCCCGATGTCGACCAAAGCACAGCCCGTGCGCTTCTCGCTGGGCGAAAGCATGGCGTTTGCCAGACAGAGGGGCGAGATGAGCACTTCCTCCACCTCGAGGCCAGCGGCTTTGACGCACTTGCGGATGTTCTCCTCGAGCGTCGTGCGGGCTATGATGTTGATGAAGTTTGCCTCGAGCATCTCTGCCTGCATGCCCACGGGGTCTACGATGCTGCGGCTGCCCATCGTGTACTCCTGCGGCACGACCTCCTTGATTTCGGCATTGGGATAGACCACGCCGCTGTTCGTGTCGCGCATCTTGTCGATGGTCTTGTGCGAGATGAGCTCGCGGCCGTCGAACTGCAGCAGCACGCGATTGTGCACCGAGCGCAGCGACTGCCCACCCAGGCCGATGTAGATACTCTTGACGCGGACGCCCAGCTTGTCGCCGAGCGTGCTGGTGACACGTGTCAGGGCCTGCGTCGTCTTGTCGATGTTGTCGATGATGCCTTTGCGAATGGTGTTGGAGGATTCCTCCTGTGCAAATGCCAGTACCTGCATGCTGCCATCGGGTTCCCTCTTGCCTGCAATGGCGCGTATAGCTGTCGATGCCAGCTCTACGGCGATGATGATGTCCTTTTCTGCTCCCATATTACTTGTGTTTTTGATTGTTGACTTTGGTACATACCACCTGTCCGTCGTAGGCCAGACTGATGGTTCGGTATATGTTCCAGCCCACGCACTCCAGTCCTTCGCGGTAGAAGAGGCGCAGGCGGTCGAGCTTCTCACGGAAGTCATCGACGCTGCCCAGCTCTATGACGTGCTGCCCTACACGCGGATAGAGCTCTATCTGGTCGGGGCCGACGACGTATATCTGCTCTATCTGCTCGCTCCAGAAGGCGTCCTCGCGGATGTAGCATGCCAGGTCCAGCAGGTGTTCCGTGACGAACTGCTTCGATACATTGCCCGTGGCGACGCACAGGTCTACGTTGAAGTTGGCGGTCGGCATCGTCAAGCCATTGCTGGACAGATAGTAGTCCTCGCCCTTCGCGCTGATGACGTGCAGCACCGGCTGCTGCGGCACGACGCGGATGCAGAGCTTGCCGGAGGCCGTATAGTAGCAGGAGGCCCGCTCGATGTGCGAGTCGTCGAGCATCAGTCCCTCTATCTGCTCCAGGTTGATGGCACTTATCTTCATCCCCTCGGGCGAAATGTTGTTGCGGGACAGGATGGAGCGGATATAGTCGGCAGTGACGAAGTCGCTGGGAATGCTGTCGGGAATCTCGATGCTGACGCCCTCGCAAATCCTGTCCTCGGCCTGGGCACCGAACTTCCAGACGGCAATCACCAAGTATGCCACTACCGCCAGAAGAAGGAATATCTTAAAAGCTGTCTTCATGATAAGGGTTGTAGTATTTCGGTTATCTGTGGAGCAAAGTTCTCAATGTCGCCCGCTCCGAGCGTGACAAGCACGTCGAAGCCACCCTGACGCACCACGTCGAGCACATCGGCCTTGCTGCACATCTGCCGCCGGATGCCAGGGCGAAGGTTCTCGTAGATGAGAGCACTGGTCACGCCGGGGATGGGCTCTTCGCGGGCAGGATAGATGTCCATGATGCAGACGTCGTCGAGCAGGGAAAGGGCGTCGGCAAACTCGCGGTAGAAGTCGCGGGTGCGGGTGTAGAGGTGCGGCTGGAAGATGGCCTTGATGCGGCGTCCGCGGTAGAGCTCCCGAAGGCTCTCCAAGCTGCGGCGTATCTCCTCCGGATGGTGGGCATAGTCGCTGAGATAGACCATGCGGGGCGTACGTATGTGGAAGTCGAAGCGGCGTTCCACACCGGCATAGGAGAGCATGCCGGCACGTATCTCGGAAGGCGTGCAGCCTGCTATCTGAGCCAAGGCCATAGCTGCGATGCCGTTCTCTATATTGACCGTGACGGGCACGCCAAGCTCGATGCCGGGGATGTCGCCAAGAGGCGAAACGAAGTCGAACGTGATGCGTCCGTCGCCGATGCAGACGTTCCGGGCATGGAAATCGCCAGCCTCGCGGCTGTATGTATAGACGGTCACTCCCTCCTGCACGTCGGCCTGCATCTTCAGCCCGGTATGCATGATGAGGTAGCCGCCGGGCAGAATCAAGCTGCTGTACTTGCGGAAACTCTCCAGATAGGCCTCCTCGGTGCCATAGATGTCGAGGTGGTCGGCATCGGTAGCCGTGATGACACTGGCAAAGGGCGTGAGGTGGTGGAAGGAGCGGTCGAACTCGTCGGCCTCGATGACGACGAAGGGGCTTGTGCGACTCAGGATGTAGTTGGTGCCGTAGTTCTTGGTGATGCCGCCCAGGAAGGCGTTGCAGTCCACATGGCTCTGATGGAGCATGTGCGCCGCCATGCTCGATGTGGTCGTCTTGCCGTGGGTGCCGGCTACGCATAGTCCCTTGAGGCTGCGCGTCAGCGTGCCGAGCACCTGAGCCCGCTTCTGCACCTGAAAGCCCTGCTCGCGGAAGAAGGTCAGCTCGGAGTGTTCCGCAGGGACGGCCGGCGTGTAGACGACGAGCGTGCTTTCCCTGTCGCGGAAGGCTTCGGGGATGAGGTCCACATTGTCCTCGTAGTGTACCTGTGCACCTTCCTTCTCAAGCTGCCGGGTGAGGTCGCTCGGCGTACGGTCATAACCGGCAACGGCTGTGCCACTGCCGAGGAAGTAGCGGGCAATGGCGCTCATGCCGATGCCGCCGATGCCCAGAAAGTAAACGGCCTTTATCTTATTCATTTCTTTTGATTCCTTTTTCGTTATCACGTTATATCGTTATCACGTTATCACGTTATCTTGTTATTACGACATCAGTCCTTAGCTTCTTTTGCGAGTTTGATGACTTCCTCGGCTATGATGCGGGCCGAGTCGCGCAATGCCAGCGCCGAGATGTTCTGGCTGAGCTGCCGGAGCTTGTCGGCATCGGCTATGGTCTCCAGGGCAAGCGGGATGAGCTTCTCGGGAGCCTCGGCGTCGCGGACAAGCAAAGCAGCCTTGCGGTTTACGAGAGCCAGAGCGTTCTTCGTCTGATGGTCCTCCGCCACATTGGGGCTGGGCACCAGGATGCAGGGCTTGCCCAACAGGCACAGCTCGCTGATGCTTCCGGCACCGGCACGGCTGATGACGAGGTCGGCCAGACGGTAAGCCTGATCCATGCGGCTGATGAAGTCGGTGACAACCAGATTGCCTGGCTTACCCTTCACGTCAATCAGCTGCTCTATCTCCTTCTTATAGTAACTGCCCGTCTGCCAGATGAACTGCACAGGCGACGCAGCGATGCGCGAGAGGTTGCGTATGACGCTCTCGTTCATGGTGCGGGCTCCCAGGCTGCCGCCAATGAGCAGGATGGTGGGCTTCGACGGATTGAGCCCGAAGGCTGCGGCACATTCCTCGCGCGACAGGGATTCGTTCAGCAGGTCCTGTCGCACGGGATTGCCGGTGAGCAGGATGCGGTCCTTGGGGAAAAAGCGTTCCATGCCTTCGTAGGCCACACATATCTTGCTTGCCTTTCGTGCCAACGATTTGTTGGTCAGTCCGGCATAGCTGTTCTGCTCCTGAATGAGGCAGGGGATGCCCAGCTCGTAGGCCGCACCCAGGGTAGCCGAACTGGCATAGCCGCCCACGCCTACTGCCACGTGGGGCTGGAAATCGCGCAGAATCTGCTTCACCATGCGCTTGCTGCGCAGGTAGTCCCTGAGGATGCTGATGTTGCCCAGCCTCCACAGCGGGCGGAGCAGGCCGCGCACCGGCAGCCCCACTATCTCGTAGCCGGCAGCAGGCACACGCTGCATCTCCATTCTGCCCTCGGCGCCCACGAAGAGAATCTTCACGTCGGGCCGTATCTCGCGCAATGCACCAGCGATGCTCACGGCCGGGAAGATGTGTCCCCCCGTACCGCCACCGCTTATTATGACTCTCAGTTCACTCATAGTTTAATATTATAGGACTTATAGGACTTATGGGACCTATAGGACTTATAGGACTTATAGGACTTATAAGACATCTATTGCTCTTGGTTTCTTGGTTTCGTATTCTGGCTTGCGCTTCGCCGTATGGCTTACGCTCAGTATCATTCCTATATATGTACACGTGATGAAGAGACTCGTTCCGCCTCGGCTGACGAGCGGCAGGGGCTGGCCTGTGACGGGGAAGGCTCCAACGGCCACCGCCATGTTCATCATAGCCTGCACCCCAATCATCAGCGCCAATCCCATGACCAGATAGGAGGGGAAGAGCGCCTTGCACTTCTGCGCGATGCGCATGGAGCGGTACATCAGCACCAGGTAGAGGCAGAGCACCAGCACGGCGCCGACAATGCCAAGCTCCTCGATGATGATGGCATAGATGAAGTCGGAGAAGGCCTGCGGGATGAAGTCGCGCTGTTTGCTGTTGCCCGGGCCACGGCCTATGATGTTGCTTTGGGCTATCGCCACCTTGGCGTAAGTCTTCTGCGGATTCTCCTGGGGCTTGAAGTCCTTCGGGTCGGCAGGACGCTCCTGACTGTCGGTGATGCGGTGCACCCACGTGGGCACACGGTGCAGCGGGCCGTCGGTCTTGGTCCAGGCATCGAGCGTCTCCTCCGGTATGGAGTAGGCCACCGTGATGATGGAGCCGAAGCCTAATGCTCCCAGGCAGAACACGGCGATGAGAATCTTCTTGCGTATCTGTGCATAGAAGCAGATGCAGTACATCACGATGGCGATGATGAAGGCCGTGGAGGCGTTCTCCGTAAAGATGAGCACAATGGTGATGAAGGCAGCAAGCGCCACAATCTTGAGGGCCGTGGGACTGGCGCCCTTCTCGTCGCGCAGCGAGGAGAGGATGAAGCAACTGAACCCGACAAGGCTCAGCTTGGCTATCTCGCTTGGCTGGAAGCGGATGAAGCCTATCTGTATCCACCGGCCGGCATCGTTGGTCTTCTGTCCGATGACCAGCACTGCAATGAGCAGGAAGATGGAGATGAACATGCCGATGGTGCACAGCAGCTTGAAATAGTTGCAGGGAATGAAGTGTACGAGCCAGGCGATGAAGATGCCCATGAGCATGAACGAGCCGTGCTGCATGATGGGGTCCCAGTATGCGCCGGTGGCAAAGGTCATGCGCGAGCTGGCACTGTAGACCTCAATGAGCGAAATGGTGCACAGGATGATGAACACCGCCCAGATGCCCAGGTCACCGTGAATCAGGTTCTTGTTCTTGATGTTGTTCAGGTTCATTGTTGTTTATAGGACTTATGGGACTTATAGGACTTATGGGACTTATAGGACTTATGGGGCTTATGGTGCTTAGAGGTTTCTGACTTGTTCGCAGAACTGTTCGCCACGGTCCTCCATGTTCTTGAAGAGGTCGAAGCTGGCGCAGCAGGGGCTGAGCAGGACGGTGTAGCCCGGACGGGCCATGCGGCTGCAGGCCTCCACGCAGTCCTTCATGTTGTGGGTGTCGGCCACAGGAATGCCCATTCCATCGAAAAATTCGTGCAGCTTCGTGTTGTCGGCTCCGAGGTAGACGAGGCCGGCGCATTTCTTCTGCACCAGTTCCTTGATGGCTGTGTAGTCGTTGCCTTTGTCCTTGCCGCCGATGATGAGGATGGTGGGCGAGGTCATGCTCTCCAGAGCGTACCAGCAGGCGTCGACGTTGGTGGCCTTCGAGTCGTTGATGTACTGCACGCCGCCCACGCGAGCAACTTTCTGCAGTCGGTGTTCCACGCCCTCGAAGTCGCTCAGGCTCTGCCGCAGCGTGTCGTCGTCGATGCCGCTGAGATGTGCCGCGATGCCGGCTGCCAGGCTGTTGTACATGTTGTGCTTGCCGTGCAGACTGAGGCTTTCCTGCTCCATGTTGAAGGGCGTGGGGTACTCGAGCACATACTTCCCGTCGGCGATGTAGCCTATCATGCCCGTCTTGCTGACGATGCTGAAGGGGCACTTCTTCGCCTTGATGCCGTACTTCTTGAGTTCGCGGCTGATGATGGGGTCGTCGTTCCAGTAGATGAAGGCGTCGTCCTCGGTCTGGTTCTGCACGATGCGCATCTTGGCATCGGTGTATTTCTGCATGGAACCTTCGTAGCGGTCCAGGTGGTCCGGCGTGATGTTGAGCAGGACGGCGATGTTGGCGCGGAAGTCGTACATGTTGTCGAGCTGGAAGCTGCTGAGCTCGATGATGTAGTAGTCGAAAGTCTTGCCCTCGGCTATCTGCAGGGCCAGGCTTCGCCCGATGTTGCCTGCCAGCCCGACGTTGTAGCCTGCAGCCAGGAAGATGTGATAGATGAGACTGGTGGTTGTCGTCTTGCCATTGGAGCCGGTGATGCATATCATCTTGGCATCGGTGTACCTGCCGGCGAACTCTATCTCGCTGATGATGGGTATGCCGGCGTTCCTGACCTTCTGCACCATGGGTGCGTCCTCGGGGATGCCCGGGCTCTTCACCACCTCGCTGGCGCTGAGGATGAGTTCCTCTGTGTGCTTTCCTTCTTCAAAGGGCACGTTGTACTGGCGGAGCAACTCCTTGTAGTTCTCCTTTATCTGTCCCATGTCGCTGACAAAGACATCGAACCCCTTCACCTTTGCCAAGGCTGCGGCTCCCACGCCGCTCTCGGCGGCGCCAAGTATTACTATCCTTTTCATTTCTTCATTTACCAGACCCCCCATCCCCCTTTAGGGGGAGCCTTATGTTACTTTTTCTATCTTTTGTTCCCCCTAAAGGGGGCTAGGGGGTCTTTTATCTTATCTTCAATGTTACGATGGCGAGGGCCGCCATGATGATGGTCACGATCCAGAAGCGGACGGTTATCTTCGACTCCAGCCAGAATCCCTTGGGCCAGTTGATGAGGACCTTGAAGTCGGGCGGCAACTGGCCGGGAGCTACGCGGAAGGTGTCGTGGAGGGGCGCACGCTTGATGACGCGCCACTTCTCTCCGCGGCGGTTGCCCCGCTTGGCATAGTTGGTCTGCGCCAGCACGCTGATACTTTCCATGAAGAAGACGAAGCAGAGCAGGGGCAGGAGCAGCTCCTTGTGTATGATGATGGCTGTGACGCCGATGATGCCGCCGATGGCCAGGCTTCCGGTATCGCCCATGAAGACCTGTGCGGGATAGGCATTGTACCAGAGGAAGCCGATGAGTGCGCCCACGAAGGCGCAGATGAAGATGACGAGCTCCTCCGACCCAGGTACGTACATAATGTTGAGGTAGGCAGCCATGTGGACGTGGCTGCTCACGTAGGCCAGGATGCCGAGGGCGATGCACATGATGGCTGCATTGCCGGCGCACATGCCGTCCATGCCGTCGTTCAGGTTGGAGCCGTTGCTCACCGCCATGACGATGAAGGTGGTGACGATGACGAAGAAGATCCACCCGGCTGCCGTCCTGTACCGGCCCATGAAGCGAAAGATATCGGCGTAGTTGAGGTTGTTGTTCTTGACGAAGGGAATGGTGGTGATGGTACTCTTCACCTTCTCGCTACGGTGCGTCACGACCTGTTCCACGCCCTGCCGCTCGACCTCGATGTTCTCGCTGATGACGGCGTCGGGGCTCAGCCACAGCGTCAGACCGATGACCAGCCCGAGCACAGCCTGCCCGAGGAGCTTCCAGATGGGGCGCAGTCCGTCCTTCGAGATGCGCAGCTTGATATAGTCGTCGGCAAAGCCCAGCGCACCGAGCCAGACCGTGGTGAAGAGCATCATGAGCATGTAGATGTTGCGCAGACGGCCCAGCAGCAGGCATGGCACGAGGGTGGCGATGATGATGATGACGCCGCCCATGGTGGGCACGCCCTTCTTCTGCACGCCGTACGGGTCGATGCTGGGGTCGCGCTGGGTCTCGCTGCCGCCCCGGGCCTTCATCCACTTGATGAAATACTGGCCGAACCACATGGAGATGAGCAGACTCAGCACCAGGGTGAGTACCGCACGGAAGGAGATGTAGTGCCACAGGTTAGCTCCGGAGACACCGAACTGTCCTAAGTATCTGAACAGGTAATATAGCATCTTGTTTTCTTTTTATGGGTCTTATGGGACTTATAGGTCTTATAGGTCTTATAGGACGTATAGGTCTTATGGGACTTATAGGTCTTATAGGTCTTATAGGACGTATAGGTCTTATAGGTCCTATAGGTCCTATTTTATCTTTTATCTTCCCCGAACGCTTCGCGGATGACTTCGTGGTCGTCGAAGTGATGCTTCACGCCTTGGATTATCTGGTAGTCCTCGTGACCTTTGCCTGCCACGAGGATGACATCGCCGGGCTGGGCCAGGGTGCAGGCGGTGCGGATGGCTTCCCTGCGGTCCACGATGCTCAGGACGCTGCGGCGCTCCGTGGCGTCGAGTCCGGCCAGCATGTCGTCGATGATGGCCTGCGGGTCCTCGTTGCGGGGATTGTCGCTCGTGATGATGACGCGGTCGCTGTGCCTGACGGCCTCCTGTGCCATGAGCGGACGCTTCCCCTTGTCGCGGTTGCCACCGGCGCCGCAGACCGTCCAGCACTGGCCGCGGCCCTGCAGCACCTCGTTGATGGTCGTGAGCACATTGACCAGAGCATCCGGCGTGTGGGCATAGTCGACGATGGCCGTGACGCCTTCCTTCGAACGGATGGCTTCGAAGCGGCCGTTGACGGGTTTCTGAGCGCTGAGCAGCACGAGCGCCTGCTGCGGGTCGACACCCAGCATCACCGTCGCTCCGTAGACGGCAAGCAGGTTGCTGACGTTGAAGCGGCCCACGAACTGCACGCTCACTTCCCGTCCGTCCACCAGCAGGTCCATGCCCTCGAAGCTCTCCTCCATGATGCGGGCCTTGAAGTCGGCGGCGGAGTGGAGCGAATAGGTCTTGACCTGTGCCCGGCAGTTCTGCACCATGACCATGCCGTTGCGGTCGTCGGCATTGATGATGGCGAAGGCGTCGGCAGGCAGAGCGTCGAAGAAGGCCTTCTTCGCGTCGCGGTAGTTCTCGAACGTTCCGTGGTAGTCGAGATGGTCGCGGGTCAGGTTCGTGAAGATGCCCCCGGCGAAGCACAGGCCGCCGATGCGTTTCTGCGCCACGCTGTGGCTGCTCACCTCCATGAAGGCATACGCACAGCCCTCGTCGGCCATCTGCCCGAGCAGACGGTTCAGGGTGATGGGGTCCGGCGTGGTCACCTCGGTGGGGACAGGCTCGCCGTCGATGTAGTTGCAGACGGTGCTGCACAGTCCGCACTTGTAGCCAAGCTGGCGGAAGATGTTGTAGAGCACGGTGGCAATGGTCGTCTTGCCGTTCGTGCCGGTCACGCCGATGAGGTGCATGCGCTCCGTGGGGTCGCCGAAGTAGTGCGTAGCCAGGGGGCCCACCACTTCCTCCGTGTCGGGATAGACGAGGTAGGTGACGCCGTCCGTCGTCTCGTCGGGCAGCTGTTCGCACACCACTGCCGTGGCTCCCAGCTCGATGGCCTTGCCGATGTAGGCATGGCCGTCCACCTGTGTGCCGCGCATCGCCACGAAGACTGCGCCAGGCTGAATGCGGCGGCTGTCTATCTCGATGCCTGTCACTTCCTTGTCCAAGCTGCCCACCACCTTCCGGGGTGCGCAGGGCTGTATGAGTTGCTGTAGTTTCATTGGTCGGTTTCTTTTATAGGTCTTATAGGACTTATAGGACTTATAGGACTTATAGGACTTATGGGACTTATAGGTCTTATGTTATGTCAGTTTTTCTTCGGCGAGGCTGTCAGGGTGATGGTCTTGCCCTTGGTGGCGGGAGAGCCGGGGGCTACATCCTGCTTCACTATCGGCCCGCGGCCGTTGATGCGAACGCGCAGGCCGCGCTTCTGCAAGGTGTAGACGGCATCCTTCACGCCCATGCCCAGCACGTCGGGCACCTGGCTCAGGGGCAGGGTGTCGGGCTCTTCGGTATTGAGGTGTTTGTCCGTCAGCCCCATGCCCTCGACGATGGCCTCGGCTCGCTCTCTGCTGCCACGGGTCACTTCGGGGACGAAGACGGAGTTCGTGTCGGCTGCGGCCACGGCGTTGCGCATGGAGTCGCGCGACATGATGTACTGCGATATTTCGCTGAAGACGGGGCCACACTGTCCGCCGCCGGATGCAGGCAGGCCGTGCTTCTTGATGCAGACGATGCAGCTGTACTTCGGGTCGTCGCTGGGGAAATAGCCGCAGAAGCTGACCATGTACTTGTGTGCAGCGTAGGAACCGTTCTCGCTGAACTGTGCCGTGCCGGTCTTGCCGCTCACCTTGAAGAGCTTGCCGCCGTTGCCGGCCTTCCTGCCCAGGCCGCCGCTGACCACGTGCTCCAGGCAGTACTGGATGTCGCGCAGCGTGGAAGGCTTGCAGATGCGCTCCTTGATGACCTCCGTCGGGAACTCGCGCACCACCATACCGTCCTTCAGCTCAGCTTTCACGAAGCGCGGCCTCACCATCTTGCCGCCGTTGGCAATGGCATTGTAGAAGGTGAGGGTGCTGATGGGCGGCAGCATCGTGACGTAGCCGATGCTCATCCAGGGCAGGTCGGGCTTGCTCCAGTAGCGTGCCTTGTCGCGTGGACTGGGCACACGGGGCTCGCCCTTGCCGACGAAGGGGAGGTCGAGGGGAATGCCCACGCCCTCGCGGTGCAGGCCGTCGACAAAGGCTGCCGGGTTGCTGCCGTACGCCTCGTCGATGATTTTACTTACGCCTATGTTGCTGCTCTGCCCGAGGATGTCCTCCACCTTCAGCACGCCGTAGCCGCCCCGGTGCCAGTTGTGGTCCTTCATCTTGCGGCCGTGCATGTTGACGATGCCCGGGGCGCAGTCCACGCTCTTGTTCAGATCTATCTTCCCGTCCTCGAGGGCCACCATGATGCTGGCTGTCTTGAACGTGGAACCGGGCTCCCAGAGGTCGCTCACGGCGTTGTTCTTCATCTCGTAGTACTCGCCGTCCTGTCCGCGTGTCAGGTTGACGATGGCCTTCACGTCGCCCGTCTTAACCTCCATCACAACGGCCACGCCGATTTCGCCGTTCACCAGTTCCTCCTTGAGCTTGCTGCGCAGGGTGCGGTCGGCAAAGTCCTGTATGTTGATGTCGATGGTGGTGAGCAGGTCGTGACCGTTCTCGGCGGGGGTATCCACGACGGGCACCTTGCGGTTGCGCATCGTGATGTAGTGCTTGGTGCCGGGCCGTCCGCTCAGGATGCTGTCGAAGCTCAGTTCCAGTCCGCACTTGGGTCGGCTGCTGGTGTCGTTGTAGAGCTCGCCGATGGTGCGGCTTGCCAGTCCGCCGTAGGGCTTGAGGCGGAGCAGCATCTCGTCGGCATGGAAGCCGCTGCGGTACATGCTTTCCCTGAGGAGGGGCAGCTCCTTGCAGGCCCGGTACTGTACGTATGTTGCCAGCTTCGGGTAGATGCGCCAGGAGTATTTGCCGCGCTTCTTGCCCTGGAGGAGGCGCTGGCGGAACCACTGCTCGTCGCGGTCGGGGAAGATGCGGGCCAGGCCCTCGGCTATGCTGTCCAGGTCGACGCGGAAGGCCGAGTCGCGGAAGGCTATCGTCTTCTCCTTGCTGACGGAGTCGGGGTCCGAGACGGCGAAGTCCATGTAAAGGGCGTACTTGGGCACCGTGCCGGAGAGAACCTGACGGTCGCACGAGAGGATGTTGCCACGGTTGGCGGGAATCGTGGCTGTCTTGCTGTTGCGTCCCACTTCCTTCCAGTAGTCGCTCTCCGGCGGCAGCATGGTATAGATGGTCCGTCCCAAGATATACAGCGCTCCCACCAGCATCACGATCAGGATGAAGCGGTAGCGTTTGATGGCTTTATCGTTCTTGGATTGCATAGTCGTGGACTTGGGTGTGTGTTACTTTCTGACGTTGATGACGTAGGGTGCCACCTTGCTGGGCACGAGGGTGCTGTCGCCCTGCTGGCGGAGCTTCTGCTCGAGCTGGCTCTGGCGGCAGAGCAATGTGAGTTCGCTGACGCGGGTGATGCAGCGGTAGCGCCAGTCCTTGAGCTCTGCCTCGAGCTCGGTCTCCTGCATCATCTCCATCTGTGCCTGGTAGCCGTTGGTGATGTAGAGGAAGATGCCGGCCAGACAGAGCAGCAACATCCGCCACTGGCTGAGGAACCAGCGCGGGGCGGCATCAATCATCTGGCGCAGGGTGTCGACGGTCAGCTCGTCGGTCTCGTCGTCGTCGCTGACGAGCGAACGCATCAGTTTGCTGCCGACGGGCTCTGCCCCTACAGCGGCTGCCGACCCTTCGGGACCGTCCGGTGCGTCGGTGCCGTCCGGGGCTTCGGGGGATTCCGGCTCGCCCTGGTCTTTCGGGGAGCGCGGCTCCTGTGGAGTTTCCCCGGTCTGTGGAACCGCTTCCTGCTGTTCCTGCAGTTCATCGATGTTGTCTAATCGTATCTCTGTCATCTCGCCTTAACCTTTTTTTCGTTTACATTTGTCCCTCGGCTTGCTTTTTCTCTGCCACGCGAAGCTTTGCCGAGCGGCTGCGCGGATTGCTCTCCTGCTCTTCGGCGCTCGGGGTGATGACGCCGCGGCTGACGGCCTCGAGCGGGGCATGGCTGCGCCCGAAGACGTCGGTCTCTACTTTTCCCTCCGGGTTGCCGGCCTTCACGATGTTCTTCACCATACGGTCCTCGAGGGAATGGTAGGTGAGGATGCTGAGCCTGCCGCCCGGGCGGAGCAGTTCGGTGGCGGCGCTGAGCATCTGCCGGAGGGCGAGCATCTCGCCGTTGACCTCGATGCGCAATGCCTGAAAGACGCGGGCCAGGTCTTTCTTCTCGCGGTCGTATCCCATGAGGGGGCGCAGCACTTCGACCAGCTGGGAAGTGGTGGCGATGGTCTGCTGCTGGCGTGCCCGTACGATGGCCGCGGCGATGCGCCGACTGTTCTTGAGCTCTCCGTAGAGGTAGAGGATGTCGGCCAACTGCTCTTCGCTGTACTCTGCCACGATGCGCTGTGCGGTGAGGGTGGCCCGCTGGTTCATGCGCATGTCCAGCGGCGCGTCGAAGCGGAAGCTGAAGCCCCGGCTTTCCTCGTCGAGGTGGTGGCTGCTCACTCCCAGGTCTGCCAGGATGCCGTCCACCTGGCTGTGCCCGTAGTAGCGCATCCAGTTCCGCAGGAAGCGGAAGTTGCTGCGGACGAAGGTGAAGTTCTCAGCCTGTCCGTCATCGGCGGGAATGGCATCGGCGTCCTGGTCGAAGCTGTAGAGGTGGCCCGTGCCTTGCAGCCGGCGCAGAATCTCGCGGCTGTGTCCGCCACCGCCGTAGGTGAGGTCCACGTAGATGCCGCCGGGGCGGATGTTCAGCCCGTCCACCGTCTGGTGCAGCAGCACCGGTATATGATATTCCTCACACTTTGCGTACATTATTATATATATTATATAGAGAGACGAAATAAGAAGACATCTTACCCGATTCCTTTGCTTTTTTTTCTGGAAAGAAGGATAGGGACGGCTATTCCGCCTTGTCTGCCATCATGTCCTCCAGGAGGTCCCCCACTTTCTCCGGATCGCTGAGCAGTTCGTCGGCAGACGCTCGGTTCCATATCTCGATGACATCGTCCACGCCGATGAAGCGCACTTCGCCTTTTATCTCGGCATATTCCAGGTAGCGACGCGGGATGAGCATCCTTCCGCCGCTGTCCAGCGTGATGTTCTCGGCATCAGCTGTGAAGAGACGCAAGACCTCTCGCTGCCGGCGGTCGAACGGATTGGTCCGGGCCCGGATGGCGTCGACCTGTGCTTCCCACACTTTCTTGGGGTAGAGGACAAGGCACTTCACGAAGAGATCACGGCGCAGCACCAGCCCCTCCTCATCTTCACTCCGCATCACTTTGCGGAAGATGCTGGGCAAAAAGACACGACCTTTTTCGTCCGTCTTTGCGTCTATGTTGCCGGTGAATCTCATAGCCTTTTTTACCTTTCTTGACGTTTTCTGCTGCAAAGATACACATTTCCCCACAATTCCCCACACTTTTTCCAAACTTTTTTTTCTTAGTTGTTGCCGCACCCTGTTGATAACCCTTGTTTCCGTTCGTTATTTACACGCACAAAACGCCGTAAGCATGGCGCATTCAGCTTATTATCAAGAAGCGGCTCTCGCTGTTGATAACTTTTTCGCAGCAGTGACAAAATGGTGGGGGAAAATTCGCTTGTAACTTTTTCTCTGTGCACTTGTTTGCTTGTTTGGAAGAAAATGTGTAACTTTGCGACTTGATAAACGAAAACAAACGCACTATGTCCCCCAAACACCTCCTTTTGCTGCTCCTCCTGCCTCTGGCGACAGCAGTCCGGTCCGCCGATGACGTTACGGAATATTTCCTCGACACGGTGGACAGCGGAGAGGGCTCCTGGCCTTGCCTCTTCTACGAACTGAACTACAATACGGACATCGCCCCGGCGGAGAGGGCCAAGTGGTACGGGGCCGACGAGGACGAGAGCTACTGGCGCGAGGGACGCGGTCCCTTCAGCATCGACGGGGAGAAGTTCCTCGTCACCCATTGGCAGAGCACCGTACACCCCATCCTCATCCGCCGCCACTTCACGCTCACGGCCGAGGACCTGGCGAAGATTGAGGTCGGCGTGGTGAACATGACGTACAGCTACGACGAGAACCCGACCTTCTGGCTCAACGGCACGCGCATCGCCACAGCCACCGGATGGAACGACAACAACTATGCCAACCTGCGCTTCACGAACACCAGGAAGAAGCTGCTGGTGGAGGGCGACAACGTGCTCTGCGTATCGCTGCATCAGGGCTCGGGCGGCGGCCACATCGACTACGGACTGAGCGTCACCTACGACCCCACACGTACTGCCATCAATGAAATAGGAGAAAACCCCGGCGACAAGGACAACGACGCCTGGTACGACCTCAGCGGACGACGGATAACAAACGGTCCGCTGACAAAAGACAAGGTGCACGGCATCTATATCACCCAGGGCAAGAAGATCGTCCGCCACTGAGCTCCTGCAGACACCGCACGCCGTTCCCCCAGGAAGAGCCTAGCTCTTATTCCGGAAGAGCCTAGCTCTTAT
>DGTM01000048.1:97548-102407 GCA_002394305.1 Prevotellaceae bacterium UBA4336
AGCTCTTATCTCGGAAGACCCTAGCGCTTATTTCGGAAGACCCTAGCGCTTATTTCGGAAGAGCACGCCGTGTTTTCCGTCAGGCCACAGAGAAAGAACCGAACATCCATTACGTATATCACAAAACACACAATGAAGAAGACGCTAACCATCCTGGCCGTGCTGCTCCTCGCCACGGGCAGCCGTGCCCAGACCACCGTCGTGGACAGCCCGGACCGCAGCCAGACCAACGCAAACTACACCAACTTCCGCGCCCCCCTGCAGCAGGCACCGCTCCTGAAGCTGCCCGTCGGGAAAGTCCAGCCCCGCGGCTGGCTCCGCAAGTACCTCGAACTGCAACGCGACGGACTGAACGGACAGCTCGGCACCGTCAGCGCCTGGCTCGACAAGTCGGGCAACCAGTGGCTCTCGGGCCAGGGCGACCACGGATGGGAAGAAGTTCCCTACTGGCTCCGCGGCTACAGCAGCCTGGCCTTCATCCTGGACGACGACGCTATGAAACGCGAGGTGGAGACCTGGATCACAGCCGTGCTGAACAACCAAGCCTCGAACGGACGCATCGGCCCCGACGGGTACGACGGCTCCAGCCCCGACCTCTGGGCAAAGATGCCGATGCTCTGGGCCCTGCAGACCTACTACGAGGCCACCGGAAAGGCACGCGTGCTGTCGGCCATGAACCGGCACTTCAAGTGGGAACTGACCATCGACGACAGCAAGTTCCTCAAAGGCCTCTGGCAGCAGAAGCGCGGCGGCGACAACCTCTGGAGCGTCCTCTGGCTTTACAACCGCAACGGCGACAAGACCATCCTGCCCCTCGTCGACAAGCTCCACCGCGCCACCTCCGACTGGACCATGCAGGACGACCTGCCCAACTACCACGGCGTGAACGTGGCCCAAGGCTTCCGCGAACCCGCCACATATTATATGTATTCAGGCGACGAGCAGATGCTCCAGGCCACCTACCGCGCTTTCCACGAGATGCGGCGGCGCTACGGACAGATGCCCGGCGGCATGTACGCAGCCGACGAGAACGCACGCGCCGGATACTACGACCCGCGCAACGGAGCCGAGACCTGCGCCATCGTCGAACAGATGGCAAGCGACGAGATACTGATGGGCATCACGGGCGACACCTTCTGGGCCGACCACTGCGAAAACGTCGCCTTCAACTCCCTGCCCGCCGCACTCACACCCGACATGCGCGCCCTGCGCTACATCACATCGGCCAACATGGCTATCAGCGACGAGAAGAACCACGCACCCAGCATCGACAACGCCCTGCGCGGCATGCTCTCTATGAGCCCCTTCAGCTCGCGCTGCTGCCAGCACAACCACGGCATGGGATGGCCATACTTCGCCGAACACCTCGTCATGGCTACAGCCGACGGCGGACTCGCCACAATGCTCTACGCCGCCAACCAGACATCGGCCCTCGTGGGCGAAGGCACCTCGGTCCGCCTGACCGAAGAGACCAACTATCCCTTCGACGAGACCATCCGGCTCACCCTCCACCCCGAACAGAACGTCACCTTCCCCCTCTACCTGCGCATCCCCGCCTGGGCCGAAGGAGCATCCGTCAGCGTGAACGGCCAAGACCAGGCCATCGACCAGGCCGCCGGACGCTACGTCCGCATCCAGCGCGAATGGCAGGAGGGCGACATCGTCACCCTCAGCCTGCCCATGAAGGTGCGCTCCAACGTCTGGCAGCAGAACAAGTCATGCGTCAGCGTCGACTACGGACCCCTCACCCTCTCGCTCAAGATAGACGAGGAGTACGAACAGCACGACAGCCGCGACCCGGAGTTCGTGCAGGACGACTCCCACTGGCAGTCGGGCGTCGACGCCTCGCTGTGGCCCTGCTACGTGCTGCGTGCAAAGAGCGACTGGAACTACGGACTGGTGGTCGACGAAGAGAACCTCCCTGTCAACTTCAGCGTCCGCCGCAAACCCTATCCCGAGAACGACCAGCCCTTCACCCTCGAGGGCGTACCCCTGGAGTTCACCGCAGTAGGCCGGCAGATACCGTCGTGGAAGTTCGACGCCACCGGCATGACCGACTTCCTGCCCACCAAGTACGCCAAACGTGCCGAAGAGACGACACCCATCACCCTCGTCCCCATGGGAGCCGCCCGCCTGCGCATCTCGGCCTTCCCCAGGGAAAAGGAATAGTACCGGCACAGGACAGACAGATAAGCCACGGCCACCAGCAAGCCATGCACAACAACCCGCAAACAACCAGACAATCATGAGATATTCTGCACTGAACAACAAGTGGATGCGTGCAGCCGTCCCCGCCCTGCTCATCCACGCCTGCATCGGCAGCGTCTACTGCTGGTCGCTGCTGAAAGGAGACATCGCCACAGCTGTGGGCTGCCCGGTGGGCGAGATAGAGTTTGCCTTCTCGCTGGCTATCTTCTTCCTCGGCATGTCGGCAGCCTTCGGCGGACGCTTCGTCGAAAAGAACGTCACGGCGGCTTCCGTGGTCTCCTGCACCTGCTTCAGCTCCGGACTGTTGCTCACGGTGCTCTCCATCTATTGGAAATGGGAGCTCGGCATCATGCTCAGCTACGGCTGCCTGATGGGCGTCGGGCTCGGCATCGGCTACCTGGCTCCCGTCAAGACGCTGATGCTCTGGTTCAAGGAGCACAAGGGCCTGGCTACAGGCATTGCCATCAGCGGATTCGGTCTCTCGAAGGTCATCTTCTCGCCCTTCATCGAATGGTGCAGCGGACAGTACGGCGTGCAGACCACCCTCTCCACGATGTCCGTCGTCAGCATCTTCTCCATGCTCACAGCCGCCTGGCTCATCAAGAAGCCGTCCGACTGGGTGGAGCCCAAGGTGAAGTGGAAGGCGCAGGACTACCTCCATGTGCTGCGCAACGGCACCTTCCTGAAGATCTGGTTCGTCTTCTACCTGAACATCACGTGCGGCCTGGCACTCATCGCCTTCGAGAAGAACATCGCCCTGTGCGTGGGCATCGCTGCCGTCGGGCTCCTCTCGTCCGTGACAGCTTTCTTCAACACAGCAGGCCGCTTCGGCTACTCCACCGTGTCCGACTACACGGAGAACAAGCAGACCATCTACAAGATTCTGCTCCTCTCGTCGGTTCTTGTCATGCTGGGCGGCAGTGTGCTGGGCGGCAGCGCAGTCGTCGTGGTGCTGATGCTGTGCGTGGTCAACGCAGGCTACGGCGGCGGCTTCTCCACCTTGCCCACCCTCCTGCAAAGCAAGTTCGGCATGGAGAAGATAAGCACCATCCACGGACTGGCACTCAGCGCATGGGCATGGGCCGGACTGAGCGGCAACCAGCTCTCCAACCTCATCATTAACCGGTGGGGCATGCCCTACGAAATCCTCTACGCCGTGCTGGCCGCCCTCTACTTCGTGGCTCTGCTCCTCACATTCTCCATTCCCAAGAACAAAGAACTCATTGATTACGGAGAGGAGCAGCAGACGCTCTCCAAGATCGACCCGTCGTTCATCTCCTGAAGCAGTGTGCTGACCTTCGCCATGGCACAGCACACCGTACACCTCATAAAGCGGCATCCGCTTCGAAGAAGAAGCCTACCGCCACCAGGACGACCTCGGCTACCTCAGGCGGCGGAAACTTTTTGCCTATTGCCGAGCCAGCTCCGACGAAGCATAATCCCCCCGGAGCGCCCCGCGCTTATTCCCGAAGCGCCTCGTGCTTATTTCGGAAGCACGGGGCGCTTCCATATACACGCCCTGTGCCTACATTTGTTCCCCTTAATCCTTGAGTCCACTTGAAAAAGTCCAGGTGTCTGCTTTTGCTCTTACAGAGCGAAACATAACTGCTTAATTACTACCCAGGGCGTTCTTGCGCTCCTGTAAACAGGTGCTCAGGCGGCAAAGCCGGACTCCTTAATATCTTTTAACGATGTCCCCATAAGGCATCTCGATTCAGCGATGAACATATATCAGTAGTCCATGCTTAGACAAAGCCAGCATCCCGTGTTATCCACGAACTTCCTCCCAGCAGCATCGCCCCACACAGCACGCGCCTCAACTTTAACCACCTGTTTCCATTTTCAACTTTCAACTTTCCATTTTCAACTTTCAACTTTCCATGATGATTTCTACCGTCACCCGTCAATTTTTGCCCTAACAGAGTGAGAATGAGCCAATAATTGGGTGACAGTACCGTCACTCTACTGTCACCCGTCCGTCACCTCGCATCCCGTTGAATCACAACGCAATAAGCGGAAAGGTGACGGAGTGACGGTGATTTAGCAATGTTATATCATGTTGCTTAGCGGCCAGCCAGCCACCAGCGGAACCAGAGGCATCGTCATCGAGAACAACAGAAAGGTCGTGAGGAAATAAGGAGGAGCGTCCGACGCTATCTGTTTGATCTCATTGCTTGGCCTTATTCTTATAAGCTGCAACCCTCGTGGCTGCATTGGCCTTGATATTATAGTAGTAGAGCGGATAGTCGTTCTCGTGGAAACTGGCAGGGCCAAAGAGTGGAAAAGTCTCAGGTGCTACGGCCTTGGTCGTTGTAATGACTACGCCCCTCTTCAGGTCGATCTTGGCATCTGCTGCGTGAGGATAGTCCTCAGGCAGTCCAGTCTCTTCGTTGAAGATGTAGCCGCCCAGGCTTTCCTCCGCTGAGGCGTATGTCTCGTCGCGCTTCCAGTTGATGATGCTCGACGGGGTAAGGGGATATTGGGCGGGGACAATACGTAATTACACCTGTAGTGGCTGGAGATTCCTCAGATGGAGGATGAGACGGTAAAATTAGTCCGCATGACTATTAGTTGCGGATTTTAGGTTAACTTTGTCATTGAATTCTGTAGTTTAACGTTTATCCGCCAGTCAGGACGGTAACACAAAACTA
>DGTM01000049.1 GCA_002394305.1 Prevotellaceae bacterium UBA4336
ATTTCATTTTCCTCCTACTCGATTCGTTTCCCGCAGAGGTCCGCCCCGCGCCTTGCCGCCCGACACAGCACGCGCTTCTGCCGGAAGACCCTGGCTCTTATCTCGGAAGAGCCTAGCTCTTATTTTGGAAGAGCCTAACGCTTATTTCGGAAGACCCAGGCTCTTATTTTGGAAGCCCCAGGCTCTTATTTTGGAAGAGCACGCCGTATATTCCGGAGAAGTACGAGAAAAATTAGGTCGGACACGCAGAAAAAAGGGGAAGAACAATGCGATGTGACAAATAATTTGTAACTTTGCGTGGAAAAACACCTAAAACATGAAATACGACTTCGACGAGATTGTTCCGCGCAAGGGAACTGATGCAATCAAGACAGACCGCGTGAAAGACGAGTGCGGCAGCGACGACCTCATCCCGATGTGGGTGGCCGATATGGACTTCCGCACGCCGCCCTTCGTCATGGAAGCCATCAGGAAACGCCTGGAGCAAGGCATCCTGGGCTATACCTGCCAGAATCCTCCCTACTACGAGAGCATCTGCCGCTGGAACAAGGCGCAGTACGGCGTGGACATCACACGCGAGATGCTGTGCTATGTGCCCGGCGTGGTGAGCGGCATCTTCCTTGCCGTGCAGGCCTTCACCGAGAAGGGCGACCGCATCCTCGTGCAGGAGCCCGTCTACCATCCCTTTACCTTTGTGCCCGAAGCCTGCCAGCGCCAGGTGGTGCAGTCCTCGCTGCGACGCACGGAAAGCTCCTTCGCGATGGACTTCGACCAGCTTCGCAAAGACATCAAGGGCTGCCGGCTCATGGTGCTCTGCAACCCCCACAACCCCGGCGGCATCTGCTGGTCGGAGGAGGACCTGCGGCAGGTGGCCCGCATCTGTGCCGAGGAGGGCGTCGTGGTCGTGAGCGACGAGATACACTGCGACATGCTCTACCACGGACGCCGACACATCCCCTTTGCCAGCGTCAGCGACGAGGCACGCCGCATCAGCATCACCCTGCAGGCTCCCACCAAGACCTTCAACATGCCCGGCATCGTGGCGAGCCATGCCATCGTCTACGACGAGAAGCTCCGCGAGCGCTACTTCAACTACATCTGGGGTACGGACCAGGACCTCGGCAACGTCTTTGCCTGCGACTGCGTGATGGCCTGCTACAGCGACGAGGGCCGCGAGTGGAAGCAGCAGATGCTCGACTACGTGCAGGGGAACATCGACCTCGTCGTGAAACGCCTGGCAGAGGAATGTCCCCGCATCCGCCCCATCGTGCCGGAGGCCAGCTTCCTCGTCTTCCTCGACTGCACGGCGCTTGGCTTCGCGACGCAGGGCGAGCTGGAACACTTCTTTGCCTTCGATGCCAAGATAGGCATGAACTCCGGCGCCATGTTCGGCAAGGGCGGCGTCGGCTTCATGCGCATGAACGTCGGCAGTCCGCGCTCCGTCGTGAACGAAGCCGTCGACAGAATCGTCCGAGCCTGCAGAGAAAGATAAACCTAAAGCCATGATACCAGAAAAACAACTTTACAGAATACTCTTAGCCGCTGTCCTGTGCCTTGCATATCCCTTGCAGCGCCTGCACGCCGAGAAGGTGGAGGGCGACGAGATAAGGCTGAGCGGCACCGTGATAGGCACCAGCCCGTACTACGACTACGCAAGCGGTCAGGCCTCGGAGACGGTGAACACAGCAGCAAATGCCTTCGACGGCAATCTGTCCACCTACGTCGCCACCTACGAGCGGTCGCACGCCTGGGTGGGCCTGGACCTGGGCGCTCCCCACGTCATCACGCGTGTGGCATGGTGTCCCCGCAATGCCGGCAACGGTCCGGAGCGTGCCCTGCTGGGCATCTTCGAAGGCTCCAACCGCGAGGACTTCATGGATGCCGTCCCCCTGTACATGGTCACGAAGGCAGGCACGGCGGGCGTCATGTCGTATGCCGAAGTGCACGTCTCGCGCGGATTCCGGTACGTCCGCTGGTGCGGACCGGCCGACAGCCGTTGCAACATAGCCGAGCTGGAGTTCTACGGCCATGCCGGTGCCGGCGACGACAGCCGTTTCTATCAGCTCTCCAACCTGCCCACGCTCTCCTATCACACCTACGAGGGGATAGAGCCTTACGATAAGAACCATGAGCTGGAGTCGGAGATGTGCCTCATCTACGACAGCGGGACGCGCATACAGGAATACCCGATTCTGGCCCGCGAGCGCGGCAACGGCTCACGGTATGAGCTCTTCAAGAAGCGTCCCTATCGCATAAAGTTCAACGATGGCAAGAGCCACTACATGCTCAAGGACTCGCCCCTGCAGAGCCCTTCCAAAGCCAGGAAGTGGACACTCCTTCCCAATTGGCGCGAGAAGACCCTGATGCGCAACAACATCGCCTTCGAGATGAGCCGACGGCTGGGACTGTCCTATACACCGTGGATACAGAACGTAGACGTCATCGTGAACGGCGAGTACAAGGGCAACTACCAGCTCTGCGACCAGGTCACCGTCGACCCCCATCGCGTGGACATCACGGAGCTGCTCCCCGACGACAACGAGGAGCCGTTCATCAGCGGCGGCTACCTGCTGGAGATAACTAGCCCGGGCGGCGAGGCCTACCACTTCAGCAGCAGTCACGGCATCCCCGTCGACGTCAAGTCGCCCGACGATGATGAGATAAGCTCCCGGCAGTTCTCGTACATCCGCGACGCCTTCAACGACATGGAGGCGCGGCTCTGGGCCTCCGACTACACGAACCCTGACGAAGGGTATCGCAGCAGACTGGACGTGGAAAGCTTCCTGCGCTACTTCCTCGTCGGGGAGTTCGCAGGCAACAACGATGCCATGTGGAGCCTCTATCTGTATAAGGAACGCGGCGACGACCGCTTCCATTTCGGGCCCGTCTGGGACTTTGACCTCAGCATGGACAACGACCAACGCACCTATCCCGCAAACGGCAAGCCCGACTGGCTCTATAAGTACGGGGCGGCCGTCTCGGGCATACGCGACTTCGTCGGCCGCATCCTTTCCGACCCCTATGCCGCAGAGATGCTCAGCTCCATTTGGGCCGATGCGCGGAAGAGCAAGGCTATCACCGTAGAGCGGTTCTGGAACTTCGTGGACAGCCTCGGCACGGTGATGGACCAGTCGCAGAAGCTGAACTTCACCCGCTGGGACAATCTGGGCCAGCTCCTCACCCTGCAGCAGTTCGCACCCGGCACGTATCAGGGGGAACTCGACATCGTCAAGAACTATCTGAAGCAGCGCATACAGTGGATCGACAATAAGCTGGGATATGTCGAGATTCAGGACATCGATCCTTCCGACACGCTCTTCATCATCAACACGCCTGCCGACCTCATGGCATTCCAGCATGCTGTGAACGAACAGGGGCTGACCGCCCTGAACGGTCGTCTGGGCGCAGACCTGGATTTGAGCGCAATCAGCTCGAAACTGAGGCCCATCGGAACCAGTCAACATCCCTACACAGGTACCTTCGACGGCGAGAATCACGTCATCTCCGGATTCACCATGCGGCTTGCAGAGGATAACGTCGGCCTCTTCGGCACACTGGGAGCTGGAGCCGTCGTCCGTGGAGTCACCCTGGACAGCTCCTGCACCATCAGCGGCAACAATGGGGTGGGCCTCATTGGCTTAGCTCAGGGAGACGGAACCGTCACGCTTGATGCTTTGAGCAACGAAGGCACGGTCATCGCTTCGGGCAAATGGGCAGCAGGAATTCTGGGCAGATGTGAGGACCTCGCCACATCGGTCACTATCAGCCATAGCTATGTTTCAGGTTCTGTCAGCGGTCAGGATGAGAGCGCTGCCATCTGCGGTTGGGTAAACAGGAGTGTCAAGATTACAAGATGCTTCAGCACGGCTTCTGTCAGCGGGGTGACCGATAAGAATGGCTTTGCCCGTTACAGGCACGGACTGATTTTACGCTGTTTCAGCGATAGTGCAACAGCACAGACCAACGTCACGATGGTCAGTGAGGCAGACATCTCCGGTGGCTACCTCTGCTATCGACTCAACGATGGCGACGCGTCTGGCGACACGTTCTTCTATCAGACACTTGGAGAGGATGAACATCCTGTGCTGCAGCGTCACCTGAAAGTGATTTGCGAGGGAAGCTCGTACGTCAACGACCTGGACTTCGCCATCACCACTCCGCAGGAACTCACCGACTTCGCAGAGCTCGTGAACGGAGGCTTGAACTACATCAACGGCATCGTTGCAGACAATCTCGACTTTGAGGGCCTGACCGTCAGACCCATTGGTACTGAAGACCATCCGTATATTGGATGCTTCGATGGCGGCGGTCATACCTTCAGCAATCTGGTGATAGAGAACAGCGGTAACTTCATCGGTCTCTTCGGCATCGTCAGCGGCGGTGCTATCATCAAGAACTTTGTGCTCGACAAGAGCTGCTCCATAAGTGGCACGTCTTACGTCGGCATCATCGGCGGCTCAAAAGGCAGCGGCACCATCACGATGGAGTGCCTGGGCAACGAGGGCTCTGTGACAGCACGGGACCGGAACGCCGGAGCCATCTTCGGCTGCAACATGGCTGCCGCCGCGACGCCCGTCTTCATCAACTGCTATGCCACAGGAGCGGTGAAGGGTGCCCGGGAGAGCGGTCAGATAACAGGCTATGCAGGTCGCGGACAGGCCTACAACTGTTACGGCAGCGGCACCATCGAGGGGTATTATTATCAGGACATGAGCGATGCCATGTTGCGCGGCAATCCCCAGGCCACAAACTGCTACTCCACGACGCCCGACAGCAGAGCCATCGAGGTTACGCCCGAACAGGTGGCGAATGGTGAGCTCTGCTACATGCTCAATCAGTACAATGAATCGGACAGCGACATCTGGTATCAGACGCTGGGAGAGGACGACCACCCCGTGCTGGATTCCACTCACGCCAAGGTCTGCCTTGCCGACGACGGGACATACCACAACGACGACCGCGACGGACTGCAGGCCTGCGAGTTCAGTCGCGAGGGACAGACCTCAGAGTCCTACACCATCATCGGCATCCGTACGAGGAAGTCGCAAAGGGGCATCCACATCATCCGCACCCGCAGCGGAAAGGTCTACAAGGTTCTGGTTAAGTGAGCGCCACTGTTTGAGCGCCAAGGGCCAACTCATACAAAAAAAGTCGGGGTGACCCGACTCGAACGGGCGACCACCTGGTCCCAAACCAGGTGCGCTACCAACTGCGCTACACCCCGATGCTTTAACGCTATGGCGCGAAAAGCGGTGCAAAGATACGACTTTTTCCCGAACTGTGCAAGAATGTAGGACATAAATTCCACTTTTTGCCTTGTATGTCCTTTTTCCTCATATATTATATTATGTAAATGGGAGCGATTTCGTATCTTTGCGAAGGAAAAAGCAGCACAAACAGAAAAGTTGGATAATATAAATAAACTAAACGCAATGAAAAAGTACAACTTCAATGCCGGTCCCTCTATCCTCCCGAAGGAGGTGATGGAGGCAACCGCAGCAGCCTGTCTTGAGTTTGAAGGTAGCGGCCTCTCTCTGATGGAGACCAGCCATCGTGCAAAGAACTTCCAGCCCGTCGTCGACGAGGCTGTGGCACTCTTCAAGGAACTGCTCAGTATTCCCGAGGGCTACGCAGTCATCTTCCTCGGTGGCGGTGCAAGCCTGGAGTTCTGCATGGTGCCCTATAACTTCCTCGAGAAGAAGGCAGCCTATCTCAACACGGGCGTCTGGGCAACGAAGGCGCAGAAGGAAGCCAAGCTCTTCGGCGAAGTGGTGGAAGTGGCATCCAGCGCCGACAAGAACTTCACCTATATCCCCAAAGGCTTCACCATCCCCACGGACGCCGACTACTTCCACATCACATCGAACAACACCATCTATGGCACCGAGATACTCGAAGACCTCGACAGCCCCGTGCCCATGATAGCCGACATGAGCAGCGACATCCTCTCCCGCCCCGTCGACGTCAGCAAGTACGGCATGATATATGGCGGCGCACAGAAGAACCTCAGCATGGCAGGCGTCACCTTCTGCATCATCAAGGAAGACCTCCTCGGCAAGGTGAGCCGCCCCATCCCCACCATGCTCGACTACCGTACGCACATCAAGAAGGGCAGCATGTTCAACACACCGCCAACAGTGCCCATCTACTGCGCACTGCAGAACCTCAAGTGGATCAAGAAGCAAGGCGGCGTGGAGGCCATGGAGAAGCTGGCAAAGCAGCGTGCCGAAATCGTCTATAGCGAGATAGACCGCAACAAGCTCTTCGTCGGCACAGCCCAGGAGGACAGCCGTTCGCGCATGAACATCACCTTCGTCCTCAAGCCCGAGTATCAGGACCTGCAGGACGAGTTCATGGCCTTCGCCACAAGCAAGGGCATGGTCGGCGTCAAGGGACACCGCGACGTAGGCGGCTTCCGCGCCAGCTGCTACAATGCCATGACCATCGAAGGCTGCCAGGCACTCGTGGCCTGCATGAAGGAGTTTGAAGCACAACACTAAAGACCCCCTCCTGCTCCCCCTTGCAGGGGGAGGGCGGTTAGTGTCTAAAGAATAGTAAAAAGAAATATAAACAAATAAGCAAACCCCAAAGCCGCAAGCAGCAAGACATTCTGCTCTCCCCCTGCAAGGGGGAGCGGGGAGGGGGTCCGACATTATGAAAGTTTTAATCGCAACAGAGAAGCCTTTTAGCGGCGTGGCCGTTAAAGGCATCAAGGAAATTTTCGATGCAGCAGGCTACGAGGTAGTCATGCTCGAGAAATACACAGAGAAGAGTCAACTGCTCGATGCAGTGAAGGACGTTGACGCCATGATTATCCGCTCGGATAAGGTGGACGCCGAGGTCCTCGACGCTGCGGGGCAGCTGAAGATAGTAGTTCGTGCCGGCGCAGGCTACGATAACATCGACCTGGCAGCAGCCACGGCTCACAATGTTGTTGCCATGAACACGCCCGGTCAGAACGCCAACAGCGTGGCAGAGCTCGTCTTCGGCCTGCTCGTCTTCGGCGTCCGCAATTTCTTCAACGGCACGAGCGGCACAGAACTGAAGGGCAAGAAGCTTGGCATCCTGGCCTTCGGCAACGTAGGTCGCAACGTGGCTCGCATTGCCAAAGGCTTCGGCATGGAGATTGCCGCCTACGATGCTTTCTGCCCGGCAGAAGCTATCGAAGCAGCAGGCGTGAAGGCTGCCAAGAGTCAGGACGAACTCTTCGAGACGTGCGACATCGTGTCGCTCCATATTCCCGCAACGCCCGAGACGAAGCAGAGCATCAACTACGACCTCGTAGGCAAGCTGAAGAAGGGCGGAATCCTCGTCAACACAGCCCGCAAGGAAGTCATCGACGAAGCCGGTCTCATCAAGCTCATGCAGGAGCGCCAAGACCTGAAGTACCTGACGGACATCAAGCCCGATGCAGATGCCGAGTTCGCCAAGTTCGAGGGCCGCTACTTCGCCACGCCGAAGAAGATGGGCGCACAGACTGCCGAGGCCAACGTCAATGCAGGCATCGCTGCAGCCAACCAGATTGTCGGCTTCCTGCGCGACGGGATAACGAAATTCAAAGTCAACTAAAAGACTCACCCCCAGCCCCTCTCTTGTAGAGAGGGGAGTGATTACAAAAACAATTATAAATACAGAAGTAGAATACGCCTCCCCATAAACATTCTACTCTCCCCCTACAAGGGGGAGCGGGGAGGGGGTCTTTATGGCAATAGTAAAACCATTTAAAGGAATCAGGCCTCCTCGTGACCTCGTCGAGCAGGTAGAGAGCCGTCCCTACGATGTCCTCGACTCGGAAGAGGCTCGTGCCGAGGCCGGCGACAACGAGAAGTCGCTCTACCACATCATCAAGCCCGAGATTGACTTCCCCGTCGGCACAAGTGAGTACGACCCTCGCGTCTATGAGAAAGCTGCCGAGAACTTCCAGAAGTTCCAGGACAAGGGCTGGCTCAAGCAGGACAGCGAGGAGATGTACTACATCTATGCGCAGACGATGAATGGCAAGACGCAGTACGGTCTCGTCGTGGCCGCTGCCGTGGAGGACTACATGAACGGCGTCATCAAGAAGCACGAGCTGACGCGCCGCGACAAGGAAGAGGACCGCATGAAGCACGTCCGCGTGAACAATGCCAACCTCGAGCCTGTCTTCTTCGCCTACCCCGACAATGCCGTGCTCGATGCGCTCGTCTCTCGCATCGCAAAGACAGAGCCTGAGTACGACTTCATCGCACCCATCGACGGCTTCCGCCATCAGCTTTGGCTGGTGAGGGAGCAGGCTGACATCCGCACCATCACCGAGACGTTCGCCACTATACCTTACTTATATATAGCAGACGGACACCATCGCAGTGCAGCGGCCGCGCTTGTCGGGGCAGAGAAGGCAAAGCAGAACCCGAATCATCGCGGCGACGAGGAGTACAACTACTTCATGGCCGTATGCTTCCCTGCAAGTCAGCTCACCATCCTCGACTACAATCGTGTCGTCAAAGACTTGAACGGCATGACCGAGGAGCTGTTCCTTTCCGCACTGGCTAAGAACTTCGTCGTGACAAAGAAAGGCGCCGAGCCCTATCGCCCCGCACAGCTCCATGAGTTCAGCCTCTATCTTGGAGGCACTTGGTACAGCCTCTTGCTGAGGGAAGGTCTTTGCGACGAGAGCGACCCCATCGGCAGCCTCGACGTGAGCATCAGCAGCAAGCTCATCCTCGACGATCTGCTTGGCATCAAGGACCTTCGCAGCGACAAGCGCATCGACTTCGTCGGCGGCTTGCGTGGCCTGGGCGAACTGAAGCGTCGCGTTGACAGCGGCGAGATGAAGATGGCTTTGGCCCTCTATCCCGTCAGCATGAAGCAAATCATGAACATCGCCGATAGCGGCAACATCATGCCGCCCAAGGCAACATGGTTCGAGCCAAAGCTGAGGTCAGGGCTGGTGATACATAAACTCTCATAACCATTGGCCATTGACCATTGACCATTGACCATTCGGCTACGCCCGAAGAAGCAGCGGCCAAGAAGAATGGTCAATGTTCAATGTTCAATGTTCAATGTTCAAAGACCTTTACAAAACCATAGCAGCAAAAAGCGAGGGCACTTACACTGAACTCAGGAGTAAGTTCCTCGCTTTTGCGCATCCTGTCAGCACGGTGGAGGAGGCGATGGCGCTCGTTGAGCAATATCAGAAGAAGTATTACGATGCCCGCCATGTCTGCTGGGCCTACATGATTGGTGCCGACCGGGAGACGTTCCGCAGCAACGACAACGGCGAGCCGAGCGGCACGGCAGGCAAGCCCATCCTCGGGCAAATCAATTCCAACGAGCTGACGAACATCATCATCCTTGTTGTCCGCTACTTCGGCGGCGTCAAGCTCGGCACAAGCGGACTTATCGTAGCCTATCGCACGGCAGCCGCCGAAGCCATTGCCAACGCTACCATCGAAGAGCGACAGGTCGAGGCAGAGTATGACTTCAGCTTCGAGTACCCTTTGATGAATGCCGTGATGAAAGTCGTCCGCGACATGGAAGCCCGTGTCCTCTCGCAGACCTACGACATGGACGTGCAGATGCGCCTCAGCATCCGCGTCGGCCGCCTCGAAGAGCTCCAGACGCGGCTCAAGAAAGCCATCGAGCCTTATTAGCCAATTGTCGTTATGACGTTATCACGTTATTTCGTTATAACGATTGTTTCGTTATAACGATGGCCTCGTCATAACGTTATCCCGTTATAACGTCATGACGAAATCTTTTTCAAATGATATTCCTCGTCCCGTTGCAGGCTGGATAGTTTGAACAGCTCCAGAACTCCCTGCCGGAGTTCATGCCTTTCTTTGCCATGCGTTTAATCATGGGCTTGCCGCATTGCGGACAGACTGGCGCATTGTCTTGCAGGCTCTTCTCGGTTCGATGGGCGAGGCGTTCTGCTGTCAGCGCTTCCGTGAAGCCGCCTTCCTCGCAGAACGTTGCCAGTTGGTTCTCGATTTGTTTGCTGAGCATCAGGACAAGACGGTTGCAGAGGACTAAGATACAGTTGGCCGCCGTCATCGAATCCTCGGAGAGCAGCCACTTGTCGAAGCGGTGCTTCTGCTTCAAGATGTGGATGCTGCTTTGGTAGAGGACATCGTCCTGATAGTCTGGCTTGTCGAGCTTGACGCTTGCCACCTCGATGTATTCCGCCGAGTGCGTTGACCACGGCAACTGTTCATGCCTCAGCAGCCAGTTCAGGTAGTCGTTGGCCAGTTCCGAGAGCGTGGCGCGGGCAACGTCCGTGAGCTTCATCTCCGTCTCCTTCGAAGTCGAGTGCCGCGAGTTGCCTTCCGCAATATTGGCAGGGGCAGAGCGTGCAGCCTGCGTCATCTGGTCATACTGCCGTCCGCAAGGGTCGTTCGAGTGATTGAGGAAACGCGAGCAGAAGTCCTGCGTCGCCAACTGAATCACGTTCGCCATCACCCAAGTGTCGAGCCAATAGAAGCCGACACGAGAGATTTGCATGATGTCTGGTCTTTAGTTTTTAATCTTTTGTTATCAATCTTTTGTCGTAATGACGTTATAACGTGATTTCGTTATGGCGAAGGTTTTCGTTATCACGAAATTTCGTTATTTCGATATTCCGTTATCTCGTTATGACGTTATAACGCCATTTCTCCTGCAAAGTTACAAAAACTTTCCTTTGCAGCAAAGCCTTTCCGCTTCATTTCCCCTTTGCACAGCCTGCGCACGCTTGTTTTTGAAATATTTCATCAAAAAATGTGCCTTCGCGCTCCGCGTTTCATATAAATTCGCTATCTTTGCACCTGTATTCCGAAAGGAATCAGGCTCTAACATCACCGAATTACCACATCGAAGACGAAATGAGCCAAATAACATTCACAAGAGCGTGTGCGCTTTATGCGCAGGTGTTTCTGCGGTGAATGTAGGTTGTGGTAAACCTCGGTGATGCGTAGATAATGTCTGCGCATTTTGGTTGAATAGATATCTTAAATTCAAATGGTATATGAAAAAGATTGTCTGTATGATTATTGGATTAGCAGTAGTAATCGGCCTTACTAACTGTTCTTCTGACAATGATGATATTGTAAATCCCTATAATAGTGGCAAGAAGTATCTTGCTGAAATAACAGTTAAAGAGCATAAATGGTTGTTTGGAGAACGCTCTGACTTTGGAGAATTGTACGAACAGTATTTTTATAACGAGAAAGGAATAATTGTTAAATTTGTAACAAACTATTACATTGGCGTTCTCGAGAGTAGAATGTTAGACAGCACTATTTATACATATGATGAAAAAGACAGACTTGTTGAAAAAGACGAGTATTTCCTTATTACATCACATTATAAATACAAGTACCAATATAATGAGTTCGACTCAGTTTCTGTAATGCATAAATACAATAAGGATGGTTCCCTTAATGAAACATATTATTACGAATATGACAGTAGTCATAGACTACATAAAGAAACGAGGCTAGATAGCTATTATTATGGATATGTTGATATATATGCATATGATGGTAATAAGATAACAATAACTCATACAAACCATAAAGACGGAAAACTTCTTAGTACAACAATCGACGAATACGATAGCCACAATAATGTTCTGAAGTCAACTTATACAAATGAAGATACAGGCAGGACTTCAGTGTATGAATATCAATATGAATATGATTCTATGGGACGTTTAATTAAGAAAACTTTCCCCGAAGAAATTGGAACTGGGAAGAAAATACATAACTATTCATATAATGAAGATGGAACAATTAATACAATTCATATTTCATATACAGGCAATAGTATTCAATCAGATTTGATTTATACATATACATGGAAATGAGTGTTAACTCTGTATCTCTTTGTACATACAAAGATCGGGAGGCTGTCGCATCGAGTCATCAGCGCGGCCTCCCGAAGTTTTTCCTGTGTTAACGCTTTTATTCCTCGCTGCCTTTGTTATTTTCCAAGAGGGCTTTGACGGCTTTGTCGAAGTCGCTTTCCAAGAGACGCATTTCGCAGGCGCGGTATATTTTGAATTCGCATTGAAGCTTCTCTGTGGACTTCTTTCCGATTTGATTGTCCTCGCTTGCGATACTCGCGAGGTGAGAGGCCTTTCATGCGGAGGAAGAACTTGCTGAGCGAGGGAGTGTCGGCGAAATGGAGGCGGTCGGCGATTTGCTGGATGCTGAGGCTCGATGTGCGCAGCAGAAAGGACGCCTCCATCATGAGCATCTGGTTGACGTAGTCGATGACGGTGTGGCCTTCTCTTCGATATAACCTAATATCGATATACCGTTATAACGAATAGGTGAGAAAAGGCTATATCATGCTTCGCCCGTCAAGCCCGTTTTTGTTTTATTTCATTATTTCTTGGGCTTTCTTGCTTCTGCTTTCATTTTATTTCGCTATCTTTGCAGTGAGAAATGATGAAAAACGGTAAGTAATCTTTAATGCTATAACATAACGAATATGCAAACAATCTATGATTTCAAGGCCCTGACGAGCAGGGGCAAGGAGGTGGACTTCGCGCAGTTCCGCGGGAAGGTGCTGCTCATCGTCAACACGGCCAGCAAGTGCGGCTTCACACCACAGTTCGCAGGTCTGGAGGAACTCAACAAGAAGTACCGCAAACAGGGACTGGTCATCATCGGCTTCCCCTGCAACCAGTTCAAGGAGCAAGACCCCGAGGGCGACGAGAAGATTGAGGAGTTCTGCCAGCTGAACTACGGTGTCACCTTCCAGATCATGAAGAAGGGCGACGTGAACGGACCTGCTGCCCAGCCCATCTTCGAGTACCTGAAGGCTCAGGCTCCCACGGAGGAGTATCACGGCCTGAAGGCAAAGGCCGCCAAGACGCTGTTCAAAGCCATCAGCACAAGCGTGGAGAAGGACAGCGACATCAAGTGGAACTTCACCAAGTTCCTCATCTCGAAGGACGGACAGACCATCAAACGCTATGCTCCCACTACGGAGCCCAAGGAATTTGAGGCTGACGTGGAGGCACTGCTAAAACAATAAAAACTATGGAAATCAAAGCAATTCGTATGTTCGATGGCGGGTTCATGAACCAGCCGTTCGCCTTTGGTGGCGAGGAGGGCAAGGAAGCCTTCGACGAACAAATCATCTATCGCAGCTCACTGCAGAACTTCCTCATCGATACGGGAAAGGAAGTCATCCTTGTCGACACAGGCTTCAAGGCCGGCTTCCCTGCTCCTGCCAAGAAGCTCGGCGCACCGCTCTATATGGGCGAGAAGGTTGCCGACTACATGGACGCCTTTGCTCAGGCAGGCTATAAGCCCGAGCAGGTGACGAAGATTCTCATCACCCACAAGCATCCCGACCACAGCGACTGCATCTCCTGCTTCCCCAATGCCAAGGTCTACATCGCCCCCGAGGATGCCGATGCCTTGAAGCTGGAGGGAGAGAACATCGTCCGTGCCCAGTATGGAGAGGCCTACAAGAACTTCCCCAACGCCCAGCAAGTGGCAGAAGGCATCTGGTTCATCGAGGCTAAGGGCCACACCAAGGGCAACAGCATCGTCATTGCCGAGGACGGCGATCTCTGCTATATGTTCCATGGCGACGTCACCTATTGCGACGCAGCCCTCAAGGCTAACAAGCTGAGCATCGTCTTCGAGGACAAGGCAGCTGCCCGCCAGACGCTCGACCGCGTCCGTGAGTTCGTGGGGCAGAATCCTACTGTCTACCTCTCCACCCATTGTCCCGAGGGGTACGAGAACCTGGAGATGAAGCGTGTGATGAAGCTGTAAACGTCAATGTCGAAGGAAGTAGCACTCGTGTTGTCGAGCGGCGGCGCAAGGGGCCTTGCCCACATTGGTGCCATACAGGAGCTCGAGGCGCAGGGCTATCGTATCACGTCGATAGCCGGCTGCTCGATGGGCGCCCTGATAGCCGGCGTATATGCCTCGGGGAAGCTGGACGTCTTCCGCCAGTGGATGAAGTCCGTCGACAAGAAGAAGATGCTGGAGCTGTCGGACTTCTCGTTTAGCATCAACCACTTGGTGAAGGGCAACCGCATCATCGAGGCCATCATGGAGCTCGTGCCCGACGTCCCGATAGAGGAGTTGCCCATTCCCTATTGTGCCGTGGCGACCGACTGGAACACGGGTCGCGAGGTAGTCTTCCGCAAGGGCAGTCTCTTCGGAGCCATACGGGCCTCCATCTCCCTGCCGTCCTTCTTCGAACCCGTCCGGCGCGACGGCATGATTCTCATCGACGGAGGCGTGACGAACCCCCTCCCCATGAACCGCGTGAAACGTAACAAGGGCGACATCCTGGTGGGCATCGACGTGAGCGGCCGCGACTACGAGACACAGGCAGACATCCAGGACGAGTTAGCCGAGAAGCGCAAGCGCAACCGTTCGCTGTCACGACAGATCATAGACAAGCTGATTCCCGACAACCTCGACTTCAACTACTATACAGTCCTTTCGCGTGTCAGCACGATGATGATACGCCAGAACTCCCTCCTCATGGCGCAGCTGATGAAGCCCGACGTGCTTGTCGACATCCAGATAGGCCGCTACGGAGGGTTCGACTACGACAAGTCGGAGAAGCTGATAAACATCGGCCGCCAGAAAACGAAACATGTACTAAACAATTATCATACTAACAAACAAATACCATTATGAACATTTTGATTCTCCAATCTTCGCCACGTGCGAAGGGCAACACCGCCTGGATGGCGGAAGAATATAAGAACGCTGCCGAGGCTGCAGGTCATCAGGTGACGCTGGTCAATGTCTCGAAGATGAAGATAGCGGGCTGTCTGGCCTGCGAGTACTGCCACGGCAAAGGCAATGGCGCCTGCATCCAGAAGGACGACATGCAGGAGCTTTATCCCCTGATGGCCGAGGCCGACGTGCTCGTACTGGCATCGCCCATCTACTACTTCACCCTCAACGCCCAGATACAGGCACCCATCCAGCGCATGTACAGCGTGAACAAGCCTGCCAAGGTCCGGAAGATGGCACTGCTCGTCTCGTCCTATTCGCCTGGTGTCTATTCCGGTGCCGTCAGCGAGTTCAACGACATCTGCGGCTACTGGAGCGTAGAGAACACCGGCGTCGTCACCGCCAAGAACGACGAGCAGAAGACCGAAGCCACGAAACAGAAGATTCAGGAGCTGGTGAAGAAGCTGTAAGAAGTCAAACAAGCCGGTTCAGACAACGAGGGGATGCACCGCTAGGCGCATCCCCTCGTTGTCTAATAGAAGTTATGACTATTCTTCATTCCAGAGAAACTCCTTCACGGCTGGCTCCTCATCGCCATACTTGTCAACGCCGCCGTACTCAATGCCATTATTGCTGTTGACACCGCTCAGTGCCATCAATGTGCAGCACTCTGCCGCCTCCTGTCTCACATGAGGAGTAATATATGTCTTATTCTTCATAGTAATTTACGATTTGACAATCTTAATTAATTTACTATTTATGTACTATTTATTAATTTGGATCCTCCCCAGCCCTCCCTTAAAGGGAGGGAGCCTTCGCCTGGTTTCTCCCCCTTTAAGGGGAGTTAGAGAGGGTCTTCTTTTTCACTCTTCATTTTTCATTATTAATTCAATAGAGTATCTTCTTCCCCTTCGTCACGACCACGCCCTTGTAGTTCCTACCGACGCGCTGACCAGCGAGGTTATAAGTGTCCTCGCCCTTGGGAGAGTCAGAGAGGGTCCTTATTCCCGTTGCCTCGTCGTCGATAAAGACATTCGCCTTCACCTCGCTGCCGTCGTAGTAAGCGTCGAGCACATCACGAAGCTCGAAGTAACCTCTGTAGCCCTTGATGGATGTGGCTCCCGTGGAGTACCAGAATTTGTTGCCGCTCAGGAAGAGGTTCTCCTCGGGAACCGTCGTCATGGTATAGGTTCCGTAGAAGTAGCCACGCTCCGAGGCTTTCCTGCCCACTTGCACCACAGGCGCTTCCTCCGGCTCGATGCTCACGCCGTCGAAGGTTGCCGTCTCCGTCGCCCTGCTCACCTTGATGAGCATCGGCGTGTTGGCAGCAATGCCCTCGTTGACATTGGCAGAAGAGAACATGACATTTATTGCTACGATAGCGCCGTCTGCATCCTCCTCGCTCTCCCAACCCGTGAACGAAGCCAGCTGCACATCCTCGCCCCAAGCCTGCTTCACCTGCTCGCCCGTTGCCGTGAAAGGCAGACAGATGGTGCTCCACTCGTTTGCCTTGATGGTGCGCTTCACCAGAATGTTTTCAGCTTTATTACTAGCTTCCGGCGCATAAGGTGAATCTTCATCCAAAATGACATATGCAGCATCGGGCACTACAGCCTTTATTGTATAGGAACTCATCTTACCATCAACGGTGACATAAGCCGTAACTACAGTTCCGCTTCTTAATGGACTAACAGTTCCAGCCCAGACAATACCCTCACACACAGCGACAAGGGTCTCATTATCATTATAAGACAAATACACCCTTCCGCCATCTGCGCTCCGTCCATAAATCTCAGTGGCGCGATACGTCAGTTCACTATCTATCGTGGGAGGGGCAGCCTGGAATACCTTATAAGGATAAGATTCCTCATTCTGAATGTTCCAATCAGTATCGAAGTTCCATCCCCATGCCACATAATTGTCCTTCATCTTTAGCATGGCGGCTCCGAGACTAGAACCATTCTGAAAATCATCGATTACAATTTTTTCTTTTCCATTCTCCACAAGTTTAGTAATTGCCAATGAACGGTTTCCTATACTGGAGCCAATAGCTCCAATCGTGGTGTAGTTTTCATCGGCTACACCATAGATACGTCCTGCATTTGCTTGAGTTGCAGAAACAAGGTCATTGATTGCTACGTTGGATTGTACGGTTGTTGTCCTATCATTGTCGCCCTTTGACAGCATGCCTACAATCCCTCCAACCTTACTAACCCCTTCTATACGGGCTATGACACAATTCTTCTGTAAAGAACCACCGCTCTTATAGCCTATCAGACCTCCGACATTCTCGGCGCCAATCACGCTGCCTGCGAATGAACAGTTCGAGAGGGAGAGGGTAAGGGTGTTCTTATAATAGGTATTATAGGAGAAATACACATCCCTAAGTTCTGATGATACCCATACGCCATCTTCTTTATACGCATATGTATAGTAATAATCGGAAAAATATGCCGTACGATAAACCGAATGAGATTTGTATGAATAACTGATACCACTGTTTTGTGCTCCGACTAATCCACCGACATTGTTCTGTCCCACTACGTTTCCTTTTACTGCACAGTTGTTTATCTTCTTTTCATCTATAGTTCCATCGTTGATGGTTTCCGAATAAGACTGGACAAAAGATGTACTGACGTTTCGCGGATTATAATTTCCTTTGCCTTCATATACAGCATAATAATGTAATGCTGGGGTCTCCATATCTGTTGCTGTCATGGCTCCGATAAGTCCACCAACATAAGAAACCCCCTCAATGCTTCCATCAAAGTAACAATCGTTCATAGACTCTATAGTGATACCTGTGCATTCCCCGACAAGGCCGCCTATATAATTCCCCGTCCCCGTGATATTGCCTTCTACAGAACAAGAGACAAAGGATGGACTTCCTGAATGAATGGTCGCAACTATTCCTCCAATACGGCTATTACCACTTAGCATACCACGGAATCGGCAGGAAGTAAATGAATTGTTGCCTTCTGACAGTCCTATAATTCCGCCGATGTTATTATTGTCGGAAGAAGACATCGTTCCTGAATAATTAAGGACCTCGCACTCCGTGAATGTACTGCGCGAAGCATAGCCTGCCAAACCTCCTACATAGGTTCCGCCTATAACAGATTTGATTTCTATCTTGAAGTTACTGATACGGGCCCCGCTGAGGCATCCAAAGAAACCTGTATTGACCTCAGAAGTACGATTGATGAGTAAACCGCTAACTGTGTGACCGCCGCCGAGAAGGATACCTTTGAATGGCAACGAGCTCACCCCGATTGGTGACCAGCCTTGGCTAGGATTGTTCTCAACAATCCAGTCGGTTAAGTCTATGTCGTTCTGTAACTGGAAAACGACATTTGATTGCCCAAGGAAATTGGACAACTGCGATAGTTGTATCGCATTCGTAACTTTGTACGGGTCTGATTCTGTCCCAGACCCACTGCCGCTGAACTGCCCAAAACTCAGCGAGGCATACAGCAACATGGCTGAAAAGAAGAAAATACGTTTCTTCATAGTTATAAAATTTTGTTTGCTTCCCAGTCCCGAAGAGAGCAGTTTATTAAATAGAGAAGCGTGGAACTGTATCCACATCTCCGCCTTGAGGTCCTGAGAATTACCCTTGCACAATTGATGTAATGATAGCAGTCCACGCCATAAACGTGGAAGCCGCTACGTCACCTTCTTGTGCAATTTGAAATTTCTCAGGTTCCAAGGCGCAAGACGAGCATAACGCTTCTTTATATTTCCGATAAGGCCATCCCCCGTTCGTCGCTACGAACCGCAGGGAATCGTGAGCAAAGATACAGAGTTTTTTGTTTCCAAACAAATTTTCCCCCGTTTTTTGCTTCTTTAATGAGAAAGATAACACATTTTCGTGAGTAAACAAGCGGGAAGTCTATAAAATAATTGTTTTCCGCGGTGTTATTAACGAAATTCGACTTAGACATGTCATCTTATACCGTGTCATGCATCTGTTATGTATTTCCTTTTGTATAAAAAGAAATCATCCGAATCGTTTGGCGGTTTGGATTTTTCTTTTTACCTTTGCGTTCGAAAAAACAAGTGGTTATGCAAATCGCCATCAATCCAGACATCTATCGCTCTGCACAGGCTTTTGCCACACAGCAGGGACTAAGCCTCAAAACTGTCATTGAGGATTTCCTCGTTCATTTTGCACGAGGGGAGAAACAGGCTGCTGACCAGGCCGTTCCGGACATAGTGCTCAGTCTTCTTGGTGCGGGCGAGCCGGTGCAAGAAGATGACCTGAACGGACGCAAGGCATATTATCAGTATCTGGAGGAAAAGCACAAATGACCAGACTGTTCCTTGATACAAACATTGTCGTTGATTTGCTTGACCGGCGCGAACCGTTCTGCCATGATGCCGTGCGCATTTTCACGATGGCATACAACAGGCAGGTGCAACTCTTTGTGTCGCCGATGACTTTTACCACAGCCTCATTCCTCCTTCGCAGGCATGGCACGGAGGGTGTGCGCAATTTGCTTTCAAACTTCCGACAGCTATCCCGTGTTGCCACCGTTAACGAAAGGACTATCGACGATTCGCTGGCTTCGCAGTTCAAAGATTTCGAGGATGCTGTGCAGTATTACGCTGCCGTTAAGATAAAAGCGGACTTTATCATCACTCGTAACGGAAAGGACTTTGCTCTTTCCCAAATACCTGTGTTGACGCCCTCCGAATTCCTTGAATTAAAATAGAGGCGACGAATGCCATTTTCCTCTCTTTCCCTCAGCTATATATGGGAAATGTTTCGTAAATTTGCAGCAGGAATGTTAATAAAATGAGGAATTAAGTATGAGACATTGGATGTTTCTTGCCTGTCTGCTTTGGGCAGGCTTTGTCGGTGCCCGCACCGAGCGGGTCATTATCCAGGGCGACCACGGCAAGCTGGTGGCCGACCTGCAGACTCCTGGCGTGATGCCACGGAAGTGCCCCATCGTCATCCTGTGCCACGGCTTCACGGGCAACAGGAACGGCGGGCTGGAGGAGAGCATCGCCCGCGGGCTGGAGGTGCTCGGCATTGCCAGCATCCGCTTCGACTTCAACGGCCACGGCGAGAGCGAGGGCGACTTTCAGCAGATGACGGTTCCCAACGAGATAGAGGATGCCCGCCATGTCTATGACTGGGTGAGGAGGGACGGACGCTTCGGCAAAATCGGCATCGAAGGCCATTCGCAGGGCGGTGTCGTGACGGCTATGCTGGCAGGACTGCTCGGCGAAAAGGCTTTGCAGGGCGGCGTCGTGCTGCTGGCCCCGGCGGGTGTGATTCGCGACGATGCCATCCGAGGTCAGACGGGCGGTCAGCAGGGCAGTCTTGCCGACCCGCAGGACCCGCCCGAATACGTCGAGGTGTGGGGCCATCGCCTGGGACGTGACTACATCAAGACAGCCTTCTGGCTCCCCATCTACGAGACGGCTGCCGGCTACAAGGGTCCTGCCTGCATCATCCACGGCACCTCCGACCGCACAGTGCCCTACACCTACGGTCTGCGCTTCCACCAGCAATGGAAAAAGAGCGAGTGGCATCTGCTCGACCACTACGACCACGGCTTCAGCCCTCACCCCGAGGAGGCTGTGAAGCTCGCTATCGAGTTCTTCGTAAGGCAGTTGAGGCGCTGACGGAGTCCCCCTGGGAGGAAGTGCGCTCCTTGCGCTCCGACTGAATCTCTGTTTTGACAAGCCCTCGGGGGAAGTCTTTCTCTACTCCCCGAGGAACTCCCGGGCTTTTGCGAGGGCTACGTCGATGTGCGGACAGATGTGGTCGCTCTCCATCAGGTCGTAGAAGCGGGCCTTGTCAAGCTGGCTGTGCACCTTCGGATTCACGCCGGAGAGGATGACGTGGATGTCCTCTTCGTGGTTCATCTCGATGAGTGTCTGCAGATTGTGTATGCCGGTGGAGTCGATGAAGGGCACCTTGCGCATGCGGATGATGCGGACACGGGGTTTCTCGCGTCCGATGTTCGCCATCAGGTCGTCGAACTTGTTGGCAATGCCGAAGAAGTACGGGCCGTTGATCTCGTAGACGGCACAGCCCTCGGGAATCGTCAGGTGCTCCTCGTTCGCTGCCCGGTCCGAGGCGTCGCCCAGGTCTATCTCGTCGCGGATGACGGAGATTTCGGTCGTCTCCATGATGCGTTTCATGAAGAGGGCACAGGCCAGGATGAGGCCGACCTCGATGGCGATGGTGAGGTCGAAGACAACGGTCAGCAGGAAGGTCACGGCCATCACGAGGACGTCGCTCTTCGGATTCTTCAGCAGGCCGCGGATGGTGCGCCAGCCGCTCATGTTGTAGCTGACGATGACCAGTACGGCAGCCAGCGAAGCCATCGGGATATATTCGGCATAGGGCATGAGCAGCAGCAGGATGGCGAGCAGCACGACGGCATGGATGAGACCCGCCACGGGCGTACGTCCGCCGTTGTTGATGTTCGTCATGGTGCGTGCGATGGCGCCTGTGGCAGGGATGCCTCCGAAGAGTGGCGTCACCATGTTTGCCACGCCCTGGGCGATGAGCTCCATGTTCGAGTCGTGCTTGTCGCTGATTACGCCGTCGGCCACCGTTGCGGAGAGCAGGCTCTCGATGGCGCCGAGGATGGCTATGGTGAAGGCCACCGGCATGAGCTTCTGGATGAGCTCGAAGGTGATGCTCGGCACGACCATCTCCGGCAGCTGGGCCTGAATGTGGAAGCGGTCGCCGATGGTGTCGATGCCCTCGATGCCCTGCTGCTTCAGCAGGAGCACAGCCACGGTACCAAGCAGGATGCCCCACAGCGAACCGGGTATCTTGCTGAGGCCCGGCACCTTCTTCAGCGCCTTGGGCGAGAAGATGATGACCAGCAGCGAACCGATGGCGACGATGAAGTTCCAGAGGTTGAACGTGCCGATGTTCTGGGCATAGCTAATCCATTTTCCCACGAAGTCGCCCGGCGTCTTGAGGGGAATGCGGATGACTTCGCCCGTGGTGCTCACGGCCGTCTGCGTCAGCCCGAGGATGTCGCTGATCTGCGTCGTGAAGATGGTCAGGGCGATACCTGCCGTGAAGCCGATAATGATGGGGTAGGGGATGAACTTGATGACGACGCCCAGACGGAAAGCGCCCAGCGCGACGAGTATCATGCCAGCCAGAATCGTGGCGATGAGCAGGCCCTGCAAGCCATACTCCGGGTTGTTCACGATGCCATAGATGATGACGATGAAGGCACCCGTCGGGCCGCCAATCTGCACCTTTGTGCCGCCGAGCAGCGAGATGAGGAAGCCTGCCACGATGGCCGTAATGATGCCCTTCTCGGGCGTCACGCCGCTGGCAATGCCGAAGGCGATGGCAAGGGGCAGGGCCACAATGCCCACGATGATGCCAGCCATCAAGTCTTTCATGAAGGTTTCGCGGCTATAACCCTTCATGCAGTCGATAATTCTTGGTGTCAATCCTTTCATGTCTGTTCAAATTACGCTGCAAAAGTACAACAAATTGAACATTGAACATTGAACATTGAACTTTTTTTTATAACTTTGTCGGCAAATTATTAACTTAAATCAAATAAACTATGTTCGAAATGTTATCTACTCCCATTATCGTGGGCTTGTTTGCAATCTGGTTCTGCTTCCTTCTGCTATCTTACAAGGGGCAGCCAAAAGGACTTTGGACGCTGGCTCTGGCCAATACTGGCGAGCGCTTTGGTTACTACACCATGCTGGCCGTATTCGTCCTTTTCCTTCATGACAACTTTGGCTTCGACTCAGGTTGGGCCAGCGAGACGTTCTCCAACTTCCTGTTCGTTGTGTATCTGCTGCCTTTGTTTGGTGGCATGCTTGCCGACAAGTACGGCTACAGCAAGATGGTCGTGCTGGGCATTATGGTGATGTTCATCGGTTACCTCATCCTGTCTGTGCCTTTGGGCAAGGCAACTCCAGCCATCATCGCAATGGGTGCAGGTCTTTTGCTCGTATCTCTTGGGACAGGCCTCTTCAAGGGCAACCTGCAAGTCATGGTGGGCGACCTCTATAACGATCCTGAGTTTGCCGACAAGCGCGACTCTGGCTTCTCGCTCTTCTATATGGCCATCAACATTGGCGCTCTGTTTGCACCTACGGCAGCCATTGCTATCATGAACTGGGCACAGTCGTCGCTCGGTTACAGCAAGGCCGACTCCTATCACTTTGCCTTTGCTGTTGCTTGCGTGAGCGTGATTGCTTCTATCCTTATCTATTATCTGGGCAAGCGTACATTCGCTCATGTGATTGGCACAACAAAGAAGGCTGCTGTCAAGGAAGAGACACAGAAAGCGGAAGTTCCTGCCGAGAACGACACGAAGGAGCGCATCGTTTGCCTCTGCCTCGTCTTTGCTGTCGTCATCTTCTTCTGGATGGCATTCCATCAGAACGGCTTGACTTTGACTTGGTTCGCAGATGAATATACCGCTCAAACCTCTACAGGCATCGAGAGCATGATGTTCGATGTGCGTAACCTCTTGGCTCTCATCTTCATCGTTTATGGCCTGTTTGGCATCTTCCAGTCGAAGGGTTTGCCTCGCATCCTTGCTGCAATCATGATTGTTGCAGGCGCATTCTTCCTCTATAATATGGTGCCTGCTTCAGGTGTCGAGACGGCAGTTTCCGCTCCTATCTTCCAGCACTTCAACCCTTGCTTTGTCGTTATCCTGACGCCTGTCAGCGTAGCCCTCTTCGGTTGGCTGGCAAGCATAGGCAAGGAACCAAAGGCTCCCGTCAAGATTGGCTTGGGTATGCTTGTTGCAGCCTGCGCTTATCTGTGGCTTACGTTGGATTCAGTAGGACTTCCTGCTGCAGATCCCGTTAACCATCCTCATTTGGCAGATATGGGCCCATCGCTGTTGGTTAGGACATACCTCATCCTCACCTTTGCCGAGTTGCTGCTGAGCCCAATCGGCATCTCGTTCGTGACGAAGGTTTCTCCTGTCAAGTACAAAGGCATGATGATGGGCGGATGGTTCGTTGCAACGGCTATCGGCAATAAGCTTGTCAGCATTCCCGGACACATGTGGGGCATGGACCTCACCATTGTTTGGGGTACGCTGATGGCAATCTGCCTGCTTGCTGCTATCTTCATCTTCTCGATTATCAAGAAGCTGAATAAAGTGGCGTAGGTCATTGACCATTGAAGATTGACCATTGACCATTGAAGAATGACCATTGACCATTGAAGGGCGAGTGCCACTGGCTATGCTGGTGGCACTCGTTGTATTTTGTTGTCAGCCCCCACCCCTGACATGTTGTTTGTTTTGACCTTTCTTGTTGTTGGCTCTCGTCTGTTTGGATGATTCTCTGTCGAAATCTCTCCTTTTCTGTCGAGCGCGAGCCTTGTTGCATCTCTGTTTTTGGGTTCTGCCCCACGTTTTTCATGCTTCTTCCCGGGGAAAAACGCCTACGATTAGCGTTCACCTCCTACTCGATTTACTAATGCCTCTCTACTGGACTGCGGGAGGGGCGGCCATCAGTTTGACAGGCGACGGCCACGCTTGAGGACTGTGCCTTGGGCGGAGGCGGAGTCGGCTGGTGCTGCTGCGTCGCTGCGTGTGCCGGGCGCGTAGTAGGGATAAGTGGTGATCCAAGACGCGCGTTCGTAGTAGCCGTAGTTGTTGACGTAGGGCGACCAGTCGTAGAAATCGGCCACCTTGTAGAGGCGGAAGGGCTCGGAGGCGCCGTCGCAATAGCCTGTGAAGTAGTCGTAGTTCATGCGATAGTCGCGGATGGCTGTGTTGAGGTCTGGGTCGTAGGGGTAGGTGAGGTACACGATGCCGTTCCGCACTTCCCAGCGGAACTGGTAGTATTGGTACTCGTAGGGGCCGTAGTCGTAGTAGTCCACCTGTGTGCCTCGCCCGTAAGTGGCGTAGTTGTAGGCGGGGATGAAGGTGAGGTAGGTGTCGTAGGAGTCGAAGGTGTACAGGCGTCCGTAGCGGTCCTCGTAGTCGTAGTACATGCCGAAGTTGCCGCGCCATTGGCCGGAGAGTGCTACCGACTGGTTGTTGTCTTCCCAGTCTCTGCATGAGGTGAGGGCAAGGGCTGACACCAGGAGGAGTGCCATGAAGGAGAGGTATGCGTGTTTCATAATCGTAGGTTTTAATGTTTCTGTACTGCAAAGGTACGACATATTGTTTTCATGTCAAGGGGGAAAATACGAAATGTTGTGAGGGAAATCCCCGAGAGCGTGTCTGTGCACCTTTACATACGCGGATGACGCGGCCTTCGCGGACATTCTTTCCGTGAAGTCCGCGTCATCCGTTGTAGCGGCTTGCCGTCGGGCTCGTCTTACTTGTAGAGCTTGATTTCCGAGAGCTGGAGACGTGTGCCGGCACTCATACGAAGGAACTCGAAGCGGTAGTAGCGGTACTGGCCCGTGGCTTTCAGACGGAAGCGGTACTCCTGTTCGTTCTCGTCGCGCAGGCGGTAGTTGCTTGTCTGTTCGTCGAGGGTTGTCCACGTCTGCTGGTCGTTGCTGCCGCTCATACGCCATGCCACGGGGTTGCGCTCGGGGTAGGAGTGTGTGTCGTCGCCCGTGCAGAAGCGGTACTCGATGATGGGTGTCTGGCTGCCGGCGTCGAGCGTGACCGTGTAGGGCATCTGGCGGGGTTCGTCGATACACCATTTCGTGTGGAGGAATCCGTCGGCCACCATTGCCGCTCCTTCCCTGCTGTCCCGTCCGGAACCGCTCACGAAGGTGGCCTTCGCGGGCATCTGCACCTTGTCGTAGAGGCTGATTTCGCAGAGCTGTATGCGTGTGCCGCCAGCCATACGTGTGAACGCGAAACGGAAGTAGCGGAACTTGTCCTTGGCTCCGGCGGCGGTAGGCTTGAAGCGATATTCCTGCTGGTTCTCGGCTGGCAGGCTGCGGTTGTTCTTCTGTTCGTCGAGGAGTGTCCACGCCTGCCGGTCGTTGCTGCCTTCGATACGCCACGCCACAGGGTTGCGCTCGGGGTACATGCTCGTGTCGTCGCCCGTCATGAGTCCGTACTCGGCCAGCAGTGTCGGTTCGCCGGCGTCGAGGATGATGGTGTAGGGGAGCTGCCCGGGGCTGTCCACGCACCATTTTGTGGCGAGGTTGCCGTCGCAGACCATCGCCGGCCCTTCCTGCCTGTCGCGGCCTGTGCCGCTCACCAGGGTTGTCTTGACGGGAGCCTGTGCCAGCGCTTCGCCGCAGGCAAGCGAAAGCAGCAGAAGAAGTGAAATGTGTCTCATATCAGTTGGTTTTTTAGTGTTTGCAGTACAAAGGTACAAAGAATTTCTGCAATCTTCATGCTCCATTCTGCATTTTTTCGTACCTTTGTGCAGAAATGATGTAAATACTACTATGAAGAAGTCTATGAAGAATGCCTTTGCCGCCGTCATGGCCCTCGCGCTTGTCGGTTGCACGGCGCCCGAGAAGGAGCCCGTCGACTACGTCAACCCCTACATCGGCAGCATCAGTCATCTGCTGGTGCCCTGCTTCCCGACCATCCAGTTGCCTAACAGCCTGATGCGCATCTACCCGACGCGCAGCGACTACACGACCGAGATGCTCGACGGACTGCCAGTCGTCGTCACCAACCACCGCGAGCGCAGCGCCTTCCGCCTGAGCATCACGCAGGGCGACGAACTGCGCGACATCGTACCCGTCACCTGGGATGGCGAGCACATCACGCCCTACGACTACCAGGTCACGATAGCCGACGGCAGCATCGACGTCCACCTGGCTGTCTGCCATCAGAGCGCCATCTACGAGCTCACGATGCTCGACCCCGACAAGCCTGCCACGGTCACGCTCTTCACGGAGAACGGCAAGATGCAGGCCGACGGCAACCGCGTGGGCGGCAGCCAATGGCTGAGCCACAACATGAAGATATACTTCTCCGGCGAGTTCGACGTGCAGCCCGAGCAGAGCGGTCTGCTTCGCGACGGCAAGATCAGCGCCGAAGGGGAAGCCGACGAGCCCCGCGCCTGCGCTGCCGTCCGTTTCCCCGCTGGCACCAGGAAGGTTTGCTTCCGCTACGGCATCTCCCTCATCAGCCAGGAGCAGGCGGCTAGGAACCTCCGGCGCGAGCAGGCAGATGGCTTCGACATAGCCAAAGTCGCAGCCGACGGTCGCAAGGAATGGAACGAGACGCTCTTGAATATCCGCGTCGAGGGCGGCACGGACGACCAGAAGGCTGTGCTCTACACCTCCTACTACCGCACCTTCGAGCGTCCCGTCTGCCTGAGCGAGGACGGACGCTACTTTTCAGCCTTCGACGGACAGGTGCACGATGACGGCGGCAAACCCTTCTATACTGACGACTGGATATGGGACACCTACCGCGCTGCACATCCCTTGCGGGCTCTCATTCAGCCTGAGAAAGAGGAGAACATCATTGAGAGCTACCTCCGCATGGCAGAGCAGATGGGCACACAGTGGATGCCTACCTTCCCGGAAATGACGGGCGATACGCGCCGAATGAACAGCAACCACGGTGTCGCAATGGTGGCCGATGCCCTCTGGAAAGGGCTCGACGTGGATGCAGCACGTGCCTTTGAGTACTGCAGAAAAGGCATCGAGGAGAAGACGCTCGCTCCCTGGAGCGGACGACCCGCCGGATGGATCGACCAGTTCTACAAGGAACATGGCTACATCCCCGCCCTGGCTCCGGGAGAAGAAGAGACAGACCCCAACGTCACGGCCTTTGAGAAGCGTCAGCCCATCGCCGTTACCCTCGGCACGAGCTACGACGAGTGGTGCCTCTCGCGCATCGCCGAGTTCCTGGGCAGAGGGGACGAAGCGGCCAAGTACCTCGACCTGAGCTACAACTACCGCAACGTCTGGAACGCCGACACCCGTTTCTTCCACCCCAAAGACAAGGACGGAAACTTCCTGCCCGACTTCGATTACCGCTTTGGCGGCGGCATCGGGGCGCGCGAGGCGTATGACGAAAACAACGGATGGACGTACCGATGGGACGTGCAGCACAACCTCTCCGACCTGGCACAGCTCATGGGCGGACGCGACGCCATGGCCCGCGAGCTGGACCGCACCTTTGCCGAACCGATGGGGCGCGGCAAGCGGGAGTTCTACGAACAACTTCCCGACCAGACTGGCAACATCGGGCAGTTCACGATGGCAAACGAACCGTCGCTGCACATACCTTATATATATAACTATGCCGGAGCACCCTGGAAGACGCAGAAGCGCATCCGCCAATGCCTCGACACGTGGTTCCGTAACGATGTGATGGGCATCCCGGGCGACGAGGACGGCGGCGGCCTGACTTCCTTCGCAGTCTTCTCCTCGCTAGGCTTCTATCCCGTCACACCTGGATTCCCCGCCTACAACATCGGCTCGCCGCTCTTCTCGGACATACGTGTCAAGCTGCCCGGGGGCAAGGAACTGCACATCATTGCCAAAGGTTGCAGTCGCGAGAACAAGTACATCCAGCGTGCCACCCTCAATGGACAGCCCTGGGACAAGCCCTGGTTCAGCCACGATGACATAAAGAACGGCGCCACCCTCGTCCTGGAAATGGGCAACAGGCCCAACAAGGAGTGGGGTAGCGCCGAGGATGCCACGCCGCCATCTGCTCCGGCAAGGGAAGCCCGATAGGTCCTATAAGTCTTATAGGTCTTATAAGT
>DGTM01000054.1:0-6708 GCA_002394305.1 Prevotellaceae bacterium UBA4336
TGTGCCAATTTTGACACACCCTCGTGGAGGTACTGGAGTACCCCCACGGGGGTACTGGCGGCAGCACTTGTATGTTCCGGCAACGAGTCTGCATGCGTCTGGTGACGTGGCGGCATGAGTGCCGCTCCCGAACTCCCATTTTTGTGCTTTTGGGGTGTCATAACGTCCTTGTTCATGGTAGGTAACTGTTAAATTATCTTAAAAGTAAGCCTTTTGGCCCTGTTTGGATGCTTTTTCCTGAAAGGTGTGATTGCCGTTTCGATAAAAAGTTGTACCTTTGCACCCCGAATGGCCCTTATAGGCTCGTTCTCCGCATATATCGACAATAATACATAATATATAATAATAAAAAACAAAAAACAATGCCTACAATTCAACAACTCGTAAGAAAAGGCCGTACGGTGTTGGTAGACAAGAGCAAGAGCCCCGCTCTGGACAACTGTCCCCAGCGTCGCGGCGTCTGTGTCCGTGTTTACACCACAACACCTAAGAAGCCTAATTCCGCGATGCGCAAGGTCGCTCGTGTGCGTCTGACAAACTCAAAAGAAGTGAACAGCTACATTCCCGGAGAAGGTCACAACCTGCAGGAACACAGCATCGTTCTGGTTCGTGGCGGTCGTGTAAAGGACCTGCCCGGTGTACGTTATCACATCGTTCGCGGTACACTCGATACCGCCGGCGTGGCAAACCGCACGCAGCGTCGCTCGAAGTACGGCGCAAAGCGTCCCAAAGCTGCAAAGAAGTAATCATTAACCGTTTTGGCTTGTAACTAAGGTTGAGTAAATGCCCCAGAGGGGACGTTGAAGAACACGAAAGGACAACCCCGAACAAAAAACAAACAAAACATGCGTAAAGCTAAACCAAAAAAGAGAATCATCCTTCCCGATCCTGTCTATGGTGACGTGAAGGTGTCCAAGTTCGTCAACCATCTGATGTATGACGGCAAGAAGAGCATCTCCTATGAGATTTTTTACAAGGCTCTGGAGATTGTAAAGACTAAGATGTCCAGCGAGGAGAAGGATTCCCTCACCATCTGGAAGGAAGCCCTCGACAAGATCACACCTCAGGTGGAGGTCAAGAGCCGTCGTATCGGCGGTGCCACTTTCCAGGTGCCCACCGAGATCCGTCCCGACCGCAAGGAGAGCATCAGCATGAAGAACATGATTTCCTTCGCACGCAAGCGTGGCGGCAAGACTATGGCCGACAAGCTGGCTGCCGAGATTATGGACGCATACAATGAACAGGGCGGCGCATTCAAGCGCAAAGAGGACATGCACCGCATGGCCGAGGCTAACCGCGCATTCGCTCATTTCCGTTTCTAACAACTAATTAACCACATCAAACGTTAGAAATTCTCATTAAGATTAGATTGTTAGAATGGCAAAGCAAGATTTACATTTGACGCGTAACTTCGGTATCATGGCCCATATTGATGCCGGCAAGACAACGACATCCGAGCGTATCCTCTTCTACACCGGTAAGACACACAAGATTGGCGAGGTGCATGAAGGAGGCGCTACAATGGACTGGATGGAACAAGAGCAGGAGCGTGGCATCACCATCACCTCTGCTGCTACGACAGCCTATTGGACCTATGGAGGACAGAAGTACAAGTTCAACCTGATCGACACGCCGGGACATGTCGATTTCACCGCTGAGGTGGAGCGCTCCCTGCGTGTGCTCGACGGTGCTGTTGCTACCTACTGCGCAGTAGGCGGCGTAGAGCCCCAGTCCGAGACTGTATGGCGCCAGGCCGACAAGTACAATGTTCCCCGCATGGGCTACGTCAACAAGATGGACCGCTCCGGCGCTGACTTCTTCGAGGTTGTCCGCCAGATGAAGGACGTCCTGGGTGCCAACCCTGTTGTCCTCGCTGTGCCCATCGGCGCAGAGGAGAACTTCAAGGGCATCGTCGACCTGCTCAGGATGAAGGCTATCCTGTGGCACGACGAGACGATGGGCGCTGAGTACGACGTGGAAGATATTCCTGCCGACATGAAGGACGAGTGCGACGAATGGCGTGCCAAACTCGTGGAGGCTGCCGCAGAGCAGGACGAGGCTCTGATGGAGAAGTACTTTGAGGACCCTGAGTCTGTTACGACCGAGGAAATCATCGCCGCTATCCGTAAGGGTACCCTTGCCCTGAACATCGTGCCCATGACATGCGGCTCTTCCTTCAAGAACAAAGGCGTACAGACTTTGCTCGACTACGTCTGCATGTTCCTGCCCTCTCCTCTCGATACACCTGCCATCGAGGGCGTCAACCCCACAACAGGCGAGACAGAGACGCGTAAGCCCGATGAGGACGAAAAGACCGCTGCACTGGCATTCAAGATTGCAACCGACCCGTATGTAGGTCGTCTGACCTTCTTCCGCGTCTACAGCGGTAAGGTAGAGGCCGGCTCTTATATCTATAATGTGCGCTCCGGCAAGAAGGAACGCGTGAGCCGTCTGTTCCAGATGCACTCCAACCATCAGAACCCTGTTGACTGCATCAGCGCCGGTGACATCGGTGCCGGTGTCGGCTTCAAGGATATTCACACAGGTGATACCCTCACCGACGAGGATGCACCCATCACACTCGAGTCGATGGACTTCCCCGATCCCGTTATCGGCATTGCTGTGGAGCCCAAGACTCAGAAGGACCTCGACAAACTGAGCAACGGCCTCGCCAAGCTCGCCGAAGAGGACCCGACCTTCACCGTCCACACCGACGAACAGAGCGGTCAGACCGTCATCAGCGGTATGGGTGAGCTTCACCTCGATATCATCATCGACCGTCTGAAGCGCGAGTTCAAGGTAGAGTGCAACCAGGGCAAGCCTCAGGTGAACTACAAGGAAGCCATCACAACCACTGTCAACCATCGCGAGGTTTACAAGAAGCAGTCCGGCGGTCGCGGTAAGTTTGCCGACATCATCGTCAATGTCGGTCCCGTGGACGAAGACTACACACAGGGTGGCTTGCAGTTCATCAACAGCGTTACAGGTGGTAACATTCCTAAGGAATTCATCCCCAGCGTCCAGAAGGGCTTCGAGGCAGCCATGAAGAATGGTGTGCTCGGCGGCTTCCCCATGGACAGTCTGAAGGTGGAACTTGTGGATGGCAGCTTCCATCCCGTCGACTCCGACCAGCTCTCGTTCGAGCTTGCCGCTCAGATGGCATACAAGGCATGCTGCGCTAAGGCAAAGCCCGTCCTCATGGAGCCCATCATGAAGCTTGAGGTGGTTACACCGGAAGAGAACATGGGTGACGTGATAGGCGACCTCAACAAGCGCCGTGGTCAGGTGGAAGGTATGGATTCTACACGTACCGGCGCCCGCTTGGTAAAGGCAATGGTTCCCCTGGCAGAGATGTTCGGCTACGTGACGGCTCTGCGCACCATCACCTCCGGCCGCGCTACCAGCTCCATGACCTACGACCACCATGCTCCCGTCAGCTCCGGTATCGCAAGAGCCGTGCTCGAGGAGATCAAAGGTCGTGTAGACCTTGTATAATATATATATTATAATGTATAGTATATAAGAACAGCAATAAAGGATAAGGTCAGCCGCAAGCATATGACTCTTTGCGGTTGATACCTTATCCCTTACGAAAAGACAAACAAAACAACAAACAAAACAATGAGTCCAAAAATCAGAATCAAACTGAAGTCTTACGACCACAACCTGGTAGACAAGTCTGCCGAGAAAATCGTAAAGACCGTGAAGGAGACAGGTGCTGTAGTAAGCGGTCCTATCCCCCTGCCCACACACAAGAGAATTTTCACCGTCAATCGCTCGACCTTCGTCAACAAAAAGAGCCGCGAGCAGTTCGAACTGAGCAGCTACAAGCGTCTTGTCGACATCCACAGCTCAAGCGAGAAGACCATCGATGCCCTCATGAAGCTCGAGCTTCCCAGCGGCGTGGAAGTAGAAATCAAAGTGTAATCAAATATTGTTTAATCATTTAGAATAACAGAAATGCCAGGATTATTAGGAAAGAAAATCGGAATGACTTCCGTTTTCAGTGCCGAGGGTAAGAATGTACCATGCACTGTTATCGAATTGGGTCCTTGTGTTGTTACTCAAATCAAAAGCGAAGAGAAGGATGGCTACAATGCCGTCCAGCTCGGCTTCGAAGAGGCTAAGGAGAAGAACACCACTGCTCCTCTCATGGGCCACTTCAAGAAGGCAGGAGTAACTCCCAAGAGACACTTGGCCGAGTTCACAGGTTTCGAACAGGAACTGAATCTGGGTGACACCATCACCGTAGACCTGTTCGCAGACAGCTCTTTCGTCGACGTCATCGCAACCTCCAAGGGTCGCGGTTTCCAGGGTGTTGTAAAGCGTCATGGCTTCGGTGGCGTAGGTCAGACGACTCACGGTCAGGACGACCGTCTGCGCAAGCCCGGTTCTATCGGCGCATGTTCTTACCCCGCTAAGGTGTTCAAGGGTATGCGCATGGGCGGCCAGATGGGATGCAACCGTGTGACTACACACAATCTGCAAGTGTTAAAGGTAATTCCTGAACACAACCTCCTTCTCATCAAGGGTAGTGTTCCAGGATTCAAAGGTTCAATCGTAAGCGTTATCAAGTAATGGAATTAAGTGTATTAAATATCAAAGGTCAGGAGACTGGACGTAAGGTCGCTCTCAATGATGCCATTTACGCTATTGAGCCCAACGACCACGCCATCTATCTCGACGTGAAGCTCATCATGGCTAACCAGCGTCAGGGAACAGCTAAGTCTAAGGAAAGAAGCGAAGTCAGTGGCTCAACACGCAAGCTCGGCCGTCAGAAAGGCGGTGGCGGTGCTCGTCGCGGTGACATCAACTCTCCCGTACTCGTTGGCGGTGGCCGTGTATTCGGTCCCAAGCCTCGCGACTATAGTTTCAAACTCAACAAGAAGGTTCGTCAGCTTGCTCGTAGGTCTGCCCTCGCATACAAAGCTCAGGAGAATGCCCTGGTCGTTGTGGAGGACTTCTCTTTCGAGGCTCCCAAGACGAAAGCAATGATTGAAATCTTAAATAATCTTAAAGTTTCAGGCAAGAAGACCCTCTTTGTTTTGCCAGGTGCAGATAAAGTCGTATATTTGTCAGCTCGAAACATCGAACGCGTCAAGGTTATGCCTGCAAACGCACTCAACACCTATCGGGTTTTGGATGCCGATGTCATGGTTGTGGCTGAGAGCGCTCTCGCTGTAATCGATGGAAACTTAACCAAATAAGTAGCCGAAATACAGAATATGGGATATATCGTAAAACCTCTGGTATCTGAGAAGATGACCAGCATCACCGAGAAGCAGAACAAGTTCGGCTTCATCGTTCGTCCCGATGCCAACAAGATTGAGATTAAGCAGGAGGTAGAAGCTCTGTACAACGTCACTGTTACTGACGTTAATACCTGTGTCTATGCAGGCAAGAGTAAAAGACGCTACACTCGCTCTGGTCTCGTCAAAGGACGTACCAATGCTTTCAAGAAGGCTATCGTAACCCTCAAGGAAGGCGACGTAATTGATTTTTATAGCAACATTTAATAGAAGATGGCAGTACGTAAATTTAAGCCCACAACACCGGGCCAAAGACACAAAATTATAGGTACCTTCGAAGAAATTACTGCATCGGTACCTGAGAAGTCTCTCGTTTACGGTAAGCGCTCAACCGGCGGTCGCAACAACACTGGCAAGATGACAATGCGCTATATCGGTGGAGGTCACAAACAGAAATTCCGCTTCATTGACTTCCGACGTGAGAAAGATGGTGTTCCCGCCGTCGTAAAGACAATCGAGTACGATCCCAATCGTTCCGCACGCATCGCACTCCTTTATTACGCCGACGGCGAAAAACGTTATATTATTGCTCCCAACGGACTTAAGGTGGGTGCCACTGTGATGAGCGGTGCCGAAGCAGCTCCCGAAGTCGGTAATGCTCTGCCCCTGCAGAACATTCCCGTGGGTACTGTAATCCACAACATCGAGCTTCGCCCTGGTCAGGGTGCACTGCTCGTACGTTCCGCTGGAAACTTTGCTCAGCTAACTTCCCGCGAAGGTCGCTACTGCGTTATCAAACTTCCCTCTGGAGAAACCCGTCAGATTCTTTCTGCATGCAAGGCAACAGTCGGTAGCGTAGGTAACTCAGACCATGCTCTGGAAAGCTCCGGTAAGGCTGGACGCTCTCGTTGGTTAGGACGTCGCCCCCACAACCGCGGCGTTGTCATGAACCCCCACGACCATCCAATGGGTGGCGGCGAAGGTCGTCAGTCTGGCGGTCATCCTCGCTCGCGCAAGGGCTTGTATGCTAAGGGACTCAAGACACGTTCTCCCAAGAAGCAGTCCAACAAGTATATTATCGAGAGATGTAATAAGTAAACAAAAAGTTAGTTAGAGTAAAATTATGAGTCGTTCATTAAAGAAAGGTCCGTATATCGAAGTCAGCCTCGAGAAAAAAATCGTCGCTATGAATGAAAGCGGTAAGAAGAACGTGGTCAAGACTTGGTCGCGTGCTTCAATGATTTCTCCGGATTTCGTAGGTCATACGGTTGCCGTTCACAACGGAAATAAGTTTATTCCTGTTTACGTTACAGAAAATATGGTTGGACACAAGCTGGGTGAGTTCGCACCTACACGCAAGTTCGGAGGCCATGCTGGTAACAAGAAGAAGTAAGCAGGCGTTTAATCGTTAATTATAGAGTAATAATATAATGGGAAAAAGAAAGAAATTAGCTGCTGA
>DGTM01000054.1:6826-44754 GCA_002394305.1 Prevotellaceae bacterium UBA4336
CCCCGCAAGATGAGATATGTGGTTGATTTGGTTCGCGGCATGGAAGTCAATAGGGCACTGGGCACTCTGAAGTTCTGCGTTAAGGCTGCAAGTGAAGACGTAGAAAAGGTTCTTCGCTCTGCCATTGCCAACTGGGAACAGAAAAACGAGCGCAAAGCCGAGGAAGGTGAGCTCTACATCAGTAAGATTTTCGTTGATGAGGGTGCCACCCTTAAGCGTTTGAGACCAGCTCCTCAGGGACGTGGTTACAGAATCCGCAAGCGTTCTAACCACATAACGTTGTTCGTTGACAGTAAGAATAAAGATTAAGGAAAAGTATGGGACAGAAAGTTAATCCTATAAGTAACCGACTCGGTATTATCCGTGGTTGGGACTCAAATTGGTACGGAGGGAAGGATTTCGGAGAATCTATCCTCGAGGATAGCAAAATCCGTAAGTACCTCGATGCTCGCCTCGGTGACGCAAGCATTTCGCGCATCGTTATCGAACGTACCCTCAAAATGGTGACTATCACTGTTTGCACTGCTCGTCCTGGTCTTATTATCGGTAAGGGCGGAGAAAAGGTTGATACCCTCAAAGAGGAACTGAAGAAGCTCACTCAGAAGGATGTGCAGATTAACATCTTCGAGGTTAAGAGACCCGAACTTGATGCAGTTATTGTGGCTAACAACATTGCTCGTCAGGTAGAGGGTAAAATTGCATACCGTCGTGCCATCAAGATGGCTATCCAGAATACCATGCGCGCTGGTGCCGAAGGTATCAAGGTGTTAATCTCTGGTCGTCTCAACGGCGCAGAAATCGCTCGTTCCGAGATGTTCAAGGAAGGACGTACTCCTCTGCACACACTTCGTGCTGACATTGACTACTGCCAGTCTGAGGCTCTGACCAAGGTCGGACTTCTTGGCATCAAGGTGTGGATTTGCCGTGGTGAAGTCTATGGCAAGAAGGATCTTGCTCCTAACTTTACTCAGCAGAAGGACAGTGGCCGCAACTTCGGCGGAAACGACAGGCGGAACTTCCGTCGTAAGAAGAACAATAATCGCTAAAATTAGATTATCATGTTACAACCAAAAAGAACTAAATATAGAAGACCGCAAAAAGGTCGTTGCAAGGGCAATGCCATGCGCGGCAACCAGCTGGCATTCGGATCTTTCGGTATCAAGTCTCTTGAGACTCATTGGATTACCGCACGCCAGATTGAAGCAGCCCGTGTTGCTATGACGCGTTACATGCAGCGTGAGGGACAGAGCTGGATACGTATCTTCCCCGACAAGCCTATTACCAAGAAGCCCGCAGACGTTCGTATGGGTAAAGGTAAGGGTGATCCCGTAGGATATGTGTTCCCCATCACTCCCGGTCGCATTATTTTCGAGATTGAAGGCGTTTCGTATGAAATTGCCAAGGAAGCACTTCGTCTGGCATCTCAGAAGCTGCCTGTCACCACGAAGTTCGTTGTTAGACGTGATTACGACAAAAACGCATAATTATGAAGATTGCAGAAATTAAGGAGATGACTACTGCCGATTTGGCAGAGCGCATACAGACGGAGCAGGCTAACTACAACCAGATGCTCCTGAACCATGCAGTATCACCCCTCGCAAATAGTGCACAGATTAAGGCTGCGCGTCGTGACATTGCCCGCCTCAAGACTGTGCTTCGCCAAAGAGAGTTGAACAAATAAATGGTCTTAGACATGGAAGCAAGAAATTTAAGAAAGACAAGAACAGGTGTTGTCGTAAGCGACAAGATGGACAAGACCATTGTTGTAGCTGCAAAGTTTAAGGAGAAGCACCCCATTTACGGTAAGTTCGTTTCGAAGACAAAGAAGTATCATGCTCATGATGAGAAAAACGACTGCCACAAGGGTGACACCGTCCTGATTATGGAAACCCGTCCCTTGAGTAAGACAAAGAGATGGAGAGTAGTAGAAATCGTAGAAAGAGCTAAGTAATTATGATACAAGCAGAATCTAGATTAGTAGTTGCAGATAATAGCGGTGCAAAGGAAGCTATGTGCATCCGTGTGCTTGGTGGTACACGCCGTCGCTATGCATCTGTAGGTGATGTGATTGTCGTGTCTGTGAAGAGCGCAATCCCCACTAGTGAAGTTAAGAAGGGTGCAGTATCTAAGGCCTTGATAGTACGTACTAAGAAGGAAGTCCGTCGTGCTGACGGTTCCTACATTCGTTTTGATGACAATGCTTGCGTTCTTCTGAACAATGCAGGCGAACTGCGTGGTAGTCGTATTTTCGGTCCTGTCGCTCGTGAGTTGCGAGCTGCCAATATGAAGGTGGTATCACTGGCACCCGAAGTTCTTTAATCAATTAATGATTTCAGTAATGAGTAAGTTACACATTAAGAAAGGCGATACAGTTTACGTTAACTCTGGCAACTGCAAGGGTCAGACCGGTAAAGTGTTGAAGGTGCTCGTGAAGGAGCAGCGCGCCATCGTAGAGGGTATCAATATGGTCAGCAAGAGCCAGAAGCCCAGTGCAAAGTACCCTCAGGGAGGTATCGTTAAGCAGGAAGCTCCCATTCAAGTTTCAAAGCTCAACCCCGTTGTGGATGGCAAGGCCGTTCGCTCCAACGGTAAGGCTATGAATGTAACTGTTAAATAATAGGAGATGTTAATAATGGCAAATACTGCAAGCCTTAAGAAAGAATATGCCGAGCGTATTGCTCCTGCACTGATGAAGCAGTTCAACTACTCTTCAGCAATGCAGATTCCTGTTTTGAAGAAGATTGTGATCAATCAAGGTCTGGGAATGGCAACTGCTGATAAGAAGATTATCGACGTTGCAATCAACGAGCTTACAGCCATCACAGGTCAGAAGGCTGTTGCTACAGTCTCTAAGAAGGACGTCGCCAACTTCAAGCTGCGTAAGAAAATGCCGATTGGTGTTATGGTAACCCTGCGTCGCGAGAGAATGTATGAGTTCCTTGAGAAGCTCGTCCGCGTTGCTCTGCCTCGTATCCGTGACTTCAAAGGTATCGAGAGCAAACTGGATGGCCGTGGCAACTATACCTTGGGTATTCAGGAGCAGATTATCTTCCCCGAGATTAATATTGATACCATCGATCGTATCCTCGGAATGAACATCACGTTCGTTACCACTGCGAAAACTGACGAAGAGGGTTATGCTCTGCTCAAGGAGTTTGGCCTTCCCTTTAAGAACGCGAAAAACGATTAATCGATATGGCAAAAGAATCAATGAAGGCCCGCGAGGTCAAGAGAGCAAAGCTTGTGGCTAAGTACGCAGCAAAGCGTGCTGCTTTGAAGAAGGTTGTTAACAGTGGCGATCCTGTCGAGGCATACGAGGCAGCTCAGAAGCTGCAGGCTATTCCCCGCAACGCCAACCCCATCCGTCTTCACAATCGTTGCAAGATAACCGGTCGTCCGAAGGGTTATATCCGTCTGTTTGGCCTCTCACGTATTCAGTTCCGTGAAATGGCATCAAGCGGACTTATCCCTGGCGTAAAGAAAGCAAGCTGGTAAATACTATTTTAATATTGTCGGGAGTGTCCCGATCAATTAAATTCTAAATTATATGACAGATCCAATTGCAGACTATTTGACAAGATTGCGCAACGCAATTCAGGCCAAACACAGAGTCGTTGAGGTGCCTGCGTCAAATCTAAAGAAGGAAATCACAAAGATTCTCTTCGAGAAGGGTTACATCCTGAACTATAAGTTCGTGGAGGATGGTCCCCAAGGTACAATCAAGATTGCATTGAAGTACGACGCCGTCAACAAGGTGAATGCAATCAAGAAGTTAATCAGGATATCCACTCCCGGTATGCGTAAGTATACTGGCTACAAGGATATGCCGAGAGTTATCAACGGACTGGGTATTGCTATCCTGTCCACATCCAAGGGTGTTATGACGAACAAGGAGGCTGCTGATCAGAAGATTGGTGGCGAAGTCCTTTGTTACGTCTATTAATTAGAAGGAGGAATACGTATGTCAAGAATAGGTAAATTACCCATTAGCATTCCTGCCGGAGTGACTGTAAAGGTCAGTGATGACAACAAAGTTACCGTCAAAGGCCCCAAGGGTGAAATGTGCCAGGTGGTTGACCCTTCCATCAAGGTTAACCTCGCTGATGCAGAGGTAACTTTCGAAATCGTAGAGGAAAACGACACTGTTGAGTCGAAGCAGAAGCAGGCTTTCCACGGCCTCTATCGTTCTCTGATTCACAATATGGTCGTTGGCGTTTCCGAGGGCTACAAAAAGCAGCTTGAGCTTGTTGGTGTCGGCTATCGTGTTTCCAATCAGGGCAATCTCCTTGAGTTCGCGCTGGGTTACACACACCCCATCCTCTTCCAGCTCCCCTCTGAAATCAAGGTTGAGACTAAATCTGAGAGAAACCAGAATCCCCTGATCATCCTCGAGTCTTGCGACAAGCAGCTCCTTGGTCAGGTATGTGCTAAGATTCGTTCTTTCCGTATGCCGGAGCCTTACAAGGGTAAGGGCATTCTGTTCGTCGGCGAGCAGATTCGCAGAAAGTCTGGTAAGTCGGCTGGTGCTAAGTAATATCTAATACATTAAGATTATGACAACGAAAATAGAAAGACGAATCAAGATTAAGTACAGAGTTCGTAATAAGATTTCTGGTACTGCAGAGCGTCCCCGTATGTCTGTCTTCAGAAGCAACAAGCAGATATATGTGCAGATAATTAATGATATGACAGGTACAACTCTGGTAAGTGCATCCTCACTTGGTATGGAGACATGCCCCAAGAAGGAGCAGGCTGCCAAGGTCGGCGAACTGGCTGCCAAGAAGGCTCTTGAGGCTGGTATTACAGCAGTTGTTTTCGACCGCAATGGTTACCTCTATCATGGTAGAGTGAAGGAAGTTGCTGATGCAGCACGTAACGGTGGACTTAAATTCTAAGAATTATGGCAAATAAAGTTAAGATAAGCAGCGAAATGGAGCTGAAGGACAGGCTTGTAGCCATCAACCGTGTAACTAAGGTTACCAAGGGTGGTCGCACGTTCACCTTCTCCGCTATTGTTGTTGTTGGTAACGAGAAAGGTATCATTGGTTGGGGCCTGGGTAAGGCTGGTGAAGTCACTGCAGCTATTGCCAAGGGCGTGGAGTCTGCCAAGAAGAATCTTGTTCAGGTTCCTGTCTTGAATGGTACGGTGCCTCATGAGGCAGCTGCCAAGTTTGGCGGTGCCAGTGTGCTCATTATGCCCGCCTCCCATGGTACGGGCGTTGTGGCTGGTGGTGCTATGCGTGCAGTCCTCGACAGCGTAGGTGTTACAGACTGTCTGGCTAAGTCCAAGGGCTCTTCTAACCCTCACAACTTGGTTAAGGCTACCATTGCAGCGCTCTCTGAGATGCGTGATGCAAAGACTGTTGCAGCCAATCGTGGTATCAGTATTGAAAAAGTATTTAGAGGATAAGGAGGTATTTTATGGCAACAATCAAAGTACAGCAAGTAAGAAGTCGCATCCATGCTCCCCGCACCCAAAAGGCCACTTTGGACACTCTGGGTCTGAGGAAGATGAATCAGACAGTTGAGATTGAAGACAATGCCTCTAACCGTGGCTTGATTACCGCAGTCCGTCATCTCGTAAAGGTGATTGACTGATAACATTAATGAACATTTAAAGTCGATTATATTATGAAATTGAATAATTTGAAACCTGCTGCCGGATCAACTCACAGTCGTAGACGACTTGGTCGTGGTCCCGGTTCTGGCTTGGGTGGCACGTCTACCCGTGGCCATAAGGGAGCCAAGGCACGTTCCGGCTACAAGAAGAAGATTGGTTTCGAGGGTGGTCAGATGCCTCTTCAGCGTCGTCTGCCCAAGTTCGGCTTCAAGAATATCAACCGTGTCGAGTATCAGATTGTTAATCTCTCCTCTATTCAGAAGCTCGTTGACAAGACGAACGCAGAGAAGGTAACAATCGAGAGCATGGTTGCTGCTGGTCTGGTTTCTGCCAAGGGACTTGTTAAGGTTCTTGGCAATGGAACTCTGACTGCAAAGGTTGAAGTCGTAGCCAACGCTTTCTCCAAGTCAGCAGAAGAAGCTATCCAGAACGCAGGTGGTACCGCAACAAAACTTTAAATCTGAATTCTGATGAAGAAGTTTATAGAAACACTGAAGAACATTTGGCATGTTGAAGACCTGCGCACCAGAATCCTCATCACGCTGGGCTTTGCTGCAATGTATCGTTTCGGTTCGTTCATTGTCCTGCCGGGTATCAATCCGGAGGCTCTGACGGCCTTGAAGGAACAGACGAATACGGGACTTATGTCTCTGTTGAACATGTTCTCCGGCGGTGCATTCTCCAATGCTTCCATCTTTGCGCTGGGAATCATGCCTTACATCTCGGCTTCCATCGTAATCCAGCTCTTTGCTTTCGTTGTACCTTACTTCCAGAAGATGCAGCGTGAAGGTGAGAGCGGACGTCGTAAGATGAACCAGTATACGCGCTACCTGACAATGCTTATTCTGCTTGTTCAGGCTCCCTCCTATCTGGTTAATCTGAAGATGCAAGCTCAAGGGGCACTCAATCCTGGCATTGACTGGACGATGTTCATCCTCTCCAGCACAATTATTCTTGCAGCAGGTAGTATGTTTATCCTTTGGATTGGCGAACGTATTACCGACAAGGGTATTGGCAATGGTGTTTCGCTCATCATTATGCTGGGTATCATTGCCCGTCTGCCTCAGGCTTTCGGTCAGGAGGTTGTCTCTCGTCTGAATAACTTGAGTGGCGGTGGTCTGGTAATGTTCATTATCGAGCTTGTACTCCTCTTTGTGGTTATCCTTGCAGCTATTATGCTCGTTCAGGGTGTCCGCAAGGTACCTGTACAGTATGCCAAGAGGATGGTTGCTGGTCAGCAGGTTGGCGGCGTCCGCCAGTATATTCCGCTGAAGGTGTTTGCCGCTAATGTGATGCCTATCATCTTCGCTCAGGCGATTATGTTCATACCTATCACTCTGCTCGGACTCGCTTCCGACGGTCAGGCTGCTTCGCCTGTGCTGATGGCTCTCTCCGATCATACAAGTTGGGCATACAACATTATCTTTGCTCTGCTGATTATATTGTTTACATATTTCTATACAGCCATTACGCTGAACCCCGTTCAGATGGCTGAGGATATGAAACGCAATAACGGTTTTATTCCTGGCATTCGTCCTGGAAAAGATACCGCAGACTTCATTGACAAGATAATGGACCGCATAACTCTGCCGGGTTCTCTGTTCCTGGCTGCGATTGCATGTATGCCTGCCTTTGCAGGATTGCTGAATGTTCAAGCCGAGTTCGCACAGTTCTTCGGCGGTACATCTCTGCTCATCCTCGTAGGCGTGGTTCTCGACACGCTCCAGCAGATTGAGAGCCATCTGCTCATGAGGCACTATGATGGTTTGCTTAGTTCCGGTCGTATACACGGACGTTCAGGTATATCTTCTCGTTAAGGGATAGTCACCAGAGGGATGATTTTTCTTAAGACAGAAGACGAGATAGAATTAATGCGAGCTGCCAACCAGCTTGTTGCCCAGACCCTGGTCGAAGTGGGGAAACATGTCAGGCCTGGTGTCACGACAAAGGAGTTGGACAAGGTAGCAGATGAGTTCATACGCGACAACGGTGCGGTGCCTACTTTCAAGGGCTTCCCCAATCCTTGCGGTGGCACACCGTTCCCTGCGTCGATCTGCACCTCTGTCAATGAGGTTGTAGTGCATGGTGTCCCAAATGACACACCGTTAGTGGACGGAGATATTGTGTCGGTGGATTGCGGTACGCTTCTGAACGGCTTCAACGGCGACTCTTGCTACACGTTCCGTGTGGGAGAGGTGTCGGAGGAAGTAGCCCGGTTGCTTGAAGTCACGAAGCAGGCCCTCTACGAGGGAATCGCTTCTGCCCAGCAGGGCAAACGCATAGGTGACATCGGATATGCTGTTCAGACGCTTTGCGAGTCCGGTGGCTACGGAGTCGTTCGTGAGTTCGTTGGTCATGGCATTGGTCACAAGATGCATGAGGATCCTCAGGTCCCGAACTACGGACGACGGGGAAATGGCCCGATGATTAAGAGTGGTCTCTGCATAGCGATAGAGCCCATGATAACAATGGGAAGCCCGAAAGTCTATATGACTGACGACAAGTGGACCATCAGGACTCGTGACGGAAAGCCTGCGGCACACTTCGAACATACGATTGCCGTGCACAAGGGAAAGGTAGAGATTCTGTCTTCCTTCGAAGAAATTGAGAAGAATATAGAAAAGGCAAATTAAGGACAATATATGGCAAAACAAGCTGTAATAGAACAAGACGGTGTAATAGTAGAGTCGCTCTCGAATGCTATGTTCCGCGTCGAGCTTGAGATTGGTCAGAAGATTATCTGCAATATCTCTGGCAAGATGAGGATGCATTACATCAAGATACTCCCGGGCGACAAGGTCAAGGTTGAAATGAGTCCGTATGACCTGACGAAAGGACGTATCGTATTCAGATATAAATAAAAACTAAAATATGAAAACAAGAGCTTCTTTGAAAAAGCGTACCCCCGAGTGCAAGATTGTACGTCGTAAGGGCCGTTTGTATGTTATTAACAAGAAAAACCCTAAGTACAAGATGCGTCAGGGTTAATCATTATTGCAAAATAGTAAAGAATAGTATATGGCAATTAGAATTGTTGGTGTAGATTTACCTCAGAACAAACGAGGTGAAATCGCTTTGACCTATATTTTCGGTATAGGTCGCAGTAGCTCGGCCAAGATCCTGGAAAAGGCTGGCGTAGACAAAGACAAGAAGGTGACCGACTGGACCGATGAAGAGGCTGGTAAGATTCGTGAGATTATCGGTGCCGAGTACAAGGTAGAGGGTGACCTTCGCTCTGAGATTACAATGAACATCAAGCGTCTGATGGATATCGGCTGCTATCGTGGTGTTCGTCATCGTAACGGGCTGCCCGTCCGTGGCCAGAGCACGAAGAATAATGCTCGTACGCGTAAGGGTAAGAAGAAGACTGTTGCAAACAAGAAAAAGGCTACTAAATAATAAATGATATGGCAAAGAAAACAGTTGCTACAAAGAAAAGAGTGGTGAAGGTTGACGCAATGGGTCAGCTCCACGTACACAGCTCGTTCAACAATATCATTGTCTCTTTGGCAAACAGCGAGGGTCAGGTCATTTCCTGGTCTTCTGCAGGAAAGATGGGTTTCCGTGGCTCCAAGAAGAACACTCCTTATGCTGCCCAGATGGCTGCTCAGGATTGTGCAAAGACGGCATACGACCTCGGCCTGCGCAAGGTGAAGGCTTATGTCAAGGGTCCTGGTAACGGTCGCGAGTCTGCCATCCGCACCATCCATGGTGCAGGTATTGAGGTAACGGAGATTGTAGACGTTACTCCGCTTCCTCACAACGGCTGCCGCCCTCCCAAAAGAAGAAGAGTTTAATAATGATACCCGTAGGACAAACATTAATAATAAGATAATATGGCAAGATATACAGGACCTAAGTCAAGGATAGACCGCCGCTTCGGCGAGGCTATCTTGGGTAACCCCAAAGTACAGGCTAAGCGTAACTTCCCTCCCGGCCAGCACGGCAACAACCGTCGTCGCAAGACTTCCGAGTATGGTGTCATGCTTGCAGAGAAGCAGAAGGCAAAGTACACCTATGGTGTGCTGGAAAAGCAGTTCCGTAACATGTTCGACAAGGCAGCCCGTACCAGTGGTATTACCGGTGAGATTCTCCTTCAGAACCTCGAGAGCCGTCTTGACAACATTGTTTACCGTCTGGGCATTGCACCTACCCGCCGTGCTGCACGTCAGCTTGTCAACCACAAGCACATCGTTGTAGACGGTAAGGTGGTCGGCATCCCCTCTTACAGCGTAAAGCCTGGCCAGATCGTTGGTGTTCGCGAGCGCAGCAAGAGCCTTGAGGTAGTGCAGAATGCACTGGCAGGCTTCAACCACGCCAAGTATCCTTGGATAGAGTGGGACGAGAGCCAGAAGGCTGGCAAGTATCTTCACAAGCCCGACCGTGCCGACATCCCCGAGACCATAAAGGAGCAGTTGATTGTTGAGTTGTACTCTAAATAATTAGTAAGAATGGCGATATTAGCATTTCAAAAACCCGATAAAGTTATAATGTTGGAGGCGGACGACAAGTTCGGTAAGTTTGAGTTCCGCCCCTTGGAAGGTGGTTTTGGTACTACCATTGGTAATGCTTTGCGCCGCATCCTTCTGTCTTCTCTTGATGGCTTCGCTATCAACACCGTGTCTATCTCCGGCGTCGAGCATGAGTTTGCCACTGTGCCTGGGGTTAAGGAAGATGTCACCAACATTATACTGAACCTGAAGCAGGTAAGATTCAAGCAGATTGTAGAAGATTTCGAAACGGAAAAGGTCGCCATTACGGTCGAGAACACAACGGAGTTCCGCGCCGGCGACTTCAACAAGTACCTCGCTGGCTTCGAGGTCCTCAACCCTGAACTGGTGATTTGTCACCTGGATGCCAAGGCCTCCATCCACATGGAGATCAACATCAACAAGGGCAGAGGCTACGTTCCTGCCGACGAGAACCGTCCTTTCTGCACTGATGTGAACGTCATACCTATTGATTCAATCTACACACCTATCAGGAATGTCAAGTATGCCGTAGAGAACTTCCGCGTAGAGCAGAAGACCGACTACGAGAAGCTCGTACTTGAGATTACCACTGATGGTTCCATTCACCCGAAGGACGCGCTCAAGGAAGCTGCCCGCATCCTCATTCATCACTTCATGTTGTTCTCCGACGAGAAGATTACGCTCGAGAACAACGAGCTGGATGTCAACGAGGAATTCGACGAGGAGGTTCTGCACATGCGCCAGCTCCTGAAGACCAAGCTCGTGGATATGGACTTGTCCGTACGTGCCCTGAACTGCCTCAAGGCAGCCGACGTCGAGACCCTCGGCGACCTGGTACAGTACAACAAGACCGACCTGCTCAAGTTCAGGAACTTCGGTAAGAAATCGCTCACGGAGCTTGATGATTTGCTCGAGAGTCTGAATCTGTCGTTTGGAACCGATATTTCTAAGTATAAATTAGATAAAGAATAAAGAAAATGAGACATAATAAGAAATTCAATCATCTGGGCCGTACTGCATCCCACAGAAGCGCTATGTTGAGCAACATGGCTATCTCTCTGATCATGCACAAAAGAATCACTACGACCCTGGCCAAGGCAAAAGCCTTGAAGAAGTACGTAGAGCCCCTCATCACCAAATCGAAGGAGGACACTACCAACTCACGTCGCGTTGTCTTCAGCTATCTGCAGGACAAGCACGCCATCACCGAGCTGTTCACCACCATCTCGAAGGCCGTTGCCGATCGTCCCGGTGGCTACACCCGCATCATCAAGACCGGCTTCCGTGCCGGCGATGCTGCCCCCATGTGTTTCATCGAGCTCGTTGACTTCGACGAGAACATGGCAAAGACAGCCAAGAAGGCAAAGCGTACGCGTCGCTCTTCGAAGAAGGCATCTGCTCCCGCAGAGGTAGCCGAGGCTCCCGCCGCAGAAGCCGCAGAGACTGCAGCTGCTGAGGAAACAAAAGCCGAATAATTCTAAATTGCAATAATGAAGCCGCTTCGTCCGTGAAGGATGGAGCGGCTTTTTTGTGTCAAGTGTGTTTCTGGAAGCTCCGTGCTCTTATTTTGGAAGCGCTAGGCTCTTATTTCGGAAGCACTGGGCTCTTATTCCGGAAGCGCCGTGCTCTTATTTAATAACCGCTGTGCTCTTATCGCGGAATCGCTGGGCTCTTGTTGGTATTATCTCTGAGATATCATCATATAAGTGGTAGTCACCCAGTGTGTATCCCCGAGTTCTTGTTTCCTCGTCCGAGTGTGACTGTTCATACGGTGAGCAATTTTTCTCGTGAGTTTCTTTGCCGATTCAAAAAAAATAAGTAACTTTGTACCGCCATGTGGACCTAATCTGCAGACACATTCACAGACGTGTCTCACAGTAGCCAGCCACAATGGACAAGAGAGCGTTCCGCGCTTTCATCCTTTATATCGAAATCGCCAATTTCACTGCAGAAGGATGGATGCTGAGGCAGCGCCCCTGTTATGCTTCGTATGCATACGGCTCCCACGCCGTTGTGCTATAGCATATACGGCGTGGGGGATGTTGTTTCCATTTCATTTCTGCAATGGTGTTTGGCGATACCAGATATAAGATGAGACAGGACAAATCCCTACGCTTTTCTTGTATCAGATAAAGAAAAATGTTTTGTCATAGGGGAGATGGCGAATGTAACTACGGAACAAAAGCATGGTATCTACGGAAAAAGTTAACATTACGTCTTATGACGAGATTTACTTGATTGCCCCAGGTGACATACTCTTTGTCAGGTCGGACGACCATTATTGCCAGATTACTTATCATTCTGGCCTTTCCTTTATGTTGCCTCAGGGCCTGGGGCAGATTGACGAGACGTTCCAGTCACTGGGATTTGATTTTCTGAGGCGTTTTGGGCGGAGATACATCATCAATGTGAACCATATTGTTTATGCAAGCACGACAAAGCAAGTACTTGTTCTGGGCGATGCGTCCGGGAAGAGGTACAACCTGAAGATCTCCAAGCCTGTCCTGCGAGAGTTCATCGAACAAAACAGAATAAGCTGAAATTAGACCATATTCGAAACGTCCCAAGCAAATTCACGATTATTATGGGGTGTTTCGCGTTTTTACGTATAACTTCTAAGCGACGTTTCCCTGTTTGTCTGTATTTTTGCATCGAAAATTACGTTATAACTTCATTGAAGCACAATGTTACATTATTTAAAAATGTAGAAGGAAGGCGTGCAGACACGAAATAGATTAGTACAACACAAAAGAGCGAAACGAAAACAACAACCAGAACAAATGATTGTAGGACAATAACATATAAACCAGTTAAACTAAAAAAGAGTATGAAAAAGAAAGTAATCAGTGCAGTTTTGTTCGGGGCACTCGTTTTTGCCTCGACAAACACATTTGTTTCCTGCAAGGACTACGATGACTCGCACCTTGTGGAACAGATTAACGAGGAGAAGGCCAAATCGGCCTCATTACAGGGAGAACTTGAATCCATAAAGCAATCCTTGGAAGCTGAATTGAAGGAAGCCCGGTCGAGCTACAACACACAACTCGCTGAGGCAAGGACCGCGCTCGAGAATGCTGTCAGTCAGAAGGAAGATGCTTCTGTCGTGGCTGCATTGGCAAATCGTATCGTGTCGCTCGAGGAAGGGTTGGCAGCCGCCAACGCCACTCTTGGGAATCAGATTGAGACCTGCAGCAATGCCCTTAAGAGTCTTCAGGAAGCAGTGGCAAACAATGCTACCGTGGCACAGCTCAACGCTGTCCAGGCAAAGGCTGCCTCCGACCTTGCTGCTCTCAGCGGCAATGTGGACAGGTTTGCCGATCAGCTCAACAAACTCTCCGCAGAGACAGGTGAAAGCATAGCCAGCATACTCCTCGACCTTGCAGCACTTCAGGCCAAGGATGCTGAACTTCAGGCCAAGGATGCTGAGCTGGCAAACAGGGATGCAGAGCTGGCAGCCAAGGATGCAGAGCTGGCAGCCAAGGATGTCGAAATCCTCGCTCAGGTCAACAACAACTATCAGGCATTACTCACGGCCATTGCCAACGCCAAGTCAGAGGCAGGCACTGAGGCCAGTGCCAAGATAAGCCAGGAAGAGGCCGCCCGTATCGCCGCCGTCAGCGACTTGAAGTCTCAGATAGAAGCTCTCCAGGCATTCCAGGCTTCCATCCAGAGTGCCAACTTCCAGCAGCAGATAAACGACCTCAGTGCTGCACTGGGTTCCTTCAAGTCAAATGTGGACGCTCTTGACATCGAAGGTAGGTTCTCTTCCATCAGTCAGGACATCCAGACCCTGACCGGTGACATTGCGAAGCTGACCGACAGAATTGCCGCCAACGAACTCAGCATACAGAACCTGCGGACTGAGCTCGCAACCGTCAGTGACAACCTGACAGCCCTCAATGGTCAGCTCAATACGTTGGCAGTACTCATCGAGAAGTCCCTTTCCAGCCTTGTGTTCAAGCCCTCTCAGTATATCTACGGCTTTGGCACAATCAATGTACAGAGCTTCAGCGGCTGCATGCAGCTAAAGGAAAGTTCCGTGTCCGATGCAACCTACGGTATTAATGGCGTTATCAAGGAATACACTGTTTCCACGGTTGCTTCTACCTGGGCACCTTCTGCACATGCCAGGTATCACATGAACCCCAGCACTGCCGACAAGGATAAGTATGATTTCAGCTTTGTCGACGTGGAGACACAGAATGCCTTGACGCGAGCCAATGATACGAAGTCCATCGGAGCAACAGCAGGCACTGTCGTTGCTGAAAACGGCCTTCTGGATGTTGAGCTCAAGATAGCCTATCCCGAAAACCTCAATGATGCGGTCACACAGACGGATGGCACAAGCAGCTATGCCTGGGTGAGCACACTGGCTCTGCAGGCTACGGAGAAGAATACCGAGAAGACGGTCACTTCCGACTATGCCCTCGTCGTTCCCAGCTACTACGGCAATCTTTGCCTCGCAAACAATCAGGCCAATCCCGCCGACCACCTGAGCGGTGACAATAAGTCCAACCACATCCGCACTTCGGCTCTTGCCACCATCATGGATGCTGCCAATACGTTTGAGGTTCCCTACAACGGCACGCTCGACCTGTCTCAGTACATTGAAACACACTACGGCGTTTCTTCCACCGCCACGGGCACAAAGGTAGGCGACAAGGCCTTCACCGAGGCTGAGTTCGCTTCCTCCGGCCTGAAGTACAGTTATTCGCTCGTAGATTACAAGACAGCAACCCGTGAGAACCAGGCTTCCATCGCAGAGATTGACGAAGCTGGCGTGACGAAGGTAGTGGATCAGGATGCCAAGTACATCGGCGAGACCTATGTGGTACGTGTCCTCCTTCAGGATGGCAACAACAAGAATCTGGCAGTAGGCTATGTCAAGATTCTTGTGGTAGACCAAGGCGCTGAGGCTGCCACCGTAACAGCCGGTATTGCTCTCAACTGCGACGACCCGACCCAGTCTGTCGTTGCTATGAGCGAATTCGTCGACCAGTTCAAAGAAAGCTACAGCAGTTCTCTGACTATTGCCGACTTCAAGGGCACAAAGTATCTTCTCGACAATGTTGTCTACTCTTCGAATGGCACCAATCCAACCCTCTTCGGCAAAGGACAGTTCTTGATTTCTGGCGATGACCTCGTTCTCAGCCTGACGTCTGCAGAAGCGAAGGAATTGTATTATGCAAATAATGTCGTCGTACCACAGACCATAAAGGTTTATGCTAAGTTCACACATCAGGCAGACGGCTATAGCGACCTGTGGGTAGAATACATCATCGACAAGGACAAGATAATCTATGCCCGTGGCACCTTCGCTGATGCAGATAAGATTGTGGCATACTGGTATGAAAAGGACAGCAGAGTCGGCGCTTCTGCCGGCAAGTACGACGAGATTCACGCCAATGCATCCTTGCCCGATGACACCAAAACTCCCGACTTCAACTTCAATGTGCTGAACACGTTCCGCGGACAAAAGGCCCACATTACGGGCATCAACGATGTGCTCACCAACTACACGGCCGACCCCTATGCTGACCTGACTGTTGCAAACAGCGACTTCAACAAGCGTATTGTCAGCGGAACGAGCGGCAATAGGTATCAGCTTGTCGTGAAAGATAACAAGACGCTTTCCGCTTATCTGGTAGGCGATGACACAGAGACCACCCAGGACATCGTCATCCTCTCTGGCAGCTACTTCGGCTTAGCCAGCTATCAGACTTCGGCTTATGCCAAGGACATCCTGAACTTTGCTTCGCACAAGGAACTTGCGGCCGAACAGACGTTTGCCGTGGAGATACAGATGGAACAGAAGCGCAATTGCTATGACGTTGAACTCACCGACGATGTCTTCCAGGTTAAGTTCCTGCGTCCTATCAACGTGACAGACAAGGAAGCACCTGCTACCACAGATGCCGAGCACGGCGGCGGTTACTGGTATGTACAGAGCCTCGTAGAGTTCAGCGACTGGCGCGACTATAAGTTCGACGACCATGCAGGCTTCTACAGTTTCTATGGTGTGGGAAGCAATGCCATCGTTCCTGCCAAGCTCAACGACACCGATCCTACGCTAATCGAGAATGCCACGACGGATGTCAACGGCGCATACGAGTCACTTGCAGAGGTGGCTCCTGGCATCAAGCTGACATGGGACGCAGGTGCATCTAACAGCAAGATTGACGGACGCATCGGATACCTGAACAATGGTGCAACAGTCAACCGTACCTTCCACATCAAAGTGCCCATGAAGATTACCTATGTCTGGGGTGACATCTTCACAGAAGTAACTCTGACGGTTACGCCTACCATCAACCAATTGAGAAGATAACCGGTTTGTTTTAGTAATACTTTATCGGAGAGGGGTGTCCTTCGGGCATCCCTCTTTTTCTGACTGTCACGAATATGCAAAGACGCAATTATATTTTCCTCCTCTTTGTTGCGGCATTGATTGTCGCCTATGTCTTCTACGTCAAATATTATGACGGCAATAGTACGACCGAACATAAGGTTGTCCCTGCAAACGACGAGATTCCGATGCACCTCTCATCCTATGACACAGCCACTGTGCTGTCTTTGGCAAAGCAGTACCTCGACTATGTGGTGGAGCGCAATTACGAAGCGGCGCTGGATATGTTATATGTGCTTGACGAGAATAATCTTCCTGTCGGACTGAATGAAGGACAGCGTCGGCAGCAGTACTTGGCGATGACGCTTTATCCCGTCTATGGCTATGAGATAGAAAAGTTACTATTTTGGCGCGAGACGGATTGCCGCCTGGACTATCGTATCCTCATCTCCCGAACGGCCGACGGAGCGGAAGCTGCAAGTGTGCGGTGTGCTCTGCGTCCCGTCCGCTATGCCGAGGCTTGGTACTTGACGATGGCGGACGACCGCGAGTCCAGAGATAATACGGAGCTGAGATAATTTCGGTGCACCTGGTGTTCCTAAAATGGAAAATCCCGCAGCCTTCAGGAATGAAGACTGCGGGATTTCGTTGTATCTGTGGGGAGCGGAATGTTCCGCGGGTTGCTATCGTCTCTGGCGGCGGGCACTGACGCGGGGGGCGGAGCTGGCCGAGGATGTGTCCTTTTCTTTCTTGGCTGCGGCGGATGCTGTGCTGCGGGCTGAGGCTGTGCTTGTGTCTGAGGACTTTTTCCTGTTGCGCCCGAAGAGGAGTCCACGCGAGGGCTTCTTCTCGTCGGCCTGCATCTCGACATCGAGGCTGTCCTTCTTTGTTGTGTCGGGCAGGAAGCCGTTGCCCCAGACGTTCTTCTCGAAGTCGCTGATCTGCTTCTCGATGCGAGTCTGCTCTGCCACCATGTCGCTGTCGGTCTCGCAGTAGTTCTGCAGCACCTTGCCCTGCATGTTGTTGGTCTTGTAGATCTTGCCTTCGTAGCGGTTCATGGCGAAGAAGTCGTCGGCCGTCATGTTGGTGACGTTGTTCAGGTTGCTTGCCATCATGGGGAGTTTTGCGAGCCAGGGTGCTACGTCGTCGTACTTGACCCAGAAGAGGGGGTATGGCGTTGCTTCGCTGCTGAACTCGTCGGCGCCTCGCATGAGGATGGGGCAGAGGGCGGTCACCTTTGTGGTGAAGGTGCCTGTGCGCTGGTCCATGTAGATGCTCTCCTTGATGTAGTAGCGTGTGGCTTCGGCGCTCGGCACGTCGCTGTCGGCTACGGTGAGTTTGCCGCCCTGCTCCTCGTAGTAGATGCCGTAGCGCTCCAGCATGTCCTTCACGGCGAGCTTGTCCTTTTCGTCGAACGACTCGTTGCCGTCCAGCTTATAGGTGTAGGCGTTGACGCGTCCGGTGAGGATGAGGCGGAAGAGGTAGGTGAAGAGGTTCACCTGCCGTCCCATCGGCTCTACGGGGTAGTACATGGGAGCGTTCTTGTCCTTCGTCAGGTCGAGCTGTCGGTAGATGTCGCGCTTCCAGACGACGTCGTCGGGCATGGCTGTCGATGTGGGAAACATGAGCGATGCGCGGTCGGTGCCTGTGGCAGCTGACTTGGCGGCCTGTTCGGTCTTTTCGGGTGTGGCGACACGTCGCTTCGCTGGCTGGGCCTGTACGGCACTTGTCACCAGGAGCGTGACCGTTATGAGAGAAAGTATGCGCTTCATATATTTACGATTTACTATTTACCATTTACAATTTATTTCTCCCTCCTCCTCGATGGACGGACGGGGAGGGGTGGCGGGCTTCCTTTATTTGATGATGACTTCCATGACGCCGTTCAGTGTGCGCTCTATGCCGTCGGGGCCCGTGGCATGGATGTCTCTGATGAAGAGATGCTTGTTGCGAGCCAGTCCGCGCATCTGTGCTTTCTGTTGGTCGGAGAAGTTTGCGCCGTTGCTCTTGTAGGGTACTGCGTTGCCCATTGCGTCGAAGAGGAGCATCTCGAAGCTGCTGACGCGGAAGGCGATGTTGAGCAGTCCGTCGTCGATGGCGGCGCCGATGCCTTCGGTGTTCATGAGAATCTGCTTGGAGAGCGAACCGCCCGTGAAGTGTTCCTCGCCGCCGCCCTCGGCGGCATAGGCGATGTAGGCTGTCGGGTCGGGCAACTTGCGTACGCGGAAGGTGAACTTGCCCATCTCCTGCACGCGTCCCTCGCTCTCGGCGGCGACGGTGACGACGGCTTCCGTGCCGGGTGTCGTGGGACGGGCCACGTACTTGCCCTCGCCTTTCTGCTCGAAGCTGCCGCCTGTCATGCTGACGCGCAGCTTGCTGCTCGGCACGCCGGGCACCGAGACGCTCATCGGGTTGTCGTAGCCTGCGTAGAGCACGTTCATGATGTCTGCGCTGACGGTGGCGCTGGGGGCTACGACGCTATACTTCTGCGAGAAGTCGCGACGCACCTTTTCGCCCGAGCCGTTCAGCATTTCGATGTAGCCGCTGAAGGTGAAGTCGCCCGTCTTCGAGCACACGGTCTCGTAGTAGCCTTTGTCGCTCTGTATCTGCTTGCCGCCGATGTAGATGGTGGGGCGGCGCGTGGTGTCGACGGCTGCCATGATGATTTGTGCGCTGAAGCGTCCGCCCTGCACGACGGTCTGTGCGTTGGGGATGACGTAGGCATTGAGCTGGTTCACGCGGATGTCCTTCACGTCGACGTTGCTGATGAGGTTGTGCAGCACTTCGCCCTCGGCGTAGCGCACGTCGTTCTGCAGCTTGGTCAGGAGCGTCACGGCAGCGGCCGTGGGCATGTTCTCGAAGGAGTATTCCTGCCAGTTCTTGCCCAGGACCTTAGCCTGGGTCGGCACCTCGGTGTCGAGGTTGCTGGTGATGATTTCCTTCTTCTCCTTGTCCGTCACCATGCGCACGATGCGGTCGCGGTAGGCATTGATGGCGTTGTAGAGTTCCTTGCCGCGCCCTGTGCCCGGTGCAAGCATCACCTGTGTGCTGGCTTCCAGGTCCTCGCGGTTATGGATGTTGTTGACGTCGGCATCCTTGCCGTCGCTCTTGCGGACGATGGCCTCCTTGAGCTCTTCTGCCAGGTTGTAGAGCGAGTCGCTCATGCCGCGAACATACTGTGCCTTCTCGTACCATTCCTTCACCTTTGCAGGGTTGTCCTTCATCTGCTGGTCGAAGGTGCTGTAGATGCCCTGGTTGACCTTCGAGGCATTCTCGGTACTCTTCTTCAGCCCGTCGGCCACAAGCGAGAAACCGTTCAGTACGTCGCTCGACACATTGAGTGCCAGCATGGCCAGCAAGACCAGGTACATCAGGTTGATCATCTTCTGACGCGGGGAGACTCTTTTCTTCTTTATAGGCATTGCTTTGTTGCTTTCTTAGTATTCCGATTCTTCAGAAACTGTTATTTCTCGCTTTGTGCTGCAGGGGGCACGTTGCCCATATTGATGGTGAGGGCGCCGATCATGCGTGCATAGACGTTGTTGAGCTCTTCAATCTGCTGTGCCATGCGGCGTGTCTGCTCGTCGATTTGCTCGATGGTGCCTACCTGCTTGCTGATGTTGCGCAGCTGAAGCTCGTAGACGGTGGCGATGCCTGTGAGCGAACGGTTGAGGTTCTCCATCTCGTCGCTGTCGGTGGTCATGCGCTCGGCCTGTTTCCTGACGCGTGCCAGCACATCGGTGAGTTCGGTGAGCTCCTCGGCGTAGTTCTTGACAGCCTCTTCGATGGCGGCGGGATCGGTGGCCTTGATTTGGTTGGGGTCCACGGTCGGACCGCCGTTCTGTATCTGTTCGAGTGCGAGCTGGGCCTGTGCTGCGGCCTGACCTGCTGCGGCAAGGTTGGCTGCTGCTGCGCTCAGGCCGGCGCCTGCTGCCAGTGCGTCGGGGTCGATGTTGCCTGTGGCAGCTACTGTGCCGCCAGCCACGACGGGTGCACCGCCGCCGATGACGATGGGTCCTTCGGGTGCTTCGGCGCCTTCGGGGAGTGCCGTGCCGCCAGCCACTATGATTTGCTGTCCGGCCTGGGCAGTGCCTTCGCCTTCCTCGCGTGCTGTCTTGTCGTAGGGCTTCTCGAAGCCCGAGATGAAGAAGACGAGCACCTCGGTCAGCATACTGACGAACAGTATCTCGTTAGCTCCGGGGATGTGTGTCAGCTTGAACAGTGCGCCTAATACCACGACTGCAGCACCCCAGCTGTAGGCGTAGTTCATAAATACTTGGCCGGATGGGGAGTCCATCCACTTCTGCAATTTTGCTATGGGATTCATGATGTGTGTATCTTTTCTGTGATTGTTATGCTGTTGGATGTTGTGTTAGCGGCGTGTCTTGCGTGTGCTGAGCGTCTGTCCCGTCGAGGAACTTCTTGGGCTCTTCTTGCCGCCTTTTGCCGAGCTGCCGGATGCTTTGTTTGTGCCGGACCTGTCGTTGACCATGGTGCGTACGCAGCGGAAGCCTACGAAGCTTCGGGGCTGGTTCTGGTATTCATAGGAGCGCCATGCGCTGCGTATCATGCTCTCGGGGTCCTTCCAGGAGCCGCCGCGCACGGATTTCTTCTTCAGGCGGTAGGGGTCTTCCTTGGCTGCGTTGTAGGAGAGTTCGGGGTTCATGTCGGCCATGCTCTCCACGCCGGCTTCGGTGTAGACGGTGCTGGTCCATTCGGCCACGTTGCCGGCCATGTCGTAGAGGCCGTTGCTGTTGGCGGAGAAGATGCCGCACTTCGAGGTGATGAGGGAGCCGTCCTGCGTGTAGTTGCCGCGGTCGGGCTTGAAGTTGGCATAGTAGCATCCCTTGTCGCTCTTCACTTCGAGGCTTTCCCATGGGAAGGGGTTACCTTCCTTGCCTCGGGCGGCGAACTCCCATTCCACTTCGGTGGGCAGTCGGTAGCGCTGTATCTGCTTGGCGTATCCGCCGAGTCCCTTCATCAGGAAGTCTGTTCGCCAGGCGCAGAAGGCATTGGCCTGCTCCCAGGTGACACCCACTACGGGGTAGTCGTCGAAGGCGGGGTTGGAGAAGTAGAGCTTCATGTAGCGCTCGTTGTTGGCGTTCTGGAAGTCGTTGACCCAGCAGGTGGTGTCGGGGTATATATTAATAATGAATGTGTTCAGAAAGTCCCAGGGTCCGGAGAGGGGACGCGTGATGGTCTGGCGTACTATCTTGCCGTCGTCGTCGATCCATGCAGTGTCCTTGCTGATGATGACTTGTTCGTTGGAGACGGCGTGGTCCGTGTTGAGGTCGCGCTCCTCGGGGTTGAGGCGGTACTTGCGCTGTGCGGCGGCCACGTAGTCGTAGACTTCGTAGCGGTAGTTCATCTGGCTTGCGTCGAGCATCTTCGTGCCGTCGATGGGGTGAATGACGTAGACGCTCTGTATGGCGCGGTCCTCGTCCTCGTTGGCCTTGCGCCAGGGTATGGCCTTGCTCCAGTCGAGATGCGGCGTGACGGGGTTGCCCTCCTTGTCTTCCTCGATTTTGTATGTCTCGTCGCCTCCGTATGCGGGGTCGGCCAGGCGTTCGCGGATGATGCTGTCGCGCACCCAGTTGACGAACTGGCGGTACTTGGCGTTGCTCACCTCGTGCTGGTCCATCCAGAATCCGTCGACGCTGATGTTGCGCAGTGGGAACTCTGTGCCCCAGAGGGTGTCGTTCCTTTCGAGACCGATCTTGAGCGAGCCTTTGTGTATGGGCACCATGCCGAATGGGGTGGGTTCCGAGAGGGCGGAGCCTCTGACGCCTGTCAGTTCGCCTCCCACGGCGTTGGCCGAGGAGCTGGAGCCGAGGCATGAGCCGAGGGCGAGGCAGCAGACGGCTGCAACCACTAAAAACAGACTTTTTGTCTTCATATTGTATTATTGGTTTTTTTATAGGTCTTATGGGTCTTATGGGTCTTATGGGTCTTATGGGTCATATAGGTCTTATGGGACTTATGGGTCTTATGGGACTTATGGGTCTTATAGGTCTTATAGGATCCGGACGGACTTGTGGAGGTTCTTTCCCTTCTTGAATACGTCCAGGTCGTGCTGATATCCGATGAGGATTTCATGCGTTCCGTTGAGTGCCCCTATGCCGCCGGTGTAGACTTCGTAGGAGTATCCGATGTTGATGCCGTGGAAGTCGAAGCCGAGCAGCAGTCCGACGCTGATGGTGGGGCTGTACATGAGTCCGCCGTAGAGCTTGTGCTTTTCTCCGTCGTAGAGCAGGCGCAGGTCGATGTCGCCTCGCCAGTTCATGAGGTCGGAGCGCACCATGGCATCCATTGCTATCTTGTAGCGCGGGTGCCGGAGCGCGAGGTTGTAGCCTCCCTGCACTTGGAATGTGGGGTCTACGGTCACCTCGTGTGTCTTGTCGTCGCCCAGCTTGACTTTCGGCCCGAGCAGGTGGATGGCGCTGACGCCGGCGTACCAGAGCTTCTTGTAGGTGTACCGCAGTCCGATGTCGAGGTCGAAGGCGTTGCCTTTCACGTCGCTCGAGGCGAAGGCAGGGTCGCTGGCATCGACGGCATCCAGTTCCGAGCCGTCGAATCCGACCATGAGCAGGGTGGGGCGCACTCCGATGCTTGCGCGGCCTCCCCACAGCTTCTGGTGGAAGGCGTACTCGACTTGTATCTTCTTGTTCGAGAAAGCTCCGATGGCGTCGTTGGTGAAGCTCAGTCCGGCGCCGTGCTTGGGCCCGAAGAAGAAGAGTGGCATGTCGGCGTTGATGAGCATCGTCTTGGGTGCTCCCTCGAATCCCACCATCTGCAGGCTGTAGGCGCCCTGTACATTCAACTTGCTGTCCAGCCCCGCCGCTGCGGGGTTGTGGTAGGACTGCAGCGCCCAGGTGTTGGTAAACGCCGCGTCGAACTGTGCCCTTGCCGTGAGGGTCACGATGAGCATACCTATCCAGAGCAGTCTTTTCATCCTACATTAAATAACGTGAATGGTGTGTGCTTTATTGTGTCAGCCACCGCATAATTTTATGCTAAGGTACAATTTTTATTCCATTCGGGCAAAAAATATGTCCGCTGCCGTGGCACCCGATGGTGACACGACGGCGGACGTGTCTTGCTTTTTCTCGGCTAAAGGCCGCTGCCGGGGCTTTTCCTACGGTTTGCGGAAGTCCTCCCAGCCCTCGAGGTCCTCGAAGTAGGTGGCTTCCTGGTTGGGCAGTACCTGCTCGTACTCTTCCTTGGTCACTTCGACCAGGGCAGAGTCGACCTGCAGCAAGTAATGCATGCCTTCGGACACCATCTCGTTGCCCTTCAGCGTGAATGCCTCCTTGACGGCTCCCGAAGCTGCTGTCTTGCTGTCCTTCAGCTTGATGAACTGCATCATGAAGTCGCCCTTGCTGCTGGCACCGCTGCGCATGATGACCCCGTCCGAGGTGATGCCCAGGCCCATCTTGAACTGGTCGACAAAGGTGATGAGGTGCAGCGAGTCGTCCAAGAAGGAGAAGATGGCGGCATAGGGCTCTGTTCCGCGCAGCAGCACCTCGGTGTTGCCGTCCTTGTCCAGGTCGGTGGAGATGAACAGGGTGGGGGTGTTCTGCCTGTAGTCGATGGTCTTCGTGTGAGGGCGCTCTACGGTGCCGATCTGCTTCCATGCGGCCTGTATTGCTTCCTTCGAGCAGGGCAGCGGCTTGGGCACAAGTTCCACAAAGGTAAAGCCCTCCTCGGCCATCAGGGTCTCCGCTTCCGTCGGTTCCGTATTTTCTTTGTCATTGGCTTGCTTGAGGTCGCACCCTGCCATGAGCAGGGCGGCTGTCGCAAAGATGACGCTTGTATGTACCAGTTTCATGTCGGTAATCAATGGGTTTAGTGATAACAGCGGCAAAGTTACGACTTCTTTTTTTTCCAAGCAAGGAAAGCTGGAAAAAAATGCAACTATGCGGCGACAAACAATAAAATAAGCGTTTTGTGCGTCTACTTTCAGCTTTTTTCATTATCTTTGCAGCCGAAAAACAATAAATAAATATAACAAGGTAAAAAAGACATGGCACAACAAGAAGATGTTTTCAAGAAGATAGTGTCGCACTGCAAGGAGTACGGCTTTGTTTTCCCCTCAAGTGATATCTACGACGGGCTGGCCGCCGTCTATGACTACGGACAGAACGGCGTGGAGCTGAAGAACAACATCAAGCAGTACTGGTGGCAGTCGATGGTGCTCCTGCACGAGAACATCGTGGGCATCGATGCCGCCATCTTCATGCACCCCACGACATGGAAGGCCAGCGGACACGTGGACGCCTTCAACGACCCCCTCATCGACAACCGCGACTCGAAGAAGCGCTACCGTGCCGACGTCCTCATTGAGGACCAGATGGCAAAGTACGAGGACAAGATACAGAAGGAAATAGAGAAGGCCCGCAAGCGCTTCGGCGACAAGTTCGACGAGGCACAGTTCCGCGCCACAAACGAGCGTGTGCTGGAGAACCAGCAGAAGTTCGACAACCTGCACCACCGCTATCAGGAAGCTATGAATGCACAGGGCGGCATCGACCTCGAGGCGCTCAAGCAGATCATCCTCGACGAGGAAATCGTCTGCCCCATCAGCGGCACACGCAACTGGACCGACGTCCGCCAGTTCAATCTCATGTTCAAGACCGAGATGGGCAGTACGGCCGACGGCGCCTCCACCATCTATCTCCGCCCCGAAACGGCACAGGGCATCTTCGTCAACTACCTCAACGTCCAGAAGACAGGCCGCATGAAGATTCCCTTCGGCATCGCTCAGATTGGCAAGGCCTTCCGCAACGAAATCGTTGCACGCCAGTTCATCTTCCGCATGCGCGAGTTTGAGCAGATGGAGATGCAGTTCTTCATCCAGCCCGGCACAGAGCTCGACTGGTTCGAGAAGTGGAAGCAGTACCGCATGAAGTGGCACCAGAACCTCGGCTTCGGCGCAGAGAACTACCGCTTCCACGACCATGACAAACTGGCCCACTACGCCAATGCAGCCACCGACATCGAGTTCCGCATGCCCTTCGGCTTCAAGGAGGTGGAAGGCATTCACAGCCGCACGAACTTCGACCTCTCGCAGCACGCCAAGTACAGCGGCAAGAAGATCGAATACTTCGACCCCGAACGCAATGAGAGCTACACGCCCTACGTCATCGAGACCTCCATCGGCGTGGACCGCATGTTCCTCTCCATCATGTGCCACAGCTACGAGGAGCAGCAGCTGCCCGACGGACAGACACGCACCGTGCTCCACTTGCCGGCAGCTCTCGCTCCTGTCAAGCTCGCTGTCTTCCCCCTCACCAAGAAGGACGGTATGCCCGAGAAAGCACAGGAAATCATCAACGACCTCCGCTTCCACTTCAACTGCAAGTACGAGGAAAAGGACCAGATAGGCAAGCGCTACCGCCGCATGGACGCCATCGGATGCCCCTACTGTGTCACCGTCGACCCGCAGACCCTCGAGGACAACACCGTGACCCTCCGCGACCGCGACACCATGGAACAGCACCGCGTCGCCATCAGCGAGCTGCGTGGCATCATCGAGGACAAAGTGAGCATCACGTCCCTCCTCAAGAAACTGCTCTGAGAATGATGAAATACAAGCTGACAGCCATCCTCGTCTGCCCGTTGCTCATCTTCGCCTCGTGCCGCAGCAGCGTAGAGGTCGACGATACGCGTCACGACTGGCAGGCACGTAACGCCCAGTGGTTCGCCGAGAAGTACGACTCGGCGCAGGTTGCCATTGCAGCAGCCAAGGCAGCATATCCTGCCGGCAACGACTGGCAGCAGCATTGCGACTGGCGCATCCTCCGCACCCTGCTCAAGAGCCCCGATGCAGTAGGAGCCACTACGGACAATGTCGTCTGCAAAATCGTCCGGCGCGGCGACGGCGACATCAGTTCTGCCTACACCGACAGCGTCCGCCTCTATTACCGCGCCTGGCTCATGGACAACAACTACCCCGACAGAAAGACTGACCTGACAATCTTCAGCCAGTCATACTACGGCGACTTCGACGAGAAAACGGCCGCCCCCGTAGCAATGGCAACGTCTTCGGTCGTAGAAGGCTTCATGACAGCCTTGCAGTACATGGTCAAGGGCGACGACTGGCTCATCTATATCCCGCAGGAACTGGGCTACAAGGAAACCGAGTCCGATGCCGTCCCCGCCTACAGCACCTTGCTCTACCGCGTCCGCATCGAACGTGTTCACAAGAGCGGCACGGGTCTTCCCGGCTGGAGGTGATTCCCATTGACCGTTGACCATTGACCATTGACCGTTGACCATTGACTATTGACCATTGACTATTGACCATTGACTCGTCAAAAGATGATGACGTGGTTCGAATAATGTTCAATGAATAATGTTCAATGTTCAATGGTCAATGAATAATGTTCAATGACAATCACTTGATGTTGCCGCGAATCTTTGTCAGGTAGGCGCCCAGTGCCTCCTCGTCGCGGTTGTCGATAATCTGTATTAAGTCTTTCAGTTCGGAGCGAATGCCTTCGACGTGTGCCTTGGTGCGTGGATTGAAGAGTATCTCGCGCAGCAGCGTGTCGTCCTCGCTCAGGACGCCTCGGGCTATCTTCAGGTGGCGCTTGAACGTCGTGCCGGGTGCATCCTGATGCTTCATCACGGCCGAGAAGACGAAGGTGCTGACGAAGGGTACCGACAGGCTGTAGGCCATCGCTTCGTCGTGCTCGTCGAAGCTGTACTCGTGGACGTTCAGGCCGAGCCTGCGGTAGAGGTCCAGGAAGAAGATGCGCCCCATGTAGTCACCCTCGTTGATGACGATGGCGTTCTCCGTGGAGAGCGCCCCGAGGTTGGCAAACGTGGGGCCGAACATCGGGTGCGTAGAGACGTAGCGCATCCCGGTCCCCTCGTAGAAGTCCTTCAGTCCGGTCTTCACCGACGCGATGTCCGAGATGATGCAGTCCGCGGGCAGGCAGGGGATGACCTGCTCGAAGACGTCGGTCGTGAACTTCAGCGTGACGGCATTGATGACGAGCTCCGGGCGGAAGTCGCGTATCTCGTCGAGCGTCGTGAAGCGCTGCGTGTTGTAGAGGAAGCGCATCCGGCGGGCATCAATCTCGTAGACGGCGCACTCATGGTCGAAGGAAAGGACGTCCGTGAAAAAGGAGCCCATCTTGCCTGCGCCAAGGATAAGTATTCTCATAAGACCCCTCCTAACCTCCCCTTAAAGGGGAGGAAATCCCCTTGTGAGCTGTGTGTGTTGTTATACATAGATATTTGTTTTATGTTGCGCCCCCTCCTTTCTCCCTCCCTTTAAGGGAGGGTTGGGGTGGGTCTTCTACTTATTGATTATCTCCATCTGCTGGCGGACGCTCTCTTCGTGGATGTGCTCGAAGATGTTCTTGATGCACTGTGTGTCGATGCCCAGCAGGGAGCCCTGTGCACCGCGTTTGTCCAGTATCTCGCTATAGCGGCGCGTCTGTACGATGGTCATGCCGCTTTCCTTCTTGTATTCGCCGATGCTTCGGCATATCTTCATGCGCTTTGCGAGCAGGTCGATGAGCTCATTGTCGAGCACGTCTATTTCGTGCCGGTAGTCCTTGAGCTTGTCGGGATGTTCCGATGTGTCGCGGAAGACGAGTCGCGACACGATGAAGTCGAGCACTTCGGGTGTCACTTGCTGTGCAGCGTCGCTCCATGCCTTGTCGGGGTCGCAGTGGCTCTCCACGATGAGGCCGTCGAAGCCGAGGTCCATTGCCTCTTGGCAGAGCGAGGCAATCAGGTCGCGCCGTCCGCTGATGTGACTCGGGTCGCACACGATGGGCAGCAGGGGCAGCCGTCGCTTCAGCTCGATGGGAATCTGCCACATCGGGTCGTTGCGGTAAAGTTTCTTCTCGTAGCTGCTGAAGCCGCGGTGGATGGCGCCAAGTTTCTGTATGCCGGCACCGTTGATGCGCTCCAGTGCGCCTATCCACAGCTCGATGTCGGGGTTGACGGGGTTCTTGACGAGTACGGTCGTGTCGGTCCCTTTCAGGGCGTCGGCCAGTTCTTGTACGGCGAAGGGGTTGGCCGTGGTGCGTGCTCCTACCCAGAGGATGTCGACACCATACTTGAGGGCCAGCTCCACGTGCTTCGGTGTAGCCACTTCCGTGGCGGTGAGCATGCCCGTTTCCTTCTTGACGTTAACCAGCCAGGGCAATGCGGGTTCGCCGTGGCCTTCGAAGCCTCCGGGCTTGGTACGCGGCTTCCACACTCCCGCGCGGAAGATGTGGCAGCCTTTTCCGGCCAGCTGCTTGGCGGTGGTCATCACTTGTTCTTCTGTCTCGGCGCTGCAGGGACCGGCGATGATGAAGGCTCGCTCTTGGTCGCTCGGCAGGTTCAGGGGTTGTAGTTGGAGTTCCATATTATTTAATTATTCTATGTTTCTTGTGGTTAGGGGTGAGTGGTTAGAGGTGAGTGGTTAGAGGTGAGTGGTTAGGGGTTAGAGGTGAGTGATTAGGGGTGAGTGGTTAGGGGTGAGTGGTTAGGGGTGAGTGGTTAGAGGTTAGTGGTTAGAGGAATGTTTTTGGATGTTGATTAGGAGCCAGAGGTATTCTCTAACCTCTAACCACTAACCTCTAACCACTAACCTCTAACCACTCACCTCTAACCACCAACCTCTAACCTCCAACCTCTTTAAGTCTTTTGATGCGGCGGAGTGCTTCCTGCATCTTCTCCTCCTTGGCGCAGAGGCTGATGCGAATGTAGCGTTTGCCGTTGCTGCCGAAGATGAAGCCGGGCGTGATGAACACTCTGGCCTGGTGCAGGACGCGCTCCGTGAGTTCTTCCACGTCGGCGTAGCGGTCCGGGATGCGCCCCCAGAGGAACATGCCTGTCTGCTGCGGGTCGAACTGGCAGCCGAGGACTTGCATGATCTCCTCTGCGTAGCGGCGGCGCGGCGCGTAGGTCTCTACGTTGGCCTGCAGGTGCCAGAGGTCTGAGTTGTCGTAGGCTTGTGCTGCGGCGAGCTGGAGGGCGCGGAAGGTCCCGCTGTCGATGTTCGACTTCACCTTCAGTATCCACTGTACGAACTGTGCGTTGGTGGCAAGCAGGCCGACGCGCCAGCCGGGCATGTTGTGGCTTTTCGACATGGAGTTGAACTCGATGCAGCATTCTTTGGCCCGCGGCACCTGCAGGATGGAGAGGAGACCCTCCCCCATCCCCTCCCTTAAAGGGCGGGGTGCAGTTACCATTTCAGCGGAAGAACTATCTGTTCCCCTCCCTACAAGGGAGGGGTTAGGGGTGGGTCCGTTGGGCCTTATGAAGCTGTAGGGATTGTCGTTGACGACGATGATGCCGTGGCGCAGGGCGAAGTCGACGAGGCGTTCGTAGGTCTCGCGCCGGGCCTTTGCTCCGGTGGGCATGTTCGGGTAGTTCGTCCAGAGGAGCTTCACGCGGCTGAGGTCCATCTGCTCGAGTGCGTCGAAGTCCGGCTGCCAGTTGTTCTCGGGCAGGAGGTCGTAGTTGACGATTTTGGCGCCGAGCAGTTTGGAGAGACTCGTGTAGGTGGGGTAGCCGGGGTTGGGGACGAGGACCTCGTCGCCGGGGTTGACGAAGGCGAGTGTGACGTGCAGGATGCCCTCCTTGCTGCCGATGAGGGGCTGAATCTCGGTGGCCGGGTCGAGTTCTACGCCGAACCATCTCCGGTAGAAGCCTGCCATGGCCTGCCGCAGTTCGGGGATGCCTACGGTGGGCTGATAGCCGTGGGCCGTGGGTTTCTGTGCTTCGCGGCAGAGGGTCGCGATGGTCTCGGGCGATGGCGGCATGTCGGGGCTTCCGATGGCAAGGCTGATGATGTCCTTTCCTGCGGCATTCATGGCTGCCACTTCCTTCAGCTTGCGGCTGAAGTAGTACTCGCTGACGTCGGCCAGTCTGTCGGCCGGCCGGATGCTATATGCTTTGTCTTCCGTCTTCATATATGCCAAGTTGTTTGAGTTCGCGTGTAAGGGGTGTGATGGCGTTGAGGGCCTGGCGGTAGCGTTTCTCGTCGGTGAAGGAGAGGTCGATGTAGAACATGTACTGCCACTCCTGCCCGATGATGGGCAGACTCTGTATCTTCGTCAGGTTGAGCTTGTAGAAGGAGAGCACGGAGAGTATGGCGCTGAGGCTGCCTTCCTCGTGCGGCAGGGTGAAGACGAGGCTGGCCTTGTTGATGGTGCTGCGGCTGCGGATGGCGGTTGCCTTCTCGGGGTGGGCCAGGACGAGGAAGCGCGTGAAGTTGTGCTTGTTGGTCTCGATGCCTTCCTGCAGCACTTTCATGCCGTAGATGCGGGCTGCGTCGCGGTGGCAGATGGCGGCGTGTCCGTGCCGTTGCTCGCGGCTGATGTCGGCGGCGGCGCCTGCGGTGTCGGCCACTTCCACCACCTTCAGTCCCGGATGGCGGGAGAGAAAGTTGCGGCACTGCATCAGTGCCACGGGGTGGGAGTTCACTTCGCGCAGGTCCTCCCAGCCCTCGTCGGGCAGGCACATGATGCTGTGGCTGATGCGCAGCTTGTGTTCGCCCACGATGGTCATGCCGCTGTCGCGCAGCAGTTCGTAGTTGTGGAGCAGACTGCCGGCGATGGTGTTCTCTATGGCAACGACAGCCACGGTGTCGTGGTCATCGTGGAGGCTGCTGAAGACCTGCTCGAATGTGTCGCAGCAGACCAGCTCCACCTGCTCGTCCTCAAAGTAGCGGTGGGCGGCGATGTCGTGGAAGCTGCCCTTGATGCCCTGTATTGCTATCCGTCTGACTTTTGTCATCTCTTCTGGTTTGTCCTGTGGTTGTTTGTTCCTTGTCTTCCTGTACGGTACGTGCCGTTATGAAAAATCCCGCTTCACTGAGTGAGCGGGATGCTTCTGTATCTGATGTTTCCTTTATACCTTATTTATATATATAGACAACCCGCTTCACTTCATTTGCTAAAGTAAAAGTAATAGTAAAAGCCGAAGTAGAGGTTGTTATTCTTCATCGTTTTGTCTTTTTCGTCTGCAAAGGTAGGCTTTTTCTTTCTTTCTGCCAAGGGAATGCCCGATTATTTTGCTTTTTTCTGCAAAAAACTGCGTTTGGCAGCTAAATGTCTTTCTTCTGCGTGCCATCGGGCCGTGATTTTCTGTACAGTTGCCAGGAGTTGTAGACGTTGTGCCAGATGCTGTAGAAGCCTCCGGCCAGAGCTGTGAGCGGATGCAGGAAGGTGTAGCCCACCCAGATGGCAAGGATGGTGTTCTTCTGTCCGCACGCTTGGGCCGCGCTGATGTCGTCGCCGTAGCGCCGCCCCGCCATTCGGCCCGCTGCAAATTGTACGGCACAGGCCGCGACAGAGCCCAGCGCAATGACGAGGCACGCCGAGAGCGTCACGTCGGCATGCACGATGATGCGGGTGGTGACGGCGATAGCCAGCGAGAGCGACACCGTCCAGATGTAGAAGGGCAGGTCGGGGACGGTCGTGATGACACGCAGCAGCCTAGGGAAGGCATGCCTGATGAGGAAGGCGACCAGCAGCGGGAAGATGAGCAGCGGAAAGACGCGGCAGACGATGAGGCGGAAGGAGAGCCAGAATCTCATGTCCTCTGCGGGGTTGACCAGCGGGATGAGCGCCGGGAAGAGCAGCGCGGCGCAGAGGTTGACGAGCAGCGTGTAGGCCGTCAGCGTGCCGGCGTTGCCGCCCAGCTTCGTCGTGACGACAGCGGCAGCCGTGGCCGTAGGGCACAGGAAACAGAGCATGGCACTCTGCAAAAGGAGGCGGACCGTCTCGTCATGGACAAACCCGTGCAGCAGGCAGAGGAGCACGGCGGTGCCGGCCTGGAGCAACAGCATCCAGCCCTGCCAGCCACGCAGCCGCATGTCGCTGGGACGGATGCGGCAGAAGGTGAGCGTCAGCATGCAGAAGATAAGCGTAGGCTGCACGTACGAAATGCTCTCGCGTATCTGCTCCCTCAGCGTCGGCGCAAGGGGCAGACTGCGGCAGACAAAATAGCCCAGTGCACCCGTCATCATGCTCAGCGGCAGGGCCCAATCCTTGACGAATCTCTTCGCTTTCATCCTTCCCATTCCTCCTTTCGGCGTGCAAAATTAACCAAAATCTTTCGCATAGCAGGTTTTTGTGCCGCTAAAATTTCGCTATCTGCTCTCTTTTTCTTACTTTTGTGGGCGCATTAACTGTAACCTATCAATAAGAGATGAATCTTTATATTAGATATTTCGACGACGAGACTCTCGTCTATAGTGTAGAAGAAGCCGTCAACTTCCTTTCCTCGCTGGAGGACGTGGAGGTCAACGAGGCAATGGTCGACGAGCTGAAGAAGTTCTGGAGCAGCAGCGTCATGTACCCCAAGCACATCAAGGTGCACGCACGTTCCTTCTTCATTGCCATCAAGACAACGGCCGCCACGATGGAGGAATTCAAGGCCAAGGGAGCCAGCCAGAACAAGGTGGAGAAGGCTGCCCAGAAGGAAGCCCTGGCACAGTACAGCCTGCCGCAGCCCGGGTGGTACAAGGTGAAGATGACCTTCAAGCGCGTCATCTCGCTGCCCGATGTGCAGAAGTGCCACTATGTGGACACCGTCTTCGTTGCCAAAGTGAATGCCGAGAGCATACAGGACAGCTACGACAAAGTGGTGAACCACCTGCGCAACCGTCAGGACGTGGACGTGCGCAGCCAGTTCCCCAGCATCAAGGGCCCGAACTTCGAGTTCGAGTACCTGGGAGCCTGACGCCCAGCCGCGAGAAGCTTCCAAGAGCGACAGACCATATTCGTTTCCCCTCCATGCGGTTCCACATCACGGTCTTGTTTGTGTTGCTGCTCGCTGTGGCAGCAACGGCATCTGCCGACAAGAAGAAAAAAACGTCGTCGGGGCAGGTGGAGCCCATCTATGCCCTCCCCGAACCGGAGGTGCTGTGGGCAGCCCCACGGCCGGACAGTCCCCTGCCCGTCCCCCCGGAGCTCCGCCCCCTGATTCGCCACAGCGTGAACAAACAGCAGGGCATTGACGTCTCGCACTATCAGGGATACATCAAATGGGACGAAGTGGCACGCGACGACAAGGTGCAGTTCGTCTACATCAAGGCCACAGAAGCCTCCGGCTACGTGGACGACTTCTACCTGCGCAACCTCTATGGGGCTAAGCAGGCGGGCATTCCCGTGGGCGTCTACCACTTCTTCAGCCCGACGGCCAGTGCGCTGACACAGCTCGAGAACTTCCGTACGAACGTCGACCCGCGCCAGCAGGACCTCATCCCCGTGGTCGACGTCGAGAAGCGCGGCAGGGGGTCGCTCTCACAGTTCCACGGCCGTCTGCGGGCCTTCCTCGAGGGCGTGGAGCGCATCTACGGCGTCCGCCCCATCATCTACACCGGTGTAAACTTCTATGCCAAATACCTCGAAGGCAAATTCACGCAGTACCGCTTCATGGTGGCACGCTATGCCGACGAGTTCCCCGGGCTGAGCGAGGACGTCCCCATCGTCCTGTGGCAGTACAGCTGCACGAGCAGCGTGAGCGGCATCAAGGGAAATGTGGACTGCAGCATCTTCCTTGACAGGTACACCGTAGCAGACATCATGTTAAACAAGAAATGAGGCACATCGCAATAGCTGGAAACATAGGCAGCGGAAAGACTACGCTGACCGAGATGCTCGCGCGGCACTACCACTGGGAGCCGAAGTACGAGCAGGTGACCGTCAACCCCTATCTGGAGGACTACTACCGCGACATCGAGCGGTGGTCCTTTCCCATGGAGGTGTTCTTCCTGAAGGAGCGCTTCCGCGACATCATGGAGATGCAGAAGAGCGGCAGGGACACCATCCAGGACCGCAGCATCTACGAGGGCGTCTACGTCTTCGTCGCCAACAACAAGCGCATGGGCCACCTCAGCGACCGCGACTTCGACACCTACATGGAGCTCTTCGGACACATGACGGACATCGTGCGCTACCCCGACCTGATGATTTACCTGCGTGCCAGCATCCCGCACCTCGTTGCCAACATCCAAAAGCGAGGCCGCGACTACGAGCAGGCCATACAGCTCGAATACCTGCGCGGACTGAACGAACTCTACGAGGACTTCATCTACAACAAGTACAAGGGCCGGGTGCTGACCATCGAGGTGGACGGCATCGACTACCAGCACAATCCGAAAGACTTCAAGGACATAACCGACAAGATAGACAGCCTCCTGTACGGCATGTTCCCGCTCTCTTAAATGAAGAATGAAGAGTGAAGCTCCGCGACTACAATCGCGCCATGGTGCCAGAGCGTCCATGAATTTGCTGCCGCCCTTAGCTTTGGATGACAAATCGTAAACCATTTCCATCGTAAATAAATTGTAAATAGTAAATCGTCAAATTGTAAATTAGGATTATGCATATCGCAGTAGCCGGAAACATTGGGTGTGGCAAGACTACCCTGACAAAATTGCTCGTCAAGCGCTACGGTTGGACACCGCGCTTCGAGCCAGTTGAGACAAATCCCTATCTCGACGACTTCTATCAGGATATGAACCGCTGGAGCTTCAACCTGCAGGTCTACTTCCTGAACAAGCGCTTCCGCGACGTCGTCGAAATATCGAAGAGCACGGACACCATCATCCAGGACCGCACCATCTTCGAGGACGCACGCATCTTCGCCCCGAACCTCCATGCGCAGGGCTACATGAGCGACCGTGACTTCCGGAACTACAGCGACCTCTTCGACCTGATGATGTCGCTCGTGGGGTTGCCTGACCTGCTCATCTACATACGCAGCACCATCCCCAACCTCATTGCGCAGATCAGCAAGCGCGGCCGCGAGTACGAGCAAAGCATCCGCATCGACTACCTCACCGGCCTGAACGAACGCTACGAGGCGTGGATAAAGGACTACCCCGGCAAGCTCCTCATCGTCGATGGCGACACGCTGAAGTTCGAGTCGAACGTGGCCGACTTCCAGCGCATCACGGAGCAGATCGACTCCAAACTCTACGGCCTCTTCCCGGAAGAGTAGCAGCCGACGTTTGCTGCAATTGGAGATAACAGAACAGAGAAAGATTCATATATCATTTTATCAGTAACAGAGTGACGCTATGAGACGTATATTCCTTTTCCCCATCCTGTTCGTCTGCCTCGCTGCTATGGCCGACGACAAGCAGAGCCCGACGGGTGCCAATGTGCTGCCGCAGTGGGCTATCGGCGGTTTCACGCGGCCTGAAGGCAAAAACCCGATGGTGAGCCCCCTCACAGACAATCTCTTCTACTGCCCGATGAAGAAGGCACAGGTCCGGTGGGAATGTGCCGACACGTTCAACCCTGCTGCCGTGGAGAAGGATGGCAAGGTCTGTGTGCTCTACCGCGCCGAGGACGACCCGGATGTGGGCATTGGCAAACGCACCTCGCGCATCGGTCTGGTGGAGAGTGCCGACGGCATCACGATAGACTACCGCTCGCCGTCGCCCGTCATGTTCCCCGACGAGTCGGCCATGTCGAAGGCGTACGAGTGGACGGGCGGCACGGAGGACCCGCGTGTCGTGGAGGCTGAGGTGGACGGCAAGCCGCTCTATGTGATGACCTACACGTCGTGGGACCGTTCGGTGGCCCGCCTGAGCGTTGCCACGAGCCGCGACCTGCGGACGTGGACGCACCACGGCCCTTGTTTCCGCACGGCCTTCGGCGGCAAGTTCGGCGACATGTTCTGCAAGTCGGGCTCCATCGTGACGGAGGTGAGGGACGGACGCCTGCAGGCCGCGAAGATAATGGTCGGCGGCGAGGAGAAGTACTTCATGTACTGGGGCGAGAGCTGGGTCTGCGGCGCAACGAGCGACGACCTCATCACCTGGACGCCCATCGTGGAGACTCCCCAGCCCTCTTCTGGGGGAGATGTCAAGCTCCTCTATCTCGCCAAGCCCCGCAAGGGATTCTTCGACAGCCTGCTCACCGAGTGCGGCCCTCCGGCTGTCCGTACGGCGGACGGCATCGTGCTCGTCTACAACGGCAAGAACGCCAGCGGTAACAACGGCGACGGCTGCTATGCTGCCAACACTTACGCAGCGGGCCAGATGCTCTTCGACGGAGAGGACCCGCTCCGGCTCGTCGACCGTCTGGACAAACCCTTCTTCCGCCCGATGGCCGCCTTCGAGAAGAGCGGTCAGTACGCTGCCGGCACGGTCTTCACGGAGGGGCTTGTCTGGCATCAGGGCAAGTGGTTCCTCTACTACGGCTGTGCCGACTCGTTCGTCGGCGTGGCCGTCTGCGACCCTGCCACGGCTCTCCACGAAGGCGACCCTGTCCTGAGCGTGCAGGTGCCGGAGGGCGTCGTGAGTCAGCAGACGGGAATCGGCACCGGCAAGGTGCGGTGCTTCGTCAACTCCTGCAGCGGCTATGCTGCCGAGGGCGAGCGTCCGGCCAACATGCTCATGAGCTACGTCTACCCCGGCCGCAAGTGGTGCGACACGAGCACCGAGCAGCCCTGGCTCATCCTGGAGTTCACGGGCATCTACGAAGTGGACCGCCTCGTCTTTCGCGACGTGGGGAAACGCGAGGCGAACTGCGGCAACGTGCCCGAGTACTGGGTGTATGGCCGCACGAAAACGAGCGAAGACTGGACGCTGCTGGCGCACGAGGACGGCGTGGAGGACAAGGACGAGAAGGACATCAGCTTCCCGCCTGTCGAGGTGCGCTATCTCAAGCTCGTCTTCCGGCGCGGCATACGGCCCTCCGGCGTTGCCGACAATGCCATCCGCCTCTACGGGTGCGACGTCTATGGCCGTCTCGTGAACCCTCTGACCCGCTCGGACGACAACGTCAGCATCGGCAAGACCATCCTCGCAGCCTGCGACACCCCCGATGCCGCCTGCAACGCCCTGAACCTGCTCACCGGACTGCCCGCTGCCGAGCGCCCCTGGCGTCCTTCAACGCCCGTGCAGGGCACCGACCCTTACCGCTACGTCATCGTCGACCTGGAACAGACGTACGACATCCGTCGCCTGCTGCTCTGGGATGCCAAAAGCATCGACAGCGAGGCCACCAACATGAATGCCTACCAGTGCCTCGTCAGTCCCGAACAGCCCGACCTCAGCCTTATCACCAAAGGCGGCGATGCCAATACGTGCTGGACGCAGGTGGCCGACAAGAAGAACGCCGGCGGCACCAACAAAAAGACGGTCACCCTCTCCTCGCCCGTCCGCGGACGCTATGTCAAGCTCGTCTTTCCGCGTACTTCCGCCAGCATGAACAATGTCAGCCAGCCCGCACTCTATGCCCTGCATGTCTATGGCAAGGCGGTGGACGACGAGGACGGCCTGGGCCAGACAGAAGGCCGTCGGTATGGCACCGACAGCGGTGTCTACGACCTCAGTGGCCGCAAAGTTGCCAGTGGCGACGCCTTTGGCCGTCAGTCGCGGGCCTACGGTTCTCCCCAAGGACTGTACATAAAGTCCGGACGCAAAGTGTCGGTCAAGTAGAAGCGCCACGCTCTTCCAAAATAAGCGTTAGGCTCTTCCGAGAAAAGCGTTAGGCTCTTCCAAAATAAGACCTAG
>DGTM01000054.1:44838-68718 GCA_002394305.1 Prevotellaceae bacterium UBA4336
TCTGAAATAAGACCTAGGCTCTTCCGAGATAAGAGCGTGCCGCGTTACACAAAAGAGCGTGTGCCGTAATAAACAACAACGGATTACATGGATTTTACGGACATGCTTATTTGCCATCAGCATTGCTTGAATCCGTGAAATCCGTGTAATCCGTTGTCTTATTATTCAGTTTGTGTTTTAACGTGCCCCCTTCTTGTATACGTATTTTGGTACGTTTCGGCGATTCGTTGCCGCTTGCGTCAGAACTTGAAGCCCAGCGTGCAGGTGATGGCGTGGCGCGTCAGGTTGACTTCCACAGGGTCGATGGTCACGTCGGCAAGCAAGGGATTGTCGTAGACGAACTGCGGGATGAGCTCCTGATTGCTGTTTGTGAAATTCGTGTCGAAGGCATAGAAGTCGGCATACTGGTTGCGGAGCTTGTAGGCCAGGTCAACGTAGAAACTCTTCCAGTGGTAGCCCATGCCGAGCGTCAGGATGTTGGTCGCGCCCATGCGCATATAGCTGGTGCTGGTGGAGTAGTCCATGGCATAGCTGTTCAGGTTGTACTGGTCGAAGCTGATGTGCTTGTCGTAAGCCGATGTGCTCAGGTTGTAGCCCAGGCGGAAGGCGAGGTGCTTGGTGGCATTGGCTTCAAGTCCGACGCGCAGGGTGTGTGTGCCGCGCAGGTTGTCGCGCGTCAGCTGGTTCATGGCTACATCCTTCGTGTTGCCCGATGTGGAACCGTTGTAGTACACATCTTCCGGGTAGCCCATGCTGGCATTGCCGTAGGTGGCATACTCGTAGTCCACATCCCATGCCAGAGTGGTGCCTATGGTGCTGCCTATGCTGGCGCGGAACTTCCAGGGAGAGCGCAGGTTGAACCTCAGATAGCTCTCCCACTGTTCCGACACCGTGCCACCGTAGTTGTAACCGCGCTTCATGTCGAACAGCGTGCTGTTGCGCAGACGATACCATGTAGGCGTCTCCACAACGAGGCCAAAGCGGAAGGGGCTGTCCTCGATGGGACGGATGATGGTGCCGAGCTTGACGTTGACGCCGGTGCCGGAGATGCGGATGTCGTTGTTCACATCGTACTTTGCTTTGCCATCCATGTCGTCCTCTCCGTAGAAGTTCCACCCGCGGAAGCGCATGTTGTCCACGCCGACGGTCAGGCCCAGGAAAGCACGGTCGTTGATGTTGGTGCTGAGATTGAAGTCAAACGACTGCACCGAGCCCTCGCTATGCCAGGTGTAGTAGTTGCGCAGGGAAGAGCCATATTTGTTGTAGTTGTATATTACTTCTTTGCCCTCGTTGTTGATGATGGGGTTGCCGTTCTCGTCAAGCAGCTTATTTTCCCCGAAGTAGCCGTTGTCCAGTGCCATTCCCTCCAGGTTTTCTGTCCCGTTGTCCCAGTCCGCCAGCTCGGCCAGTTGGTCCATCTGGCTCAGTTCGTTCAGGTTACCGTTGTCGGCGTAGAAGTTGTGGTTGAAGTTGATCTTCTTCTGGTAGTTGAAGGAGAAGTTGACGTAGGGGCATGTCTCGCTGCCGGTCTGGATGTTATAGACGAAGCCGGCCTGGTCGACGGTTCCCTTGCCGCGGTTCTCTTCTTGGATGGACGACTTGCCCCACAGTCCGCCGAAGGTGAAGGCGATGTCGTTCTTGCGGTACAGGCCGATGCCTGCGGGGTTCCAGCTGATGACGCTGATGTCTGCACCGAGGGCACCGAGGGCACCGCCCATGCCGACGTAGCGGGCTGTGCCAATGACGTCGCTGGAATTGTTCGTGATGCGCTCGTTCATGTATGAGTCCTGTGCCTCGGCTGCGATAGCAGCAGCAAAGAGGGGAAGTAATATATAGCGTTTCATTTTCATTTTCTCAATCTTTCAATCTTTCATTTCTTCATTCTTTCATTTTTTCATTTTTTCATTCTTTCATTTTTTACCTTCGTCCGCCGCCGCGAGAGCCGCCGCCACCGCCACCGCTGAAGCCGCCGCCGCGTGAGCCTCCGCTGAAGCCACCGCCTCCGCTGAAGCCGCCACCGCGGGAACCACCGCTGTAGCCACTGCTCCTGCTGTTGCTGAAGCCTGCCGCACTACCGCTGTTGTAGCCGCGCGAACCGCTATTGTAGCTGCGCGAACCGCTGTTGTAGCTGCTACTGCTGCTTCTCGTGCTACTGTTGGTGAAGCTGTTCCTGCTTGCAGAGCTACGTGAAGTACCGACGTTCGTGCCACGGGATGTGCCGACGCTGCCGCGTGAAGTCACTGTGCCACGTCTGCTTGTGACGCTGCCGCGGGACATGCCTGTCGTGCCTTGGCGTGCGCCGTCGATTCTGGATATGCCGCGTGTCATGCTGCGTGTGCCGGATGTGACAGAGCGCGAGGGACCGATGCGACCGTTCTCAACCCTGCCGCCTCTTGAGCGACCGTTGAAGGTGGCCGAACGCTGGCCCAGATAGCGGCTTGCCGTTGTCTGCCGACGTCCGCCGAAGTGTCCGCCATAGTAGCCGCCGTAGTAGTGCGGATGATGCCAGCCGCCGTACCAGCCGTAGTTGTGCCAGCCCCATCCCCAAGAACTGTAGTAGTAGGGACGGTACCAGCCGTACCAGGGGTCATACCAGGGGTCGTACCATCCGAAGGTGATGTCCCAGATGAAAGGGTCGTAGAAGCGGAAGCCACGATAGCGGGCCAGACGGGCCGTGTAGGTGAAGTCGCCGTCGTAGAGACCGTCGTAGTAACCGTCGGTATAACCCTCGTCGTAGCTGATGACCTCGTCCTTCGATGGCTTGGAGGAGACGTAGAGCGTGTCACCCTTCAGCTGATAGGCGGGAGCCTCGCTGTCCTGAGTGGAATAGCGGCGGTTGTATTCGTCCACGTCGCGCAGCTGTCCGGTGTGGTAGTCAGCTTCGGCCTCGTCGTCATCGGCGTAGGTAGAGGACTGAACCGGCACGGTCGTAGTGGTCTTCTGCGCTTTCTTCTTGGAGGACATGAAGTACATGTCGTCGTCCTGTGCTTGTGCGCTGAGGCAGAACACGGAGAGGAAAAGGAGGGTCAGAATGTTTGTTTTCATAGGTCTTTCAGTTTTATTTCTGTTGCAAAGTTACGGCCTTCTGGTGAAATATCCAAAGGGAAAAACCTATTTTGCCGAGGAAATTTCCCCATGTGAGGAAAAAGAGCTACATTTGCAGACATAAATGATAGAACAATGAAGTATTACGAAGTAAAGTGCGAGCTGAAGCCTTTCAGCCAGGAGGCGGCGGACTTGCTGTCTGCGGCGCTCTCGGAGATCGGCTTCGAGGCCTTCTCCCAAACCGATGACGGGCTGACGGCCTACATCCAGCAAAGCGAGTGGGACGAAGATGCGATGCGCCGGGCGGTGCAGGACTTCTTTCTGCCCGGCGTCAGCATCAGTTATTCTTGTGCGGAAGCTCCCGACGAAGACTGGAACCAGGTCTGGGAGGAAGAGGGCTTTCAGCCTGTAGTGATAGGCGATGAGGTCGTGGTCCACGACGTGAAGCACACCGACGTGCCGCCCGCCCCCTATGACATCCTCATCTCGCCGCGCCTGGCGTTCGGCACCGGAAGCCACGAGACGACGCGGCTCATCCTGCGCACCTTGGCACACCTCGACGTGGAGGGCTGCCGCGTCATCGACGCCGGGACGGGCACCGGCATCCTTTCCATCATGGCTGTGAAGCGCGGTGCGGCCCATGTCTTTGCCTACGACATCGACGAGTGGAGCGTGGAGAACACCCGCGACAACCTTTTGCTGAACCATATATATAATAATGTGGTGGAGGTGCAGAGCGGCGACAGTTCCGTCCTGGAGGGTAGGGAACCGGCCAATCTCCTTCTGGCAAACATCAACCGCAACATCCTGCTCGCCGACCTGCCGCGCTTCGCAAAAGCAGTGCGCAAAGGCGGCAGGATGATACTGAGCGGCTTCTATCTGGCGGATGTACCCGTCCTTGTGGATGCCGCTGCGCAGTACGGTTTCTCCCTGCGGGAAACGAAAAACGAGGAGCAGTGGGCGATGCTCCTATTCGAAGCGGATGCTCTTGGCAGGCGTGATGTGTGATATCACCAAGCTCGGCACAATCATCGACAGGGAACTGACAACGAGTGTGCCCACATCGATGGCTGCCACCCACCACCAGTTCACGAGGACAGGCACTGCCTCGACGTAGTAGACTTCCGGGTCGAGCGTGATGAGGCCCGTGTACTTCTGCAGGAGGATGAGCGCAAAGGCCAGCACGTTGCCCAGCACGATGCCCCGGACGATAATCAGCGAAGCGAGCCCCAGGAAGATGCGGCGCACTTGTCTGCTCGGTGCGCCCAGGGCTTTCATGATGCCGATGAAGTTGGTGCGCTCCAGAATGATGATGAGCAGTCCGCTGACAGCCGTGAAGATCGAGATGCTAATCATCAGGATGAGAATGACCGCAATGTCCATGTCGAGGAGCTTGAGCCAGCCGAATATCTGCGGATGCTCCATGCGGATGCTCATGCTGGAGTAGTATTCGCCGTAGGCATCCTGCTTGTGATTGACTTCGCCGACTACACTTGTCAGCGTCTCGTCGAGGCGTTCGAAGTCTTGCAGCCTGATCTCTGCACCGCCGTATTGTTGGCTGTCCCATCCCAGGAGGCGGTGGATGGTGCAGAGGTCGGTGTAGGCAAAGTTCTTGTCGAAGTCGGTGAGGTTCGTGCGGTAAATGCCGGAGACGGTGAACTTCCTTGCCCTGACGGTCTGTTCGAAGAAGTATGCGTAGATGGTCTGCCCGACGTCCACCTGCATCTCGCGTGCCGTGGACTGCGAAATGACGAGCTTTCCGGAGCTGACGGAATCGGTGAACTGCGGCATCTCGCCTTTCACGATATGGTTGCTGATGAAGCTCTGGTCGTAGTCCTGCCCGATGCCTTGTATGGCGATGCCGCGGAAGTTGGCGTCGGTCTTCAGCATGCCCGGCTTGATGCAGAAGCGTGCGACGGAGGCCACGCCCGGGATGGCGGCGAGTCGCGCCGTGAGGCTGTCGTCGATGACGATGGGCGAGAACTCCTGCCCCCCGATGCTCTTGTAGTTGAGCACCTTGATGTGTGCGCCGAAGCCCAGCACCTTGTCCTGCACCTCGCGCTGGAATCCGAGCACGATAGCCACGCTGACCAGCATCACGCACAGGCCGATGGCAACGCCCGTCGTGGCGATGCCTGTGGCAAGCCGCGAAGCGCGTCCGCTGCTTCCGCCCTCTGCGAAGAGCCGTTTAGCGACAAACCAGGTGAACATTAGAATTCAAAATTAATAAATTCAAAATTCAAAATTGAAAGGCTCATAATTCAAATTTAACACACAGTCCTTGCATCTTTTATCTTGTTCGTTGGCTCTTACGCTTAACCACGCTTCCTAATTTTGAATTTATTAATTTTGAAATTTGAATTAGAGGCTGCTTCCGGGATACGCCTCCAGCGCCTTTCGCAGCACGAACAAGGCGCGGGTGAGGTCTTCCTTCTTGAGGACGTAGGCCAGACGGACTTCGTTCTTGCCTGCTCCGGGCGTGGTGTAGAAGCCTGCGGCAGGGGCCAGCATGACGGTCTCGCCTTCGTAGTTGAAGTCGCTCAAGCACCAGGCGCAGAACTTCTCTGCGTCGTCGACGGGCAGCTTCGCTACGGTGTAGAAGGCTCCCATCGGGATGGGGCTGTACACGCCCGGGATGCGGTTGAGTCCGTCGATGAGGCATTTGCGCCTTTCGACGTATTCATCGTACACCTCCCTGCCGTACTCTTCGGGTTCGTCGAGGCTTGCTTCGGCGGCAATCTGTCCGATGAGTGGCGGGCTGAGGCGTGCCTGGCAGAACTTCATGACGGCCTTGCGGACCTCCTGGTTCTTGGTGATGAGGGCGCCGATGCGTATGCCGCACTCGCTGTAGCGCTTGCTGACGCTGTCGATGAGCACGACGTTGTTCTCGATGCCCTCCAGGTGGCAGGCGCTGATGTAGGGGCTGCCCGTGTAGATGAACTCGCGGTAGACCTCGTCGCTGAAGAGGTAGAGGTCGTACTTCTTGACGAGGTCGCGTATCTGGTTCATTTCGCGGCGTGTATAGAGGTAGCCCGTGGGGTTGTTCGGGTTGCAGATGAGGATGGCTCGCGTCTTTTCGTTGATGAGTTCCTCGAACTTCTCGACCTTCGGCAGCGAGAAGCCTTCGTCGATGGTCGTCGTGATGGTGCGGATGACGGCGCCTGCCGAGATGGCGAACGCCATGTAGTTGGCGTAGGCGGGCTCCGGCACGATGATTTCGTCGCCGGGGTTCAGGCAGGCCAGGAACGAGAAGAGCACGGCCTCGCTGCCGCCGCTGGTGATGATGATGTCGTCGGGCGTGAGGTTGATGTTGTACTTCTTGTAGTAGCCGACCAGCTTTTTGCGATAGCTCAGATAGCCTTGACTTGGGCTGTATTCCAAGATGGTGCGGTCGATGTTCTTGATGGCATCGAGTGCCGCCTTTGGCGTCGGCAGGTCGGGCTGACCGATGTTTAGGTGATAGACGTGTATTCCTCTGTCCTTTGCAGCGTATGCCAGCGGAGCCAGCTTGCGGATGGGCGACTCGGGCATCTCAACGCCTCGTACGGAAATCTGTGGCATCTCTTTATTTACAATTTTACGATTTACAATATAATATTTCATTTCTCCTTAGCGGAGACGGAAGGGTGCTTCGTTTACTATTCCGCGTGCAAAGGTACGACAAATAATTCATAGTTTGTTCTATTTCCGTCAATAAGTTTATAATTATGAAATAAGAATTATGAATTATGAATTAAAATAAGTACTTTTGCGGCAGTAAAAAGGTTAAGACACAGCATGCAGCAACAGATTCTCCACCTTCTCTGTACGGCCGGGACGTGCCGTCTTCACTTCTCCGGGCGCGAGCATACGCTGCAGCCCGGTTGCTGCATGATAGCGATGGCGAGCCACGTGGGGCGCATCGAGCCGTCGGAGGACTGCCAGCTCAGCCGTCTGCTTCTGCCTGCCGAGCAGCAGGTGGCCTGCATGCCCCACAGCAGCTATGGCACTTGCGGCTGGCTGCATCTGTTCATGCACCCCATCTTCCGGCTTGAAGGCGAGGCGCTTGCCTTGCTGAGGCGCGACTTCGAGGACGTGGCCTTCCGCCTCGAGCATGCGCCGGAAGCTTACCGTCAGGAGGCTGTCATGCAGAGCATGCGCCTGCTCTACCTTGACGTCATGAACGCCCACGCCGCTCTCTTCGAGCACGAGGAGGTGACGCAGCGGGCTGCCGACATCATGTCGCGCTTCATCCGGATGCTGGAGGGCGGAAGCTACCGTCGGCACCGGACCGTGGCCTACTACGCCGAGCAGCTCTGCGTGACGTCCAAACATCTGCATCGCGTCTCTGCGCAAGTAAGCGGCCGCGCCCCGAGCTATTGGATACAGCAGTTCACCGTGATGGAGATCAATCACTTGCTCCGGCACGGGAAGCTGACGGCGAAGGAGGTGGCGGCACGTATGAACTTCGACAGCACTTCACACTTCAGCCGATACATCAAAGGGGGAATCTTGGCAACACATGGCGAAGTTTAGGCTTGCGCGTATGCGTACATTGTTCGTACCTTTGCGGCGCAAATTGGAACAATGTAAGGCAATCAATACCAAAAGTCATGCAAACCCGCACATTTTTACTGTTAGCTACCTGCGCTGCAAGCCTTTCCCTGCAGGCAGAAGAAACGCTTCGCGACACCACACGAATGGACGAAGTGGTCGTCACCGGCACGCGTAACGCCACGGATGCCCGTCATCTGCCCCTCACCGTCACCAGTATTTCGAACGAGACGCTGAACCAGCACTACCGTTCCTCCGTCCTGCCCACCGTCATGGAGCAGACGCCGGGACTTTTCGTCACCAGCCGCGGCATGCTGGGCTACGGCGTGAACAACGGCGCAGGCAACATCAAGGTGCGCGGCGTGGGCAGCGGTGCCCAGCTCCTCGTGCTGATAGACGGACAGCCGCAGTACGCAGGCCTCATGGGGCATCCCATCCCCGACGTCTACCAGACCATGATGACGGAGAAGGTGGAGGTGCTTCGCGGTCCGGCGAGCCTGCTGTACGGCTCGGGCGCGATGGGCGGTGTCCTGAACATCGTCACGCGCCAGATGCAGGAGGACGGCTGCAAGACCAACATCCGGCTTCAGGGTGGCAGCTACGGAACCGTGGAGGCCGATGGTGTGAACCGCTTCCGTATGGGCAGGTTCAGCAGTGTCGTGGGCGCTCAGTATCAGCGCTCCGACGGCCATCGTCCCGATAGTAAGTTCGAACAGTTCGGCGGCTATGTGAAGCTTGGCTACGAGTTCTCCGAGTACTGGAAGGCTTTTGCCGATGCCAACGTCACCCACTTCAACGCCAGCAACCCAGGGCCCGCATCGGCTCCACTCCTCGACAACGACGCCCGCATCACCCGCGGACTGGCAAGCATCAGCCTGAGCAACGACTACGGACGCACCAGCGGCACCCTGCGACTCTTCTGCGACTGGGGGCACCACAACATCGACGACGGCTACAACATCGGCGGCACTCCGAGGACAGCACTCTATAAGCACGACGACTACATCGCAGGCATCACCTGGTATCAGAGCGCACATCTCTTCGAGGGCAACACCCTTACCGTCGGCATCGACTGGCAGCACTTCGGCGGCAGCGCTTGGAATGCCGACAAGCTGACGGGCGCGAAGACCTATCTCGTCAAGGACGAGGAGGGCAACATCGTGGAGAACCAGCATGCCGACGAGGTGGGGACCTACGTCGACTTCCGTCAGGACATCTGCAAGTGGCTGTCGGTGGATGCCGGACTGCGTGTCGACTGGCATTCCGTCATCGGCACCGAGCTTGTTCCGCAAGGCGGTCTCTCCTTCCATCCCACAGCTGGTGCCGACATCAAGGCGTTGGTGAGCAAGGGCTTCCGCAATCCCATCATCCGCGAGATGTACATGTTCCCGCCTGCCACGACCGACCTCAAGCCCGAAAGCATGATGAACTACGAGCTGGCTTACACTCAGCGCATCGGCTCGCGTGCACGCATCGGTGCCAACATCTTCTACATCAAAGGCAAGAACCTCATCAATACCGTCAGGGTGGGTGGCCGTCCGCGCAATGTCAATACGGGCGACTTCGAGAACTGGGGACTGGAGCTTTCCGCCGACTACACCATTAATAAGCATTGGAGCGTCAACGGCAACTACTCCTTCCTGCGCATGGACACGCCCATCGAAGGCGCTCCGGAAGGCAAGCTCTACCTTGGTGCCACCTACCACAAGGACCGTTGGACTGCCTCGGCCGGCCTGCAGAACATCAGCGGTCTCTACATCGCCACGGGTGCCAATCCGCAGAAGGAGAACTTCACCCTGCTGAATGCCACCGTTGGCTTCAAGGCTCTGCCCTGGCTGACTGCCTTCGTCAAGGGCGAGAACCTCCTGGCAGAACGCTACCAGACCTACGCCGGCTACCCGATGCCCAAGGCAACCTTCATGGGCGGTATGACGTTCGACTTCTGACAAAAAGCCCCTTCTCTCGCATTGAGGGAAGGGGCTCGTTGTATCTGAGAGCTTTCTACTTCATCTTGTCGGCCAGGACCTTCATCCAGTAGCCACCGATGACGGAACGGGCCTTGAAGCCCACCATGCGGCCGGTCTTCGTGTCGTGCCAGTCGGAGATGGGCACGCGGCTCTCGGTCTCATTGATGTACTTGTAGAGCGGGTCGACGAAGGCCTGGAAGTCCTTGTCGGTGTCGGCCATCGCTGCCGTCCACATGATCCAGTCGCTCTTCGTGTAGTCCTTGCGGACGTCGAGCGGCAGGCCGTACTTGTTCTGCTTCTTCAGGTAGTACTTCACCTCGGTCTGCATGGCATTGTTCGGTATGATGCCGGTCTTCCAGAGCTTGTCCCAGACCATGTTGTACTTCTGGCTCCAGGTCTTTTCGCCTGCGCCGTAGGCCAGTTCGTAGTGGTCCTTCACCTTGGTCTCCTTTTCCCATGCGGCAGCCATCTCCTTGGCCTTGGCATTGTACTTGCTGTAGACGTCGTCCTTGCCCATCATCTTTGCAATCTCGGCATAGCCTGCCACGCCCATGATAGCCTTGATGGCAAGGTTGCAGTTGCCGGCCCAGTGGCCTGCGAAGTCATCGGTGCAGAGCTGGTTGGCGGGGTGCAAGCCGTTCTCCACCAGGTAGTCGGCCCAGGTGGTCATCGTGTCGAAATACTTCTGGACGTACGAAGTGTTGCCGTCCAGCATGCAGATGGTGGCGGCCAGGGTAATCATGTTGCCGGCTTCCTCCAGGGGCATGTCGCCGCCATACACTTGGCCGTTGGCACGGGGATATGTGCCGAGGTCGTGGGCGGCGAAGGGCTTGGTCCAGCGACCCGAGAGGCTGTAGTCGAAGATGGAGGTCATCATGGCCTTCTGCAGTTCAGGGTTGTAGACGAGGAAGAGCGGTGCTTCGGGGTAGGTGAGGTCGACGGTGTTGACGCAGCCGTTGGAGTTGTTCTCCTTCGAGAACCAGAGCAGGTTGCCGTCCTTGTCTTCGAAGAGCTTGTGGGCAGCCATCACGTGGCGGTAGGAACCGCTGAGGATTTCGGCATACTGCTTGCCGCCTGCCTTGAGGCCGTCGTCGTAGATCATCTTGTCGAACTGGCGGCAGCGCTGCATGATGCCGGCGTAGCGGCTCTGCATCGACTTGAAGGCCTGGAAGATGCTGACGCTTCCGCCGTGAGCCCAGTAGCCCTTGTAGCGGTTGTAGAAGTATTCGATGTCCTCTATCTCGTCGTAGCCCATCATCATGAAGCTGGTGGCTGTCTCGACGGAGCCGAAGTCGTGGGTATAGGCCAGCACGGGCATGTCGGCAGCCTTGCGGGCCGTAATGCCGCGGAACCAGTTCATGCCGCCGCGTCCGCCCTGGCCGCGTCCGCCCTGGCCGCGCTGGGGAAGTATCTTTCCGCTTTGGGCAAAGGCGTCTTCAATCTCAGAGGGTGCGCCCATCATGACCTGTCCGTTGATGGCGGGCATGTAGAAGTAGCCCCAGTCGATGCAGATGCCGTCGCCCGTCTTGGCGAGGATGGGCTGCTCGATGGTGCCGGTGCGGACGTAGCGCACGCCTTCCTCGTTGCCCATCGTGGTGATGGTGGCCTGTGTGTCCTTATTGACGGCCAGCAGGGGAGAGGCGCCGAAGAAGATTTGCACGTCGTGCTTCTTCTGGTCTACAGAACGCACCTGATAGGAGACGTAGTTGATGGGCATGGAGATGAGGTCGTAGTCGTCGATGAGCATAGGTGCGGTGAAGACGAGGTCGAGCTCAACGGGACCGCACGAGAAGGTGTAGTAGGTGTTGGTGGCAAGCACGTCGATGCTCTTCTGCTCGGCCAGCTTGACATCCTGTCCCTTGGGCTTGATGTTCTTGTAGAGGCCGAAGTCTGCATAGGCACCGCCCGTCGTGTTGTGGCAGTGAGCGGCGATGGTGTTGCTGCCCGAGTGCAGGAGCTTCTTGATGTCGCCGTCGGCATGGAGCACCACGCCGTTGACCCATGTCTCGCCGGTGTCGGCCACCTTGGTGCCGTTGACGTAGAGTTCGAACACATCGTCGTGGCTATACTTCAGGTAGAGGTCTTCCTGCAGGTCGAAGTCGCTCAGGTTGACGTTGCGACGGATGTAGATGTCGCTGCCCTGGCGTCCCCAGCGGCTGTTGATGTTCTCGCCTTCGCTGCCCCAGGCGGCCTTCTCCGTCTTCCAGGAGCTGTCGTCGAACGAGGGTTTTGTCCAGCCTTCGCCGCTCTGCTTGTCGCGGCTGACGCGGCCTTCCCACGCTTCTTCGTCGGACATGGGGGCAATGGAGGAGAGAATGTACTCCTGCTGTGCGCCCATGAAGCGGTAGGTGGTGCCGTCCACACGGAGCAGGCCGAGCAGGGGCTTCTCGTCGTTTGTCCAGTGGCGCGTCGTGCCGTCGGTGAGCTTGTCGTACGGGCTCCAGATGGAGAAGTAGGGGTCGTTGACAATCAGGGGAACGGAGGGCAGCCTGAGGTCGGTAGCCACATAGGGCTTGAAGAACTCGGCGGTCTGTGCGCAGGCTGTGGCAGCTACTGCCAAGAGCGCGGAGAGGAATAGTTTTCTCATAGGGGTTGTTTATTTTGGTTTACTGGTTTTTCGGGAGGCTTATAGGTCTTATAGGTCTTATGGGTCCTATAGGTCTTATTTCATAGGCGGGAAAGCGCTGATGCGGAGCCTGGCGGCGCCCATGGGGATGAGTGTAATCTCCTGTACCTTGCCGCGGGGTGCGTCGGCGTCGGGCAGTATCTGGCAGAGGCCGGTGGCGTCCATGCCCCAGCCCTCCACGCGGGCGCCGCGGGCCTTCACCGTGAGGGGTGTGCCTTTGTGGCTCCAGGGATAGTTGTTCTCGGGCCATGCCCCCAGCTCAACCTTCATGCTGGCGAGGTTTCCGGCGAGTGCAAAGTTCCAGGGCGAGTCGGCATAGATCTCGTAGGTGGGCCATTTGCTCGGGTCGGCGGTTGCCTGCCAGTGCGAGTCGCCGATGGCGGTCTTGCGGCTGTCCTTCTCCTCGTAGCGTTCCTTTATCTTCAGGCTCATCGTGAGCGGACCGTAGTTCACGGAGACAGAGTTCTTGTTGAGCGCCCAGATGCGCTTCGTCAGACGCATGGGGAAGTGCAGGCACACCTCGTCGCCCTCTGCCCACTGACGGCTGATGCGGAGCAGGCCGGCGGTGGGCTTGTGGTCAATGGTTTTGCCATTGACAGTGACGTGTGCCCCCTCGGTCCACGTGGGGATGCGCAGATAGAGCGGGAAGGTGGCCGTCTTCTTCTTGAGGCCGGAGACTGTGACCTTGATGTCTTCGCTGAAGGGGTAGTGCGTCTGTTCGTCGAGCACGACTTCCTGTCCGTCGGCCACCTTGAGCTTGGCGGTGCAGTCGCCGTAGATGAGCAGGGCTGCTCCGCCGTCGGCACTGGCCAGGACGAGGTTCTCGGCATAGTACGGCCAGCCCATCGAATGGTTGTGCTGGCAGCAGCGCGAGCTGAAGGGGTTCATGCAGAAGAAGGGACCGCCGTTGTCCACGCCCGGGTGATGGTTGTTGGCGTCGGCCTGCACCTGGTTGGGGCAGGTCAGGTAGCGCAGGGCCCGCATGTCCTCGGTCAGGGCTGCGGGATAGTCGTTGAAGGCTACGTCCTCGAGGTTCTCCATCCAGAGGAGGTCGCCCGTCTGTGCCATGAGGATTTCGTCGGAGAGCATCTGCTCCACGAAGCCGCAGGTCTCGGTGCCCTGGCGCGGGTCGATGTAGCCGTGGCGGCAGTTCTCGTCGCTGCCGAACATGCCGCCGGGCACTTGCCCATAGATGCGGCGGATGAGCGAGTAGTTGTTGTACGTGGCCTTCAGGGCTGCTTTGTCTTTGCTGACGAGGTACCAGGTGGCGGGCTCGCGGAAGCACTCTGCCACGTTGACGTTGTGCCAGTTGGGCAGTCCGCTCTCCTGCATCCAGTTGGCCGTGCAGCGGTGTATCTTCGCGGCAAGCTCGAGCAGGAATGGCTCGCCGGTGCGGTTGTAGAGCCAGATGACGGAGAGCAGGTTGTCGCCGCCGCGCGAGTTCTCCCAGTAGTCGCGCAGGAATTTCTCGTCGGGGTACTGCAGTTGCCACTTGTAGTAGGCGGTGAGCACCTTGATGACGCGCTCGTCGCCGCACCACTCGTAGTAGTCCTGCAGGATTTGCAGTGCCAGCATGTTGGCCCAGAGCTCGCGGCGGCCGTCCTTGTTCTCGTTGACGGGACCGAGGAAACCGTCCGGCTGACTGCTGCGCAGGATGCCTTCTATCCAGAACTTCGTCTCGTCGAGCATCGCTTTGTCGCCGAGGATGTAGGCGAGGTTGGCATAGCCTCGGAGCCAGTAGGGCACTTCCTCCCAGCCGTGACCGCCGCCGGGTTCGAGCCATGCGTTGCCCTTCTTGTCGAGCCAGTCGCTGATTTCGCCGAGCTGACCGCTCAGTCCGTTCTTCTGCCTCAGGAGCATCTCGCCAATCCAGCCGCGTGGTGTGACGGCTGCGGGGGCCAGCTTGATGAAGGGGTTGGCAGGCAGGGGAGCCCGGTTGTTGACGTAGAGGGTACTCGTCGGCTTGATGTCGGTGGCCGACACCATCTGCGATTCTTGTGCCATGAGCGGCAAATGCAGCATCACGGCTGCCATGAAAAGGAAGGATTTTGCTTGCATTATCAGTGATTTTGAACAAATAGTGCGTAAAGGTACAACTTTTTTTGCAAAAACGCAAGCCTAACACCTATTTTCTTGGCAAAATGTCTTGCGAAAGTCTTCGGCAGGCCCGAAAACCCATAAATCCGCAGCTCGCGACATATTATCCCCCGCTCTTATCTCAGAAGCCTTAGGCTCTTATCTCGGAAGACCTAGGCTCTTATCTCGGAAGCCTTAGGCTCTTATTTCGGAAGACCCAGGCTCTTATCTCGGAAGCCCCAGGCTCTTATTCCGGAGAGGCACTGCCGTGTCTGGCCGTTCCGCGTGCGGGAACAAAAAAAGGGGTGCGCCAAATTGCCTGACGCACCCCTTTGGGAGAGTTTATATGAAGTCTGTTACTTCCTGACTACCTTCTTGCCGCCGATGATGTTCACACCCTGCTGAGTCCTGTTCATCTTCTGGCCCAGGAGGTTGTAGATGCCCTTGTCGGCCTTGGTGTCCCTGATGATCTCGTCGGAAACAATACCCTTGATGGCATCGGGGTCGTTGATGGGCTGGTTGCCGTAGTACTTCAGGCGCCAGTTGTCCATTACAATCCAGTCACCGCCGAGTCTCTCCTCGGAGAATTCCTTTACGATACCGATGGCAAGATGACCGGCATTCTCTTCGCTGATGTTGAAAGCAAACGCGTTCTTGTAGAGGCCAACGGGGAAGTATTCGTTGGCAGCCTGCTCGCAGGCAGACATTGGCTGACCGCCGTATGTGCCGGGCATGCTCAGACCACCGAACGTGAAGCCGATGCCGGGAACCTTGTTAGCCTCGATGTGGATAGGCATGAGGGGCATGGTCGCGATTTCCTCGGGGCCGTTGTCGTAAATGTCGGAAGCTGCATAGATGAAGGAGCGCTGCAGGATTTGTTCGCCTGCGAGAACCTTCTCCACGTGCTTCTGCTCGATGCCGTCGCGATAGTAACCCTGTACGCTCAGCACGTATGTGCCTGCGGGCAGCGCCTCTTCGCCTTCGTCCGGCCACATATCCTGCGCGTTGTAGAACTCATCGGAGTTGTAGGACTCAAGGACGAAGTTGGCATGGTCACCGCCGCGGCCCCATACGCTACCGTTGCTGAACATCCAGTTGTCGATGCTCCAGCGCTGGTCATAGCCGGGGTTGTCGATGAGGAAGGAGAGGTCGACGGGGTTCGTCTCGCTTGCAGTAGCGATGAAGCTGAGCAGCTCCTCGCGGGTGATGAACATCCACTGGTTGGTCTCCAGCTCAGGAGACTTGCAGTCCGTGTCGATGAGATAGTAGGAGGGAGCGTAGGCATTGTCGCCGCGCAGGCCGAGATACTTCTTGCCGCCGCCGGTGACAATCTCCTCGCCTTCTTCCGTCGTGGTCGTGACGGTCGGGAAGGTCTGGCCGTACTGAGCAATGTAGTAGACGTTCTCCTTGCCCTCGACGGGGATAATCTCCCAGAGGTTGTTGCCACGACTTACGTCAACGTAGCCGTTCCAGCCCAGGAAGTCCATGTCGCCATAGCTGCCGTTGGGACGGAAGGTCTCAATGTAGTATGCGCCTTCGATATCTTCCACGTCGCCAGTGGGCTCGCCATATTCGTCGACGACATCCTTCGTTGCCTGGAGAATCATCATCGGGTTAGAGATGTACTCGAGAGCCATGTGTGCGCCCCAGCTTTCGCCGCCGCCCAGGAAGTTCTTCGCGCCTACATTATAAATATAGTAGCGAGGCAGATCGGGATCATCGATGGGCAGAAGGCCGGCGTTCTCCAAGCTGGTAGCCTCGGGGACGCAGCCCTTATACTTCTCGGTGTGGCGCTCCATGGAAGCGGCCTTGCGAGCGTTGCGCAGAGCTGTGATGTAGGTGTTGAGCTGGCTTGCGGTGGCGCAGGTGTCGAGTGCTGCGGCAACATCCGTGAGAGCCGTGCCCCAGTAGCCCTTGTCTTCCATCTTGCGGCAGATGTCGTAGGTGTCCTTCAGAGTCTTCACGCTGTTGCTGTAGGCGAAGATGGCTCTGATGTTGGGCATGATAGAGTCGCGTGCATAGCTTCTGAGCTCGGCAGCATCGTTCTGGTTCTCTTCGAAGAACTTCTGTGCCCTTGCAACGATGGCGTCGACGTCCTTCCACATCCTGTTGGTCAGCAGGGTGTCGGTCTTAGCCATAGCCAGAGCATTATTGAACAGGGCGAGGCACTCTTCGTAGTTAACCTCGGTGACGTTGATACCGCAGTCGTAGAAGTAGCCGCCCCAGTTCTGCTGGATGTAGGTGGCGATGACGTTCTTGCCCACCCTGAGGTACTTGGCGGGGATGTGAACCTGCACGGGGTTCTTGCCTACGGTCCAGCCCACGTTCTTCTGCAGCAGGTGGCCGTTGACGTATGTCTCGTAGACGTCGTCGTGGCAGACGTTCAGCTCGTAGGAAAGACGTTCGTTGATCTTGTCGAGCTCGAAGTTGCGGCGAATCCAGTAGTTAGAACTCCGCTCGGTGTCTTCCAGGATGCCTGCGGGCCAGATGGTCTGCAGCTCAGGCATGAAGCCCGCACTGCCGGTAGGCATCATCTGTTCGTCCCACATGGAGTCGTCGAAGTCAGCCTGTGTCCAGGCCAGCGTCTCGGTGCGGCCCTCAATCTCGGGTGCGTCGGCAAGCTCGTAGGAGACTGTCAGTTCGGCGAATTCCTTCTCTTCTTCGGTGGCGTCGCGGTAGCCGCCTGCGCCGTCGTTGAGGGCTTCATCCCAAATCTGGTACTTCTCAATGCGGTTGTTCATGGAGATGAAGTTGAAGTAGTGTGTGCCGACCCAGAGTTCCTTGTCTTCGTCGTCGGTGTCAATCAGAGACATTTCCTTGATGGTGACCTTGGTGCTGTCCTCACCGCCGCCAAAGTCGAAAGCAACCTTGAAGTTGTTGACCTCCATGCCGCTGAAGTCCATCACGACTTCTGTGGGCTCCTCGGGGTCAATCTGGAATTCCTCGTATGCCAGCTCGATGTCGTCGTTGTCGTTGTCGGTGAGCTTCACGATGACGGTGCTGAACGGCTTGTCTGCTTCCAGCTTAGCCTTGAAGCTGTAGCTGTGGTCTTCCTGAATCCTGATGGGCGTCTTGAAGTGGAGCTGCTGCATCCAGGGGTCTTCCTCGGTGCTGTGGCCGGGGATGAGGAAGGAGTAGACGTCGCCTTCCTGAGCCTCGTAGAGTGCGGACCAGGGGTGCTTGGGGTTGTTGCTGGGCGACTTCCCGTCGCGGTTGTAGCCGCCGGTGTTGTTGAAGAGCACCTTGCCCTCCCACGGTGTGGTGTAGCCCATGTCGAGACCACCCTCCAGCTTGGTGTAGAGACCGCAGTCGGCGTAAGCGCCGCCCCAGTTCTGATGCACGTGGAAGGCGAGAACGTTCTCTTCGCCGCCGAGCTTGATGAGAGCCTTCTGCTCGTCGGTCAGCTGGATGTACTCGGCATTGTTCCATCCGTTGATGATGTTGCCGTTGTCGTCTGTTTCCTCACCTGTGCGAGCGAAAATGGTGTCGCCGTTGAGGATGTACTCGCAGGGAGCATCGTCGTGACCGCAAGCCAGATAGACGGGGCCGGCAAGGAGCCGGTCGGTCGTGAAGGTGCGGCGCACGTAGATGTCGGCCATGATGCTGCCGGTTGTCCACTGGTAGGAGCGGCGGCCGCCAAACGTTTCATCGCTGCTGAAGGGGGCAGTGTGCTCTTCCCATACGATGGGTATGGGGTTACCGTCTTCGTCGAAGACGTCTAAGTTCTTGTCGTCCTCTTTGGGACTCATGTCGAAGCCAGGCTCAAACCATTCACGGCCTTCGGCATCGGGCTCGGGGACACCAACAATCATGTTGTAGTTGGGATTGTCTGTGTTCCAATCTCCGTAACTCTGTCCGGAGTTGTACACCCATGTCCAGGCCTTCCATTCAATGTCACCGTCCCAATAGTTAGAAGGCAACAGAATGACATTGGCTCCGACGGCCACCAAACCGTCGCCTGCGCTTGCCATCATGGAGAACAGCGCAGCAGCACAAAGTAGTAGAGTTTTCTTCATTTTGTGTTAAGTTTAGTTGTTATTAAAGTTAAATTACTCGCTTTCTGCTTGCAAATTTAATGAAAAACTTTTTTTAAACAAAACGAAAGGCGTGTTTTTTTCCGTGGCTAAGTGAAAAAAGTACATAAAAAGGCAGTTCTGTCGCCTCGGAAGAATAAAAATGATGCGTAAACAGTATAAATATACCCAAAAGTTTGCATTATTCCAGCTTTTCCCTTAACTTTGTGCATGAAAATAACAACGAAAGATGAAATTCATGTCACTGGGTTCCGGTAGCAGCGGCAACTGCTACCTGCTTCAGTCGGGCGGTACGTCTATCCTGCTTGATGCAGGTATCAGTCCCCGAACCCTGAAGAAGCATCTCAAGGACAACGGAGTCAGTCTGGAAGAAGACATAGACGCAGTGTTCATCACGCACGACCATGCAGACCACATCAAGGCTGTAGGGAGTCTTGCTACGGACTATGGCAAGCCCATCTATGCCACGCAGCTTGTGCATGAGGGCATTGCGTGCAACCGTTGCCTGAAGATAAAGGTGCCGGCTCTCCGCGTGTCGGTCTTCGAGAAGGGGACGACGCTGGAGGTGGGCAATTTCCGCGTGACGTCGTTCGACGTGCCGCACGACAGCCGCGACTGTGTGGGCTATGTCGTCGAAGCCGATGGCGTACGCTTCTGCCTCATTACCGATGTGGGGCACGTCACCGACATTATCCGCGAGCAGGTCGGCCTGGCCAACTATCTGGTGCTGGAGGCAAACCACGACGTCAACATGCTCAAGATGGGCAAGTACTCCCCTTTCCTGAAGGTGCGCATCAGCAGCGACCGCGGCCACCTGAACAACGAGCAGGCGGCGGGCTTGCTGGCCGAATATGCTACGCCGCAGCTCCGGCACGTCTGGCTTTGCCACCTGAGCGAGGAGAACAATCATCCCGAGCTTGCCCGCAAGACCGTAGAGACCATATTGCGACAGCACGGCATCATCCCCGGAGTGGACTTCGGGCTGGACATTCTGAAACGTACGACGCCCTCGCAGATGTATTCTCTTGCATAGAAGTAAAAAAATACGGGAAAACATTTGGCAGATTAAAGAAAAGTTCATACCTTTGCACCCGCAAAACAACAAAGACATGCGTCCTTAGCTCAGTTGGTAGAGCAATTGACTCTTAATCAATGGGTCCAGGGTTCGAGCCCCTGAGGGCGTACAGAGAAGAGAGCGTTTTGCATGCGTCCTTAGCTCAGTTGGTAGAGCAATTGACTCTTAATCAATGGGTCCAGGGTTCGAGCCCCTGAGGGCGTACAAGGAAAAAGGATGAGCTGGATAACGGTTCATCCTTTTCCTTTAGCAAAGGAGCACCCCAGCAGGGGACAGAACCTATAAGACTTATAAGACCTATAGGACCTATGAGACCAATAAGACCAATAAATAATATATAATGTATAGAACAAGGACATGCGGCGAGTTGCGACTCGCCAACATCGGGGAGAAGGTTACCCTGGCAGGTTGGGTGCAAAGCGTGCACAACCTGGGTGCGCTGACATTCATCGACCTGCGCGACCGTTACGGCATCACACAGCTGGCTTTCAACGAGGATGCTCCCGAGGCACTCCGGCAGCAGGCCGGACGTCTGGGGCGTGAATTCGTCGTGCAGGCAACAGGCACGGTGGCCGAGCGTTATTCCAAGAACAAGAACTTGCCGACGGGCGACATCGAGATTCTCGTCAGCGAGCTGAACATACTGAACGAGAGCCTGACGCCTCCCTTCACGATAGAGGAGGAGAGCGACGGCGGCGACGACCTCCGCATGAAGTACCGCTACCTGGACCTGCGCCGTTCCTGCGTGCGCAAGAACCTGGAGCTGCGCCATAAGTTCGCCTTCGAGGTGCGCCGCTATCTGGACCAGCACGGCTTCCTCGAGATAGAGACGCCCGTCCTGGTGAACAGCACGCCGGAGGGCGCCCGCGACTTCGTGGTGCCCAGCCGCATGAATCCCGGCCAGTTCTACGCTCTGCCGCAAAGCCCGCAGACGCTGAAACAGCTGCTCATGGTCTCCGGCATGGACAGGTACTTCCAGATTGTGAAGTGCTTCCGCGACGAGGACCTGCGTGCCGACCGTCAGCCTGAGTTCACGCAGATTGACTGCGAGATGTCGTTCGTGGAGCAGGAGGACATCCTGCAGATGTTCGAGGGCATGAGCCGTCATCTCTTCAAGACGCTGAAGGGCATCGACATCCCCGAACTGCCGCGCATGACGTGGGCCGACGCCATGAAGTACTATGGCAGCGACAAACCCGACACGCGCTTCGGCATGAAGTTCGTGGAACTGAAGAACCAGCAGCCCGACAATGCTTCGCGCGAGACGGTGGAGAGCATCTTCCCCCAGGGCTTCCAGGTGTTCGACGAGGCAGCCTACATCGGTGCCATCTGTTGCGAGGGTCAGGCCGTCTACACACGCAAGCAGCTCGACCAGCTGACGGACTTCGTGAAGCGTCCGCAGGTAGGGGCCAAGGGACTCGTCTATGCCCGCGTGCAGGACGACGGCAGCGTCAAGAGCTCCGTCGACAAATTCTACACGCCTGAGACGCTCGGGCTTCTCAAGGAGAAGATGAACGCCAAGCCCGGCGACCTCATCCTCATCCTCTGCGGCCCCGATGCCATGAAGGTGCGCGGGCAGCTCAGCTGTCTCCGTCTGGAGATGGGCAGCCGCATGGGACTGCGCGACAAGAGCAAGTATTCGTGCCTGTGGGTCATCGACTTCCCGATGTACGAATGGAGCGACGAGGAGCAGCGCCTGATGGCTATGCACCATCCGTTCACCTCGCCCAAGCCCGAGGACATTCCTCTGCTCGACACTGACCCCGCCAGCGTCCGTGCCAATGCCTACGATATGGTGGTGAACGGCGTGGAGGTGGGCGGCGGCAGCATCCGTATCCACGACGCCAAGCTGCAGCAGAAGATATTCGAGATACTGGGCTTCACGCCCGAGCAGGCGCAGCAGAAGTTCGGCTTCCTGATGAATGCCTTCAAGTACGGCGCACCCCCACACGGCGGACTGGCCTACGGCCTGGACCGCTTTGTGAGCCTTTTTGCCGAGCTCGACAGCATCCGCGACTGCATTGCCTTCCCGAAGAACAACAGCGGCAGGGACGTCATGCTGGATGCTCCCGGTCCCATCGACCAGAGCCAGCTCGACGAACTGCGAATCGTCGTCAAGGGTTCCTGAAGACACCGCGTGCGCTTCTCCCGGAAGCGCCAGGCTCTTATTTCGGAAGCGCTAGGGTCTTATTTCGGAAGCGCTAGGGTCTTATTTCGGAAGAGCTAGGGTCTTATTCTGGAAGCGCTAGGGTCTTATTCTGGAAGCGCTAGGGTCTTATTTCGGAAGAGCTAGGGTCTTATTTCGGAAGAGCTAGGCTCTTATTTCGGAAGAGCTAGGCTCTTATCCCGGAAGCGCCGTGCTCTAATAAAAGAAGCGCAGGGCTTTCTGCCAGACACGGCAGGGAGCTCTGCGCTTTTTCTTGTTCTATTTCTGTGAGAACTTCTTGAGCCATCCGTCGCCGCGGAAGCGGATGAGGAAGATGATGCCGCGGAAGCAGAGCTCGACGGCCATGGCAATCCACACGCCGCGCAGCCCCATTGTGGAGGCAAGGAAGTAGGCCAGGACGATACGCACCACCCAGATGCTCGTCAGGTTCATCGTGCAGGGAATGAGCGTGTCGCGGGCTCCGACGAAGATGCCGTAGCAGACAATGCTGGCAGCAAACATCGGTTCGGCGAATGCCTCGATGCGAAGAATCTCGACAGTCAGTCGCTGCACGTCCACGTCGGGCGTCATGAGCGTCATCAGGGCAGGCGATGTGGTGAACATCACCACGGCCATGAGTGTCATCATGCCCATGCCCATCGAGAGTGTGATGCGCCCGAAACTGCGTGCCAGCAGGCGACGGCCGGCCCCGAGGCTCTGTCCCACGAGCGTCGTGGCAGCGTCCGAGATGCCGTAGCCCGGCATGTAGCACAGCGCTTCCACCGTGATGCCGAAGCTGTTGGCGGCAATCGCCACCGTGCCGAGCGGCGCGACGATGAGTGTGCTCACTATCTGTGCGCCGCACAGTATGACGTGCTCCACGGCAATGGGCAGCGCGATGCGGATGCTCTCGCGCAGGGTGGAGAGTTGCGGGATGAAGCGTCTGATTGACGAAGTCAAGGTGTCGCTGTCCTGTCGCAGCGAGAGTTCCTTGCTCCTGACGACCGTGAAGTAGCACATCAGGCCCGAACAGATGGCGTAGGCAATGGCGGTGCCCAGGACGGCTCCTGCTACACCGAGGCCTGCGCCGGGGATGCTTATTGACCATTGACTATTGACCATTGACCATTGATAGGTGCGGGTGGGGAAGATGAGCAGCCAGTTGAAGACGACGTCAAGCAGGCACATGCCCATGTTCAGCAGGCTCGGTATGTGCATGTTGCCGCTGCATCGGAGCATGCCGGCGCAGAGCGAGTTGAGCATCGAAAAGGGCAGGCACATGGAGAAGAACATGAAGTAGAGGCTTGCATCGCGGCAGATGTCCTCGCCTCCGCCCAACCAGTGGGGCAGATAGCTGCTGATGCTGATGCCGATGCCGCTGAGCACGAGGGCGAAGAGGATGCAGGCGAGGAAGCTCTGCCTGAGCACCTGGCGTGCTCCGACAAAGTCGCTGGCACCAATCTTGTGCGCCACCTGGACGTAGAAACCCACGCTGGCTGCCGAGCAGAGACTGCCGAAGAGCCATATCGTGGTGCTCACCAGTCCGATGCTGGCACTGGCGCGGGCGCCGAGGCTGCCCACCATGCTGGCATCGATGTACTGCATCAGGATGTGCACCATCTGTGCCAGCATGCTGGGGAAACTGAGCAAGGCGGCAAGCTTGACCTGCGATATCGTGTCAAGCTTGCCGCCTTCGCGTATGAGCGAGAGCAGTTGGTCTTTACTCTGCGTGTAGTTCATTGGCCGGACCCTCTCCCTGCCTCTCCCTTGCAGGGAGAGGAGTTGATACCTTCCTTAATTGTGACGGCCCCTCTCCCTGCAAGGGAGAGGTCGGGAGAGGGTTTTGGTGCCTTCTGATTCTCGTCGAAGATGATTTCCCCGATGCGTCCTCCGACGGTGATGTGGCCGCTCGTGGGGTTCTTGATGCTGTGGACGTCGCCCTTGATGCTCGCCTCCACGGTGCTGTACTCGAGCATCAGGTTGGCGTCTGCACCGAAAGTGCAGTCCACAAGGGTCAGGTCCTCGCAGTAGCACAGCGGCTGCTCGCCCGTGATGTGGCAGCGGATGAGGGTCAGGCCCTTGCTGTACCAAGCGAGGTATTCACCGTTGATTTCGCTGTCGGTAATCGTGACGTTCTCGCACTCCCAGAGGGCATCCTTCGTGTTGAGCACGGAGTTCTTTATCTCCACGTTCTTGCTGTACTGGAAGCCGTAGTTGCCGTTGAGGAGCAAATGGTCGATGCGGATGTTGTCGGTGTGCATGCCGAAGTAGTCGGCGTTCTCGAAGGAACAGTTGCGGATGCTGACGCGGTCGCAGTCCCACAGCGTCTCCTGTGCGTCGGTGAAGCGGCAGTCCTGCAGGTCGATGCCCTTCATGCG
>DGTM01000054.1:68844-75708 GCA_002394305.1 Prevotellaceae bacterium UBA4336
GACGAGCGTGCCGACGCCTCGAAGCGGCAGTTCTTCACCTTGAAGCCGCGGCACTCCCAGAAGACGTATTTGCCCTGGAACGTGCAGTCCTCGGCCTCGATGTTGCCACTCTCCTTGATGCTCGACTCGCCCAGGTGTATCGTCACCCTTTCCAGCCGTGCATCGTGCAATGTATAAAGCGGCCTCTCGCCGCCAAACTCTTGGTCTTTTATTTCTGTCATATTATTCATGTCAGACCCTCTCCAGGCAGGGAGAGGGTCTTCTATTTATTCCATCAATTTCCTGTACCTTATTCGCTTGGGCTCTTCCAGTCCGAGGCGCTTCAGCTTGTTGGCCTCGTAGTCGGTGTAGCTGCCTTCGAAGTAGAAGACGTTGCCGTCGCCCTCGTAGGCAAGGATGTGGGTGCAGATGCGGTCCAGGAACCAACGGTCGTGGCTGATGACCACGGCACAGCCGGCGAAGTTCTCGAGGCCTTCCTCGAGGGCACGCAACGTGTTGACGTCGATGTCGTTGGTCGGCTCGTCGAGCAGCAGTACGTTGCCTTCCTGCTTGAGCGCCATAGCCAGATGCAGACGGTTGCGCTCGCCGCCGGAGAGCACGCCGCACTTCTTCTCCTGGTCCGCTCCGCTGAAGTTGAAGCGGCTCAGGTAAGCCCGGCAGTTGATGTCGCGGCCGCCCATGCGCATCAGTTCGTTGCCCTGACTGATGACTTGATAGACGGAGAGCTCCGGCTTGATGTCCTTGTGGCTCTGGTCAACGTAGGATATCTTGACCGTCTCGCCCACTTCGAAGGTGCCGGCATCGGGTTGCTCCAGTCCCATGATCATGCGGAAGAGCGTTGTCTTGCCCGCACCGTTCGGGCCGATGACACCCACGATGCCGCCCGGCGGAAGCATGAAGTTGAGGTCCTTGATGAGTGTCTTCTCGCCGAAGGCCTTGCAGACACCGTGCGCCTCGATGACCTTGTTGCCCAGGCGCGGTCCGTTGGGAATGAAGATTTCCAGCTTCTCTTCGCGTTCCTTCTGCTCCTCGTTGAGCAGTTTGTCGTAGCTGTTGAGGCGGGCCTTGCCTTTTGCCTGACGTGCCTTGGGCGACATGCGAACCCACTCCAGCTCGCGTTCCAGCGTCTTGCGGCGCTTGCTTGCCACCTTCTCCTCCTGCTCCATGCGCTTCGTCTTCTGCTCGAGCCACGAGGAGTAGTTGCCTTGCCAGGGAATGCCTTCGCCGCGGTCGAGCTCGAGAATCCAGCCAGCCACGTCGTCGAGGAAGTAGCGGTCGTGCGTCACGGCAATGACCGTGCCCTCATACTGTGTGAGGTGCTGTTCCAGCCAGTCAATGCTTTCGGCATCCAGATGGTTGGTCGGCTCGTCGAGCAGCAGCACGTCCGGCTTCTGCAGCAGCAGGCGGCAGAGTGCCACGCGACGGCGTTCGCCACCGCTCAGCTCGCGGATGGGCTGGTCGGCGGGCGGACAGCGCAGCGCATCCATGGCGCGTTCCAGCTTGCTGTCCAGGTTCCATGCGTCGGTGCTGTCGATGATGTCCTGCAGCTCGCCCTGTCGTGCGAAGAGCTGGTTCATCTTGTCCTCGTCCTCGTAATATTCGGGCAGGCCGAACTTCAGGTTGATGTCCTCGTATTCCTTCAGGGCGTCCACGATGTGCTGCACGCCTTCCTTCACCACCTCGATGACGGTCTTGTCGTCGTCGAGCTTGGGGTCCTGCTCCAGGTAGCCCACGCTGTAGCCCGGGCTCCACACGACGTTGCCCTGGTATTGCTGCTCGATGCCGGCAATAATCTTCATGAGCGTCGACTTGCCCGCACCGTTCATGCCCACGATGCCAATCTTGGCTCCGTAGAAGAAACTGAGGTATATGTTCTTGAGGACTTGCTTTTGGTTCTGCTGGATGGTCTTGCTTACGCCCACCATCGAGAAGATAATCTTCTTGTCGTCTGTCGTTGCCATTGGTTACTTCAGTTTGTCGTTGCTGAGCTTCATGGCCCTGTATGCCTGTTGCGTGGTGAGGACGGTCTTGAACTTAGCGTACCATTTGCGCAGGACAGGGGGCTCCTGCTCCTCCTGCTTCTGCTTCAGCTCGAAGAGCTTGTCGCACTGTGCGGCGGTGAGCTTCCCTCCGTCGATGGCATCCTGCAGCTCGTCCTTGAGGTCCTCGTAGGGGTCCTTCACGTCGGACAGCTCCTTGAGGAAGGCTTCGAGCATCGGTTTGAACTTGGCCTCCACGTCGCTCTTGAGTCGGAGGTTCTTCAGGACATAAGCGACACGTGCGTCGCGCTTGGGGCCAGCCTGTGCGGTGGTGGGCATGCCGACAGCCAGGCAGACGAGCATGGCTGCAATGTACGTGAAGTGTTTCATTGTGTTTCGGTTTATTTAGGTTATGGTTGAGTGTGCGGTCTCTCCTTAGTTTCCGGCGAACCGGCTATAGAAGACTTGCATCTTGATGGGGCTGGCTTCGGTGCCGCGCACCAGCTTTGTGCTGCAGAGGCTCAGGTCCTGTCTGACGGAGACGAGCGTGGAGATGCCGTTGGCATCGGTCGTGGAGGAGATGGTGACCGGGACGAGTACCACGCGGTTCCAGTCGGGGTGGGCAGCCTCCCACTGCGCTTCGGTCATGCCCTGTGCTTTCATGCCGGCCACCTTCTCGTGCTGGATGTACGAGACGAGGCGGCTCAGGTTACTGAAGTCGTAGCTGTTGTAGATGGGCAGGAAGGGCGAGGTGAAGGACTGTTGCATGTCGGCCACCTGATGGTTCTCGAAGAAAGTCTTGAGATGTTGCTTGCGTACGAGCAGAAGGTTTGCCGGGATGCCGAGTGCATAGCTGTCGTTCTGTGCGTTCTCATCCTGGTTGTTGATGCGGAGCATGGTGAGTGAAGCGCGGCTGATGCTGTCGTTCTCGTGGCCGCGGAAGATGTCGTTGATGGGCAGGACGAGTTCTGTGCAGATGCCTGCCGGGGTCTTGAGCATCGTGTACTCTTCGTTGTCAATCAGTCCGGCGAGGTTGCTGCTCTCGAACTGCGTGCTCTGGATGACTTCCGGGGTTGCTGCGAAGCGGCACAGGCCCTGCATTATGGAGTCGGGATAAGCGGGGTCGGTGTAGCGGAAGTTGATGTTCATGGTGCTAACCTCTACGTTGAGCATGGTGCCGGAGCCGCCCGTGGTGCGGAAGAGGAAGCCCGGGCAGACGTTGCGGATAAAGGAGTAGGAGTCGCGGAAGAACTTCGGATTGGTGAAGTATGCCTGCATGATGTCCTCGCCGACTTCGCGTGGGAGCACGATGCGCACGTTGGTCGAATAGGACGTGCTGCTGCGCTGTGCGTCGCTGATGATGTAGTCGGTGGCTGTGAAGGCTTTCGTTGCGACGGGGCCCTTCTGCGTGTCGGCGAATTGCCAGAGGTCGGTGTTTGTGTAGAGGCTCTCGGTTTCCTTGAGCAGCTTGTCCTCGTCCGCGCTCAGGGGCCAGACTTCCACCTTCATCGGGTTGTTCTTGTCGCCGAAGGTGTCCTTGATGAAAAGTCGGATTTCCACGGAGTCGCAGAGCAAGCCGTCCGCGGCGGGAATGATGTTGGCGCGGCTGGGGAACGTGAAGTTCTCGAAGGTGTGGAACTGTGCTGCGAAGGAGGCTGTGATGGCCTCGTCCGTCTCGGGGTCGATGACCTTGCCCAGGTAGCATGTGCTGCTGCCTGCCAGCACTACGTCGTTGAGCAGGTCGTTGGAAAGGACATTGAAGTCAGCGCTTGAGCTGCTGACGGCGTCTTGCTGGGGGAAAAGGCCTAACGTGCCTGTGTCCTCTTCGCAGCTGGTGAGAAACAGTGCTGCGAGCAGAATGGCGGCAGGCCATGACCGGAAGATATGTTTCATGTGATGCTGATATGCGTTGGCAGTGGGTTGTGTGTTACTGTGGTTCTTCAACATTTTCTCTGCCAATGTTCCAGATGTTGTCGTAGAAAGGCGGATAGGTGATGCCGAAGTCTTCTTTGCAGACCGGCTGCATGCAGGGCTTCCCGAGCCCTTCGGCAAACTTCTCGAGCTCTGGGCTGGCGGCAAGGAAGCCTACGCCGTCGGAGAACTTGATGCCGAGCTTGTTGAGCATGGGCACGAGCTTCTTTTCGCCGAGGCCGCGTGTGGCGGAGATGGTGGCATTGCGGAATGCGATGATGCCGTCCATGTTGGAGGGGATGGGGGCCGTGAGGGTTTGTGTGGAAGGGGTGTAGATGACTTTGCAGCTGCGGAACGAAGGTTCTTCGGCATATGCGGTCTTCACGTAGAGGGGAACAATGCTGCTCATCCAGCCGATGCAGTGGATGACGTCGGGTGTCCACTTCAGTTTCTTGATGGTCTCCAGCACGCCGCGGGCGAAGAAGGCAGCGCGTTCGGCATTGTCCTCGTACTCCTTGCCGTCCTTGTTCAGCAGCATGTTGCGTTTGTCGAAGAAGTCATCATTGTCGATGAAGTAGATTTGCATCCTGGCAGCCGTGATGCTTGCCACCTTGATGACGAGGGGGTGGTCGGTGTCGTCCACGACGATGTTCATGCCGCTCAGCCTGATGACCTCATGCAGCTGGTTGCGACGCTCGTTGATGATGCCCCATTTGGGCATGAAGGAGCGCACCTCGCGGCTTCCTTCTTGGGTAGCTTGCGGTAAATATCTGCCCATCAGAGCCATTTCCGTCTCGGGCACATAAGGCAGCATCTCTTGTGTGACAAAGAGTATCTTCTTGGCTTTAGTCATCCGTTTTGTGCATTAGAATTATGCAAAGGTACGACTTTTTCCCCACAAAACAATGAAAAAACGCGCCTTTTCACACTTTTTAGAATAATAATGCACAAAATGCTTTCTTATTTCACAAAAAGTATGTTACTTTGCACGATTTTCCGAATAAGACATGGAAATAATAAGAACAATCAATGAGCTGCGCGACTGTCTGGACCTGCACCGCAGGGAAGGGCACAGCATAGGCTTAGTGCCCACGATGGGTGCTCTGCATGAGGGGCATGCCTCGCTTGTGAGGAGGAGTGTCGCAGAAAACGATGTCACCGTGGTGAGCATCTTCCTCAATCCAACTCAGTTCAACGACCCGAAGGACCTGGAGCGCTATCCGCGTACCCTCGAGGCGGACTGCCGTCTGCTCGAGCAGTGTGGGGCAAGCATCGCCTTCGCGCCCAGTGTGGCAGAGGTCTATCCCGAGCCGGACACCCGGCAGTTCAGCTATCCTCCCACTGACAGCGTGATGGAGGGCGCTATGCGTCCGGGGCACTTCAATGGAGTGTGCCAGGTGGTGAGCAAGCTCTTCTCCTACGTGGAGCCGGACCGCTCCTATTTCGGCGAGAAGGACTACCAGCAGATAGCCGTCATCCGCCGTATGGTGGCCGACCTCGGCATCCGGTCGCAGATTGTGCCTTGCCCTGTCGTACGCCAGAGCGACGGCCTCGCCCTGAGCAGCCGCAACACGCTTCTCTCCGACGAGGAGCGCGTCACGGCAGCCAACATCTACCGCATCATGAAGGAGAGCCGCTCCCTCGGCCTCTCGGTGCAGCAGACGCACGACTATGTTGTGGACGGCATCAACGCCATCGACGGCCTGGAGGTGCAATACTTCAGCATCGTGGACGGCGACACCCTGGCGGATGTCTCTTCGTGGGACGACGCCCCGTCTGTCGTGGGCTGCATCACGGTCTTCTGCGGCACAAAACCGATTCGTCTCATCGACCATATCAAATATAAGTAATGTACAATTTCACAATGTACAATGTACAATTTATGTACAATATAAAACAATGTACAATTTGACAATGTACAATACGCAAATAGAACTATGTACGGCGCATTACATTTGCAATGACGAAGGAAGAAATGAGCGAGCGGCTTACGAGTTTTGCCGTGAGGATCGTGAAAATGGTTGATTCAATGCCCAATACCGTGGCAGGGACGGCTATAGCCCGTCAGATTGTCCGTTCCGGGACGTCTCCATCAGCCAACTATCGGGCTGCTTGCTTGGCGAAGTCTGACAAGGATTTCGTGAACAAACTGAAGATGGTGGAAGAGGAATTGGACGAAACGAACCATTGGCTTGACATTCTGATGCGGAGTCAGTTGATGAATGCCAATCGTTTGCAGCCTCTTTACCAGGAAGGAAGGGAATTGGTCTGCATTATTGTGAAGTCCATTATATCGACCAAGGCCAGGTTGACTGCCGATGATGCAGCGAAGAAGTAAATGGTCGAATTGATGAATGGTTAAATGGTCAAATGCCTAAATGGACGAATGGTTAAATGGTTAAATGTTCAAATTGAAAATAAATTGTACATTGTAAATTGCTAAATTGTAAATAAATTGTACATTGTAAATTGCTAAATTGTAAATAAACAAGATGTTGATAGAAGTACTGAAGTCTAAGCTGCATTGTGTCACTGTCACCGAGGCGAATCTCCATTACATGGGCAGCATCACCATCGACGAGGATCTGATGGATGCCGCTGGCCTCATTGCCGGTGAAAAGGTGCAGGTGGTGAACAACAACAACGGCGAGCGCTTCGAGACCTACGTCATCCGGGGCGAACGCGGCACGGGTTGCATCTGTCTCAATGGCGCAGCGGCGCGGAAAGCCCTGGTGGGCGACACCGTCATCATTATCTCCTATGCTCTCATGGACTTCGAGGAGGCTCGCTCCTTCCAGCCCAAGGTCGTCTTCCCGAAAGGCAACAGGGTTTAGGCCTGTTGTCCTATTGTCGCTATAAACAGAGGCACGCTCTTCTTTTGATAAGAGCGTGCCTCTGTTGGTATAGAGCGTGCCTCTGTTGGTATAAGAGCGTGTCTCTGTTGAAACAAGAGAGGGTGTGTCAAAATAGGCAC
>DGTM01000011.1:0-49658 GCA_002394305.1 Prevotellaceae bacterium UBA4336
TGTGCCAATTTTGACACACCCTCTTCATGTCATATTATATATAATAATGTATAAGCGTAGGTTAGGAAAGGGCGCTCACTTAACCGCGAACTTGACTATGCCGAGTTCGCTTGCGTTCGGCGAAACCTAAGCATGAATGGGATTCATGCCCGGTGCTTCGCGCTCACTTAACCGCGAACTTTTGTCCCTTTACGACGTAGATGCCCTGGGGCAGGTTCTTCTTAGCTGCACTGATGCTGGTTCCGGTTGCTACGAGGGTACCCTGTGCGTTGTAGACGTCGACGGTTGCACCAGTCTGTTCCAGCTTCTCGATGCTTGTTGTGATGTCCTCGAGGCTGGTGACGTGCTTGATTTCGAGGGCTGTGGCAGTGTTGGCCTGCTGGTCCCAAGTGAAGCCGCAGCGTGTGGGCAGGAATGCCTTGTCGGCTTCGGTGCGGATTAGGATGCTCTCGAGGACGTAGGTGTCCTGCTGTGCGGGTATGCCGTAGCGGCCTTCCACCTGAAGCGTCTCCCACGAGCTGCCGAAGGTGACGGTGTTGCCGTTGCCGTCCGACTTGCTGATGCTCTTGAGCTCAGTGCTGATGCCGGATGCAGCCTCGGTGTTAGCATGGAGAGTCTGGAAGGTGGGGGAGAAGATGAGGTAGGGTACACCGGCCTCGATGCCCTCGTTGGTGCAGTCGAGGAAGTACATGTTCAGTGTGCTGCCCTCCTGGCTGATTACCTCGAGGCGCTCCACCTGTACGTCCTTGGCAGCTTCCTGCAGCTGTTCGGCGCTGAGGCTCATGGGCAGACAGATGGTGTTGTAGCCTGCGAAGAGGGTGCGGTTGAGCACGACGGGCTGTGTCTGGTTCTGGAGGATCTCCAGGTTCAGCTTTGTGGTACTGGTATAGATGTTCTTAGCCCTGGTCTGAGCAAAGGCGTTGGTGCAGAGGGATGCTGCAGCCACTAAAAGAAGAGTAAAATGTTTCATAATACGTAGTTTTTATTGGTTATTCTCCCGCAATATTACGACTTTTTTCGCGAACCGCCAACTTTCGGCGCGATTTTTTCCATTATTTAACATTGTTTGTGCCGGGAAGCGGTAGTTCGGCAGGAGTAGGGCTTACCTTTGAGGCGTTCGGATTCGCCTGTTTGGCCGGAATTGACCGCCTGTTCGGCCGGATTTGTAATCCGGCTGTGTGGAATATAGGGATTTGGAATCCCGCACCGATTGTTGTTTCGCATTTCAAATGCTGATATTCGGTGCTGGCGGATTTCAAATTCGCCAGAACGGGACGCGGCACGCTCTTATTTCGGAAGCGCCCTGTGCTTATTTCGGAAGCGCCCTGCGCTTATTTTGGAAGCGCCCTGTGCTTATTTCGGAAGCGCCTCGTGCTTATTTCAGAGACCCCCTCCAAACCTCCCCGAGGGGAGGCTTCCTTCGCAGCGACTTTCACTCCCCCTCGGGGGAGACGGAGGGGGGTCGTTTTTGGAAGCGCACGCCGTGTGGGATGCTGCTCCGTTGCCTTAGTTGCGGATGTGTACGTCGCGCTGCGGGAAGGGAATCTCGATGTTGTTTTGGTTCAAGGTGTTGTAGATGGCTTCCTTGATGCGCGAGGTGAGGGCAATCTTCTCCTCGACGAGCATCCAGACGCAGACCTTGAGGTCGATGCTGCTGTCGCCGAAGTCGCTGAATGCCACGCTGACGGGTATGTTGGTGTCGGAGACGGGCTGTCCGGCCGCGTTGGTCTCCTGGCAGAGGGGCGTGATGGCGTCGGTGAGGAGCTGGCGCACGCGGGCCACGTCGGTGCCGTAGGCCACGCCGATGGGTATCTTGATGAGCTCATAGCGGTGGTTGCGCGTCATGTTCTTGAAGTTCTTGTTGAAGAGTGCGCTGTTGCTGAAGGCGATGACGCTGCCGTCGGTGGTGGTGATCTGCGTGCTCTGGTAGGTGATGCTCTCCACCTTGCCGGCGATGCCGTCGCACTCGATGTAGTCGCCTACATGGATGCGTCCGGTCATGAGGCTGATGCCGTAGAAGAAGTTCTCCAGTATGCTCTGCATGGCGAAGCCGAGACCTGTGGCCAGACCTGCGCCCACGATGCTGATACCATCCTTGGGCACTCGGAAGATGATGAGCACGATGATGATGTACAGGCCCCAACAGAGGATGCCGAAGACGTTGCGTGCCAGCGTCTTGTTGATGGCCGTGTTGTCGTCGGAGAGCTGCTTGCGGTAGTGCAGATAGAAGCTTCGCAGGGCATAGTTGGCGAAGCGGAAGACGAAGAAGAGCATTGCGGCTATGCAGACCCAGAAGAGCGAGATGCGGATGATGTTCGTCTGGTTGACGATGTCGCGCATGAAGATTTTGCGGCAGAGGCTCGTCATCTCGAACACCTCGGCAGCCCAGTAGATGCTCACCAGCACGGAGAGGACGGCCAGGATGGGCACGACGGTGCGGCAGAAGAGGTCGTAGAACCACGTCTGCACGATGAACTCGCCGTTCTTGATGCGTCGCATCAGGGCCTGCCGCTCGTTCTTTGTGCCGGCCTCCATGTTGATGTGCCGCAGCAGATAGCGTTCCTCGTACATGCGCGTCAGGTGGTAGATGAAGGTGATGGTCATGATGGCAGCCAGCTGGAAGGTCCACCATATCATGATCTGCACGGCAAGGAGCGTGTAGCCCACCCATGCGGCCAGGCACGAGAAGATGAGCGCCGCCGTGGTGATGTCCGTGTAGAACTTGTCCAGCATGGGCAGGTATTGCCGGTGACGCTTAGCCACTGCGTACTGCCACACGGCGAAGATGAGCAGTATGGGCGGGAAGATGAGATTGACCAGCGCGTTGGGTATGAGGATGATGCGGAAGAGGATGACGATGAAGGAAAGCACCATGAGCGGCGTGTAGATGATGGCTGCATGGCGCATCTGCTCGCCCTTGAGCCGGATGTAGAGGCTCAGGTAGATGGCCTCGAGCAGCCAGGCGATGTTGATGATGAGCCCCGTGCCCATCTGGATGAAGTTGCGGTCGGAGAAGGTGTGCACCAGCATGACGATGCAGGCGAAGAGGGCGATGCCCACCACGTTGTTGAGCATCGTCATCTTCTCCTTGTAGCTGGGCCCGCGCCACTTCTTCGGCAGAAGCCAGCGAAGCACGACGTAGCTGATGCCGAGCGAGAGGGCGAGGTAAAGGACCAGGAAGACGCTGATGAAGAGCACCGTGGCGCCGCGCCACTCGGAGAACTGGCGCTCGTGCCCCTCGAAGGGCTTGTACTTCGTGTCGATGACGGACTTGGCCATCATCACCTGCATGGGCAGCGAGGCCAGGATGGTGAAGTAGTTGTGCCCGCCGTTGCGGAAGATGTTCTCCTGCAGCAGGCGGTAGCGGCTCTGCGCGTACTCGTCGAGCTCCCTCACCTTGTCGTGCACGCTCTGGTAGTAGGCGTTCTCGGCCTCGATGCTCTCCAGGAAGTGTGCCAGGTTGTTGCGTATGGTGTCGGCAAACTGCAGGCACTCGTTGCGGTCGCGCAGCTGCTGGCCCGTCAGGTAGAGCGGCCGCTGGTTCTCCTCCTCTTCCTCGGGAATCTCAGGGCTCTCCTTCTCCATGATGCTGATGGACTCCTCGTCCATCTTGTTGCGGGCGGTGAGCAGGGAGTCCTGCTTGGCAGCCAGCGAGTCGATGGCCTGGAAGATGATGCTGTCGCTGCTGGTGAGCATGCTGTCGGCATCCACCACGGGCGGCATGCGCTTCAGCGAGTTGATGAGGTGGTCGGTGCGTTCTATCTCCTGCCGCAGGCGGGCGATGAACTTGTCGTACTGGTGCATCTTGCTGTTGCCGGCGGCCAGGTCGCGCCTCAGGTTGGTGGCCTGCTGGCAGGCGTAGGCCATGTCGAAGGTGTTGTCGATGCTCTGCGAGTAGAGCATCAGCCCTATCTGCTCGCATTGCTGCATGTACCATACCAGCTGCTTGTGCTGCTGCATGCCCTGCTGCTCGTAGTTCTGCATGAAGGCCTGCTGCTTCTCGTAGTTGAACTGCAGCTCAGCCCTGAGCACACTCAGCGTGCGGGCCAGGTCCTTCTCCTTCAGGACGGACCCGGCAGGCACGGCAAAGATGAGCAGCACGGCTGCAAAGATGAGTTTTTTCATTGCGGGTTGTGGGGCTTAGGGGGCTTAGAGGTCCTATGGGGCCTATGGGTCTTATAGGACTTATGGGTCTTATAGGACTTATAGGCCTTATTATTGTTGCTTGATGAGCAGCGTCTGCATGTGCATGATGGCGTTGTACTCGTTGTCGTAGTATTCGATGCGGACGCTGTACTGCTTGCCCTTCTCGACGGGCACGGTGGCGTGGCGCGTCGTCTCGGCGTGGTCGCCCCAGTCGCTGAAGAGCTCCTTGCCGTCGAAGATGAGGCGGTAGGCATCGTCGCCCGACATGATGAACACGGCATCGCCCGTCTCGGGAGCGGTGAAGGTGGCCTCGGCCGTCATGCTCCAGTAGTCGGCGGGAATGCCTTCCGCAGGGCTGCCGCTCAGGAAGAAGTCCATCTTCTCCAGGTGTCCCTTGGCCTTGGCATCGCCCTCAAGCTTCTTGTTCGGGAAGTAGCGGAGGTCGAAGCCTGTGCCGGCGGCGGTGGCGAACGCTTCGGGCGATACCTCAACCAGCATGTTGTTCTCTTCGCCCACCTGACGCATGAAGCGGTCGAAGTTCTCGTTCTTGCCCATCTGCTCGACGAGCACTGCGGGGAGACGCTTGTAGAGGCGGTGGAAGCGGCCGAGCGTCTCGTCCTGCTTCTCGGGATGGTAGGCGAGGCGCAGCGGCGTGGCCTCCAGGTAGCCGAAGTCCTCGGTGTAGACCATGCCGGCATCGTGCTGCTTGAAGTCCTGCACGCTGTTCTGTATGCGGTGGAACTGTCCCTTCTCGCCGTCGGCTACGGCGTATTCGGCGGAACCGAATACCACTTCGACGGTGGCACCCTTGGCGCAGTCGATGCTGCCCAGGGCGATGCGGGTCTCCAGGTTCAGGCCGTCGTAGGAGAAAGCCCCTTCACCGTTTCCCCCCAGGGAGAGTGCTTTGCCGTCGACCTTGACAGCCGTCGGAGCCTTCTGGCAGGGCAGGGCGATGGTGAAGTCGCGGCGCTGGGGCATGTCCTTGTAGCTGCCCTTGCGCTGTCCGATGCGAACGGTGAGCTGCTGTCCGCTGCGCTCGTAGGAGAGGGCCGTCGTGGCGTATTCCTTGACATAGTTCTTGTCCTCGCCGTTGTCTTCGTACAGCGTGAAGTCGCCCTTCTCGGCTCCCGGGAAGACGCGCACGATGACGGGCTGCTCCGTGCCGCTCAGGTTCTTGACCTTACCATAATAGGGAATGATGCTGCCCGCCTTGACGTAGACGGGGTATTCGTCCATCGAGAACTGGCGCTCCACGGTCTGTCCGCCCCGGAGCATCGTGCCGGTCTCATACTCCAGCCACTCCCCTTCGGGCAGCCATGCCTTGACCGTAGCCAGTCCGCTCTCCTTGTTGACGGGGCTGGTGACGGGTGCGATGAGCATGCGGTCGCCGAACATGTACTGTTCCTTCATTTCGTAGGCCTCCTTAGCCTCGGGGTAGTCGTAGTACATCGGGCGGCAAAGCGAGATGCCCGTCTCGTAGTCCTGGCGTGCCATGGTGTATATATAGGGTACGAGCGCGTAGCGTCCGTTGATGACGTTTGTGAGGCGGCGCTGTGTCACCTGGTCGAAGGCCCATGGTTCCTTGTTCAGGCTGGGGTCCTTCGTGCTGTGGCTGCGGATGATGGGCAGGTACTGTCCCATCTGCATGGCGCGTGTGTAGAGCTCGGGCTCCACGGGTGTGCCGTACTTCTTGCTCTGGTGTCCGCCGATGTCGTGGCTCCAGTAGCCGTAGAGGACGTTGGAGGATGTGCTGTTGAAGTAGGGCAGGAAGCGCAGGCTTTCCCACGTGATGTAGGAGTCGCCCGAGAAGCCTATCTGGTAGCGGTGGTTGCCGAGGCCGCCCCAACGATGATAGAGGAGTGGGCGCTTAGTGCCGTTCTGTTCCATGTCGGTGAACCAGATGTAGTTGCACCAGAAGACGTTGTCGAGGTCTTTGAGGCGCTTGTCCTTTGCCCACTGTTGCCAGTCGAGCCACCAGAAGTCCACGCCTTCGTCGATGTAGGGATGCAGGTAGGTTTCGAAGAGAGCCTTGACGTAGCGTTTGTCGCTGCCTTGCCACTCCACGGTCTTGCCGTTCTCGATGCCTGCCCTCTGTATGAACTCCTGGTACTTCTTTTCGTAGGGGCGCACGCCGTCGGCGGGGTGGAGGTTCATGGTGGTCTTCACGCCCTGCTGGTCAAGGAAGGAGAGGAACTTCTTGTAGTCGGGGAAGAGCCGTTCGTTCCAGTCCCAGCCTGTCCATCCGCCGCCGGCCTGTTCGCTGATGGGGTGCCAGTCCATGTCGATGACGAGCACGTCGAGGGGGAGGTCAAGGCGCTGGAAGCCGGCGATGAGGTCGCGCAGGTCCTGGTCGGAGTAGCTCCAGTAGCGGCTCCACCAATAGCCGAAGGTGTAGCGGGGCGGCAGGGGCACCTTTCCGGCGAACTTCGTGAAGCTGCGTAGTGCGCCCTTGTAGTCGTGTCCGTAGGCCATGAAGTACCAGTCCTGTGCGCCTTCGGCACTCTGTCGTTCGGTGACCCAGTCCCAGTCCTTTGCCCCGTCGAAGAGGTAGCTGCGGGAGTCGTCGATGAGTGTCCAGCCGTCGGTGGCAAGCAGTCCGTCCTCGAGGGGCATCTCCGTCTTGGGGTTGCTGTACTGGAACATGTTGCCGTCGTAGCCGTCCAGTGTGCGGTAGGTTCCCTTGAGGTTGCCCTTCTGCTCGGTGCCGGGCGTCCAGGTGAAGGATGTGCCGAGGCCTTTTGCCGATGTGATGCTGAGGTTCTGTGCGCTGAGGGGAGCGTCGCCTTTCTTATAGGTGAGCTTCAGCTTGCTGGTGGTAATGACGACTTTGCTGCCGCCGGTGGTGGCTTTGTGAGGCACGTCGCCGTATTCGCGGATGACGGCCACGAAGCTCTTGTTGTCGACGAACTTGCCGTCGGGTGCATATTCCAGTCGCAGTGTTCCCTCGTCGATGAGGGTGAAGCGGACGTGGCTGTCGCGATAGACTTCTTCTGCCTGTGCTGTTTGGGGGGTGGCAGCAGCCATTGCTGCCAGGATGCAGAGGTGGGTGAGTTGCCGTTTCATATGTGTGTTGTTATTTTGTTATTGCTATTTTCTTTCCGTCCTTGATGTAGATGCCGGGAGCGGAGGGCCGGGTGGTCTTGCGCCCCGAGAGGTCGTACCATGTGCTGCCGGGCGATTTGCTGTCTGCGGAGTGCTGCGGGCTGAGGATGCCTGTGCGTCCGCCGTCGATGAACTGCTCCACGAAGACGCGCATCCAGTAGCCGCCCACGACGCTGCGTGCCTGGAACATGGCCTGCTTGCCCGAGTTGGCGTAGTGGTTGTCGCTGACCGGGACGCGGGAGGTCGTTTCGTTGATGTACTTCCAGAGCGTGTTGATGAGGCGGGTGCGCTGTGTCTGTGTGTCGGCGAAGCCCATCACCCACATCTGCCAGTCGCTCTTGCAGAGGTTGCCGCGGCTGTCGAGGGGCAGGCCGAAGCTCTGCATTTTGTTGTTGACGTAGAACGACATTTCGCGGGTGCGGACGGTCTTGAACATGTCCCAGCCCCAGATTTTGTCCCATACGAGGTTGTACTTGGTGCTCCATGTCGAGGTGCTGGCGCCGAAGTTGAGCAGGTAGTGCATGCCGCCGGCTGAGGTGTAGGCATTCTTTGTCCAGAACGATGCCATGTCCTCGGCTTTGGCTTTGTACTCCTCGGCTTTCTCTTCGTCGCCCAGCATGCGGCATATCTCGCTGTAGCTCATCACGCCCATGATGGCTTTGGCAGCCAGGTTGATGTTGCGTGCGCTGTGTCCCATGAAGTCGTCGGTGCAGAGCTGGTTGGCGGGGTCTTTGCCGTTCTCGACAAGATAGTTGGCCCACTTCGTCATGTACGGCAGGTATTTGCGCAGATAGTCGAAGTCGCCGTCCAGCTTGGCGATGATGGCGGCCAGGGTGAGCATGTTGCCGCTCTGCTCGACGGGCATGGTGCTGCCGCTGCCGTCGGCGGGGTTGCCGTAGTGGTTGCCGTTGGCCTGCGGGTAGTGGCCCAGGTCGTGGTTGGGGAAGTCGTAGTTCCATTTGCCCAGGGCGCTGTACTCGAAGACGGGGGTTATCATGGCTTTTGCCAATGCGGGGGAGTAGATCCAGTAGAGTGGCTGCGAGGGGTAGGTGACGTCGAGCGTGTTGATGAAGCCGCCGGAGTTGTTTTCGCGGCTCATGAACATGAGGTTACCCTTCGAGTCGCTGAAGAGTTTGTGTGCGGCGTTCACCTGCCGGTAGACTGCGGCCAGTATCTCGCCATACTTCTCACCGCCTATGGCATAGCCGTCATCGTAGATTTGCTTGTCCGTGCGGCGGCATTGCTGCATGATGTCGCTGTAGTTCGTGTAGAGGTCCTCGAAGCGAGCTGTGATGTTGGTCCTGCCGTTGTTGGTCCAGTAGCCTTTGCGGTTGGAGCCGAAGTACTGTATGGAGTAGGTGTCGTCGTAGCCAAGCATGGTGAAGGAGCGTTTGCCGGCATCCGTCACGATGCCGAGGCTGTCGCAGAAGACGATGCTGTAGTAGGTGCCGCCGGGGCAGGTCTTGGTGTTGAGCGAGCTGGTGACGGTTCCGTTCTCGACGAACTCACGCAGCAGGGCATCGTGCTCGCCGAGCTTGAGGAAGTGGCCGGTCTGGCGGTCGTTGAAGGTATAGACGTAGCCCCAGTCGATGAGGTCGCCCGTGTGGTTCAAGGGGTTCTGCGAGGCGTTGCCGGCATAGAAGTACTCAAAGCCGCTTGTCTGCTTGCGGCGGTTCACGGTGTTCTGGTCGGTGTTGCGTACGGCCATCTCGGCACTGGTCTGCAGGTACAGGCGTACATCGTGCTCCTGGCCGTCGTTGGGTGTCAGCTGGTAGGAGATGTAGGAAATGGGTGTGGAGAAGAGGACGAGGTCGCTCATCACCTGTGGAGTGGTGAATACCAGGTCGAGGTCCACGCCGCCGCATGCGATGGTGTAGTAGGTGCTGGTGGCCGTGACGGTGCACGACTTCTGCTCGGCCTCTTGCAGGACGCTCTTGTAGAAGCCCATGTCGACGTATGCTCCGCCGCTGGTGTTGTGGCAGTGGCAGGCGATGACGTTGGTGCCTTCGCGCAACAGACTGCTGTCGATGCGGACGGACGTGCCGGAGACGTCCCATGTCTCGCCTGTCGAGACGATTCGTGTGCCGTTGATGTAGAGTTCGAAGACGTCGTCGTGCTTGTACATGGCATAGTAGACGGCCTTGGGGTCGATGCTTTCAAGCTCGAAGGAGCGGCGCACGTAGATGTCGACGTTGCCGCCCGACCAGGAGGTCTTCACCGTCTTGTTGTAGCTGTCGTCGCCGCCGCCCCAGGGAGCTTCGCCGCTCTTCCAGCTGCTGTCGTCGTAGTCGGTGGTGGTCCAGGTGCTGCCCGTGGGCTTGCTTGTGACGTACTTGCCCGTCCATGCCTCCTCGGAGGCCAGGGGGTGGAGGGCCTCCATGCTCTCGCCCATGAAGCGGTAGGCCTTGCCGTCCACGTAGAGGGCACCGTTGAGGGGCTTCTTCTTGCCGCTCCAATGGGTGATGCTGCCGTCGTAGAGGTGGTCGTACTTGCTCCAGAGGCAGAAGTAGGGGTCGACGGTGATGAGCGGAACGGCTGGCAGTCGCAGGGCGTTCGCGTGGACTGGGGTGAAGAACTCTGTGGTCTGTGCCTGACTTGCCAATGAGACGAGGCAGAGCACGGCGGTCAACAATCTTTTCATATAGCTAATTGATGGTTTTTCCGCACAAAGTTACGAAAATATTCTTTCCCTTCCTATAGATATGGTAGAAAAAACGTCGTTAACCGGTTCTTTGCAGCGCTTTGTGTTACACAGCGTGCGCTTCCGGCGGAAGAGCCTAACGCTTATTTTGGAAGACCCCGGCTCTTATTTCGGAAGCCCCAGGCTCTTAATGGCAAAGCGCCCCGCTCTTCCGTCGGAAGCACGAGGCGCTTGTTTCTTCAGTTCTTCTCCGTGTGCCGGCCTACTGCGCTTTGCGCCTGTAGTCGGCGAGAGCTATCTGATAGGTTGCCTTGGCCTGCGAGAGCTTGTCCTGTGCTTGGCGGTTGAGTGTCTCGGCATCGAGCAGGTCGGTCAGGGTGCAGGTGCTCATGCGGTATTGCTCGGAGCTCATGCGCAGGTTTTCGGCCGCTTCCTCGCAGCTGGCCTGAGCTATCTGCGTCTGTTTGTAGGCCTCCTGCAGGTTCGTCCAGGCGCGTTCGATGTCAATCTGCAGCATCTGGCGTGCATTCTCGTAGTCCGCCTGTGCCTGGCGCAGCTTGACTTTCTGCCTGCGCAGGGCATGTGTGCCGCCCCACCAGTCGCTGACGGGGATGGAGAGCGTGCCGAAGACCAGTCCGTTCGTCATGTTGGTGTGGAGGTACGTCTTGACGTTCTCCGAGAAGCCCCCGAGTCCCGTGTGGTAGCCCATCAGTCCGACACCCAGATGCGGCAGGTAGTTGCTGCGCTGCACCTTCACCTGCAGCTTCTGGGCCTCCACGGCCTTGCCCATCAGCTGCAGCTCCTCGCGGTGGTCCGGGGTTTGGCTCAGGGCGGCTCCGGCCTCGACGGGCTGCTCCACGGGCTTGTCCTCGAGGACGATGTCGAAGCCCTTCTCCGCCTCGGCGGGCTCGATGCCTATCTGCTGGGCGAGCAGCAGGCGCAGCACATGGTCGGCGTTCTCCAGCTTGAGGCGTGCGCTGGAGAGCTCCTGCTGGCGCAGGCGTACCTTCAGCAGGGAGTTGCGCGTGGTGACGCCTGCCTTCAGGAAGTTCTCCACTTGCTCCATCACGGCCTCCACCTGCTTCTCGGCTGCCTCGATGGTGCGCAGGTTGTAGCGCACACAGGCCAGCTGCCAGTAGCACTCCGTCACCTTCTGCACCACGTCTTTCTCCGTGAGCTGCTGCTTGAGCGTCGTGACGTCCTGCTTCACGCGGGCCAGCTTGTTGCGGTTCACGATTTCCCCGCCATAGTAGAGCGGCTGTATGAGCGAGGCGGAGACGGCGTAGGCGCGGTTGAACTCACTGACGCTGAACGGCGTGCCGATGAGGGGAGCGAACTGCGTGCTCAGTGCGGCAATCTCCTGCGGATAGGTGCCGTCGGCCTTCACCATCTCGTCGAACATGCGGAAGGCCATGACGTTGGCGCTGATGTGCGGGAAGTACTTGGTGAAGGCTTCCTTTTTCAGTTCCGTGGCAGCCTCCATTTCGAGGACTGCATCACGCAGCTCGTGGTTGTACTGCCGCGCACGCTCCTGGCATTGTTCCAGGGTCAGCGTCTGGGCCGAAGCGCTCAGGGCGGCAGTCAGGGCAAGGAATAGAATATGGTATTTCATCTTGTTTTCTGATTATGGGGAGTATGGGACTTATAGGTCCTATAGGTCTTATGGGTCTTATAGGTCCTATAGGTCTTGCGTGTTGTTCTTTTCGGTTCTCTTGTCGTTCAGCTTCCAATAGACGACGGGCAGGACGGTGACAACAAGGATGAGTGTGCCGATGCCTCCCGCGAAGATGGTGATGCCCACAGGCACCCAGAAGGAGGAGCCGCCCAGTATCATGGGGATGACGCCCACGGCTGTGGTGGCTGTCGTCAGGAAGATGGGCACCATGCGGCGGCGTCCCGCATCGAAGGCCGCGTCGCGTACCGACAGACCTTCGCGTATCATCTGGTCGGCATGCTCGAAGATGAGTATCTCGTTGCGCATGATGATGCCCATCAGGGTGATGAAGCCGAACAGACTGGTCAGGCCGAGCGTGATGTCGGCGATGCCCAGGCCTATCAGCGCTCCGGGCAGCGAGAGCAGGATGGAAGCCATGCAGACGCCCGTCAGGCCGAAGCGTCGGAAGTTGAAGAGCAGGAAGAAGAAGATGATGACGAGCGCGATGCTCAGTCCGAGGGCGACCTCCGGCACCGTCTCCAGGTTCTTCTCCGGCTCGCCGCCAATCTCGTAGCGTACGCCGCGGGGCAGCGGGAAGTCCTCCTCCAGGAGGCTCTTGATGCGGTTCTGCACCGTGGCAGCCAGCACGCCGCGCTTGCTCTCGGCCGTGACGGTGATGCAGCGCACGCCGCCGCGGTGCATGATGCAGGCGGGAATCCAGCGCGGCGTCACTTCGGCCACCTGCCGGAGGGGCACGCTGCCGGTGGGCTGTGTCAGGGGCGTGAGGTAGAGGTTCTCCACGTCGCTCACCTTCATGTGCTCGGTCTCCTTGTCGCGCAGCACAACGGGCACCTCGTAGTTACCCTCCCAGATGGAGGCCACCTGCACCTTGCCCGACTGCATGGCGAGCTGAAGCTCTGCTGCCGTGCGCGATATGCCGAGCTGTGAGGACGTGACAGGGTCGAGCGTGACATCCATGACAGGCGTGGGCTGGTCGAAGTCGGTGTGCACCCATTCCAGCTCAGGCATCTGGCGCATGCGCTCCATGAGGCGTTCCGCTGCCAGTTCGATGCTGTCGATGTCGCTCCCATAGAAGCGGTACTCGTAGGTGGGGACGGACAGGTAGTCCATCTGCTTGAAGCGCACGTATGCCCCGGGCCAATGGTTGCTCAGGCGCGGAGCGTACTCGTTGAGCATCTCCAAGGTCGTCTTTATGCTCTTGGTGTTCACGATGAGCTGTGCAAAGTTCTTGCCGCCGATCTGCGGCTCGTAGGTCAGCTGGAAGCGGGGCGAAGCGCAGCCCACGAAGGTGGTGACGCTTGTCACGCGCTCATCCTTGGCGAGCGAGTCGCGCAGGGCTTCGGTGATGGCACGCGTCTCGTCCAGTCCGGCACCCTTAGGCAAGAAGATTTCGCAGGCGAACTGGTTGCGGTCGGCCAGGGGGAACTGCCTTATCTTCAGGGTCAGGAAAATGAGGGATGTGGAGGCGACGAGCACGATGCTGCCCACGATGGTCAGCCATGGGTGGCGGAACGTCCAGGCCAGTATGTCCTCGTAGAGGTCCTGTACCCAGTCCGTCACGTCGCGCTTGTCCGCTTTCTTCTCTTTGACCTTCGTGATGATTTGCACGTTGAGGGCCGGAATGATGCAGGCTGCCACGACGAGGCTCACCAGCAGGCAGATGGTGATGGTCGGGGGGAAGAACTTGATGCAGTCGCCTGCCTCGCCGCTCATCGTGAAGAGGATGGGGAAGAAGATGGCGCAGATGCAGACCGTGGCGAGCAGCATGGGCATGAAGTACTGTTTGACGGACATCACGGCGGCCTCGCGGCGGTTGATGCCGACGCTGAGGTACTCCATGTAGCCGTCGATGACCACGATGCTGTTGTCCACGATCATGCCCAGCACGACGATGAGCGAGGCCAGGGTGATGATGTTCAGCGGGATGCCGAGCATGTACATGATGCCCACACTGATGAACGTGGAGAGGGGGATGGTGATGGCGGCCACGATGGCGCTGCGCAGGGGGAAGAGCAGCATCATGACGATGATGATGACGGCCATCGATTCGATGAGGTTGACGAGGAAGTCGGCCACGCTGTCCTCCACGACCTTCGGCTGGTCGGTGATGCGGAGCACGTCGACGTCGGCGGGCAGGTATTCCTCGCGGAAGGTCTGGATGACCTTGTTCACGTCGCGGCCGTAGTGCACGATGTTGTTGCCGTCGGCCATCTCCAGGGAGAGGAGCACGCAGCGTTTGCCGTTGCTCTCGATGTAGCTGTCGCTCGTGTCGTATTCGCGCCGCACGTCGGCTATGTCGCCCACCCGCACGATGCGTCCGCTGGCGTCGGAGTAGATGATCTGGTCGCGGACCTCCTGCTCCGTGTGTCGCGTAGTGGCGAGGTGCAGGGGTATGTTCGCCGAGGGGGTGGTGACGCTGCCGCTCAGGGTGGTGATGCCTTCGTTGGAGAGGACGGAGAGGAGCGCTGCCTGCCCGATGCCGTAGGCTGCCAGGCGTTCGCGGTCCACGTAGATGCTTATCTGGTCCTTCTTCTCGCCGTACTGGCGGACGCCCGAGACGCTCTTTACCTGCCGCAGGCGGTCGGCCAGCTCGTCGCTGTAGTCCTGCAGTTCGCGGTAGGAGCGTTGGTTGCTCTCCAGGGTGATGAGCAGGGCGGAGGCGTTGCCGAAGTCGTCCTTCACGATGACGGCGGCCACGCCCTTCGGCAGTTGGCTCTTGAATTCGTTCACGCCGTGCTTCATCTTGTTCCACACGGGCTGCAGGTTCGTCAGGCGTGCATCGAAGTTGACCTTCATGAAGCACATGCCGTTCATGCTCTGTGTGGTGGTCTTCGCACGGTTGACTTCCTTATATGTAAATATGTATCTTTCCAGCGGACGCGCCACTTGTGCCTCGATTTCCTCGCTCGTTGCGCCCGGCATGACGGCGACGATGACGCCCATGCGCGTGGTGAAGGGCGGAAACTCGTCCTTCGGCATCATGACGAGGCCGTAGAAACCGAAGGCGAGCAAGATGATGGTGATGAGTGCCGTGATGCCGCGGTTGACGAGCGGCCAGGCGGACCAGTGCCGCATCAAGTTTTCATTCGACGGATTTTCCATGTCTTTCCTTAATCTTCAATCCTCTGTCTCTATTCTGTAAAACCCTAATTTCTAATCTCTACTCCCTAATCCATTCATGAACGGACCTCAGAGCCTTCGCTCACCTTCTGGTAGCCTTCCACGATGACTTCGTTGCCTTCCGTCAGGCCCGATGCGATGACGATGCGGTCGCCCTGCAGCTGTCCGGTCTGTACGGGCTGGCGGTGTGCCTTGCCGTCCTTTTTGAGCCAGACGAAGTTGTGGGCGTCGCTGCCCATCTGCACGGCTCGCAGGGGCAGGGTCAGTGCGGGCTGTCCGTCCCCGTCGCCGAGGGGCAGGGCTACGCTGACCACCATGCCCGGCAGGAGCTGGCCGTCGGGGTTGGAGAGGGTGAAGCGCACGTCGTAGGTGTGCGTCATGGACTCTCCCTGTACGCTGCGCACGAACTGTTTGGAGAGGAAGGTCTTGCCGCCCAGGGCCTCTGCGGTGATGGTGGCGCCCTGGCCTGCTGCGGCCTCGGGGCCGAAGAGGGCAATTTCCTTCTCGGGAACGGCAATCTTCACCTTCACGCGCGTGATATCTAATATGGTGCAGACGGGTTGCGAGGGCAGGGCCGTCATGCCGCTCTCCATGTGCTTCTTTCCGATGATGCCGCTGCAGGGGGCTTTCAGGTGGCAGTCAGCGAGCGCCTTGCCTGCCATCTGGTAGCTGGACTGTGCCGTGCGCAGCTTCGTGTTGACGTTCACCCAGTCGATTTCGGAGATGGACTTCGACTCGTAGAGCACCTTCATGCGCTCCTGCGCGTCCTCGGCCTGTGTGAGCATGGCCTTGGCTGCTTCCAGGGCGTTGATGCACTGTGTGGGGTCCATCTCGGCGATGGGTTGTCCCTTGGTCACATACTGCCCTTCTTCGACGTAAACCTTCGTGACGCAGCCCGAGCCGGTGAAGCTGACGGGCGTGCTGCTCTCCTCCTCCACTTTGCCGACGTAATGCCTGGTGGCAGCCTGACGGCCTGCGCTGACTGTTTCGGTGACGACCTTCAGTGGCTCCATCTTATAGCTCCCTTTGTCCTTGGCGCAGGAGGTGAGCAGTGCGGCTGCAAGAACGAGGGAAATGATGTGTTTGTTCATGTTGAAATAAGTGTGTTTTTAATTTTGCGGTGCAAAGTAACAACATTTTCTCCACATAGCGGATATGAAAAGGGTGCAAAGTTTGTCCTTTTTCTCCACTTCTGTGTTCTTTTATTGAGAAAATGCATAAAGTACATCAAAAAAGAAGGGAAAAAGAGCACGAAGAATGAAGAAAATGTCCTACCTTTGCGAACAAAAAAGGGTAATATGGAGAAACTCGATTTCCATTCCATTGCGGAAAGCAAGCTCAAGTTCCACAGCAATGAGCACATTGCCATCTTCTGTGATTTCGACGAGGTGCGCAACCTGAACGTCTCGGACGTGCTGATAGAGGGCTTCCTCTTCGCCGTGGTGACGCGCGGACAGGCGCAGCTGTCGGTCGACAACGTGACGTACCAGCTCCAGGAGGGCGACGTCATCACCTGCAAGCCCCGCAACATCTTCGAGCGGAGCATGATGAGCCTGGACTTCAACGCCCTGGTGCTGTTCCTCTCGCCCGACTATGTGGCGCAGCTCTCGCAGATGGTCCGCATGGAGTGGACGCACTCGATGTTTGCCTCGTCGCACCAGATTCTGCATGCCGACGAGGTGTCCCTCCGCCGCTACCGCCTCTATTTCGACCTGTTGCGCAACCGTCTTTCCAGTCCCGACACGCCGCACAAGGACCTCAGCCTGCGTCTGCTCTTCGCCTCGATGGCCTACGACCTGCGCGACCTGCGCAAGTTCGACGGCGAGGAGGTGATGCACCAGACCTACAGCTCCAGCGAGAACATCCTGCGCAAGTTCATGCAGCACCTCCACAACCCGGCGCTCCCCTACCTGAACGTCAATGAGTATGCGGCCCTCTTCAGCATCACGCCGAAGTATTTCTCCACCGTCTGCAAGCGACTCACTGGCAAGACTGCCAACCAGCTCATCAGCGAGGAGATAGTCCGCTCGTCGCAAATCGCCCTTCGCGACAGCAGCAAGAGCATCAAGCAGATTGCCTCGCTGATGGGGTTCAAGAACCAGTCGCACTTCGGCCGCTTCTTCCGCCAGCAGACAGGCTTCTCGCCGCAGCAGTACCGCGAGAGCAAGGAGTAGGCGCCCCACAAGCAAACAATTTCCTCTCCACAAGCAAACAAATTCCTCTCCGCGCAGCTGCAAATTCTCAGCCGCGTGGACAAAAACTATTTCCAAGCCTTGGAAATATATTTCAGAGGCTTGGAAATATATTTTAGTGCCTTTGAAATATATTTCCGTGCCACTGAAAAAGTTTTGTGCCGTGGGGCGGGGGATTTGTGACCCCGCGACGTGGGATTTGTGTCCGTGGGGTGGGGGAATTGTGTCTGTAGCGGCGGAGGGTGCAAAATGTGTCATTGTGAGCCCCGAAAAAGAAAAAATGCGGTCAAAGTGTTGGGGAAGTCGGGAAAAAGTGCTAAATTTGTGCCGCCTTATGCGCGTATGTGTGCGCAGGCATGAAGTTTAATAATGTACGAAATGACAAATAAGATGACCCGCAGGCTCTGCTGCCTGCTCTGCGTGCTGATGGTATCACCTCTCCTCCACGCCTATGATTCGGCCGTGGACCTCCCTCTGGAAGGCACCCAGATGTCCTCCGGTGCGGCTTCGAAGACGGCCCTTGCCTTCGACGGCAACGCTGCAACCTACTTCAGTACCACCTCGCCAGACCTGCAATGGGTAGGCCTCGACCTGGGGCAACCCTACGTCATCACCCGCATCGACTTTACGCCTGCACCCGGCTCGCAGGGGGCCGACCGCGCCCTGCTCAGCCTCTTCGAGGGTGCCAACAGTCCCGACTTCATGGACGCCGTGCCCCTCCACCTCATTGGCGAGAGGCCCGCTCGCGGCGTCTCCAACACGGTCTATGTCAACGTGAGCCGCGGCTTCCGCTATGTCCGCTACGTGGGCGGGGCCAATTCCTATGGCAACATAGCCGAGCTGACGTTCCACGGTCATGCAGGCGAAGGCGACGACAGCCGGTTCTACCAGGTCACCAACCTGCCCACGCTCAGCGTACACGTCCGCGACAACATCCTGCCCACCAACCGCGGCGAGGACTTCGAGTCGCAGTCGCTGCTCATCTACGAGGGCGGCACGATGGTCCAGGAGTATCCCATCCTGTTCCGCGTCCGCGGCAACTACTCTGCCACGCACGAGAACAAAGCCTTCCGCATGAAGTACAACGACGGGAAGAGCCACCACGTGATGAAGGGCGGCAGCAACGAGTCGCCCTCCAAGTGCAAGAAATACGTGCTCATCAACAGCTATCGCGACAAGACGCTCATGCGCAACCCCGTGGCCTGGTGCATGTCGCGGCGTGCCCAGATGAAGTGGACACCCTGGAGCCAGGTGGTGGACCTCATCGTCAACGGCTGCTACTGGGGCACCTATACCCTGGCCGATGCTGTTTCGGTGGACCCCAACCGCATCGACATCACCGAGATGACGGAGTGGGACCTGGAGGACGAGTTCATCACCGGCGGCTACTACGTCGAGGTGGACAACAACGCAGGCCGTGAGCCCTACCACTTCTACTCGACGCACGGCAACCCCATCACCGTGCACGAGCCCGACGAGGACATCATCCAGCCCAAGCAGTTCCAGTACATACAGAACGCATGGAACGGGATGGAGGACGTCGTCTTCGGCGCCGACTATGCCGACCCCGAGAAGGGCATGCGCTCCGTCCTCGACATGGAGACTTTCATCCGCCACATCCTCACCAGCGAGTTCAACGGCAACACCGACATGCTCTGCCAGGTGTTCCTCTACAAGGAGCGCGGCGACGACCACTTCTACGTCGGTCCCGTCTGGGATGCCGACCTCGCCCTGGAGAACGACCAGACCACCTATCCCGCCAACCAGCGCATGGACTGGACCTACAAGGTGCGCGACACGGGCAACTGGACACAGTTCGTCGACCGCGTCCTCTCCGACCCCTCCGCCTTCGCCTACATGCAGGAGATGTGGGCCAAGCTGCGCAAGGCCGGACGCTTCGAGCCGAACGACGTGGCAGCCGACGTCGACTCCCTGCGCGAAGAGGTACGTGCCTCCGCACAGCTCAACTTCCTCCGCTGGCCCTACCTCAACCAGTGGCTCTCGCTCAACCCGGAGGTCCCCGGCACGTGGGAAGCGGAGGTGGACCGCGTCCGCAACTTCGTGCGCGACCGCGTCGAATGGATGGACACCATGCTCTCCTACGGAAAGGTGCGCCAGGTGAACGGCGTCTACCAGATAGGCTCAGGCCTTGACCTCTGCACCTTCAGCCGCATCGTCAACGAGAGCGGCGAGACGAAGGCCAAGGCCGTCTTCACCGCCGACATCTACATGGAGGACTACAACGCAGACTTCCAGCCCATCGGCACCGCCTCCGCGCCCTTCGCCGGCAGCATCGACGGGCAGGGACACACCGTCTACGGCCTGCACCTCAGCGGCACGGACGCCGTCGGGCTCGTCGCCTACCCGGGCTTCTGTTCCCTCTCGGACATCGTCTTCGACGAGACCTGCAGCTCCCAGGGAGCGAACAACGTCGGCATGCTGGCCGGATACGCCCGCAACGGCACCGTCACCATCTCCCGCGTCGAGAACCACGGCACCGTCACAGCCACCGGAGAGAATGCCGGAGCACTCGTCGGCTCGGGCCGCATCCTGGCTACATTCAACGTCAGCAACTGCAGCAACACGGCAGCCATCACCGCACAGAACGGAGCGGCAGCCCTCATCGGACCCTCTGCCGGACGCATGACCGTGACGAACAGCTACAACGTCGGCACCATCACCGGCGGCGTGGAAGGCAAGGACTTTGCATTCGCCACCAGATACCTCACCATCGACAACTGCTGGGACTACACCTCCACGCAGACCAACAACATGACAGCCGCGCAGGTCGATGGCGGATACCTCTGCCACCAGCTCAACACCAACGGCGCAGGCGAGGCCTGGCGACAGAACCTCGACAACGGACGCGAGCACGACCCATATCCCGTCCTGCGCCAGAACAGCGGCATGGTCTACGAGAAGGACGGACGCTACACCAACATCAACAACGACGCCGTCAGGTTCCGCTACTACCTCCTCCACATCACGCGGGTGCAAGGCGGCACGGGCGGAGGCCTCCAGTTCTCGGAGTTCGACCTCCTGGACGAGACGATGGACGAAGTCGGTGCCCTCACCGTCTATGCCGGACCCGACGGATATAACGACATGGAAGGCTGGAGGAGCGCCGCCGACGGCGACGTCTACACCAAATACTGCGGCAACTTCCAGGGCAGCGCAAGCTTCTTCTTCGACGCAGGAAGCGAGGTGGACGCCTACGGCTACCGCATCTACACCGGCAACGACACCGGCAACTTCTCCGAGCGCAACCCCTCCTCCTGGAAACTCTACGGCAGCAACACACGCCTGACCAGTGCCGACGACTCCGGATGGGTGCTCATCGACGAGCGCAGCAACGACCAGACCCTCCAGGCCGTCAACTACAAACCCTTCGACTTCTACATACCGCATGCCCTGAAGACACTCGCCCTGGACCGACACAGCGCCATGCTCCTGCCCGGCGAAGAGCTGCAGCTCGAGGCCAGCTACACGCCCCTCACCATGCAGAACCTCCGCCTGCAGTGGACGTCGACCGACCAGCAGGTTGCCACCGTCGACCAGCAGGGACACGTCGTGGCCGTGGGCCTCGGCCGGGCGGACATCATCATCTCCACCCCCAACGTCAGCACCCTGCGCGACACCTGCACGGTCACCGTCGTCGACCATCTGCCCGGGCACCGCTACTACCAGCTCGCCATTGAGCAGATAGCGGACGGCGGCACCATCCAGTTCTCGGAGTTCGACCTTCTCGACAGGGACGGCAACGAGGTCAGGCCCCTCACGTTCTACGCAGGCACCGGCACGTACATCAAGACACACTCCTGGGACAAACTCTTCGACGACAACGTCTCCACGAAGTACTGCGCAGCCTTCTCGCCCGACAACACATTATATATATATATAGACGCAGGCCAGCCCGTCGCCCTCTCCGGCTATCGCTTCACCACGGCCGCCGACACGCAGACCTTCCCGGGCCGCAACCCCGTCACATGGTCGCTGCTGGGCAGTAACACGAAGAGCGAAGTGCCCGACGACGAGGCGTGGACCCTGCTCGACCGCAGGGAAGGCGACCGCACCCTCGGCGCCACGAACTTCACGCCCTACGACTTCTTCTTCTCCTACCCGCAGCTCGTCGTGCCCGGCGACGTCAACGGCGACGGCCGCGTGGACGCCTTCGACTTCGCTGCCCTGAAGCTCAGCATCGTAGGCCGGGCACCCGAGGGATTCGTCCCCGAAGCCGCAGACCTCAATGCCGACGGAAAGGTAAATGCCCAGGACCTGGTGCGCCTTGCCAGCCTCCTGCACAGCAAGGAATAGAGACAACCCTAAAACAAAGATATATGAAGACACAGCTTTCACCATCACTACTTGCCTTGGCACTGGCCTTCGCCGCATGCCCAGGCATACAGGCACAACAGGCAAAGGAATATCCGAAGCCCGAAGCCATGCGCCCCGGAATGTCCGAATACTGGACACCCCAGCCTAAGGTCGTCACGCCGGGCGACATCAAGACAAACACAGCCCCGAGCGACGCCATCGTCCTCTTCGACGGCAAAGACCTCTCGGCATGGATGCAACCCGACGGCAAGGACGCAGCATGGACCGTGAAGAACGGCGTCATGACGGTCGACAAGTCGAAGGGCGACATCCTCACACGGCAGAAGTTCGGCAGTTGCCAGCTGCACATCGAGTGGTGCGTGCCCAAGGATATCGAAGGCGAAAGCCAGGCCCGCGGCAACAGCGGCGTCTTCCTCCAGGACACCTACGAGGTGCAGATACTCGACTGCTACGGCAACGAGACCTACGTCAACGGCATGACCGGCAGCATCTACAAGCAGACGCCGCCCCTGGTCAACGCCATGAGGAAGCCCGGCGAGTGGAACGTCTACGACATCATTTACACCGCTCCTGTCTTCAAGGAGGACGGCACGTACCTCTACCGCCCCTTCGTCACCGTCATACAGAACGGCATCCTCCTGCAGAACCACACCGAGATACTGGGCACCACCGAGTACATCGGCTTCCCGCGCACCGTCCGGCATGGCGACGGACCCATCCGCCTGCAGTCGCACGGCGACCCCAGCAAGCCCATCAGCTTCCGCAATATATGGATCCGCCCCCTCTGAGGACAGACGTAGGGACAACATAAAACTAAGACAATAACTATGACAACGAGAAGAGACTTCCTGCTTCAGTCGGCCAGCGTACTGGCTGCCGGCCTGCTCCTGCCGCGTTCGCTCCGTGCCGACACACGTACGGCTGCCAGCGACCGCCTGAACATCGCCCTCGTGGGATGCAAGTCCATGGGGTGGTACGACCTGTCCGACCTCATGCAGCAACCCGGCACCGCCTGCGTCGCCCTCTGCGACATCGACCAGGGCATCCTCGAGCGTCGGGCAGCAGAAGCCGAGAAGAACTGGGGCAGACGCCCTGCCACCTATGGCGACTACCGCCGCATACTGGAGCGCGAGGACGTGGACATCATCGTCATCGGCACGCCGGACCACTGGCATTGCAAGATAGCTGTCGACGCCTGCTCAGCCGGCAAAGACGTCTACGTCGAGAAACCCCTGGCCAACAGCATCACCGAGTGCGACGCAATGGTGGCTGCAGCACAGCGCTACGGACGTGTCGTGCAGGTCGGACAGCAACAGCGCAGCTCCCAGCTCTGGCACAGCATGAAGGCCTGCATCGACAGCGGCGAGCTGGGACACATCGGGCGCGTCAACGTCTGGGCTAACTTCGCCTATGCCGCCTTGCTCAACCCGGCAGCCGACAGCCCCGTGCCCGACGGCGTCGACTTCGACATGTGGCTCGGCCCGGCACCGAAGCGCACATTCAACGCCACACGCTTCCACGGCTCATGGCGCATGTTCTGGGACTACGGAGGCGGCTTGCTCACCGACTGGGGCGTACACCTCCTGGACATGGCCCTCTGGGGCATGAACGTGCAGGGGATGCCCCAGCACGTCACAGCCGCAGGCGGCAATTACGCCTATCCCGACAACTTTGCCGAGACGTTCGACACCCTGCAGGTCACATACCAGTTCCCCGACTACCTCATCCAATGGTCCAACGTAGCCATAGAGTCCGGCCCCTACGGACGCAACTACGGCCTGGAGTTCAAGGGAACAAACGGCACACTGGTCGCCAACCGCGAGGGCTGGGAGGTCATCCCGCAGGGAGACAGGATGGAGCCGCGCCTCGTGAAGCCGACAAACAACGACCATCTGGACCACGCGAAGAACTTCATCGACTGCGTCCGCCGGCGCGACATGCAGACGGCCTGCCCCGTCACCAACGGAAGCTTCTGCGCCAAGTATGCACACATCGGCAACATCGCAGCAAGGACACACCGGGTGCTGAGCTACGACGACCTCCGTCACACGTTCCACGACAAGGAGGCCGACCGTTTCATCAAACCCCTCTACCGTAAACCTTGGAAGATATAAAGATGCCGAAAAACATACCTTAGGGCTGCAAGTTCATGCGTCAAACCTGCAATAACGAGGCGGAAACGCTTAAAAAGTGTTAAGAAAAGTGGATTTTCTGTTAAGGAATATGAGAAGAAGAATAAATAATGTGTAACTTTGCCCTTCGCAAAGCGTGCGTTTTTCCCTAAGCGGAAGTACGCATGACGGTGTGCCAAGGCACAAAGATGCAAAGCAAAACAAGAAAACAGAACAAGAAGAAATCACTAAAGTAACCCAATTTATTAACTTAAAAACCAAACACAATGAAGAGAAACTTTACATCTTCAAGCACTCTTTGGTCATGCTTCATCGCCCTGGCGATGATGATGGCTTCTCAGAGCGCGTGGGCTGAGTACGTCAAGCTCACAGCACTGTCTGGTACCGGCGGTACCGGCGGTGAAGGTTATCCCAGTCTGGTTGACGCAAAGGAAGGCACCAAGATGGGCCATTCCTTCGACCCCTCCAACCCCGAACGTGCAGAAGCATGGATCGTGGTGAAGGCAGCCAAGGCTGTTGTGCCCGAGTTCTACTTCCTCGTCACCGGCGGTGACACGGGCCAGTATCCTACCCGTAACTGGAAGAAGTGGAACATCTACGGCGGTAACTTCGAAAGTGATGCCGACGCAGTGCGCGGAAGCATCGACAATCCCGCTGAAGGTGGCTGGACGCTCATCGACGAGCGCGACGGCGATCCCCTGCCGCAGGCTAATACTGCCAGTGCCAACTTCCAGTTCAACGAGGCAGACGGCACAACCGCTTACCAGTACTTCTGGATCGAAATCCTCGAATCCGTTCAGGGCAGCGACACCTGGCTGCAGATGGGCGAATGGGGCCTCGGCACATACGGCGACTTCCAGAAGTACCTTGAGGATCTGGCAAATGTTGAGACTGGCACCGACGAACCTGTCGTTTACACCATCATCTCCGGCGACCGCAACGACGGCAGCGGTGAGGGTCTGGACAAGCTCTTCGACGGCGACATCAGCACGAAGTGGGGTAATGGATTTAACCCCAAGAACTTTGGCGCAACCTCTGGCGGTGCATACTTCATCGTGAAGACCTCTCGCGCTATTGCTCCCACCTATTACAAGCTCGTGACAGGTAACGATAACGCAAGCTGGAACCACCGTAACTGGAAGAGCTGGCAGATTTACGGCATCGCTGCTGCCGACGCTCCCAACGGCAAGCCCGAACGCGCTTCCGACAAGTGGGTGATGCTCGACAAGAAGGACAACATCAGCGAGGAAGTTCTCCCCGACAAGAACATGTTCACCGTCATCTTCAACCTCTCCGAGGAGAATACTGAGAAGTACCAGTACTTCAAGGTGGAGATTGACGACATCATGTCCGGCAGCGGTTACATGCAGATGGGTGAGTTCGCCCTCGGCGACGAGTTCACACTCGCTCTCGACCGCAATGCCATCGTCGACGGCGTTGAGTTCGATCCCGACATCTTTGCAGAGAAGGCTTTGCTTGACAAGCTTGCTCAGGCCATCGAGGATGTCAAGAGCTGCGAAGACCCCTTCAAGCTGGGCGAACTGAATACAGCTATCGACGACCTGCAGAATCAGGTTGCTGTTTCTGCCAGCAGCTATGCAGAACTGATTTCTGTTCGCAACATGGCTATCAACTACATCAACGACGACAACCTGACTGATGAAGCAACAGCCTACATGAACGTTTGGATCAGCGAGACCGACGCTCAGGCTCCCAACGACGAGTATCCTGCCGGTAACTTCGCTTACATCAAGGCTAACCGTCAGCTTACAGGCGCAGAAGCCCTGGCCGAGTCAAAGCGTGTCAACGAATACATCCTGGCTAACGTCAAGACGGTAGACGATCCCATCTACGCTACATACGAAACCATCATTGATGCCAATGGCTTCAACGACGGTGAGGCTGGTCACTCCCTCATCGACGGCGACAAGGAGAACACCAAGTGGTGCGCAAGCACAGACCACAAGCCCTGGCGTCTCGTCTTCAAGAGCAGCGACCCCATCAAGCCTACCTACTACGGCCTCGTAACCGGTGGCGACACCTACAGCTATCCCGACCGTAACTGGAAGACTTGGAAGATTTGGGCTGCCAACTTCGACAGCGACGAGGACGTTACCGAAGAGTCCGACAAGTGGGTGCTCATCGACGAGAAGACCAACGTCGGCACCGACATCCTGAAGACCACCAACAAGTACGAGAGCTACATCAACCTCTCTATCGGTTGTGCTGAGCCTTACCAGTACTTCAAGATTGTCGTTGAGGCTTCCGGCGGCAACCTCATCCAGATGAACGAGTTCACATTCTACAACCTCGGCAACCTGAACGAGTACCGTCAGGACTTCGTGGCTGAGTTCGAGGACTACGATCCCGAAGCTGAACCCGCTTACATCGGCTACATCAACGAGTATAAGGAGAAGTATCAGACTCTGCTGAACGCAACCAACGCTCCCGACGTGATGAAGGCCTACAACGACCTGAAGGAGCTGCAGGATGCAATTGCTGCTTCTGCCGAGAAGTATGGCAGCTACCTGGCTGTTTACGACGAGCTGCAGGGCACCAACCTCGATTCCGAGAGCCTGAGCACTTGGTTCGAAGGCTACAGCACCGAGAACGAGGGTGCCGGCGTCAAGTATGTTCGTGGTACCTATGAGTACATCATGGAGACCCTCTCTCTTGACAACGACGCTATCGACGCTGAGACAGCTTACCTGCAGAGCATCATCAACGCTGCCAACGACGGTCTCTACATCCTGCTCGGCGGTCACACCGTTGGTCAGTGGGGCGACGGCTTCTATGGCAACCTCATCGACGGCATCGCCAAGAATACAGAGGGCACCGACGAGGAAGGCAAGCCTATCACAGTCCTCGCTACCAAGTGGGGCGGTCAGGCCGACATCAACGGCGACACCTACATCATCTTCCGTACGGCCGACGCTGTCAATCCCTTCTTCTACACGCTGACCACAGGTAACGACACCGGTACATACCAGGATCGTAACTGGGGCACATGGTACATCTACGGCGCTAACTTCGAAGGCGACGGCGCTGCTACCAAGGATGCAGAAGGCTGGGTTCTCATCGACGCTAAGGAGAACATCGGCAAGGATCGCTTGCATCCCGTAGATGCAGAAGAGTCTTACTTCGGCTTCAGCACCGAGACGACCGTACCTTATACATATTATAAGATTGTCGTAACGAAGGCCTTCGCCGGCTCTGCAATCCAGATGAACGAGATTCACTTCGGCACAGAGACTGAGTTCGAGGAAATCAAGGACCAGTACATTGCCAAGGCTAACGAGTTCAACTACGACGTAGTGGCTGAGCAGACCCTCCTCGACCAGTATGGAGCTGCCATCACCGACATTGACGAGTGCCTTAACATGGAGGCTCTCTTCCGTGCCAACTATGTCATCGAGACTCTCCAGGAGCAGATCACCAAGAGCGTTGCCGCCTACACTTACTATCAGGAGCAGGTTGACGCCGCCAAGGCTTATCTCGAGGAGAACAACCTGGCCGACAGCGAGGCTAAGACCATCTTCGTGAACTACCTGAACGAGGACGAGGAAGCTTCCGAGCTCTATCCCAACGGAACTGCCAAGAACATCCTCGACGAGCATGTGCTGGCCGACTCCATCATTCTCGCTGAGACAGAGTTCCTGGAGTCCCTGAAGGTTGCTGCTGTTGCAGCCGGCTATGGCAAGGGCATGGACATCAGCTCTCTGATTGCTAACCGCAACTTCTCTGAGGTCAGCGAAGAGGCTGTGAAGGACGAGGAAGGCAACACCCTGGGCAAGATTGCCACAGGCTGGAATGGCTACGTATACCGTTCCGCAACCCGCGAAGACATGAAGATGGCTGCTGCCGAGTTCTGCAACGAGAACGCCAAGTTCGACATCAGCCAGACGCTCACAGGCATGAAGAACGGCTTCTATCAGGTTAAGCTCAACGCTGGCTTCCGTGCCAACGGCGACCTGCTGAGCTACAACTACGCAGCTATGGCTTACGCTAACAACGTGGCTACCTTCGTTCCTGTCATCCGCGAGGATGCAGTGGAAGACTCTCTCGAATCTTACCAGGGCAATTATGCCGACAAGAAGATCTACAGCAAGGACTCTACCGAAGTCTACGGTTGGGGTATCTGGGGCTGCGAGGGTGCTGCCCAGGCATTCCTGAACGGCCGCTACGAAGTTACTCTGGTTGCTCAGGTAACGGACGGCAACCTGACCATCGGTCTGAAGAACGAGGGCACAACTAAGGGTGGTGACTGGACTGGTGCCGGTAACTTCCGCCTCTTCTACCTCGGCGAGGACATTGCTGACGCAGCAGAAGCTCTCAAGGAGGTTGCTGAGTACAATGCAGCTCGCATCAGCACTCTGACTGAGCTCTACACGGCTCCTGTTTACGAGGCTGAGGACTACAGCGAGGCTCCTGGCTTCGGTGCAGCCCAGAAGGCTACTCTCGCTGAGAACAGTGGCGTTGCCACATTCGAGGCCGAGAAGACCATCAGCGAGACCATGCAGTCCATCTACTTGACCAAGAACGCTTACCTCGACCTCTTCCATGCAAGCGACAAGGTTTATGCTAAGTGGTTCGAACATGCTGGAGTTAACCGGGATACGGCTGATAAAGCAGAAGCTGCTGTCTATGACGTTAAGGACAACCTGGAATCTGGTGCATACGCCGACGAAGTAGCAGCCCTGGAAGCTAAGGAAGCATTCTATGCTGCTTATCCCGACTACCTGCAGGTTAAGAACGACAAGGGTACCAATGTCGCCTACACCGAGGATACATTTGCATTCGACATCAAGACGACAGGCGTTAATCCTTCTCTCGAGCTGACAGGTCTCTACGAGCCTCTGGAAGAGGACGAGGTTATCCTTGCCTTCGACTACACAGCAGAGCAGGCCATCGAGGGTGGCTTCTTCTGCTACGAGACTCCCAACCTGCTGACCGACATCAAGGAGGCTATTCCCACTCTGCCCGTTGCATCTGAATGGACCACCGTTTACTACAATGTATCGAAGGGTGTTAAGCAGCTCAAGTTCGGTACCGCTGCTGACCACAGCATCTTCTGGAGCATCAGTAGCAAGGCTAACAAGGAGAATCAGCTCTATCTGGGTGCACGTAACTTCCGCTTCATGACGAAGGCTCAGATGAAGGCCGAGGGCGGCAAGGCTCTCAACGGCACTGAGGGTGACCTGAACGGCGACGACAAGGTCGACATCGCCGACGCAGTGACGGTCCTCAACTTCATGGCTGACGGCAGCAACGATCCTGATGCTGACCTGAACGGTGACGGCAAGGTTGACATCGCCGACTTCGTAACAGTCCTGAACCTCATGGCAGAAAACTAAACCGACTCTCTCATCATTCTCTTGGCCGGGCCTCGTGTCCGGCCAAGAGAATATTTTCTTTTTTCATTTAGCAAACAAAGGTAAAAAGTAACCAACGACAAATTAAATCTACGACAATGAGGAAGTTTATCCTTTCACTCGCTACTCTGATACTTATCCTATCTTCCTGCACGGAGGAAATCGATACGTCTGCACGCTATGTGTTCTCGGAATACACCATAGTCAGCTATCTTGAGAACCACGAGGAGTACTCGCAGTATGTTGAACTGATGAAGCAGGTGCCTGTGAGCGGAAGGAGCGCGTCCACTGTCTACCAACTTCTTACCGCACGCGGTAACTACACATGTTTTGCCCTCACGAACGACGCCATCAACGAATACTTGCAGAGCTTGGTGGACGAGGGCCTGATAAGCGAACCTTCGTGGGACGCTTTTCCCGATGACCGTAAGCGCGACTCCGTCCTCAAGGTAGTCGTGCAGAACACCGTCATCGACGGCGGAGACATGGAGTCTGAGCGCTATACGCTGGCTCAGATTACGTCTTTCGCATCAAGCAAAGAAAATGCAGAGTTCCCTCTACCCAACATATACGACCATAAGCTGACGGCAACCATCACCAAGAACGACACCATCTTCATCGACAAGGTGTGTGGAATGGACCCCCGCAACCGCGACATCCCCGTCATCAACGGCGTGATACACCAGTTGCACAAGGTGATTGCGCCGAAGGACGAATCGTGCGCCCGCTACATCCAGAACATTCTGGACGAGCAGCGCGAAGGCTACCTGATGTTCGCCAGGGCACTGCAGGTCTGCGGCCTGCTCGACACGCTGAGCAAGGTGCGCGACGAGGCCTACGAGACCCTTTATCAGGCTGAAGGCGATGCCCTCGACATGAAGAACTACATGGACAAGGGCGGCTACGACATGACAAACATACAGGGCGACCCGCACGCCTATGCTCCCGAGCACCGCAAGTACGGCTTCACGCTTTTCTGCGAGACCGACGACTTCTGGCAGTCGCAGGGCATCGACCCGAAGGCACACGACGCCGTGGAGAAGCTGCAGGAGTGGATTGCCTCGAATGGCATGTACATCAGCGACGGCGGCTATCAGGTCAACACCGACTACACTTCGCCCAAGAACATGCTGCACCAGTGGCTGGTCTATCACATCCTGCCTATGAGGATTCCGGCCAACAAGCTTGTCTACCATTGCAACGAGAACGGCTTCTTCTACACGACGGCCAAGTACACGATACCCGTCTTCGAGTGGTATCCCGTCTTCGGCGGCGGACGTCTGCTGAAGATTTACGAGAGCGCCGAGAGTAACGGTATCTACCTCAACAGCTTCCCCGAGAGGGACAATGCCATAACGGGGACGGGGCACGAGAGCTATTGCGACCCGGCAAAGCGCGGTGTCCTCATCGACGTGAACAGCGAGAAGGCTGTCCTCTCGGACATCGTCAATGCCTGCATCTATCCCATTTCCACTCCCCTGGCCTACACGGACCAGGTGCGCGAGGACCTGGGCAGGGAGCGCATCCGCTTCGACCTCTTTGCCCTCTTCCCCGAGGCCATTACCAACGGCATCCGCCGTGCCGACAGCCAGTTGGGCAAGTGGCAGCACGTCTTCGTCTCGCTGTACAATAGGTACAACTACTTCGACAACATGAAGATAATGAATGCCGAGACGCACTTCATCCACTACAATGGCTATAAGGCCAACTGGGCGAACTACAGCGGCGACGAGGACAAGGCTTTCGGTCACTTCGACATCATGTTCCGCCTGCCGCCCGTGCCCGTGCGCAACACCTACGAGTTCCGCTACAAGCTGCTCGCCACTGCCGCCCGAGGCATCGTGCAGGTCTACTTTGGCAGCGACCCCGACAACCTGCCCGTCGCAGGCATCCCCATCGATATGACCAAGAACGTCGAGGCCTTCTTTGGCGAAGGTGCAACGTGGGGCGACCTGAGCGATGCCGGCAAGGATGACGACGAGATTATCGACATCGACCACAAACTGCGCAACCACGGACTGATGAAGGCCACGAAGCATGAGCACGACAGCCAGGTGGCCCGCGACAAGAACAACTGCAGCCGCCACATCATCGTGCGCCAGACGCTCGACCCGAACGAGACCTACTATGTCCGTTTCAAGTCCGTGCAGCCCGACTTGACCCGCCCCGAGCTTTACCTCGACTACTTCGAGTACTGCCCGAAGGAAATCTTCGACAGCCCCGAAAAGCCGGAAGACATTTGGTAAGCCCGGAAGCGCCGTGCGCTTATCCCGGAAGAGCCTAGGTCTTATTTCGGAAGAGCCTAGCTCTTATTCCGGAAGACCCCAGCTCTTATTTTGGAAGAGCCTAGCTCTTATTCCGGAAGCCCCTAGCTCTTATTTTGGAAGAGCACGGTGCTTATTTCGGAGGCGAAGGCGGAATGATATTCCACTTAGTGCCCCTTTCTGTTCAGATATTGACAGAAAGGGCATTTTTTTTACCGCGAAACATTGATATTCCGCGGGGATTTCGTACCTTCGTGCCCAAATAATGATAAATACTTACACAGAGAATGGAAAAAATACAGGAACTCACCGAAAAGCTACTGCGTGAAGGTGTAGAGAAAGGGCAGGCTGAGGCCGACCGCATCGTAGGCGAAGCCCGTCAGCAGGCCGAACAGATTCTGCAGGAAGCCCGCCAGCAGGCACAGGAAATCATTGCCCAGGCTCAGAAGAAGGCTGGCGAGACAGCTGCAAACACCCGCAGCGAGCTCAAGATGTATACGGGTCAGGCCATGAGCGCCCTCAAGAGCGAGATAGCCAATGTGCTGACCGACGGCGTCGTCAAGGAAGCCGTAGCCGGGCTGACAGCCAGCCCCGACTTCCTGGGACAGTTCGCCGTGGCCCTGGCCGAGAAGTGGAGCGAGGGCGAGCCCCCCGTCATCTCCAGCAGCCAGGCCGACAGCCTCAAGGCATACTTCGCAGCCAAGGCCAAGGCATTGCTCGACAAGGGCGTCACCATCAGCAAGGTCAACGGCAAGGACACCCTGCTCACCATCGCCCCCGCCGACGGCAGCTACAAGGTGAACTTTGGCAAGGAGGAGTTCGAGACCTACTTCAAGAACTTCCTGCGTCCGCAGCTCATAGAAATGTTATTCTGACAATTCACAATTCATAATTCATAATTCATAATAAGGCTACGCCCTGAAACCCTTGAGAAAGCATCCTTCAGAAGTCTGCTCCCCAACGCTGAACGAAGAAAAAATAATTATGAATTATGAATTAAAAATTATGAATTAAATAAGATGGCCAATTACTATTGCATGATAGCCGGCTTGCCGGACATCGACCTGCAGGACACGACGCCCGGCATGACCATCGAGGACATGCGCGAGCAGTGCGAGGAGGTGCTCACACCGCAGGACAGGAAGTTGCTCTTCTACTTCTTCCTCCATTTCGACTGCGTCAATCTGGTCAAGCTCCTGAAGGACCCCGAGGCCGAAATCGACCAGTGGGGCAACTTCTCGCTCGACCAGCTGCGCGACCTCATCACCAGCGCCACGGAACTCAACTTCAACGTCCACCGCTACCCGGCCTTCATGAGCATCTTCGCCCGCGAATACGCCTTCAACAAGGACAAGGCAGGCTACTTCCCCGAGGACGAGATGGCCTTCCAGTTCCTCGACTACGCCATCCGCACCTGCCCCAACCGCATGATGCGCCGCTGGTACAAGCTCAACCTCGACATCACCAACATCCTCACAGCCATGCTGGCACGCAGCCAGGGCTGGAGCGTCGGCGACTTCATCAAGGGCGAGGGCGAAGTGCAGGAGATGATACGCGAGAACAAGACCAAGGACTTCAACCTCGGACTGGAGTTCGACTACATCCCACAGCTCATGAAGATTGTCGAGGAAGCCGACCCCGTCCGCAAGGAGCAGATGATAGACGCCTTCAAGTGGACGTGGCTCGACGAACGCACCTTCTTCGAGCCCTTCAGCATGGAAGCCGTCTTCGCCTACCTCTGCAAGCTCCAGATGCAGCAACGCTGGGCAAGGCTCGACCCCGAGCTGGGCAAGGAAACCTTCCGCCGGATCATCGACGACCTCAGAGGCGAGGCAAAAGTCCCCGATGAGTTCTCAATATAATTCACAATTCATAATTCACAATTCATAATTATGAGGGATGCTGAGACTAATGCAGTACTGATGAAGAGCTTTGCTTTTGCCGTCCGCTGTGTGAATCTCAGGAAATATCTCATTAAGGAAAAAGGTGAATATGATATGTCGAAACAATTGCTACGGTGCGGCACAAGCATCGGAGCCAACATAAAGGAAGCATTGCGAGGACAGACGCGACCGGATTTCGGAACAAAGATGAATATCTCGCTGAAGGAGGCAAGTGAGAGTGAATACTGGATAGAATTGCTGCAAGCGACTGAATACTTAACCCCAGAGCAGGGAGACAATCTGCTCAAAGACTGTCGAGAGTTAATTAAGCTGCTGACGAGCATCGTCAAGACGACATTCGCCAAAGTTGAATGAGGCTGGGTGCGTAGCTTAATTATGAATTATGAATTAAAAATTATGAATTAATATAGACATGACAAAAGGAATTGTAAGTGGCGTTGTCGCCAACATGGTCACGCTCCAGGTGGACGGCCCTGTGATACAAGGCGAGATATGCTACATCACAACTGGCGGCGACCGACTGATGGCAGAGGTCATCAAGATTCTCGGTCAAGACGTATATGTGCAGGTCTTCGAAAGCACGCGCGGCCTGAAGGTCGGTGCCGAAGCTGAGTTCACAGGCCACATGCTCGAGATTCAGCTCGGCCCGGGTATGCTCAGCCACAACTACGACGGACTGCAGAACGACCTCGACAAGATGGAGGGCGTCTTCCTCAAGCGCGGCGAATACACCGAGCCGCTCGACAGCGAACGCCTCTGGGACTTCGAACCCCTCGTGAAGGCTGGCGACAAAGTGCAGGCCAGCGACTGGCTCGGCAAGGTGGAAGAGAACCATCAGCCCCTCAAGATCATGGCTCCCTTCCAGATGGAGGGCACAGCCACCGTCAAGAGCATCGCCGCGAAGGGCCAGTACAAGATTCACGACACCATCGCCGTCCTGACCGACGAGAAGGGCGACGACATCCAGGTCGACATGGTGCAGCACTGGCCCGTGAAGTTCGCCATGACCAACTACCGCGAGAAGCCCCGCCCATTCAAGCTGCTCGAGACAGGCGTCCGCACCATCGACACCTTCAACCCCATCGTGGAAGGCGGCACAGGCTTCATCCCCGGCCCCTTCGGAACGGGTAAGACCGTGTTGCAACACGCCATTTCGAAGCAGGCTGAGGCCGACATCGTCATCATCGCTGCCTGCGGTGAACGTGCCAACGAGGTCGTGGAAATCTTCACCGAGTTCCCCGAGCTGGTCGACCCGCACACAGGCCGCAAGCTCATGGAGCGCACCATCATCATTGCCAACACCTCCAACATGCCCGTCGCAGCCCGCGAGGCTTCCGTCTACACGGCCATGACGATGGCCGAGTACTACCGCTCGATGGGCCTGCGCGTCCTGCTCATGGCCGACTCCACCTCCCGCTGGGCACAGGCCCTGCGCGAGATGTCGAACCGCATGGAGGAACTGCCCGGCCCCGATGCCTTCCCTATGGACCTCGGTGCCCTCATCTCGAACTTCTACGGCCGCGCCGGCTATGTCATCCTTAATAATGGCGAGGTTGGCTCCGTCACGTTCCTCGGAACGGTGTCGCCTGCAGGCGGTAACCTGAAGGAGCCCGTGACGGAGAACACCAAGAAGGTGGCCCGCTGCTTCTACGCCCTCGAGCAGGACCGTGCCGACAAGAAGCGCTATCCTGCCGTCAACCCCATCGACTCCTACTCCAAGTACCTCGAGTACCCCGAGTTCGCAGAGTACATCAAGGAGCACATCAACGAGGAGTGGATCCCGAAGATTCTCGCCCTGAAGACCCGCATGCAGCGCGGTAAGGAGATAGCCGAGCAGATAAACATCCTGGGCGACGACGGCGTGCCCGTCGACTACCACATCGTCTTCTGGAAGTCGGAAGTCATCGACTACGTCATCCTGCAGCAGGATGCCTTCGACGAGGTGGATGCCGTGACGCCCCTCGAGCGACAGGAGGAGATTCTCAACCTCGTGACGACGATATGCGACAAGGAAGACTACAAGTTCGACACCTTCCTCGACGTCATCGACTACTTCAAGAAGCTCATCAACCTCTGCAAGCAGATGAACTACTCGCAATACAAGAGCGAACAGTACTACGACTACAAGAAGCAAATAGAAGAGCTTATTAAATAACAGACCCTCCCCTTACCCTCCCTTGTAGGGAGGGAGAGGTCACCTTTTAAGGCATGATAATAAAAAATAACCAATAGAATAAGTATCTACTCCCCTTCCTACAAGGGAGGGGCAGGGGGGTGGGTCTGATTGTATAAGTTATGGCAACAGCATTTCAGAAAGTATATACAAAGATAAGCCAGATAACGAAGGCTACCTGTTCGCTCAAGGCGAAAGGCGTAGGCTATAATGAGCTGGCAACCATCAACGGCAAACTTGCTCAGGTGGTAAAGATAATTGGCGACGACGTGACGCTGCAGGTGTTCGAAGGCACTGGTGGCATTCCCACCAACGCAGAGGTCGTGTTCCTCGGCAAGAGTCCGTCCCTCAAGGTCAGCGACCAGCTGGCAGGACGCTTCTTCAACGCTTATGGTCAGCCCATCGACGGCGGACCTGAGGTGGAAGGCAAGGAAGTGGAGATTGGCGGACCCTCGGTGAATCCTGTCCGCCGCAAGCAGCCCAGCGAGCTCATCGCCACGGGTATTGCCGGCATCGACCTCAACAATACGCTCGTCTCGGGACAGAAGATTCCCTTCTTCGCCGACCCCGACCAGCCGTTCAACGAGGTGATGGCTCTCGTAGCCATGCGTGCCAAGGCCGACAAGATTATCCTGGGCGGCATGGGTATGACCAACGATGACTACTACTTCTTCCGCAACACCTTCGCCAGCGCCGGTGCGCTCGACCGCATCATCTCCTTCATCAATACCACCGAGGACCCTGCCGTGGAGCGACTCCTCATTCCTGATATGGCGTTGGCAGCAGCCGAGTACTTTGCTGTCGAGAAGCACGAGACCGTTCTCGTCCTGCTGACCGACATGACGAGCTATGCCGACTCGCTCTCCATCGTGTCGAACCGCATGGACCAAATCCCATCGAAGGACTCCATGCCGGGTTCTCTCTATTCCGACTTGGCAAAGATCTACGAGAAGGCCGTGCAGTTCCCCGAGAGCGCTGGTGGTGGCTCCATCACTATCATCGCCGTGACCACCCTTTCTGGCGGTGACATCACGCATGCCGTGCCCGATAACACGGGCTACATCACGGAAGGTCAGCTCTATCTGCGTCGCGATAGTGATGTGGGTAAGGTCATCGTCGACCCGTTCCGCTCGCTCAGCCGTCTGAAGCAGCTCGTGGCAGGAAAGAAGACGCGCAAGGACCACAGCCAGGTCATGAACGCCGCCATCCGACTCTATGCCGACGCTGCCAATGCCAAGACAAAGCTGGAGAACGGCTTCGACCTCACCGACTACGACAACCGTTGCCTCGACTTTGCGAAGGACTACTCGAGCAAGCTCCTTGCCATCGACGTCAACCTCAACACCGAGGAGATGCTCGACGTAACGTGGGGCCTCTTCCGCAAGTACTTCAAGCTCGAGGAAGTGAACATCAAGAAGGAGTTCACCGACATCTATTGGAAGGAATAAGAGAAAGAAAACCTGAAAGAGATTCAGGCCATGAAGACTCGGCAAGAATACATAGATATCCTTAAGAGCCATGCTGACGAGCTAAGAACAAACTACGGCATCACTTATATGAGGCTGTTTGGCTCTGTGGCAAGGGACGAACATCACAATGGAAGTGATGTCGATATCTTTGTTGTCATGCCGCCTAAGGCTTACTCCCTATGTGCAGCTGCCGATTACTTGGAGTCAATCCTTGGCACAAGCGTAGACTTAATCCGTAAGCACACGGGCATGCGTCCTTTCTTCCAGAATCAGATTGAAAAGTATGGAATCGATATCTTCGGACAAGCGTGAGGTTCTTCTCGATACGCTTCTCCAAGTGAAGGAAGCCATCGAGAACCTGTTGACATGGAACAAGGGCATTGCGGACATGAACCAATTGCTCCTTTCGCCAAGCGGCACTCAAGCCCTTGCCGGCAATTGCATGACCATCATGGCTGTTGCAGAGGGCTTCAGGAAGATTGACAAGGCAACCGACGGACAGCTCCTTCCTCTTCGCCCTGAAATCCCTTGGCGACAGGTGTTCGGACTAAGGAACAGGATTGCCCATGGTTACTTCGACATAGATGTCGATATCATATCGGAAGTCATCAACAACGATTTGCAGCCGCTGCTTCAAGCGACTTCTTTCTTCATTAGCTATCTCAAAACATCCACTGAGTAAAGAGGATTTCCAGATAAAAGAGCGTGCCGTGTCCCAGGATGCGGCACGCTCTGTTTGTAAGTGCTTCGCGGGTGATGAAAAAACGACTACTTGATGAAAGGCAAACTACCAGTGGATGAATTGTCGTTTACCAACGTGTGGGTTGCTGTTTACTTGTGGGTGGTTTTCCGTCGGCACGGATGAAGGTTCTGCATGACACGGGCAGGCTTCGCCAACTAAACGTGCTTACTTCGCCAACTAAACGTGTTTACTTTGCCAAGTGAACGTGCTTATTTCGCCAACTAAACGTGTTTACTTTGCCAAGTGAACGTGCTTACTTCGCCGAATGAACGTGTAGATTAAGCAAAATCCACACGAGGATTTTGCCGAATCCACACGAGGATTTTGGCAATGTCTCATGTGGGTTCAAAAAACAGCTCCCGCATCTCGCGACGCAGGAGCTGGGTGGCGCACCGATTTATTAACTTCTCCGTTCCGCTTATACGCTGGGCGGAACGAAAACCAAACTGTCTTTTACTTCATGTCTTCCTTCGGTTCCATGCCTTTGAGGTAGGTCTTCTTGTTGAGGCTAACTTACTCTTTCCTCAGCCTTTTCATCGCGAGTCGGAGGGTATCGCCGACGTACATGCTATGTGCAGAGACCTTGGCTGCTACGAAGTTCAGGCGTTTGCAGCACATCTCAATCTCGTCATCTCCGAGAGGAGCATCTGTGCAAAGCTTGAGGAGAATGCTTGATGCCACCACCAACTGCTCCTTTGTCACCGTTTTCAAATCGCTTTCGGCAGCATCTTCTATCTTTTGTGTAAGCAGTCCGAAGATGCTTAGCCAGTCGGTACTCTCCAGGTTCCCACTGTCGTTGATAGCTTTACTGAGCCACTCCATCAAGTCTGTGCCTTCGGTGGGAATGCTGGTCGCGTCTGCCTGCGCTTCTCCGGTATTGATGGCAACCCCCATGTCCACGTTCCCTTCACGCCATTGCGCTTTCTCACCGTATGTGCGGACGAGTATGCCTTGGCGTATGTCCTTGTCGTCTGTGTCCCACCACTCAGCGGCATAGACAGAGCGGGAATTTCCTTTGTACGGAATATCGAAGACTGCAACGGCATAGCTCGACCCAGGCCGCTCCCCGATGACGATGGGACCTTGGCTTGTTCTGATGCTCCACGGCTGGCTGCGGCTGAGCTCTATCGGATTGAAGTTGACGTAGATAGAATGCAGTTGAGGATTCCTTTCGAGCGAGGTGAAGGCTTTCTGCAGCTTGTCGAAGAGCTTGAAGTTCTGTCGTCCGATGCGGAAGTTATGGATTTCCGTCGAGTCTTCCCGTTGTTTGTACTTGTTGACAGAGTGTTCCACGCCTTTGGTGTTGATGATTTCGTCGAGCACTTGCATGATTTGTTCCTGTGCCCTGAGGCTTTGTGACAGGGCGAGCAGAACGAACGTCACGAGTTTTGCTGTAGTTTTCATTTTCTATTTAGTTTAAGGGTTTATATTTCGATGGCAGTTTGTTCGCTGACTTCTATCACTTCGAAGTCGCCGTTCTCGTTGGTGACAAGCAAGGCATTCTCAGCTTGTGGCAAGGCATTGAACGTTGCTTCTATGATGTAGTTGCGCGTTTGCTGCTTCTCTTGACGAATGGTGGCTTCGCACTCGCAAAGTATCTGCATGGCAATCCGCACATTCTCCTCCGACTCGAAGATGCCTTGTCCGAGCGTATCGGGAAGCTCTGCCTCGATGGGTCGCTTCTTAGGCGTAGCTGCTTTGGCGACCTTGACGGGTTTAATAGGCTTGGTAGGTTTGGCGTGTTCAATAGGTTCGTCGGAGATAACAGGCACAGGCGGCATCCCCTTTTCTGCTATGACAGGCGTCTGTTGCTCGGGCTGAGGCTTCTCTATATTAAATATGATGAGCAGTAGCACGCTGGCTGCGATGGCAAGAGCCGATGCAGGGAGCAGCCAGCGGCGCTTCTTTTGACTCATCATCCTGCTTGTGAAGTTAGCCGGAAGCTGCGGCTCGCGGGCATATTTGCGTCGGAGTGCTTCGCGCAAGTCAGTGTCTTTAGGTGTTTTCATAGTTGCTTATGAGTTGCTTGTAGAGTTTCTTACGTATTCGGTAGAGGCGGTTGGCCAGGGCATGAGGCGTGGCATCCATGATGAATGAACATTCCTCCAGGGTGCGGCTCTCGAAGTAATGGAGCGTGAGCAGCAGGCGCTCGTCGGGTGGCAAGCTGTCAATCAGTAGTTCCAGCCTCTGTATGCGCTCCTCGTTTCCTGTGGAAAGCTCCGCCTCCAGTTGCTCGTCCGAGATGTCCGTCTGCCAGACCTCCGTGTCTTCTATCGAGACGGTGAACAGGCGACGGCGTTTCAGGAAGTCGAGCGTCAGGCGGTAGGCGATGCGGCAGAGCCATGTGCCGAGTGATGCACGCTGCGGGTCGTAGCTGTCGATGGCAGCGAAAGCCTTCAGGAAAGTGTCTTGCGTCAGTTCCTCGGCATCCATCGTGTCGGGTACCTGCCTCGCAATCATGGCGAAGACCTCCTGCCCGTAGCGGCCGACCATCAGGCCTTGTCCCTCGCGCCGACCGCTTTTCACGGCTTCTGCTATCTGCTTGTCTGTCTTCACTTCTCGCTTCCTTATGGGTTCGTTCTACTTGTTATACGACAAAAAGCGGATAATATCCCGCTCCTTGTCTGACTTTTTTCGTTCCTCGACGTCATTTTGCTTGCTACCATAATAAAGCTCCCGCATCTCGCGACGCAGGAACTGGTTGGCGCACCGATTTATTAACTACTAAATACCAAACTGTCTTTTACTCCTTTTCTTCCTTCGGCTCCATGCCTTTGAGGTAGGTCTTCTCTCCGTTGATGTAGCTCTCGAGCTTCTGCCAGTCCTTGGGAACCCAGCGTTCGCCCTTTTCCCTGAGGCTGAGGATGTGAAAGCCTTCCTTGTCTTTCATGAGGCAGAGGTAGTACCCGTTGTTGCCCATCCGGTTGTCTCCCCGAACGACTTCGTAGAGTTCGCCAGGGTAGGGGAAGTGAGGCGGCATGAATTCGTAGTTGTAGCACTGTTCGGGATGGCTGTTGACGTAATCCAGTGTCAATGAGTAGAGCCTTTGGCAGAGGGCTGTGGCTTCTGCCTCATGTTTGATGGGGATGAAGTAGTGCGAGCCGGTCGTCAGGCCTGTGTGCAGATTTTCTTCTGACTCTGGCGAAGACCACGATGTAGTCTTGTACATAAGGCCTTTGCCCACTTCGTCGTCGAAGCCCGCGTCGTGCTGCCAATGTACGGGATAAACCTTCGCGCCCTTCTTCTTCATCAGGGGTTTCAGCTCAGGCAGAATCAGTGCCTCGAAAGCCGTGATGTCGAAGGCCTTCATGTCGCCTCTCCGTATGCCGCTGGGCACGGTGATGAGATGACTGAGGGTGGCCGACTCCACGATGCCGCCGTCGCCCTTCGTGTCCTTGTATCTGTGGTAATAGAAGTTTGCTATCTCGGGGTCTCTGAAGCTGAAGGAGTCGGGCATGACCTCTTCCATCTCCTGCGGAAACACCAGCGAGTACCGGATGGTGTCCGTGCCGAACTGATGGTATTCGTAGAGGTGACTTTCCGCTGCTTCCGCTCCGAGGAGGGCGAAGGTGCGGCGGATGGAGTCGAGACCACAGGCCATGATTCTGCGGCGCTGGGCGTTGAGGCTGTCATTCACATGAACGGCCTTCTCTCTTTGCTCCTGGCTCATGCTCTCGTGCATAGGCGGATTGTCGGTGATGTAGAAGTGGAAGCCGGCGCCCAGCTTGTGCGTGATGCCCCTGCCCCATGTGGAGCTTTGTTCGCGATAGGAGCTGAAGCCCTGCTGTCTGAGGTATTCCTCCAGCCCCTGAAGCTGCTTGTTCGGTTCCTGGCAGAATGCGGCTGCGGCGGATGCAGCCAGTAATACGAGTGCTGATAGTCTTTTCATGACGTGATGGTTTTATTGACGGTTCATTAACATCGCCACCTCTCGGTCGAGACGTTCGCCGCGCGCACGGACGTCCTGCAATTGAGCAGCAGCAATGAGATAAGGGTTGTTCGTGTCGAGCAGCCTATCCTCCGGGAACGGTTCTTCGGCTGGTGTCTCCATGGGAACGGCTTCCTCGGCAGGCGGCTCTGCTGTTATTTCCTCCCGGACGGCGGGTTTGTTTCTTCTCGCCAGCAGGGGCTTCTCAGGACACGGCACGCTGTGTCCTCCGTCACGGCACGCCGTGTCCCCTGTCACGGCACGCTGTGTTCCCTGTCGCGGCACGTTGTGTTTCTCCGTGTTGCCTGCCATCTTCTCCTCTGCGCTGTCCTGCGGCTCCGTCACTACCTCTGCAATGACTCGATGCTGTTGCTCGGGCTGAGGCTTCTCTATATTAAATATGATGAGCAGTAGCACGCTGGCTGCGATGGCAAGAAAGCCCCAGACCCTCTCTGACTCCCCCTTAAAGAGGGAGGACTCCCTCCCTTTAAGGGAGGGTCGGGGAGGATCTTTCTCCCCCTTTAAGGGGGAGTCAGAGAGGGTCTGGAGGCTTTTCATCACCCTCTGCTCCATGTCGTCGGGCATCTTGAAGCCTGCTGCGCGGTCGTTCTGCCGCTGCAGGGCTTGGCGGAAAAGGTTCTTCGCTTCGCTCAGGCGGTTGTCGTTATTCATGGTTTCGTATGTGTGTTAAGATGATTCTGAGTCTTTGTCGGATGCGGAAAAGCTGGCTGCTGAGGCGCGACACCTCGCGAGCCGTGGCCTGGCCCGCCTTGTCTGTGATGTAGGCAATCTCTTTTAGCGAGCGCCCGTCGTAGTAGAAGAGTTGCAGAAGTGTTTGCTCTTCCGGCGAGAGCTGCTGTATGGCTTCGTCCAGTTGCTGCGCCGTGGTGTCCTCCGGCAAGTCGTCCGGGATGTCGTCACTTATGTTAAGCGGCAGCTCGACCTGTCGTCTGTGCTTCCGCAGATGGTAGAGCGCCTCGTGATAGGCAATGCGTTGGAGCCAAGTCGGCAGCGATGCCCGCTGCGGGTCGAAGTCCTTCAGGTGCTGGAAGGCCGCGACGAAAGTGTTCTGCACCACGTCCTCCGCGTCCTCCTGCACCCCCACGATACGTCCGACGAACACCATGAGCGATGGGCCGTAACGCTTCACGAGCTGGCCGAACGCCTTCGTCTCGCCGCCGCGTATGCTCGCTATGATGATGTTGTCGCCGTTTGTCATTCTTCGTTTGCCGTGCTTCGTTTCTACCTTATATAGACGCAAAAGGGCGAAATGTCACGCCGAGCATCGTTTTTTTCTGTTTTCATTTGAAAAAGACGGAGCGCCGTGCCGCACGGCGTTGCCTCCGCAAAGGTACGAAATTTCGAACGAAGAACGCCTCCTCGCGCGCGATTATTTTATATATGTACGCGCGAACAACTTCCTTCCCTCGCGGACACAACTTCCGTGCTTCGCGTCCACAACTTCTTCGCGGCTCGGATAAAAACTATTTCCAAGCCTTGGAAATAAATTTCAAAAGCTTGGAAATATATTTCAGAGGCTTGGAAATATATTTCCGTGCCTCTGAAAAAGTTTTGTTCCCTGCGGCGAAGGATTTTATACCCTGTCGAGGGGATTTTTATATTGCGGGGGAGATGATTTTGGGGCAGTTTTTGCGGCTTTTGCTAACTTTTTCCGTGTTTTCCTTTGCCGATTGCCTAAATAATCGTAAATTTGCAGTTGTGGATAACTTGCGTGTTTGTCGCTTCAGGCACAAAAGACAGTTGCCCATCCGAGAAGAAAAAAAAGAAAAAGAGACTCAGATTCAATAGTGCCATCAAGAAACGGACAATACTAAAGGCTAGCGACTATTGTCTGGACATATCCAAATTGATATTGGGTGGTGTCGTTTTGGCGGCAGTTATAGATATGGGCATCAATGAGGGAGCTTTGTTCTTGATAGGCTTGGTGATTGTCATCAGCTTCGCAGCAATAGGGTTCTTTCTATACATTTTAGGTAATCAAACAAAATTGTAAATAGGAGAGGATTATGGGACTTTATTATGTTTTCGTACCTTTGATGGTAATAGGTATCGTAGGAATGATCTGGTCCGGTTATGCGCTGTACGAATCGGCAAAAAAGAATCATTGGACTATAGAGTGACGTGCAGCCAAACGTATAACAACCGATGGCTGAATTCAAACAAGATGAAAAAGGTGTCCGCGCGGATGCCTTTTTCTCGTTTTTTGCCAACTTTTTTGTTGTTTTCCTTTGCAGTTTTCCTAAATAGCTGTAAATTTGCGGCATCGCTCTTAGCCCACGAGTGGGCAAGCGGGCGGTCTTATATATAAGAAAGACGTTTTCGAACGTCTGTCGTTGTGGGTCGTGAACTTCGCAAATTCAAATCATCACAACAGGCAGATGGCAACCGGAGCGTCTGCGTGGTGCGTTTCTATATACATTATTATATAGTTCGTGCTGGCGTGGGCTTGCGAGCGTTGTCTATCCTGTGTGATGAGGGCAATGCGAAGGCCTGCGACCCCAGGATAGGCTGAGAAGCAAAACACCTGCGCCTTTTTTGTATATCTGCATGGATCAAGAATGAATCAATAATGTCGGCTTCGGGGTGTTTGCTGGCTTTCCAGACCGATGTCACGCTTATTTGCTGTTGCTGTCATCTTCCTCATTCATGCTACACATAGCGTATGTGCCGGGCAGGTGATTTTTGTCAAGGGAGGTAACATGGGGGCATGGCCTGTAGAGATGATTGACAGCCTTAAACCACGACCGGCATCCAGCTTTGATGTCTATTACCAAGGCCTCGAGACTCCGAGGCGAGTAGAAGCTGATACCATGCTGTTCAATGGTAGGTTCTCAGACACATTGTACGTCCATTACGAAGCGGGTGTTGCAAGTATTGTAAACCCTGACCTGATGAACATTTTCACTGTCATTCAGCCCACGGTGACAGAGATACGGACAAACCGTCGGAAACCAGTAGTCTGCAAGCTCAGCGGTGAAGCCTCCAACCAGCGCATAATCATAAGAAGTGATACAGCAGTTACGCTTGTCCTCGACAATCTTTTACTTGCATCAGAGACCGGCAGTTGTATCAGCTTGCCAAACAAACATGAGGTTTTCGTAGAACTGCCAAAACATTCCTACAACACACTTACCGACGCAGCGACCTATAGCATCCTCGGGGATGATAAGGCTGATGCTGCCATCTATACCCGTGGCTCCCTCTACATCCGTGGTGAGGGGGAACTGGCTGTCCTGGGACGTTACAAACACGCGATAGCCACCAAGAAGGACATAACCATGAGCAGTGGCTATTTGAATATCCTCGATACAGAGAAAAGCGGCATCGGTTGTGATAACTTCATCATGACAGGAGGAACAGTCAACCTGAACATAACCAAGCCTGCAGCCAAAGGTATTAAGACAAAAGAGACTTTCACTATGAGAGGTGGTAGCATTACTGCCACAGCTTCCGGCAAAGCGAAGATACTCAGCGCCGATGACAAAAGCTTCTGCACGTTGATAAAGAGCGACAGCCTGTTCACAATGTCCGGCGGAAACATAAGCATGCAACATTTTGGCAGCGGCGGTCGCTGTATATCGGTCGACGACGACATGACCGTAACAGGAGGTACTCTTAAACTGGAGACTCACGGTAACGGCGAAATATACATGACGTCACCAAAAGACTCGGACTATTATGTGCCTAAATGCATAAACGTGGATCACTGCCTGCGCATAGAGCGTGGAACCGTCGACCTGCTCGCTACGGGAAGAGGTGGAAAAGGCATCGACTGCTCCGACACACTCATCATAGGCCGTCCTACTGACGGATTCCTTGACAGTGACTCACTGACAATAAAAGTAGAGACCAGCGGCGCTGCCATGATATGCGACACAGTCCATGACTACGTCACCGGATGTCCGAAAGCAATCAAAGGCGGAAACGATGTGGAAGTCTTCAGCGGGAACGTCATCGTCAGCACGCATGATATAGGCGGTGAGGGCATCGAGAGCAAGGGCGACTTGCGCACTTATTGTTGCACGATAGTGTCAGACGCGTATGACGACGGTATCAGCTCGACGAAGCGAATAGTCGTTAATGGCTCGCGCATATACTGCCACTCCATAAACAATGATGGCATTGACAGCAACGGCAAGATGACTGTCTTCGACGGTATAGTGGCGGCTGTCAGCGAGCATGAGACAGACGAAAGCATCGATACGGACAACGGTCGGCTGTACTTGTACGGCGGCTGCGTTATAGGCATCGGGAATGACAGGACAGCCATCGGCTACTCCCAACATCCCTGCTACTCCACACAGCAGGACACCACATGGATATTCTCGCACAAGGGAGATAGCATCCACATAGAAGCAGACCAGTATCTCACCATTTCGCAGGGAGAGAGGGCCATCCTGTCGCTTCACCACTGTCAATCCAGCGACAACATATTCATCACCGTTGCATCGCCGCAAATGGATTGGGACCATGTATACGGTGTGTCTGACGGTCCCAAGCCGAACAGCCCCGATGAAGAGTGGTTCGGGGGAAGATGCGTCATCGGAGGCATACTGGAAGAATATAACGAACAACTAACTTTTATACCCAAGAGACTATGAGACATTCTATTTTTCACGGGCTGGCACTGCTTGCCGCCTGGCTGCTTGTGACACATGCATACTCACAGGACATGTGGGATGGCACCAGCGTCAGCAGTGACTTCCATGCAGGCGCCGGCACCGCGTCCAACCCCTACCAAATCCGGACTGGTGCGCAACTGATGTACTTCGTCAACCAAGTAAATGCGGGAAACACATTTGCAGGAAAGACAGTTAAGATGATGAACGACATCGACCTGAACGGGAACGATTTTTCATGCTCAGCCGACTTTGCCGGAATCTTTGATGGCGGACAGAACGATTTGCGCGTCAAGTTCAACAAAGCCTATCATCTGTTTTCGTCCGTCAGCGGAACTATCAGAGACCTCAGACTTCTCTCCTCATTCAATGACCACGACGGCTATCCCCACTATTCACCCGTCTATCTGGTGTCGGTTTTGCGCGAGGGGGCGCTCATCGAAAACTGCGAATATGTGATAGAAGACGGCTATGTATATGGCTACACAACAACTTTTGTAGATGGAAACTTTGGCACACTGAGAAATTGCTATGCCACGGGCTCATATCGGAGTTATGGCGCAGGTTCATATGTCCGCAACGGCCAGGTCGGGATGCTTGTGTCAAACAACAGGGCTACCGGCATTGTCGAAAACTGCAAGGGAGACACCTATAAATCCGGCCGTAACTATGAAGGAGCCCTGTTGCCGCTTGTCACAAACAATCAGGGAACCATCATTGAGGGTGAGTATGTGTCCACCTTCATAACGCCTGCCGAATGTACTGTAGAATTTATCGATATGATGTTCAATCAGGATTTCCCTTCCCGAACAGTAAGTAACGGTCAGGTGGTCGGAGAACTGCCTACAGCCAGAGACAATTGGACGCTTACTGGTTGGATGAGGGGTGGCAAGAAGGTCAATCCAACAGATACCGTGCAGGACAACTGGACACTTTTTGCCAGATGGGAGCAGGTGATTCGCCGTCAGCCTACACGGACGGACATGACTGTTGACGTGGATGACATTGATAATGCCCGGTTCCAGTGGTACAGCCTCGTAGAAGACACCACACACATCGAAGGATGGGTGTCGCCAGGTATCAGCGATGGCGAGACAACCACAAAGGAACTGACCTTCAATGCGGAATCCGGACAATCACTCATCATAAAGTATGACTTGTCGAGCGAAGAAGATGCAGACTACTTCAAAGTGTACCTGAACGGACAATTAGCCCTCGAAACATCCGGAAGCAGGAAAGGACAGTTCCAGACACCAATAATTGACTCCGGAGAAAAAACGCTGACCCTCTCCTATACAAAAGATGAGAGCTGGGACTCCGGCAGGGACAATGTGATAGTCTCGGACATCATGATCGTGAACGTAGGAAAACAGGTAAACTGCAAAACGTGCACACTGCCAGCAGACTTCATCTCTCCCGACTCTGCCTATTTCTGCGGGATAAGTTATACCAACTCAAACACAGTTCTCTATACAGACACGATAGACTTTCGCTCCGGCACCCATGATGTGGGTGACACCGACATCTCGCAGTTGGACAACACTGTATACTTCCCTGCAGCTGAGGGATTGGTCGGCACACAGACTACCCTGTCGTTGCAGATGAAGAACGTAGTGCAGGTCACGGGTTTCCAGTGCGATCTGTACCTGCCGGAAGGTATTTCGGTGAACAAAGACAGCCAGGGATTCTACGACGTGTATCTCAGCAATGAGCGTACGACATCTGCCAAGACTAATATATTCGACTGTGCCTTGCAGACTGACGGGTCGCTACGTATAATATGCAGCTCTACGAAGAGCTTCGCATTCAGCGGGAACAGCGGCGAGGTGGCTACGGTGGTGCTACAGTTGAGCGAAAACCTGAACGTGGGCGATTACCCCGTCATACTAAGAAACATCGTGATTAGCGACAAGAACAGCAACACCTATGAAGTGGACTGTGTGAAGAGCACGCTGACCATAGCGGACTATACTCCTGGCGACGTGAACAACGACCGGAAGGTCAACGTGGGCGACATCACCGGAATAGCCAATTATATACTCGGCAATACGCCAACCAACTTCGTAACTAAGGCTGCCGACGTGAATATGGACGGAAACATAAATGTGGGCGACATAACTGGCATCGCCAACTTGATTCTCTATGGTGCGGTGAAGCCCGCGCAGGTCAGATCCTTGCAACGCGTGAACGTATACGATGACGGCAGCAACACTATCAGCATCGACGATGTCACCGTGGCACAGGGCGAACGGCAGACTCTTTCTGTCTGTCTGAAGAACACCGTCGTTGCCTGCGGTCTGCAGTTCGATCTTTACCTGCCTGAAGGTATCATTATCCCGCAGGACGAAGATGGCTTGTACCTGGTGAGTCTCGGAAACCGGACGTCAGCAGCAAAAACCAACATCTTCGAGTGTGCTGTTCAGCCGGACGGAGCATACCGTGTGTTGATGGGTAGCACCAAATCTGCCGCCTTCACGGGTAGCGATGGAACGATATGCACCATCACTATCGAAGCGGATGCCAATGCGACGGTGGGCACGCAGTTGGTGGAAGCGAGGAACATCTTCGTTTCCGACACAAATAGCGACACCTACGAAACTACTTCCTGCACCTTTCGTCTGACCGTGACGGAACCTTCCGATACCTACGTAGTGCTCGATGAGAACTCCACTGCCGTTCCTGCTGCCGCATCGGGTGTGGATGTTCGAGTGAAACGCACCATTAAGGCTGGCGAGTGGAGCACTATCTGTCTGCCCTTTGCCATGTCGGAAGCACAGGTAAAGGAGACCTTTGGCGAAGATGTGGATTTGGCAGACTTCGACGGGACTGATCCTGAGTTTGATGGTGACGATTGTGTGGGTATTAGGGCCAATTTTACAAGTGTAAATGCGATTGAGGCTAACCACCCTTATATAATTAAGGTGTCGCAACCGATATCTGAGTTTACTCTGGATGATGTTGATATCGTTGCAGACGAAGATGAGGCCTATATAGAGTTCGACAATGGGAAGACAGGTTCGCGACGAGTCGTGTATAGCGGCTTCTATGGAACTTATCATGCAGGGACGGCGCTTGACGAGTTCACGCTCTTCCTCTCTGACAATAAGTTCTGGTATTCCAAAGGACAGACAAAGATGAAGGCTTTCCGTGCCTACTTTGAATTCCTGGATGTTCTGACGGATGTAAAGAACTCAAGTAACGTAAAACTGTGGGTGCGGCCTGATGTGGAGGACGGACTGCCGAATTTGAGAGTGGAGGAAGACTTGTCAAGTCCGGCATACAATCTTGCAGGTCAGCGCGTAGGCAAGAGCTACAAGGGCGTTGTTATAGAGAACGGAAGGAAAATTGTAAAATAGTTCACAACTCACAAATAGGAAATATAAATTATGAAAAAGACATATATATGCCCTCTAATAAAGCAGGAGGAAACAGAGTGCTGTGCAATGCTTGCCTCAAGCTTGATCAGCAGTGACAATGGCATCGGCTACGGCGGCGTTGACGAAGACGGGTCCCATGACCCGCAGGTGAAGGAAGCCGACTGGTCGATGTGGGACGAATGACATCCGGCTTTTTGACAACAGGAGACACGAAGGTGGCAGGATTGCACCCCAGGCAAATCCTGCCGCCTTCTGTCTTTTTATGAATTAATTTAAGTTTCAGAAGTTATAAAATGGAGTTAAATAGGAATTTATGCGCTTTCAGCGCAGGAAGTAAAGCACTGCGTGCTGGACGATACAACGGGGATGCCAAAGCTATCGTCCTGTGCGTAGCACATAACTTCCACGAGCGTCAGCGAGTTTACTTCCATTTTTACTTCCTCTTT
>DGTM01000011.1:49697-150770 GCA_002394305.1 Prevotellaceae bacterium UBA4336
TTACTTCCTCTTTTACTTCCGAAAGATATATGAATTAAGAAATAGGTAGCAAAGCCCGTCGGTCAGCCTTTCGCGGCGGCGATTCTTTCCAGGGTCTGCCAGACTTGCATCAGGCCGCGGGGGACGTGGAAGCAGCCCTTCCACTTGCCGCCCTTCAGGGTGAGCAGCACCTCGCCGCGGCGGTTCAGGTAGCCGAACCACTCGGGGTATTCGGGGTCCATGAAGTGGCTCCAGACATAGTCGTGTACCTTCAGGAACCAGTCGAGGCACTCCTTGCGGCCCGTCAGCTCATAGCCCTTAATCATCGTGATGAGCGTCTCGATGTGCACCCACCACAGTTTCTGGTCCCACTCCAGTTGCTGCAAGGGTCGGCCCAGGCGGTCCATGAAGTAGAAGATGCCGCCGTACTGCTTGTCCCATCCGTGTTCGGCCTCGCGCAGGGCTATGTCTGCGGCCTTCTCGATGAGGTCCTGGCGGCCCAGACGCTTGCCCAGGTCCATGATGAACCACATGGCTTCGATGGCGTGGCCGGGGTTCAGGAGGCGTCCCTCGTGGCAGTCCACCAGCTCGCCGTCCTTGCTGACGTGCTCCACGATGAGTCCCAGCTCGGGCCGATAGAACACGTCGAGCACCTCGTGCAGACAGATGTCGATGGTCTCCTGCAGGAACTTCGGGTCGAGCAGGTCCTCAATCTCCAGTGCCACGTTGCAGAGTATCATGGGCAGGGCGAAGTCCTTCAGGGCGCGGGCACCGGGTGCGGCCTTGCTCCACTTGCCTTTGGGATTGTTCCTCTTGGAAAGCACGATGTCGAAGGTCTTCTTCGCGATGTCGGCATACTCCTTGTTGCCCGTTGCCTTGTAGAGCTGTCCGAAGGCGATGACGGCAAACGTGTAGGAGAAGATGTTGTAGGGCTCCACGAGCGGACGTCCCTGGCGGTCGAGAGAGAAGTACCAGTTCAGGTTGCCGTCGTGGCCGTACTTCTTCAGGAACTCGGCGCCCTGGATGGCTGCGTCGAGCCATTCCTGCCGGACCCCCTCCAACTCCCCCTTTATGGGGAGAGTATTGTATAGTTTGGAGAGCATCCATACCTCCCGGCCTTGCAGCCAAATGAACTTGTCGGTGTCGTACACTTCGCCGTTGCGCTCGATGCAGGTGAAGTACCCGCCGAACTCTTTGTCGATGCTGTTCTGCATCCAGAAGGGCATCACCCTGTCCAGCAGCTCGCTCTTATACTGAGCGGCAAGTGAAGAGAAAAAACCGGCCCCCTCCCCGCTCCCCCTTTGGGGGAGTGCCTCAAAGCTGCTGCCTTGTCGATTGTTGATTTGTGAAATTGTTTCTTTCATGAGATATTGTTTTTAATTGTTTCTAATACATTGTCTATATTTGTCATTACCACTTCGTTCGTGAACCTTATTACGCGAAAGCCTAACTTCTCTATCTCGTCTGTCCTTAACTTGTCATGATATTGCTGCCGCACGTCATCGTGATATCCACCATCCACTTCGACAACCAATCGGGCGGGCAAGCATACAAAGTCAACTATGTTGTCTGCAATGATGAACTGCCTCCGAAAGGGTTCCCCAAGCTTGCTTTGTTGCAGGAACATCCACAGGGTGCGTTCTGCTTCTGTCGGCTGGTTCCTCATCCTCTTGGCATGTTCCTTAAGGATAGGATAAAGGGCAGGGTCCGAGTGGCAAAAGCTGGCTTTATGTCTGTCGAACTTAGTCATAGCTTAAGATTCAGCGGCTTTGCGGCACTCCCCCAAAGGGGGAGCGGGGAGGGGGCTGACCGGGCTTAGTATCAGTGCTGTAATCACGCTCACTACAATGCCTGCGGCTCCGAAGAGGAAGAAGTTGACGTCCGTGTAGAGGTACATGAGGAAGACGACGAGTTCGCCGACGATGAAACCCGTCAGGGCGGCTCTGCCCTTGATGCGGGGGAAGAAGACGGCCATGACGAAGAGTCCGCCCAGACCGCTCGTCAGCAGTCCGAGGATGGTGTTGAAGTAGTCGAGCAGCGAGGCAATGTCCCACGTCGCCATCAGGAGGGCGATGCCAAGGCCAATCAGTCCGCTCACGACACACGTCCAGCGTGCCGTCTTCAGCAGGGCTGCATCTGATGTGTGCGGACGGAACCGCTGCACGAAGTCCACGCTAAATGCCGTCGAGACGGAGTTGATGTTGCTCGATATCGTGCTCATCGTGGCGGCGAAGATGGCGGCGATGAGCAGGCCGGCCAGTCCCGCGGGCATCTGGCTCATCATGAAGTAGGGGAAGATGGCGTCGCCCTGCTGCATGGTGATGTCCAGGCTCTCGGGGTGCGTCTTGTAGAACGTATAGAGGCCCGTGCCGATGAAGTAGAAGGCGACGCTGATGAAGACGCTCATGAAGCCGTTCACCAGGATGCTGCGGCCGGCGCTCTTCTCGTCCTTCGTGGTCATGTAGCGCTGTATGACGGTCTGGTCCGAAGTGTAAGAGATGAGGTTGTTGGCTATTCCGCCTCCGATGATGGCGACCCAGAAGGTGACGCGCCTGTAATCGAGGCTCCAGACGAACATCCGCATCTTGTCGTTATCCACCGCCAGCTGCCAGGCTCCCGCGAAGCCGCCTTCGGTGTCTGCCCAGAGATAGACGGCAGCGAAGATGGCTCCGCCCACGAGGATGCAGCCCTGCACGACGTCGCCCCAGATGACGGCTTCCACACCGCCCATCGTGCAATATATAATGGTAACCAAGCCCATGAGCACGATGCAGAGATAGATGTCGATGCTCGTTACGGCGGTCAGCGCGAGCGACGGCAGGTACATGACCAGCGCCATACGCGCCACCATGAAGATGCAGAACAGCGTGGAGGCCATCATGCGCGTGGCAAGATTGAAGCGTTCCTCGAGGATGGCGTAGGCCGACGCTGCCTTGAGGCGGCGGAAGTAGGGCAGGTAGTACCAGATGACGGGGAAACCCACGACGGGAATCATCCACAGCATCGGATAGTATGTCCAGTCGGTGGCGTAGGCCTTGGCGGGGATTGCCATATAGGTGATGGCAGAGAGCATGGTGGCGTAGATGCTGATGCCTGCTGCCCACCAGGGGATGCGGCCGCCGCCCTTGAAGAAGTCCTCGGCTCCGTTCTCCCTGCGCATGAAGTAGATGCCCATGCCGAGCATAGCGACAAGGTAGAGGATGAGCACCGTCCAGTTGGCAAAGCCGAAGTGCGTCTCGTGCTGGATGTCGATGCGCGAAATCCGGTCTGAACGGATGCCGGGCATCGTCTCACCGCCGCTGTAGAGCCATCCGCCGTCGAAGGGTGTGAGGGCAGCGCCAGCGCGGGCCAGAGCCGTGTCGCCCGGGATGACCATCCACGAGTCGGTGATGGTGTGATAGGCCAGCACGTCCTGACGGAACTTATACCACGACGGCTCGTGACGGAGGTAGAGACTGTCTTGCTGTCCGTTGATGGCTGCGCGGAAGATTTCATAGTCCACGCCGCCGAAGAACAGGATGTGGCTGTAGCCGCAGGGCGTGCAGCAGGAGCCGACGAGGGCCACAGACCCAGACCCTCTCCCGACCTCTCCCTTGTAGGGAGAGGCGTTTATAGTAGAGGAAGATGTCTCTTGCCACTCAAAAGTCTTTAGATTAAGCTTAAGGCCTTTGGTATTTACAACTCCCCCTAAAGGGGGTTGGGGGGTCCATCCTCCGAAGATATACAGCGCCTTTCCCTCTGGTGCGTTCTGCACGGCCATGCAGGGTTGCAAGCGGCCGTTGAAGTCCCCCTCCCTCTCGGGGGAGGGGTTAGGGGAGAGGCTTGGAAGCGTGGCAATCTTCACCCATTCCTTTCCGTTCGGCCAGTCGAGGGCATAGACATCCCTATTGGGAATGCCGTCCGTCTGACCGCCTGCCACAAAGATTCTGTCTGTGCCATAGCAGGCAGCGAAGTTGTCGAGCCCTTTAGGTAAGGGTGGAAGCCCTCTCCCCGCTCCAAGACCCCCCGCCCCCGTTAGGGGGAGGGAGTGCTTCATTTCCACTAAGAGGCACTCATTATCGCTCTTGATTTCAGCGGCATTAAGGCACTCCCCCAAAGGGGGCAATTGCCCGTTGGTAGCGGAGCAATTGGGGAGCTTGTGACGGAGAATAGGGAGGGGGCTTTGTCCCCCTATATACACCGTCCCTTCCGGCACGGTGACGCTGGCTCCGTATGCCTTCGGGTAGAACACCTTCTGTCCGCCGTCGGCACAGGGCACGTCAGGGAAGTTGCAGCCGCCCCAGGTCGTGAGCTTTCCGTCGACGATGGCTGCGAAGTGGCCCGACACGGCACGTTCCATTTTGCCTGCCGGCGTAACGACAATGTGGTTCTGTGCCAAGGAATGTCCAAAGGAGATAAACAGGAGAAGGATGGGTAGGATGTGTTTTTTCATTCGATTCGTAAGGTTATGCTTTGCGAGCACAAAGTTACGAAGAAGTACACAAAAAGCCAAATTTATTCGAGTTTTTCCGAGCAGAAGCCGTTTCTGCTGAGCTAAAGGGACGAATTGATGACCTAAAAACATGCCCGTGGTGGTACTGGCATCGCAACAAGAATAGCTCCTACGTCGTCGCGACGCAGGAGCTGTGTGGTGCACCGATTTATTAACTTCAAAAACCTTATTATCTTTTCTTCTTTGCGCAGGAGAGATGATAAGCCATTACTTGCTCTTAAGCTTGACTTCGTAGTTCATCCTCAGCATGTTGTTCTTTCGTGAGGCTTCCCTTAAGACGTGTTCCATCTGGTCGAACTCCTTCTCCGAAGTGATGTTGATGACGGTCGGTTCTTCTCTGTGCTTAGCGAGCAACTTCATCAGATCCTTGGGCGAGATGGGTTCCGGCTTGGCATGATTGATGCCGCAGGAGAGTCTGTCCTCGCTGTCGATGTGGATGTCGATGACGGTCACGTTGTTGGATTCGCTTTCAGGTGGAACAACCTTGGAGTTGACATTCTGGTTCGTGGGCTGGTTCTTAATCTCCTTTGGCACGACTTCTTCAATTACGTCAGTTGCCGTTTGGAACTCGGGTGTGGCAAAGGCACTCATCGCCAATGCAATCATGGGGAGGACGTAAAGCACGCGGCTGCGTCGGCTTCCCTTGGGTTTTGTCTTGTGCATCATACTGATTCGTTTTTTAGTTAGACTGTGATTGAAATTATTAGCAAAGGTGTAGCTGTTGGCGCCTACAGCTTTCCTTATGACTAATTCGGAATAGGCGTGGCAGGAGATGCCTTGCCGGAGGACATAGTCGTCGGCTTCGTACTCGTGTACGTCGCGCAGATATATGCCCAGCAGATAGACGAAAGGGTTCCACCATTGCACGGCCTCGACGAGCGTGAGCAGAAGGATGTCCAGGGAATGGCGGTAGAGGATGTGAGCCTTCTCGTGCAGGATGATCTCGCGTCCGTTCTCTTTGTAGTCGGCTTCGCTGATGACGATGTTCCGCAGCCACGAGAAGGGAGCAACGTTCTCTGCGTGGCAATAGATGCGGATGCCGTCCTCTTCCTTCGCCCAGATGCTTCCGCGGCGGATGATGCGTCCCATGGAGAGCACTTCGCGCAGGCGGATGAACAGGATGGTCATCACGCCGATGCCATAGAGAAGGCTGACGACGTAGAACCAGGGGAAAGACCCTCCCCAGCCCTCCCTTAAAGGGAGGGAGTCGGTCTGTTCTACAGGAATGCCTGCCTGTATCAGACCTTGTTCGATGGCTTGCACGGCAGGCATGTTGTCCATCGAGAGAGCCGAGAAGTTGCAGAGCGGCAACACGAGGCTCAGCATCAGTATGGCGAGGAGCGTCATCCTGTTGAAACGGAACATCTTCTCCCGGAACATCAGGAAGATGCCAGGCACGAAGAGCAAGGCAAGCAGGATGGCCGACTTGATGGCGTAGATGAGGAAAGCTGACATGGTGATTTATTATTGTGGTTAGGGGTAAGAGGTTAGGGGTAAGAGGAATGATTGGGATGCGTATTTCGGGGCCAGAGGTATTCTCTAACCTCTAACCTCTAACCACTTACTACGTATTCATTCTTCACTCTGTCTTCTTCCATTTCGTGCAGGAAGCTGACGAGTTCCTCTTCCGTCAGTTCCTCTTCGCGGATGAAGTAGCTGAGCATGGAGCGCAGGCTGCCGCCGAAGAAGGTCTTCTTCACGTCGTGCATCGCCTTGCGGACGTACTCGCCTTTGCCAACCTTGGCTATATAATAATGCGTCTTGCCCTCACCGTCCTTCTTGAAGTAATCCACGAAGCCCTTCTCGTAGAGTGTTCGCATCTCAGTCGCAAGCGTCGTGTAGGCAGGCTTGGGGTCGAGCAGTTCGTAAATCTCGCGGGCAGAGACGGAGCGGTTGATGTCCCAGATGATGGACATGATGTCGTACTCCGTCTTGCTCAGGATGGTCTCGCGTCTGTTGTTCGTTTTCATCTTTGTGCATGTTTTCTGCTGCAAAAGTATTGGGAAATAGAAAACGAGGCACAAAAAATAAGATAAAATCTGCTACAAGAGGCGGGGTTTTAACCTTTATTAATAGAAATAGGCGTGTAAAGGAGTCGCCCCGATGCATTACCTTGACTGACATGACAAGGGGAATTGTTTGCACATACATGTATCTGCACCCCCTCCATACTGGAGAAACAGATGAAAGGATATGGATTATCCCAAATCGGTCATTAGAACGAAGAACTCAAAGATATGAATCTACGAACTTCTATTTTAGTCCTCGCACATTTCTTCTTGGCATCTTTCCGCCTTATGTGCGGTCACAATGCCCGCATTGCTCCCTTACATAAGACGAAAACCTGCTCTAAAAAGAAATGCACGCTGACTAAAATTCTAATGACCGATTTGGGATTATGAGCCGCCGAGGACTTCTTCCAGGTTGGTTACATGACTATGCCAGTCCTGAGAAACAGAACTAAAGCACGCATGGCGGTTACTCTCCGAAGATTTCTGCAAGTTTGGCTCTCAGTTCTTCGCCGCGGAGGTTGCGGGCGATGATGTTGCCATCGGGGTCGAAGAGCAGGATGTAAGGAATGCCATTAAACTTGTAGGCTTCGATGGCTACTCTTTGAGAGTTGATGATTTGCGGATAGGTGATGCCGAGTTCCTTGATGGCGGATTCGGTATGAGTGGGCTTGTCAGAAACGGCAACGCCAAGGACCTGCAAGCCTTTGTCTTTGTACTTCTCGTAAGCAGCGATGAGGTTGGGAGTTTCCTTTAGGCAAGGTTCGCACCAGGAAGCCCAAAAATCAACAAGCACATACTGCCCCCGTCCCACATAGTCGCTGAGGCGTGTGGCCTTGCCCTGATAGACGACGGAGAAGTCCGTGAAGGGCTTTGACGGGTCTTGCGGCTCGATGCGGTTCTGTTCGGCTTCTGCCTTATAGTCATACGTCAGCATTTCCGGCAAGCCAAGTGCCTTGCAGATGAGCGGCTCCAGTTCCTTGGCATCGTTCGATGTGGAGAGAATCGTGCCGTCACGGTCGACGAGGAACATGCAATTGCCGCCTGCATTCTTCTCCCAGATGTTGTTTTCCTGGTTCAGCTCCAGCAACGAGGGCCAGGGATAGCCGTCTTTCTCCACGGCCTTCTGCATGTCCTCGGCACTTCGCTCTGCTGCGATGGCGAGGACGGTGAAGCCTTTGTCCTTGTACTTCTCGTAGAGAGGAATCATGTCCTTGCTGTGCTGTCGGCACGGGCCGCACCACGAAGCCCAAAGGTCAACGAGCACCACCTTGTCCTTCATCAGCGAGGAGACGGCCACAAGCTCGCCGTCTGTGCCGCGCACCTGATAGTCGATGTATGGCTTGCCCGGTTTTAGGTTCCATGCAGCCTCATGCATGCGGATGAGATTATGCACAGGGTCTTTGGGGCGGAAGTTCTCGTATGTCGTGTGATAGGTGTCGAGGCATCGCCTCATCTGCTTACCATGATCGAGACCTTCCACGTCCCTGGCATAATTGCGCATGTCGTTTGCCAGGTCGTAGAGAGCATAAAGCATGGGATGAGCCTTGTAGTATTCGCTTTCCCACACGCGGTAGGCATCGTATAGCTTCTTGTATTCGTCCTCATACACCTTGTTTCGTGCCATCAGCAAAGAGTCTTCTTCCGGGTTCTTGCCTTGATTTTGCAACTCTTCCACTATGGGAAGGATTTCCTTCTCGGCCTGCTTTGAAATCTCTTCCATCCTGCCGAGGTAAAGCTTCTCTGCCTCCGCATCCATCTTGACCTTCAGCATCTGTTCGCGACCGCCAGCTATGACTTTCCATGTATTGTCGTCGAAGAGCAGCTTGACCGTTGCCTTGTTTTCGACGAGGAAATTCCCATACCTCCACGAACTATGCTGATATTGTTCCTCTAAGAACGCTGTGTAGAGGCACATCTTGTCGGCCTCGACATCGAGGGCAAAGTGTCCTTCGGCATCAGCCTTCGCCTTGACAAAGTTGTCGGACGCGCGGAGGTTGGCACTGGCAGGGCAGACGATAACCGTCGTCCCCTGAGTCTTGTCCTTCAACTGGCCTTCGATGTGGCACTTCACCTGTGCCTGTCCTGCCAATGCAACGAGGGCAAGCAAGAGGGTGATTGAGAACTTCTTCATGTCATTTACCATTTAATGCTTTTTCTATTTCTTCTTTAATCGTTTCGACGCCCGGAAAACCTATCTGCGTGTATGTCTGTTTGCCATTGGCATCGTAGACAGAGTAGGTAGGGATGCCGTCTGAATGGTACAGGTCGAGAAGATGATTGTACTGCTCTTTCGTGAGATAGTAGTGATTGCCCGTGATGTCGCCTATCATGTTCTTCCAATCCTCATAAGGCGACGAAGGCGAGGTGATATAGACAAACTCGATGTCCTTGCCTTTGAGTTCTTCCTTCAAGGGAGCCATCAGCTTGTGTCCCATGCGGCAAGGTCCGCACCAAGTGGCCCATACATCGATGAGCACAGCCTTGCCCTTGTACCCCGCGAGGATGGCAGGCAGGATGTCTTCGGGAGCGACGTCGGTCATGTCGAGGTAATGGACATTGGCAGGCAGTCCTTCCTTCTGAGCGGCAACTGTCTTCTGATACTCCTTGGCAACCTCATCGTAAAGGGCAGAGAGAGTGGCATCTTCAATCAGAGGCTTCTCCACCTCCTGCCCGTCGAGTACCTTCGGCAGGTAGTAGCAGTAGCGTGCAAGGTCGGCATTGATGCCGCGTGCTTCCTTGTCCATAGCATAGTAGCGGCTGCCTTCTGTAAACGCAAAGGTGAGAACGGCCTTTCGGCCTTTTAAGCCGCTTATATGGTGTTGTAGTAAATGCTCGGTGAAAGCTGGCTGCTTGGACAGGGAATCAATGGGATTGCCGTAGTAAGAGAACGAATAGGAACCGCTGTTTGTCAATTGTGTCAGCCAGTCCTTCACGGCCTGCTCGCATGGCAAGTTTTCTATGTACTTGTCGTTCTTGGCACTATACTCATCGTAGTCTCGGATGAGTTCCTCGACGGTACGAGCCGTTTTCTTCATCTCAATATCATCATCTTGCGTCTGCATTTGATAATACTCCCTTGCGAACTTGGCAAAGTAACCCTTATAGCCGACGAACTTATTGCCCTTGTACGTGTCGTCCTTCAGCATATCGACAAGCACGGTCACTTCCTTGCCAGGGGCAAGATAAAGGTTGCAATTGGAACTCCACGGAAAGTTGATCATGTGGAACCAAACTACCTGCGGGAAGCCGACGTGCAACTTTATCTCTGCCTCGCCATCATCATTCATACGGAAGTTGAGGTCTGTGGGTTCCGAAGGGTTCTTCAGGTCAACGTATTGTGCCATTATTCTCGGGTTCATGCCTTTGCGATAGTTGAGCGCCTTGAAGTGAACGACGGCAGGCTCCTCGCCGTACTTCAAGTCCTCCAGCTGGTCGTCCTCTGCATAGTCGGCAAGGTATTCGGCAGGCACAGGTGCGGCAGGCATCGTGTAGGTGGAGTCATGGATTCCAAAGACCTTGAAGGCATTGTCGCCCATTCCTTCGATGAAGTCAAACTCCTTCGTCTTCATGGGCAAAGGCTCGAAAAGGAGCACGAACCGCTGCGAGCCGTCGTCGCCCAAGGTACACTTCTCGCCGAGCGTGATGCTGTCGGCACCGACGATGCGGAACGCCTTGCCTCCCGACTGCAAACAGCTTTCCTTTGCTATCCGAAACCATTGTCCGGGCATATTGCTGTAACTTGCATAGAGCCTTGTCTGCTGCTTTGTAAGTTCCACCTTCTCTATTTCGAGGAGGTCGGCACAGTTAAGAGCCTTTGCAGGCTTTACCCAAACGATGGTCTTCACTTTCGCTTGCCCGGCCATTGCAACGAAGGCAAGCAGAAGGGTAATGATGAGCTTCTTCATGTCTTTTTACTTTTTTACCTTTTCACCTTTATATATATAACGCGCGAGAAGGCGAAATGTTGTGCTGATGGCATTAAAGATACTTAAAAGTGCAAACCTACTTTATCTTCGTATAGAAGGTTGAGGCAGGGAGCCCTTGCTTGTTGCGAAGGTCGGCATCTGTGAAGCCGCTCCAGCCGTAACGGACCGCAGCAGGAAACTTTACGTCAGGCGATGAGAGAAGAATCTTGTCGCCCTCTATCTTGATGTTGGCAGGATAGAATATGCCATCGGAGGCGGCAATCTCGAAGCCCTTTGTGCAGGTGAGGCCGTCGGCATTGTCGAAATGCAGGAAGATGTCGTTGTCTTTTCCGCGGCCAGCAAAGCGCAAGGTCGGGCCTTCGCAAACCAACTCATGGCCGTAAGTGTGCTTCAGCGCAAGCAGGGCCAGGCGCTCGCCTACAGGACGCTTCGTGCGGTAATGAACGTCGTTCTTGTCACCGAGGTCACTGCTGACAGCCATCCATGTGTCTGGCAAGCCTTCCCCGTCCCCTAAAAAGGAGGTGTGAATGGCCAAGCGGCGCTGGCTGTCGCGGAAGGCAGGCCACGAAGGTCGCGGCAGGCTGCTGAGCTGGACGATGTAGAATGGCAGCGGATGCTTCTTGTGGAACTCGCTCCTCCATCGCTGGGCATAGAACTTGCGCCAGGATTGCTCAAGGAGCGTGAACAGCTTCTCGTGTACCTCGATGTTGTGAGCGTTGCTCTCTCCCTGGTACCAGATAACGCCACGGATGGGCAGATGTCCGAGCGGCGCAATGGCTGCCTCGAAGAGGTAGGCGGGTTCGTAAGGATGGCGTTGGAGAGGATTGTATGCAGCCGACTCTTTGTTGAGGGCGTGGGCAATGTTTTGTGTCATGCGGCCTCGTGCCCAAGCTTGACCGAAGTCGCCGTTGCGCCAGTCGTGCAGGATGTTGGGAAACTCCCATTCCAACGTCGTGCGGTCAATCCATGACTCCGTCGTCGAGCCTCCCACGGCGTTACAGATGATGCCGATGGGAACGTCGGGCAGGCTGTCGCAAAGCACGCGGGCGAAGTTGAAGGCGACGGCAGAGAACTTGGCGACCACTTCGGGCGAAGCCGTCTTCCATCCCTGCATGTCCATGTGGCGCAGCTCATTCGTGTAGGCAAGCACGCTGTCGTCCCACTCCACGGCATCCGTCCTTGTTCGCGCGGGCATATTATATATATGTAGGCGACCAGCAAGACGTTTGGCGTCGGCAAGGTCCTCGTCGAGCGTGCCCGATTGGTCCACGTGCAGCTCCATGTTCGACTGACCGCTGGCAAGCCAAATGTCGCCAAAGTAGAGGCTGTCTATCGTGAGCGTCTGCGGCTCGGCTTTCGTCAGGTTGTCAAGAAGATAAGGGTACTTTTCGGGATAGTAGAAGCGATAATGGTCGGGGTTCAAAGGCTTGGCGGTGATGGTGAGCGTATAGGGGCCGCCAGCCTTCATTTCGGACATCTCCATACTCCACGAGCCATCGGCACGCGAGAAAGTCTCACCCTCATCCACCACCTTGCCGTCCTTGCTCAGCACGCGTCTTATTTTGCTTCGTGCATTGGCACGACCTTCCAACAGGAGAGGCTCGTCGCGCGGCAAGACCATTCCCGTGGAATAGACAGGAGGCAAATGCAGCCCTCCGTAGTCGCCCGTGAGTGCCGAATAGACGGTCTTTGCCAGAATCTTTGCGCCTTCGGGATTGGGGTGCAGGGCATCGGGGAAGAGGTCGGGATGGCAGTGAAGCGGCTCGTAGAGGTCGATGAGCTGTGCTCCGGAGCCTTGTGCCACCTGCTCGATGGCTTGCTGAATCTGTGCGTGCCAGTCGCGTGTGCCGCTCTGGAAGCGTGGGTGGCGATGGAAGATGGGCGTCATCTTGCAGACCAGGATGCGGGCTTCGGGGTTCACCAGGCGGAAGGAATCAATCAGGGCGCGATAGTTCGGGATGAACTCCTCCTTCCAGTCGGGCCAGTTGCGCGGGTCGGTGTCGTTCAGGCCTAAGTGGATGACCACCCAGTCGGGCTTGAACTGGAGCGCCTGATGAAACTCCGGCAGACCGATGTACGGGCGATGTCCCTTATATAATAAGGTAGCGCCCGAGTGTCCGAAGTTCTGCACGTCGAAGCCCTCGCCCAGCATTCGTTGCAGCTGCGACGGGTAGCTGTCCCTCTCGCGGTCGGCAATGCCGTAACCGAACGTCACGCTGTTGCCCACGCAGGCCACACGGATAGCCCCTCTCCCTAACCCTCCCCCAAAGGGGAGGGAACTCCGGACGCTGAACTCAATGGATTGGAAGAGAAACAAGAACAGTAATAGGAACCATCTACTCTTTGTCATAGCTGAACGGTTTGAAGGGAAAAAGTTGACTTCGTCGAGCGTTTATTTCTCCCCTTTGGGGGAGTTAGAGGGGGGCAATGGGGGAGTTAAAGGGGGGCTAATTCGTTGCATTGCTGGAAGAAGCCTATCTCGTCGAGTTCCCTGCGGAGCTGCTGTTCCTCCTCGGGCGTGACGTTCTGGAAGGGTGTGCGGTTGGGTCCGAGGTCGAGGCCGATGAGCTTCATGATGCGCTTGCCGCCGACGATGTTGCCGCGGAAGTGGCAGATGATGTTGATGACGAGCTGCGAGTAGTCCTGCAGCCGGCGTGCTGTCTCCAGGTCGCCGCGCTTCCAGGCTTCGATGATGCCGACGAGGTTCTTGCCGTTGTAGTTCGTGGTACCGCCGATGCCGCCTTGCGCGCCGCCCATAGCCAGACAGGGCAGGATGGTCTCGTCCTGTCCGTGGAGCATGTCGAACTTACCGCCGCCGTAGAGTCGGCATTGGTTGTATTCGTAGAGGCTCTCGAAGGTGTACTTGATGCCTGCGAAGTTGGGGATGCGTCCGTCGACGGCCTCCAGGAACTTCACCATCGGCAGGTAGGCGCCGTTGAAGGCTGGGATGTGGTAGAAGTAGAAGGGCAGGTCTGGAGCGCCTGCGGCAATCTCCTCGCAGTATTTGACGAGCTCTTCGATGCGACTGATTTTCGGGAATGGCGGGGCCATGGCTCCGATGCCCCAGGCGCCTATCTTCTGTGCGTGCTCGGCCAGCTTCCTGCTCTCGCGGACGCAGCAGCTGCCGACGTGCACGATGACCTTGAAGCCCTCGGGCGCAGCCTTTATCCAGGCTTCGGCGAGCTGCATGCGTTCCTCTGGGGTGAGCATGTAGCCTTCGCCGCTGCTGCCGTTGATGAACACGCCTTTGAGGCCGTTCTTTTGCAGCATCTTGGCGTATGCGGGGATGGGTTCTAGGTTCACGTCGCCGTTCTCGTGGAAAGGCGTGAAGGGAGCATCGATAAGTCCGATAATTTTTTCCATAGTAATTCTTTTTTTAGGTTTGGTTGTTACGTTATTTCGTTATTACGTTATTTCGACATTTGGGTGTGAAGGCCTTTCGTCCTAATCGTTCCTTAGGACTTTCCGGTCCCTGCCGATGAGCAGACCGCGCGTGCGGTTTGTGGCGGGCAGTCCGGCGGGAGTGAAGAGGGATTCTGCGGTCGTCCCAAGGGGAAGGATGATGGCATCCTCGCCGTCCCGTTGCAGGGAGAGCGTTCCGGCGGGGATGTCGGCGCGGACGCCGTAGACGCCCTCGTCGAGCTGGAGGCTCCAGGTGCGTGTGGCGGAGGTGCTTCGGGCGAGCGACGAGGGGATGCCCGGCACGAGCGATTCGTCTGCGGAGGCCGGGGCGTAGCAGACGTTGTCGGCGGTGGTGGCGGTCTCGGGCTCGATGACTATCATCGTCCAGAACTGCAGGGAGGGCAGGGTCAGACTGACGGTGCCTGTGGCCGACGCGTACTTGTAGTCAGTGATTTCCTGCATGGCTCCGCCGCAATAGTCGGGCGAGGCGACCCATACGCGCCGCACCTTGCCCATGCCCGACAGCCCGCTGAGGCGGACGGACAGGTCCTCGAAGCGCCGGGGCCAGGGGCGTGTGGCCTGGTTGTCGTGCCAGCAGAGGAGGTAGTCGTCGTCGGAAACGGCGCCTGCACTGTCTTGCGTGAAGTTGAGCAAATGGACGACTTGCCTGCCGTTCACTTCCCTGGCGAGCAGCGTCACCTGATTGGCTTGCGGCTCCCAAGTATTGACCGTCACGTCGGAGCATGTCGCTTTGACGTTTGTGCGCTCCGTCCAGTCGTCGCGCAGCAGGTTCTCGTAGGCCGTGAGGAAGTCGTAGTAGCGCGTCATCCAGTCCTCCAGCTGGCTGTGCCACTTCATGCCTGCGTAGGGGAAATATTCGCGGCAGAGCATGTGGTCGCCGCCGAGCTCGAGGTGTGAGCCGCCGAGGGCAAACATCACGGCGTCGGCCATGACGATGCCCGGCGTGTTGAAGTTGCGGTTGTCGCTGGTGTAGTTCATGTAGGCGGCGAGGACGGTGCGCAGGGTGGGGCTGAGGCTGCGGTTCTCGTCGATGACGTTCTTGATGTTTGCAAAGCGTCCTGCACCGCTCTTCAGGCTGTTGCCGGACTGGTTGCCCCAGACCTCGGAGTAGAGGAAGTCCACTTTCCCCGAGCCGGCAATCTGGGACGCTCCCCACTGGCTGACGGCGTTCATGACGAGCCGCTTCCCGGGGTGGAGGTTCTTCATGTAGGTGATGAACGTGGCGTAGCCTTCGCGCAGGTCGACGCTCTGCCCGTCGTAGTCGTAGACGTTGCCGCGCGAGCCAAGCTGGTCTATCTGGTATCCGTCGAAGTCGAGAGCGGCGTAGACGTCGTCGTTGCGCTCCCCGAGGTAGGAGAGCCAGTCGGGGTTGGCCGGATTGACCAAAAGGATGTCGCTCTTCCACGAGTCCGGCAGCTCGTGGCGGTCGATGGTAGAGCGGTTCTTGTCCTTGTAGATGAACCACTCGGGCTTGACGCCGCGGTCCTGCCATCCGTCGAGGACGCCGAAGCAGAGGTTGTAGAAGATGCTCTTCATGCCGCGGTCGTGGGCCGAGCGTATGTAGTTCCGGACGGCAGAGGTGTAGATGGTCCTGTTCGCGACGTCCTTGTAGGTCGTCCAGAGTCCATCCTGTCGGGTGCCGCCCAGCGGCCAGTCGTGGCAGTAGTGCCAGTCCTGGAACTGTACGCCGTTGATGTGGCAGCGGTTGAGCCACTTCATCTCCGTGCGCGTCTTGACCGCCGTCTTGTCGCTTCCGAAGGTGGCTACGAAGCCGTAGCGCGGGAAGCGTGTCCAGTCGGAGCTGACATCGATGGCGATGGTGGCAAGGATTTCGTCGGCCTTCTCCGTGGAACGGTAGACCTCGGCCATGTATCCGCGGAAGTCCTCGGGCGGAGCCGTCCACGTCCAGCTGCGGGAGGTAAGCAGTGTGTCGGCGATGATGTCGCCCATGTGTCGGTAGCGGACCCTGGTTCCCTGCGGGGGTGCCGACGTCATAGTCAGCGTCACCGTCTGGCCTGGAGCGTAGCTGCAGAGGTCGGTCTCAACCTGATAGCGCAGTTTGGGGAGCTTCTCGGTGGCTCCCGTGGCAAGCAGCGGTGCGATGGGGCGCACGGAGGGGGTCTTCTTGTAGGATTTGCTGTGCAAGGCCATCGTGCCGGGCGAGAGCCGGAGCCTGCCGCCGTAGGTGCCGGCATCGGGTGCGTCCTCGCGGAGGGCGAAGTCGTTCGTTTCGGTCAGTTCAGTGCTTGTGGCTGTGCCGACGGGGTAGAGCTGTGGCGGGAACCGGCGCACCTGGGGCAAAAGGCCCTCGCCGTCGGCTATGCGTATCTGTTTCGTGTTTGTGTCCACCTGCACCCGGCAGGTCCCGATGTTGTCGGCGCGGAACTTGTAGTCGCCGCTGGTGTGGAGGACAACAGCCTGTGTGCCAGTGGAGAGACGTGTGCCGGCCTTGGCTGGTCCCCAGTGGCTGCCCCAGCCCGATGCGTCGGTCATGAACTTCAGCTCGCCGCCGTGCGCGAGGAATCCCTCCCAGGTGTAGATGCCCGGAGTCTGTTCCGTCATGGGCTGACGGCTCCAGCCTGAGGAGATGGCAGAGCCGACGATGTAGAGCGCTGCCTGCACGGGCAGGGGCGTCAGCACGGTCAGGAGACAGACGAGGAGGGCGTGTGTGATTCTGTTCATGGTAAGTGAAGATGGTTGTTGCCTCTACGTGGAGGGTGGAGGCGTAGGGAATCAGTGTGCGATGACGATGCGCGTCAGGATGGCTTTGTCTCCGACGGAGTTGTTAGCCACGACGTGGTAGACGCCGCTTGCCACCTTGCGGCCGTTGTTGGCACATCCGTTCCAGGTGCAGGTGCCGCCTGCCGACGTGCCGTTCCAAACGAGTTGGCCGCCCGAGGAGAGTATCTTTACCTCGGAGTCGCTCGTCAGTCCGCGGATGGCAATCGGGCCGTTGTAGTCGGGCGTGACGGGGTTGGGGAAGACCACGACGTTGCTCTTCGAGAGTTCCTCCGCGGGGGCTGTGGCATCGCTGATGTAGCTGCACAGGCCCTTGTCGGTGCCGAAGACCACCTCGCCCGTGCCGGGATGGACGGCGATGCTCTGCACGTTGTCGCTCAGCAGGGGGCTGTCCTCGTTCGTGAAGTGGTGGATCATCTCCTGTCCGTCGGCGCTGATGAGATAGGCTCCGTTGGTATGCGTGCCTATCCACTTGCGGTTGGCGGCATCGATGGTGATGCAGGAGATGGAGACGTCGTTGAGCAGATAGTCGGCCAGGCCGCTGCCGTCGTTGCGGTTAATCTTGATTTGTGTGAACTGCATGCTGGGGTCGAAGACTTTCGTCACGTCCTCGATGACGAACAGTCCCGCCGATGTGCCTACCCACACCATGCCGTCCAGGTCCTCGCAGAGGCAGTAGAACTCCAGCGGCTCGTAGGTCGTGCCGTCCTGGTTGACGATGTTCTGGTGCAGGATGGTGCGGTCGTCGGTGGTGCGGTCGGTGCCCTTCGTGTCGAGGCAGAACACGCCTCTCATCTCGATGCGTCGGCTCGAGAAGAGCTTGATGCCGCTGCTGTGGTGCAGAATCTGGTCGATGAGCGACACGCCGTCAATCTCCGGGTAGTAGAGGTTGAGCCACTTGCCGTCGGGCTTGAGCACGTGTATCACGGTGTCCCTGATGGTGTTTGCCATCCACAGGTTGCCGTCGGCATCGTAGCTCAGGGCAGAGCACGTCACATAGTTGTAGTAGTAGCGCGAGGGGTACAGGACGCTCTTCAGGGGGGAGTTGTCGTGGTTGTAGACCTTGACGAACTTTCCGTTACGATACTCGCAGAGTCCCGTGCGGAAGGGGCTGGCGAAGTGATGCGTGTCGTCGAGGGGGTCCTGCACCAGGTCGGTGGTGTTGAAGACGTTGAGCCTGGGGTATTCGGCAGGCTTCTCCATCTCGGTGAAGTTCGTCCATTGTCCGTTTTCGTAGTACATGGCTGTGGCCGGGTTGTAGAAACTCGAGACGGTGTTGATGCCGCCGGCCACCAGGAGGCGGTCGCCTATCCAGTTCACGCGGTAGCCGAGGTCGCGGATGGGGCTGCTTGGCTGAATGACTTCGCCTGTCGGCACTACCGTTCCTTCGCTCAGCTTGTAGCTCCTCAGTCCCTTATCCTGCTCGCTCATCCAGTAGGTGCTGCCCAGACAGGAGACATCCGTCCAGGTGTTTTCCACGGAGAGGACAGTGGGTTGGGCCGTGATGTCGGTCGTATAGCAGAGCTGCGTGGCGTTGCCCCATATCAGCCGCCCTTCGCTTTCCTTCAGGAAGGTGAAGGTCCCGTCCATATGGATTGCGTAGCCTTTGGCGTAGGGGTCCAGGATGAACAGTGCGCTGTTGTTCATCGCCATCAGTTTGCCCTGGTAGAAGTACATGTTCCTCATGCCGCCCCAGTCGAAGCGAAGCTTCCAGTTCGACTCCACCAGCATGTTGTCCGACTTCTTGCAGTAGAAGATGCCGCCCGACGTGCCGAGGAACACGGCCTCGTCCGACGCCGCGACGCTGTAGATGTTGAAGTTCAGCTTGTAGGTGTTGCGGAAGACGCCCTCCTTCATGTCCACTTCGACAAGGCCGAAGCCCGTGGCAAGATATGCCATCGAGCCAGTGACGCTGACGTAGGCGACCTCCTTGCCCAGGATGCGTTTGTCCTTCAGTGCCGACAGGTTCTGCACGTTGCCGTCCCTGTCGAGCAGGTCGATGTTACTGCTTCCGTAGACGATGATCAGCTTGTCTGCCTCTTTGCTGTATGCGATGTGGGTAATGCCTATGTCGCTCAGCGTGTTGAGGTGGTCGTAGGTGCGCACCTCGCCGTCCTCCGTGTCGTAGGAGAGCAGGTTGCCGTTCATCAGTGAGTAGACCATGCTGCCCGCTGTCACGTTCTTCGTGGCGATGTAGTAACTCAGGTACAATTGCCAGGTGCCCAGCTGCTGGGCGGCGGCTGTGAGGCAAAGCATGGAAAGGAGCGTTGCCAGGAGCTTCCTATAGTTCATAGTTCAAAATACTTGTTAATGTATATAATGTGAGTGCGGTTTTTCGGTTCGGCACTCTTCTGCTGTTTGTCCTTGTCTGTGTGCGGCGGCAAATTAATCCCTCATCAGGTATTCCGCCAGCTTCTGTGTGGCGCGTCCGCGATGGCTGATGGCGTTCTTCGCTTCGGCAGTCATCTGTGCGAAGGCCAGGCCGTCGGCTTCTGCGGGAGCAAAGACGGGGTCGTAGCCGAAGCCGCCTTCTCCAGCCCGCCGGGGCAGTATCTTGCCCTCCACGATGCCTTCGAAGAGGTTCTCCTCTTGTCCCTTGATCAGGGCGATGACGGTGCGGAAGCGTGCCGTGCGGCTGTCGGCGTTCTCCAGTTTGTCCAGCAGGCACCGGATGTTGGCATCGGCATCGTGGCTCTCGCCGTAGCCGTTCATGGCGCCGAAGCGTGCCGTGAAGACGCCCGGCGCACCGCCCAGGGCATCCACCTCCAGCCCGGTGTCGTCGGCAAAGCAGTCCACGCCGTAGTGTTCGTGCACGTAGCGTGCCTTCTGCAGGGCGTTGCCCTCCAGCGTGTCGGCCGTCTCGGGAATGTCTTCCGTGCAGCCGATGTCGCTCAGCCCTCTGACGCAGAAGGCCTCGCCCAGTATCTGCCGCACTTCCTCCAGCTTGTGGGCATTGTTCGTCGCCATGACAAGTTCTCGTTTCATCATTTCACCTTTTAACTTCTTAACCTTTTCACCTTTTCACCTTTTTATCGTGTCGAATCCCTCGCCGAAGACGCCCTCCACGTTGCTCATCGATACGAATGCCCGCGGGTCGAGGCGCTTGATGAGCTGGAAGATGCTGCGGCTCTCGTGCTTCTTTGCCAGGATGAGCAGCACTTGCCGTTTCTCCTTGCTGTAGAAACCTTCGCCGTCGAGGACGGTCACGCCGCGGTCGAGCCGTGTGTTCACCTCGTGCGCTATCTCCTCGTATCGGTCGCTGATGATGATGAACTGCACGCTCTGCCGCGCGGAGTTGATGACGTAGTCGATGAAGTTTGTGCTGATGAACATAGCCAGATAGCCCACCACCACCGTTTCGATGTCGTGCTCGATGAGGTAGCTGAAGCCAATGATGACGATGTCGCACATGAGCAGGAGCCGTCCGAGCGAGATGTCCCAGTATTTGTTGATGGCGCTGGCGATGATGTCCGTGCCGCCCGTGCTACCGCCTGCCAGGAAGATGGTGGCAAGTCCGAGACCCTCGAAGAAGGCGCCGATGACGCATGCCATGAACTTCTGTTCGCCCAGGATGTGCACGAGGGTCGGTGTGCCGTCCGCGGCCAGTTCGGTCATCTGCACCTGCATGAGGTCGATGCTGGCAGAGATGAGCAGGGTGACGATAATCGTGCGTACCAGATAGCGCCAGCCCAGGATGCGCATTGCCATCAGCAGCAGGGCGATGTTGATGAGCAGGTAAGTGTGTCCGGCCGGGAAGCCCGTCATGTAGTATATCACGGTGGAGATACCAGACACGCCGCCGCTGACAATCTTGTAGGGCAGCAGGAAGATGGTATATCCAATCGTGTAGATGACGGTGCCCAGGAGCATCTGCAGGTAGTCGCGCAGCAGTTGCCAGGGCGAGGGGCCTATGATGGTTCTGAGATTCAAGGTTATTAATAATTGGTTTTCTGTTGTTCTTTACTTCTGTATTGGTTCCTTCGGCCTGAGTCAAGCCTTGATGGCGTTGAAGCCGTTCCCATAGACACCCTCGGCGCGGCTTTGCGAGACGAAGGCCCCAGGGTCGGTCTCCTGCACCATGCGCAGTATCTTCACAGCTTCGTGTTTGTGCACAATGGTGATGAGGACCTTGATGTCCTGATGGCTGTAGTAGCCCTCGCCGTCCAACGTGGTAACGCTGTGGCTGGTCTCGGATATGATGCGCCGGCATATCTCGTCGGGCTTCTTGGTGAAGATGATGAACTGGATGTCCTGCCTGGTGCTGTTGATGAGCATGTCCAGGGCGTAGGTATAGACGACCAGCGTGACATAGCCGAACACCACCATCCTCACGTCGTGGAAGATGGGCCAGCACGATGCGATGACCAGGAAGTCGAGGAAGAGCAGGGCGCGTCCGAAGGAGATGTTGCGGTACTTGTTCACCAGCGCCGCAATGATGTCCCATCCGCCCGTGCTGCCTCCGTTGAGGAAGACGATGCCGATGCCCAAGCCGTTCAGTATGGCGCCCAGCACGCAGGCCATCGAGTCCTGACCCTCGCCGAGCACCTGTATCAGGTTGCCTGCGTCGTCCGTCATCAGTTCCTGTCCCAGCTGCAGGTAGGTCGAGAGTGCCAGCACCGCATACGAGGTCTTGATGGTGAATTTCCAGCCGAGCTTCCAGAGGGCAAACGCCAGCAGGATGCTGTTGGCAATCAGTATGGCATAGCTCACGGGGAAGCCCGTCACGTAGTAGACGATGGCGAACATGCCCGTCATGCCGCCCGTCGTGATGTGGTAGGGCAACAGGAAGGCAGCCCACCCCAGCGAGTAGGTTGCCATTCCTATGTTGATAGCCAGGAAGTCCACAACGAACTCCCGTATCCTGTGATAGTTCAGCTTCTGCATGTCAGGCCTGAGGTTTGAGCACAATGTTGACGATGCGTCCGGGGATGGCGATGGTCTTCACCACCTGCATGCCTTCGAGGTACTTGGCGGCCTCGGGCGCGGAGGTGGCGAGCTCAATCATCTGTTCGGGAGTGGCATCGGCAGGGAAGAACATGTCGAAGCGCACCTTGCCGTTGAACTGCACGCCGAGCTTCACGCTTGTCTCCACGAGGTACTTCTCCTCCCACTGCGGCCAGCGGGCGTCGCAGACGCTTCCTTCCTGGCCGAGGGCCTCCCAAAGCTCTTCGGCAATGTGAGGTGCGAAGGGCGCGATGAGGACGGGCAACGTCTGGAGCACCTGGCGACTGGTGCAACGCTGTTGAGTCAGTTCGTTCACGGCCACCATGAAGGCCGAGATGCTCGTGTTGTAGGAGAAAGCCTCAATGTCGGCTGTCACCTTCTTGATGAGCTTGTGCAGCGTCTTGAGGCTGTCGGCAGAGGGCTCGCCGTCGGTGGCTGCGAGTTCGCCGTCCTTCGTCCAGAAGAGTGCCCAAAGCTTCTTGAGGAAGCGGTGGCAGCCGTCGATGCCGTTGGTGTCCCAAGGCTTCGACTGCTCGACGGGGCCGAGGAACATCTCGTACAGGCGCAGCGTGTCGGCACCGAACTTCTCGACAATCATGTCGGGGTTGACCACGTTGTACATCGACTTCGACATCTTCTCGATGGCCCAGCCGCAGATGTACTTGCCATCCTCGAGAACGAACTCGGCCGTGGCGTACTCGGGGCTCCATGCCTTGAAGGCCTCGATGTCGAGCACATCGTTCTTGACAATGTTGACGTCCACATGGATGGGCGTGACGTCGTACTGGTCCTTGAGGCCCAGCGAGACGAAGGTGTTGGTCTCCTTGATGCGGTAGACGAAGTTGGAGCGCCCCTGTATCATGCCCTGGTTGACGAGCTTCTGGAAGGGTTCGTCCTTCTTGCTCACGCCGAGGTCGAAGAGGAACTTGTTCCAGAAGCGCGAGTAGATGAGGTGACCCGTGGCATGCTCCGAGCCGCCGACGTAGAGGTCGACGTTCTGCCAGTAGCTTGCGGCGCGGTCGCTGACCAGAGCCTTGTCGTTGTGCGGGTCCATGTAGCGGAGGTAGTAGGCGCTCGAGCCTGCAAAGCCCGGCATGGTGTAGAGCTCGATGGGGAAGACGGTCTTGTTGTCGACCAGCGAACAATCGACCACACGGCGGTTCTTCTCGTCCCAGGCCCACACTTTTGCATTGCCGAGGGGCGGTTCGCCGGTTTCTGTCGGCAGGAACTTCTCCACCTGCGGCAGTTCGATGGGCAGGCACTCCTCGGGTATCATGGTGGGGATGCCCTGCTTGTAGTAGACGGGGAAGGGCTCGCCCCAGTAGCGCTGGCGACTGAAGATGGCGTCGCGCAGACGGTAGTTCACTTTGACGCGGCCCAGGCCATGTGCCTTGACGAAGCGCTTCGTCTCGGCTATTGCCTCCTTGATGGTGAGGCCGTTCAGGCAGAGGCGTTCGCCGTCGTATTCGACGCTCTTCTCCGGAGCGCTGGGCGAATTGATGACGATGCCTTCCTTTGCGTCGTAGCTCTCCTCCGAGACATCGGCACCTTCCACCAGCGGGATGATGGGCAGGCCGAAGTGACGGGCAAAGGCGTAGTCGCGGCTGTCGTGTGCGGGCACTGCCATGATGGCGCCTGTGCCGTAGCCTGCGAGGACATACTCGGCGATGTAGATGGGACACTTGTCGCCCGTGATGGGGTTGATGCCGTAGGCTCCGCTGAAGACGCCCGTGACGGTGTGGTCTATCATGCGTTCCCTCTCGGTGCGGCTCTTGACGTAGTGGAGGTACTCGTCGACGGCGGCACGCTGCTCGGGCGTCGTGACTTTGTCGACCAGCTCGCTTTCGGGTGCGAGGACGAAGAAGGTGACGCCGAACATCGTGTCGGCGCGTGTGGTGAAGATGGTGAACTCAGTTGACGAGTTGACGAGTTGTTTGTTAGTTGACGAGTTACCATTAGCTCCTTCATCAACCAGCTTGTCAACTTGTTTGCTTGTCAACTCGTCAACTATTTTAATCTTTACCTCTGTTCCTTCGCTGCGGCCTATCCAGTTGCGCTGTGTCTCCTTGATGCTCTCGCTCCAGTCGATAGTGTCGAGTCCGTCGAGGAGGCGCTGGCTGTAGGCGCTGACGCGCAGGCACCACTGCCGCATCTTCTTCTGCTCTACGGGGTAGCCTCCGCGGACGCTGACGCCTTCGACCACTTCATCGTTGGCGAGGACGGTGCCGAGCCCCGGGCACCAGTTCACCATCGTCTCGCCGAGGAAGGCCAGACGATAGTTCATCAGCAGGTCGCTCTGTGCCTTCTCGTCGGAGGGCCAACGGCCTTCCTGCTTGAACTTCTCGATGAGGCGTTCGATGGGCTGTGCCTTCTGGAGCTCTTCGTTGAAGTAGCTGTTGAACATCTTCTGGAAGGCCCATTGCGTCCAGTGGTAGTAGTCGGGTGTGCAGGTGCGCACTTCGCGGTCCCAGTCGAAGGAGAAGCCTATCTTGTCGAGCTGCTCGCGGTAGCGGTCGATGTTGGCGAAGGTTGTCTTCTCGGGGTGCTGTCCGGTCTTGATGGCGTACTGCTCGGCTGGCAGTCCGTAGGCGTCGTAGCCCATGGGGTTGAGTACGTTGAAGCCCTGGAGCCGCTTGTAGCGTGCATAGATGTCGCTGGCGATGTAGCCGAGGGGGTGGCCTACGTGCAGTCCTGCGCCGCTGGGGTAGGGGAACATGTTGAGGACGTAGAACTTCTTACGGTTCACGTCCTCGGTGACTTTGTAGGTGTGGCGCTGCGTCCAGAGGCGGTGCCACTTCTGTTCTATCTCGCGGAAGTTATATTCTTTTGCCATTGCTTTTTAGAAACGATAGCCAATCGTGATGCTGAAGTTGAAGTTCTTTACTTTGGGAAGGCGCATTCCCCATGCCTGATAGTAGTCATCGCGATAGCTGTCGCGGTAGATGTCAGCCAGGCCCCAGTCGCAGCCAAACATCAGGTTGTAGTGCTGGTTGTACTCTGCACCTACGCGGAAGCCGATGCCTGCGTCCCAGCGCTGGAAGGTCTCGACGGGATAGCCGTAGTTCTTGAAGGCCTTGTATGTGCCGAGGTCCTCGAGTTTGTTGGCTGCTTCTCCGTCGAAGTCTACACTGAGCTTGTGCTTGCCGCCCACGCCGACAGCGAAGTAGGGGCCAATCTCTGCGAAGAGGCCCAGGTTGTCCAAGGGGTTGTAGCGGAAGCCGACACGGATGGGAATCTCGAAGTAGTGGAGGTTGTACTTGGCTGTGGCATCGACGTCGGTGCCTGCTATATTTCTGGACAACGACTTCTTGCCGCCCTTCATGGTCCAGTCGAGGCCGGCAGTCAGGTAGGTTCCGTGGGCGTAGGGGAGGACATAGTCCACGCGGGCTCCCATTGTGGCGCCGGGCTTGGCGTTGTACTCGTGGTTCTGAAGCTTCGATACGTTCATGCCGAAGATTCCCATGAAGGTGAAGCCTTCTTCGGGTTCGTTGTCGAGTGCCTTTGCATTGCCGGCGCACATCACGAGGGCAATTGCTGCGATAAGAAACTTTTTCATAATCTGTGAGTTTTTTTGGTTATTGTTTGTTCTGTGTTTCTAATGTCTGTCTGTCTTGCCGGCCTGTGCTGTGGGTTCTCTGCGACAGTCCCAGAAGGCAACGATGTGGATGGCATCGTCTTTGACGCAATAAACCATCTTGCTTAGGCTGTTTATAATCATGCTGCGATACATGATGGCGCGGTCGGAGAAGAGGGGGTCGATGGAGCCGACGTTGGGTTGGTTTTTCATGAGCGTTTCGGCAGACCTGACCTTTTGTGTGAAATCCAGTCTTGCTTTGCGGCCAAACCTTTTTTGGATGTGTCGGGCTATCTGCCTGAATGATGCACTTGCTTCGGTCTGCCAGATGATTGTCATACTGCTTTGTGTTGATATTCCTCTATGTATGAGCCGATACGTTGTCCCTCTTCTTCTTCTGCATCATCCTCCGCAAGGTCTTTTTCCAGTTCGCGCCATACTTCTTCGTCGGGTATTCCTCTACCGGCGGTCATTTCAGCCTCTGCTGCGTCGAGCATGGTGTTGATTTCCTCCATGGTGTAGGGCTTTGGCTGGTGTCCTTCGCTTTCTGGCGTGTGTGCCTTTCCTGCCGAGGGTTTCATGCTTTCCGCCAGCAAGGCTATCAGTTCCAGTTTCTGGCTGTTGTCCAGGTCTTTCACCATACCCCAGTATTCTCTGACAGGTTGGGAAGCATATTGTGTGTCTGTCGAGGTCGCCATTTATCTGTCCTTTATTTATGTTTCCGCGTGCAAAGGTACGAAGATTTTGAGAATTTAGAAAGAAGAACGGGAATAATTTTATCAGTCCGCGATGCGACGCGCCCGGGTGTAGAGTGGAAAATCCTTTACAGAGAATGGCGGCGAAGCGCGGCGTTCCGGGTGGCTCGGCGTGGGGCGTCGGCGAATACAGCGTGCTGTGTGGGTCATCACAGCATGGGTCTTCCGAAAATCCGGCGTGCCGTGTCCGCCTTCCGAACGTGCCGATTTTGTCCCGAAAGTGTGCGTTTTGTTGCTGTAGAGAATGGCGTGCGTGTACTTTCTTTGCATGCGGTTTGGAAAAGCGGCTCTGTAACATGCTGATTGTCAATCGCGACTCGATTTGAGCGCAAATAACGCATTTGGGGCTCCCGAGTGCCGGAAGCCCCAAAACAAGCCGTCTGTGGAGGACGGTCTCGGAAAAGCTGTTACAAAATCAGAACAGTCTCTGGGCGAACATGGAGAGGTAGATGCGCCAGTTGCGCCAGATGTGGCCGCCCTCGCTCTCGAAGTATTCGTAGGGATATTTCATCGTGTCGAGGTAGTGGCGCAGGGCAACGTTCTGCTGGAAGAGGAAGTCGTCCTTGCCGATGGCAATCCAGTAGAGGTGTGGCTTTGCGGCGAAGAGGGCGCTGAGCTGTGCCACGGCCTCGGGATGGTCGGCCAGCTGCTCCTCGAAGCTCTTCTGCGAGCGGTCCAGGCGCACGGCGGCGGAGTAGAGCCCGATGTAGCCGAACGTGCCGGGCTGCAGCATGCTGATGCGGAAGGTGTGGTAGCCGCCCATCGACAGGCCGCAGATGGCCGTGTTGTCGGCCCCTTTCTTTATCTTGTAGTGCGACTTCACGTAGTTCATGATGTCGGGGAAGCTCTCCTCATAGCTCTTCTTCGGCCATTCCTTCTTGGCGATGCCTGATTCCAGCGGACCAGCGTCGTCCGAGGCGTTGCCGTTGGGCGTCACCACAATCATGGGCTTTGCCTTGCCCAGGGCGATGAGGTTGTCCATGATCTGCGCCATGCGGCCCAGGGTGAGCCAGGCTTCCTCGTCGCCGCCCGCGCCGTGCAGCAGATAGAGCACGGGATAGGCCTTGCCCTTGTCGTACCCTGGCGGGGTGTAGATGCTCATGCGGCGCTTCATGCCCAGCGTCGGGCTGTCGTACCAGACATGGGCCACGTCGCCGTGCGCCACGTTATGGTTCTGGTAGAGGTAGCCGCAGTCGCCTTCCTCGCGGCTGACGATGAAGGTGCTCATGAAGGAGCGCACGTCGCGGCTCCGCTCTATGTTGCCTGCGTCCTGTGCCTCCACGCCGTCCACGTAGAAGCGGTAGCTGTAGAGCTCGGCCGGCAGGACGGACGTGGTGTAGCTCCACAGGCCGTCCTGGTTCGTCATCACCTGTCGGCCCTTCTCTATGCAGTCGCCTATGACGACCACCTCCTTGGCCTGGGGCGCCTTGATGCGGAGGGTGACGGTGCCGTCGGCGTTAAACTCGGGCGAACGCGTGTCGTGCCTCTCGAAGATAGCCTGCTGCGCCTGTGCGCAGACGGACGTGAGCAGCAATGCTGCCAAAAAGAACATCTTTCTCATGTCGTATTATATAATAAGGTGAAACATTTTTGCTTGTAAACGGTTGCCTTGAGCCTAAAATCTGAACACAAAGTTAAGTATTTTTTGGCAAACGCTTTCTTGTTTGCAAAAAAAAGTGTTACTTTGTAGCGAAAATAACTAAATCAGGGGTTGCGGGCAACAGGTTTGCCTGCCAATCCGCCAACAAGAAGCGATATGAGACACATCTTTCTGCCTTTGCTGGCAATGCTCATGATAGTGCAGAGTGCCGCAGGAAGCGACCTGACAGGCTTCCGCGTGAGTAGGATGACAGAACCGGCCGGCATCGTCCGCACGGCACAGTTCTCTTGGCAGACCGTCAGCAAGAAGCCAAACGTCATGCAGACGGCCTACCGCATGCGTGTGGCAGCATCGAAGTCCGACCTCAAGTCTGGCCGCAACCTGCTTTGGGACAGCGAAAGAACGCCGTCCGACGAGAGCGTCATGGTGCCCTACCAGGGGCGTCGGCTGCCCTACGAGAGCCGCATCTACTGGCAGGTGGAGGTATGGCTTAACACGGGCGAACACCTCACAAGCCCCGTGCAAAGCTTCCTGACCGGACTCAAGCAGTTCCGCAGCGATGCAGAGTGGATAGGAGCAGCCTCCACCGACCCCTCCAAAGGAGAGGGGAATGGCGGGACGAGCGGACAGGTCACCCCTCCCTCGGAGGGGACGGGCGAGGCCTATGACCTCCCGGCCCGCTACCTCCGCCACACCTTCACGGTCGGCAGCAAGGTGCGCCGCGCCATACTCTACGTCAGCGGCATGGGCTACAGCTCCACCTATATCAACGGCAAACCCGTCAGCCCCGACGTCTTCGGCACCCTTCAGACCGACTACACGAAGACCGTCTACTACAACACCTACGACGTCACCTCCCTGCTCCGCCGCGGCAGCAATGCCATCGCGTCGGTGCTCGGCAACGGCTACGTGCTCGGCTTCAGCCAGGGCTTCGCCTCGTTCGGACTGCCACGCCTGAAGGCACAGCTCGTTGTAGAGACCGACCGCGACACCCTCTGCGTCGTGAGCGGAACGGACTGGAAGGTCACGACGGAAGGCCCCATCCAGCGCAACCACCTCTACAACGGCGAACGCTACGAGGCCGCACGCGAGATGAAGGGCTGGCAGACCGCCGCCTTCGACGACTCCCGCTGGCAGCAGGCACAGCGAATGCCCGCACCCACCGGCATCGTGCAGCCACAGCCCTGTCCCGGCATGCGCGTGCAGAAAGAGCTGCAGGCGCAGAGCATCCGCCGCACAGCCGACGGGCGCTTCATCGTCGACCTCGGGCAGAACATGGTCGGGCAGCTCCGCGTACACCTCGTCGGGCAGAAGGACGTCCCCGTCGTCATCCGGCATGCCGAAATCCTCGACCCGAACGACCCCGAGCAACTCTCCGTGGCAAACCTCCGCACAGCCAAGTGCACCAACACCTATGTCCCTGCCGCCGACGGACCGTTCACCTATCAGCCACAGCTCGTCTACCAGGGCTTCCGCTACGTCGAGATATCCGGCGTCGCACAGGCGCCCCGCCTCTCCGACATCACAGGCTGCGTCATCTACGACTACATGGCCGACCAGGGAACCTTCTGGTGCGACAACGAACTCCTCAACCAGCTGCACAAGAATGCCTACTGGGGCATCATCGGCAACTACCACGGCATGCCCACCGACTGCCCACAGCGCGACGAACGGCTGGGCTGGACGGGCGACCACGTGATGGGATGCTACGGCGAGAACCTCCTGCTCGACAACGGAGCACTCTACTACAAGTGGCTCCAGGACAACATTGACACGCAGGATGAAAACGGACTCCTCGCCGACATCGCACCCGCCTACTGGGTGGCACGCGGCGGAGACGTGGCGTGGGAGGCCCTCTCCGTCTACGCCACATACATGCTCCTGGTGCGCTACAACGACACCGACGCCGTGCTCAAGTACTATCCGGCACTCCAGAAATACGTCCTCTACCTGGACCGCAACCTCCAGGACGGCATCGTGCCCACCAACAGCTACGGCGACTGGTGCATGCCGCCCGAGCGCCCCGACCTCATTCACAGCGAGGACCCCGCCCGCAAGACCGACGGCAAGCTCATCTCCACCGCCATGTACTACAGCGTGCTCACCATGATGGGCCAGATGGCAATACAGCTCGGACTGCAGGCCGACATGCTCGACTACGACCGCCGGCAAGAGAAGCTCCGCGAAGCATACAACCGACATTTCTATAACCCCGAGACGGCAAGCTACACGGGCAACACGGTCACGGCCAACCTCCTCTCCCTCGAGTTCGGCCTCGTGCCTAAGGGAGACGAGGAACGCGTCATGCAGAACATCGTGGATGTCACTGAGAGAACCTACAACGGACACGTCAGCTGCGGCGTGCTCGGCATGCAGCATCTCATGACGGGCCTCACCCATCGCGGCCATCTCGACCTGGCTATGCGCATCATCCTGCAAAGGGATTATCCCAGCTTCGGCTACATGATAGACCAGGGCGCCACTACCATCTGGGAACTCTGGAACGGCAATACCGCCGACCCCGCCATGAACAGCGGCAACCACGTCATGCTCCTCGGCGACCTCCTCATCTGGATGTACGGCGACCTGGCAGGCATACGACAGACACGTACCAGCCGCGCCTACAAGGAACTGGACATGCACCTGAGCATGCCCGAGCAGCTCAACCACGTCCGCGCCACGCACCAGACACCCTACGGTACCGTCTGCAGCGAATGGAAGCGAACGGAGGAAGGCATCGAATGGACGGTGGAAGTGCCGGCCAACAGCAGGGCCCGCATACACGTTCCCTCCGGCTATACGGTGCAGGGCATGCACAGCTTGCGGTGGGCCAGCGCAGAGGTGGAGAACGACGACATCTGCCTTCTGGTCGGCTCCGGCACCTACACCATCAAGGCCCACAAGGTGTTCACCGCACCGCAGCAGACCATATTCCGCCGCATGACGGAGACTCTGAGGAATATCCCCGAGTTCATCAAGAACTTCTGACGCGAACAACTAACAACCTTCAACCATGATACAGAACGACCTGCAACGCCTCCGTTGGATGATTCTCGATGAGGCACTCCGCGATCCCGTGACGGAATACTTCATGGGCGAGCGCACCAAGACTAATGAGACCGGCAACACACGCAGCCTGATCCACTACGTGAACACACGACTCAAAGCCGTCAACCGCGACTTCAGCTGCAGCAAACGCATGTTGCAGAACGACGTGGCCTACTTCCAGCAGAAGGGCGCCCGTTTGGAGCCCCGCTTCCGTCGCGGACACAAGCGCATCCTGCGCTACATCAACCTGCAGTGGAAGAATCCTCTGCTCAAGGCGGCCTCGTTCCTCCGCTACGACAAGGAGCCGGAAGCCGCTCCCGCCGTGCCCGCCCTGCCCGAAGGACCGCTGACGGCTGTCACCTTGCGTATCAGCCGCGACGAAGAGGCTGTCCGCCTCCGCCTCGGCAATCCCGAGGTGCTGCAGCGCAGTACGGACACCCGGACAAACAGCGTCACCATACAGGTCGAGCTGCCGATGAGCGAAGCCTTGCAGAACGTCATCCTCGGCTTCGGCACAGACGTTGAGGTGCTTGCCCCCGAAACGTTCCGCGAAGAACTGCGCCAGACCATCGGCATCCTGCAGAAACTCTACAAGAAGGACAGCGCTGCGACGAAGAAAACCGTGCAGGGCGACCTCTTCGAAGGGCTGTTCTAAACCTGTCCTATAAGTCCCATAGAACCTATAGGTCCAATAAGTCCTATAAGTCTCATAAGTCCCATCAACCTAATAACCCACAGTATAATGAAACACATCACCAAGCTGCTCATGGCAGCAACCCTGCTCTTTACGTTGGGCAGCAATGTTAAGGCTGCGGACCTTCCCCGCAGCGAGTATCCCCGGCCGCAGTTCGAGCGTGCCGACTGGGTCAACCTCAACGGCACTTGGACGTACACCTTCGACTTCGGACAGACGGGTGCCGAGAGAGACTTCCGCAACAGCAAAGGCTTCGACGGCAAGATAACCGTCCCCTTCTGCCCTGAAAGCAGTCTCTCAGGCGTGAAGCATACCGACTTCATCCCCTGCATCTGGTACCAGCGCACCATTACCGTACCCGAGACTTGGGGCGGAAAGAACATCCTCCTCAACTTTGGTGCCGTCGATTACGACGCTACCATCTACATCGACGGAAAGAAGGTCGGTCGCCATTGCGGCGCAGGCTCTTCCTTCTCCCTCGACATCACGAAGTTCGTGAAGGCAGGCGGTAGCGCCAACCTCGTCATTCAGGTGAAGGACAACCTGCGTGGCGGCAAGCAGCCCGGCGGCAAGCAGAGCACAGGCTACTACAGTGCGGGTTGCAACTACACCCGCGTCACGGGCATCTGGCAGACAGTCTGGATGGAGGCAGTGGGCAGGAATGCCCTGAAGCAAGTCTTCGCCACGCCCGACATCGACCAGCAGCAGCTTGTGGTGCGCCCCGAGTTCTACGACGAAGAGGTCAGCGGCGCAACGCTCACCGTGCAGGTGCTCGACGGTAAGAAGGTCGTGTCGAGCCGCACGGCTCCCGCCACCAACAACACCGTCATCGTGCTGCCCATCAAGAACCCCAAGCTGTGGAGCCCCGAGACGCCCAACCTCTATGATGTGACATACGTAGTCCGCGACGCCAAGGGCGGCGTGCTCGACGAGGTGAAGTCCTATGCCGGCATGCGCAAGATTCACTTGGCCGGCGGCTACTTCTACCTGAACAACAAGCCCTACTTCCAGCGTCTCGTGCTCGATCAGGGCTTCTATCCCGACGGTGTCTGGACGGCTCCCAGCGACGAAGCCCTCAAGCATGACATCGAGATGAGCAAGGCCGTGGGCTTCAACGGCGCACGTCTGCACCAGAAGGTCTTCGAGGAGCGCTACTTCTACTGGGCCGACAAGCTGGGCTACATCACTTGGGCCGAGCAGGCAAGCTGGGGCTTGGACGTGAACAACGAAGAGGCTGTCCGCAACTTCCTCACGGAGTGGGCCGACGAAGTGGTGCGCGACCGCAACCACCCGAGCATCGTCACCTGGACGCCCCTCAATGAGACTTGGGGCGCTCGCGACGGCGTCTATGTCCGTTTCGTCAACGACCTCTACAATCTCACCAAGGCCATTGACCCCACACGCCCCGTCAACGATGCCAGCGGCGACAGCCACGTCAAGACCGACATCTGGAGCGTACACGACTATACCCGCGAGTATGACCGCCTCGTGGCCAACCATACCTTCCGGGCCGGCGTGGAGCCTTACCGCAACATGCGCGACAAGGAGTGGCTCGCCAAGTACGACGGACAGCCCTACATGCTGGACGAGTTCGGCGGACTGGGTTGGATTCCGAAGGAAGAACGCAGCAGCTCCTGGGGCTACGGCGCACAGATCGAGTCGGAGGACGAGTTCTTCCAGATTCTCGAGAAGGAAGTTGATGCCATCAAGGCCTGCAAGCACATCACAGGCTTCTGCTACACACAGATAACAGACGTTGAGCAGGAGAAGAACGGCGTCTATTATTATGACCGCCGTCCCAAGTTCGATGCTGCCAAGTGGAAGGCAATCTTCGAGAAGATACCCTCAGTCATCGAAGACCCGCAGGACCTGAGCGACTGGAAGTAAAGGCCCCCTCTAACTCCCCAAAGGGGAGGATAACCCATAAGACCCATTGGACCGATAGGCTCCATAAGTACCATTAGACTCCAACGACCCATATAACCCCTATAAAACCCAAACAAATATGAAGAAAATTCTTTTCTTTGCTGCTACGGCAGCTATGCTTCTGGCCTCTTGCTGCCAGAACAAGTGTAAGTGTACTTGCGAGTGCGACGCTTGCAAGAATTGTGTGGAGAAGCAGGACCCCAATGCTCCTCAGGACAGCGCTACCATCGTTGACAACGAGCAGTACGACCTCTCCCTGCTGAAGGTCGACGACGAGGGCTACTATGTCCTCTACGACGGCACGAGCCTCGACGGATGGCGCGGCTACGGTCAGGACGCTGTTCCCACCAGCTGGGAGAGCGCCGACGGCTGCATCCACCTCGTTGGTAGCGGCACAGGCGAAGCCCAAGTGGAAGGCGGCGGCGACCTCTTGTTCGCTCACAAGTTCAAGAACTTCACCTTCGAGTGCGAGTACAAGATCAGCAAGGGCGGCAACTCCGGCATCTTCTATCTGGCTCAGGAAGCCAAAGGCAAGGACGGCAACTACCTGCCCATCTGGCAGAGCTGCTCAGAGTATCAGGTGCTCGACAACGCCAACCACGAGGACGCCAACCAGGGCAAGGACGGCAACCGTCAGGCTGCTTCGCTCTACGACATGATTCCTGCCGTGCCTCAGAATGCTAAGCCCTTCGGCGAATGGAACACCGTGAAGATTCGCGTCTTCAAAGGCTCCGTTTGGCACTATCAGAACGGCGAGGAAGTGCTGGAGTATCACCTCTGGACTCCGAAGTGGAAGGAAATGCTGGACGGCAGCAAGTTCTGCAAGGGTGGCGAGTTCCCCGCAGCCTACGACCTGATGATTGTCGAGGGTCAGAAGGACGGCGGCTACATCGCCTTCCAGGACCACGGCGACGACGTCTGGTATCGCAACGTCCGCATCAAGCTCGACGAATAAGCATCAGAAACCAACACAACAGGCTGAGACTTAACTCAGCCTGTTGTGCTTTTACCACGTTCCGCGACTACAATCGCGCCTTCTTGCGCTCCAGTTTATATATAACAAGATTCGCGGGTCCTCCCTGCTACAGTCTCTTCTCGGTGTAGCGCCCCGTGCTTATTCCGGAAGCGCCCTGTGCTTATTTTGGAAGCGCCCTGTGCTTATCTCGGAAGCGCCTAGCGCTTATTTCGGAAGCGCAGGGAGTTCTCCATCAAGCAGCGTTGAGGACTTACAGTTGAATCGAGTCCCAGTTGGCAATTTCCTCGCTGATGTAGCCTGTCTTGCCGTTGACGTTCACCTTGTACCACCATTTGTAGAAGCCGTCGGCCTCCTTGTGCGAGACGAACCCAAGGCAGGGATAGCCTTCGGGCAGCTCGCCGTCGTTGTCTAGGGTGAACAACACTTTGCTCTTCAGCGACGGCTTCTGCCGGACGTTTGCCCTGCGGATGTCGCTGTTCAGATAGACGTATCCTTGGCCTTTTGTTGCCTCGCGGAGTTTCACCTTTGCTCCGGCTTTGGGCACGAGGCCGTAGTCCTGCACCTCGATGAAGTAGTTGTCGCCCGAGTCGGCTATGTAGCGCATCTCGGAGCCGTCCTTCGTGACGACCACCCGCCCCTGATTGCTCAAGCCGCGCACGCCGCCTTTCAGCACGTAGAGCGGCTCGATGTGCAGGTTCTCCTTCGGGGCGAAGTTGGTGCTGTGCCACTCCAGGACGTTCCCCTCCATGAGTGGTGCGAAGAGGCACTGGCTGTAGCCCCAGTAGTCGGACTGCAGCTGATAGATGTCACCGATGCCCTCGAGCTTGAAGGGCGCCCCGAGGAACAGGCTGTCGTTCATCACGATTTCGCGGTCCGTCTCCGACTTAATCCGCAAGGTGAAGTCGTCGACCTGTCCGCCCCGCCAGCGTGTGACGGGCGTCAGCCAGTAGGAGAGCTCGTAGTCGCGCCCCACGCCCCAGCTCATGCGGTAGCGGTAGGTGTGGCGCACGGTGTTCTCGCCCTTGCGGAAGGGCGCGTCGAAGTAGTAGGCATAGGCAAAGGAACGGAACGAGTCGGGCAGCGCCGGGCAGACGAGCACATCGTCCGTCGGCAGCAGACTGTCCGCCACCTCACCATAGCCCTTCCACGTGTCCAGGTCGAGCGGCGTCAGGTAGTCGTCCCTGCGCCCCTTCCACCCGGGGGATGAGTCGGGCGAAGAGCCTGCCACCACAGCGTTGCGGTGCTGGAGGGGCTTGCCGTTGAAGAGGACCGTGAAGTCCTCGATGAACGGATGGATGCCGCGGCGGTCGAAGGGAACCCACGCATTGTAGGGCGCCGCAGCCTCGAATGCCATCGTCACCGTCTTGTCCTTATTATTATTATATAATGTGTAGTCCACCGTCACGGTGGCGAAGCTGTCCCGGCAAAGCGTAATCTCCAGCACCTCCTTCCTGACGGAGATGTCGGTCTCCCTGAGCGGCACCAGGAAGTTGCCGCTGGTGTAGTACACACCGTCGTTCGCATAGACGCTGAACATTGACCATTGACCATTGAACGTTGACCATTGAACATTGAACAAAGGCCAATGGGCATTGAACAACAAAAGGAGCAGGATGGTGAACTTCTTCATAGGGCTCTATGGCTTTAGTCTTTCGTCATGACGGAATCACGTTATAACGTTATAACGAAATCATCTATCATTTTTTCATTTTTCACCTTTAATTTTTCATTTTTCACTTTTAATTTTTAATTTTTCACCCTTCATTTTCATCCCCCTCTCGTCCTGCCAGCTGAAGAAGCCAGCCAGCAGTGTGCCCGAGATGCTGTGGTAGGCACACGAGATGGCGCAGGGGAAGACCGCCAGAGCCGCCATCGGGTTCATGGCAATCATGGCAGGCGAGGCGAAGAAGTTGCGGGCCAGCACCGTAGCCATGCCTGCGTTCTGCATGCCCACCTCGATGGAGAGCGTCCTGCTCTTCGCGGTGTCGAAGTGGAAAGCCTTGCCCACAAGGTAGCCCAGCAGGTAGCCCATGCCGTTGTGGAGCGTCACGACAGCCAGCGTCAGCAGTATGAGATGCAGGCCATTCTCCTTGAGCTGCGGGTGGACCGTAAAGATGACGCCGCCCACGATGCACGCCAGGCACAGCACACTCGCGCCCGGCATCACGCCCTGCAGCTGCCGGAAGTACGTCTTCCCGGACAGGAAAAAGTTGAACGCCACGCCCAGTGCCACTGGCAGCAGCGTCACGAGCAGGATGTTCTGGAACATGCCCCAGGCATCCACGTCAATCTCTGCCCCGGCCAGCCTTAGCACCAGCAGCGGCGTCACGATGGGCGACAGGCACGTGCTCACCGTTGTCATGCCCACGCTGTAGGCCACGTCGCCACGGCAAAGGAAGCTCATGATGTTGCTGCTCACACCGCCCGGGCAGCAGCCAACCAGTATGATGCCGGCCGTCATGAAGCTGTCCAGGCCGAACATGTTTGCCAAGGCCCAGGCCACGAGCGGCATGATGGTGTACTGCGCCACGGCTCCGATGAGGATGTCTATCGGCCGGGTGAGCAGGATGCGGAAGTCCTCGACCGAGAGCGTGCAGCCCATCGTCAGCATGATAAGCCCGAGGATGACGGAAGCCCGCTGTCCCTGCTGCACCCACGCAAAAGCGTCGGGTACAAAGAAAGCCAGCACGGCAACCAGGATGATGAAGGGGCTCGTGTACCGAGCCAGCCAGCGACTAAAAGAAAGTAGTAGTGTCATGATGTAAAAGTTTTCAGTTGCAAAGTTACGAAGAAGCGTGGGAAGTGCCAAAGGAAAACCCGTTTTTATTTCTCTTTCCGCACAGAGCCGTCATTGCCGGAGCCTACCGCTTGCACAGAGGCCCGTGGAGAACGTCGGGAAGGCGCGAATGGGGAGGTTGGCTCCGCAGAAAGATGAATAAGCGAAAGAAACGCAAAAAAAGTGCGCCAAAAGTTTGGCTGTTCCGCGAAAAAGCTGTACCTTTGCGCTCGCAATCGCACAAGAAGGTTGTGGATGGCGGGATAGCTCAGCTGGTTAGAGCGTCGGATTCATAATCCGGAGGTCGTGGGATCGTGACCCACTCCCGCTACAGAAGTATCGTTTACAACATAGTTGAGCATTAACCCCGCGAGGCCAACCGCCAGCGGGGTTAATCGTTTTTATGGCACCGCCGCGTCGCAAAGGTTTCACCGCCGCGTCGCAAAAAAAGAAAGAAGCGCACGTCGGACGGCTGTCGTCCAGTGCACTTCTTGCCAAGCCTTGTACCCCGAGCCGGGGTCGAACCGGCACAGGTTGCCCTATCGGTGTTTGAGACCGACGCGTCTACCGATTCCGCCATCGGGGCTCCAAGCGTGTGCAAAGGTACAACAAAAAGTGAAAAGTGAAAAATGAAAAGTGAAAAAATATTGGTTATCCACTGCTTTTTGTCCTTTTACCTTCTGGCTTTGGGCACTTAACCCTAAACTTTTACGTCTCTGTGCCGTGCGAAACGCTCGTTTCCTGCCGGAGAGCATCCCAGCCGGAACGTTCTCTTATACCGGAAGCCCCAGACGCTTAAACCGGAAGCCCCTGGCTCTTATTAGTGGCGAGGCACGGAGCTGGAATTGGAGACGTGCCTCAGAACGCTACTTTCAGGCCGACGGTCATGCTGCTGAAGCTCGGGCCGCGGCTGCTCCTCAGCACGTTGAAGGGGTTGTACTTGTAGTAGATGCCGATGTGATGCACGTTGATTTCGGCCCCTACGCCGACGGAGAAACGGTTCTGGTGCACGTTGCCGCTGGTCAGTTTCTCCGACTCGCCGTTCACATAGTAGCGTGTCTTGAGCGAGCCGTAGGGCGTGAAGTACAGCTCGGGGCCGATGGCGAAGTAGGTTTTCTTGCTGAAGAAGTGGTAGTACTTGAGCGGGAAGGAGAGGCTGAAGGTGTGGATGCGGCTGAACTTGGGCTCTACACCTTCGGGATAGTCCTGCATCGTGATGATGCCCAGCTCGTCCTTGGCGAATCGCTTGAAGTCGGTGACGCGGTAGTTGCGCCAGTCGAAGCCCATACCGATGCGCAGGAAGTCCTTCTTGCCGATGCGGGTCTTTGCGCTGATGACGTCGCCCCATTCTATCTCGTAGGACTGCCCCATGTCGATGCTGACGTCCTTCGCCTGACCTATTCCGGTGATGAAGCCGAAGGAGAAGCTGCTGCTGAGTTCTATTACCACTTCCTTGCCGCTGCTCACCTTCAGCATGGGCAGCTCGAAGTCCCAGCCGCCGGGATTCTCTTCGTCGTTCTTGTCTCGGGCCAGCACGCTTGTCTGTCCCACCATTGCCAACACGAGGATGGCTGTAAGAAACTGTTTCATAGTCTGGATATGTGTGTGGTTATTTCTTCTTGAACGTCTTCCTCAGGTCGGCGAGGCTGGCTTTGCCCTCCATGTAGACGAGGGTGATGGTGTGCTCTGCCATGTTTGTCCGGCTCTGATAGCAGATGTACCGGTGCAGGCCTTTCCTGATGTCGGCAATCTGCACGATGGCGTAGTAGAGGTGACCGTCGCGGTACTCCAGCTCCAGATTCTCGTCGTCGTCGGAGAGTCGCCCCTTCATGTCTTCCTCGAAGAGCGCCTCCACCCTGTCGCGCTGCGTGCTGCTGGTGGTGAACTTGACGGTGTGGAGCACCTTCAGCTTGTAGGGCTCGAGGCTCTCCCCCTTGACGAGGCTCTCCTGTAGGGCCAGTTCGTTGACGATGTTCCCCTTGAATACTTCGTCGATTCGTAGGCCCTTCTGTGCCGAGAGGGGCAGAGCGGCGACGATGGCGACGAGCGTTATGAGTAGCTGTTTCATAGTCCGTTGAATATGTTGCTGAGTTGTTCTTCCTGGTTTCCGTTGCTGAATATCTCCTGCAAGGCTTCCTGTCCCATCCGCATGGCCGCCTGCTTGTCGTCGAGTTTTTTGCCGTCGACATAGGCAACAGCCATGCTTTCCTCTTCCAGCCGAAGCGGTGCCAGCAGGATGAAGGCGAAGGCGGCAATGCAGGCTGCAGCGAGCAGGAGGCCAAGCCTGTGGGACCCTCTCCCAGCCTCTCCCTTGCAGGGAGAGGAGTAGTTACTTTTGTTCCCCGCTAAGCCTCCATTGGTATCTGCTCCTCTCCCAACAAGGGAGAGGTCGGGAGAGGGTCTGTCTGCCGCCAACCTGTCAAGGGCTTGAACGGAAGGCGTTGGCTGCGTCTCGCCGAGCAGGGCAAACATCTGCGCGTAGGGCATCAGGTCGGCAGGCAGGCGGTCGGCGTGGCCCAGGTATTCGCCCAGCTGTTGCAGCTCTTCCTGCGTGCTCTCGCCGTCGAGGTAGCGGGTCAGGAGCAGGCGTATGTTTTCCGGTGTTACCTTATTCATGTTACTATGGCTTTTAGGTTTCGTTTCGTTTCATGAACTTCTCCAGGAGTTTCTTCCTGGCTTTCGAGAGGGCGGTGCGGACGGTGGTCTCGCTGATGCCGAGGAGTTCTGCTATCTCGCTGTTCTCCAGCCCGTCCTGCTGGCTCATCCGGAGTATCTGCATCTGTGCGGCAGGGAGCTCGCCGATGCGGTCCTCCAGCCACCGGGCATTTTCCTTCTCCTCGAGCATCCACTCCGAATCGTGTGCCGAGGCGAGCTTTATCTCCTCGTTCAGTTCTAAGGGGACGACCTTCCGCTTGCGGAGTTTGGAGATACACAGGTTGCGGCAGATGGCATACGTCAGTGCCCTGACGGAGCGGACGGCGTCGAGCTGGTGGCGGATGCTCCAGAGGCGCAGCAGTGTGTCCTGCACGTTGTCCTCCGCCTCGGCCTGGCTGCCCAGGAAGCGGCGGCTGACGGCCAGGATGTCGGCCCTCAGGTCACGTGCCAGTATGCAGAACGCTTCTTTCTCCATCGTGCTTCGTTGCTCTCTGTTATAATGACGCAAAAGGGGCCGTTTTGTTCCCGCTGATGCGAAAAAAAGTTTGTGCCATGCTCCGGCGGATAAAGGAAAAGCGGGCGAAGACCGACGGCCCGGCTGGTCTTCGCCCGCTTGCTGATGTGTGGCAGGATGCTGTGTCAGAGGTCGATGCGTGCGCACCAGCCGCCGTTGCGGACCATGTGGATGGGCTGGACGGTCGTGCTGCCTACCTTGCTCTCCTTGCGGAGGTAGTCCATGGCGATGATGTGTGCGTTCACGCCGTCCTCGAAGCTCGTCATCTTGTACTGCTTGCCTGCGGGCAGGAAGTCGAGCTTCAGCTCAATGTTGCGCTCGGTGCTGTTCGTGATGCCGCCGATGAACCACTGGTTGCCTTTGCGCTTTGCCGTCACGCAGTACTGGCCGGCTTCGGCTGCGAGGACGCGTGTCTCGTCCCAGTTGACGGGCACGCTGGTGAGGAAGTCGCGGCAGTCGGGCCACTGGTCGTAGCGGCAGGGGTTGTCCATGAGCATCTGCAGGTTGCTCTCGGCAAGCACGAAGATGGCCAGGTTGAAGGCCTTTGTGCCCACGCCGGCGCAGATGGGACGGCCTCCGTGGTGGCGCTCCGGCTGGTAGTTGAGCATGGAGCCGGGCGTATAGTCCATCGGTCCGACGGCATTGCGTATGAAGGGCAGCCATACGCTGTTGTCGGGCTTGCAGCTCCCGTTGTACTCCATGCCGCGCACACCTTCGTAGGTCAGCACGTTGGGGTACTTGTAGTCCAGGCCGCTGGGGTGGAAGGCGCCGTGGAAGTCGACGAAGATATGGTGCTTGGCAGCTTCACGGGCCACGCGCTCGTAGAAGTTCACCATCCATTGGTCCTGACGGTCCATGAAGTCAATCTTCGTGCCCTTGATGCCCCACTCCTCAAACTTCTCGAAGAGGTCCATGTGGTGCTCTACGGTGAGCCACGGGAGCCAAAGGATGACGCCTACGCCTTTGCTCTTGCCGTAGGCGATGATTTCGGGCAGATGCACTTCGGGGTTGGTCTCGAAGGGGTTGCGTGTGTTTTTTGCCCAGCCTTCGTCGATGAGGATGTAGCCCACGCCGTTGCGGGCGGCGAAGTCGATGAAGTACTTGTAGGTGTCGAGGTTGATGCCCGACTTGAACGTCACCTCCGGGCCGAAGGGAATGCCGTTGAGCCAGTCCCAGCAGGTCTGTCCGACCTTAATCCAGCTGGGGTCGCCGATGGCGTTCGCGGGAGCCAGGCGGACAGGCATCGTGCTTTCGACGAGCTGGCCGTCTTGCTGCGTGATGAGCATGTAGCGCCAGGGGAAGGTGCGGGTGCCCGATGTCTTGGCTACGTACGGGGCCTCCTTCAGGATCTTGTGCCTGCGGTCGCCGTCGTCCTCGTATTCGGTGGGGCACTTGGGCTGGATGATGGCGAAGGCGTTGCTGCCCTCGCCTGTTGACTTGAGGAACGTCCCGGGATAGTCGAACAGGTCGAACTCGCTGATGAGGACCTTCTGCCGCTCTCCCATCACGAGGATGGGCAGCTCGCTCATCTTGTCGTCGGCCTTCCACTCGTTGCTTGCCACGACGGAGTAGTTCTCTTCGCAGCTTGTCTTGAAGGCGCCGGCCTGCTGCATCACGAGCTTGGCAGGCGAGGCGAGCTGCCAGGTGCCGTCCTCGCCCATCACCTCGATGTCGCCCTTCAGGGCTGTGACGAAGCGGTAGGCCACGCCGTCGTCGTAGATGCGCCACTCCAACTTGTAGCCTCCGCCGAAGGTGAGGGTGAGCAGGGTGTAGGTGTTGTCCACCTTGCTGAACTTCAGTGGATGGATGGGCGTGACGGTCTCGCTGACCTTCTGCACCTTTTTGCCCTTCAGGACGGGCTTCTCGCCGAGGGTGCGGTCGCTGAGGGTCATGCCGATGTGGCACTGCTTGAACAGCAGCTCGCCGTGGCTCTCTACGTCGTAGTAGATGCGGTCGGCTGCGGTGACGGTCACTTTCGTCTGTCCGTCGGGACTCGTTGCGCTGACTTGTTTCTGTGCGTGTGCGACGATGCAGGAAAGCAGCATCACCGCGATGGAAAAGGTTTTCTTCATGGATGGAAAGTTGTTAGGGGCGCTTAGCTACCCGATGCTGCGAGGCGGGTTTACTTCGCAGAATCTTTTTCTATCTCCAGGAGCTCTACGGTAAAGATGAGGCAGGAGAAGGGTGGAATCTTGCTCTGCTCGCGGTCGCCATAGGCCAGGTTCTGCGGAACGTAGATTTCCCACTTGCTGCCTACGGGCATCATGCAGAGCGCCTCTGTCCAGCCCGCAATGACCTGCCCGACGGGGAAGGTGACGGGCTTGCCGCGCTTGTAGGAGCTGTCGAACTCGGTGCCGTCGATGAGGTGGCCTTCGTAGTTCACCTTCACCTTGTCCTCCTTCTTGGGCATCTCGCCGGTGCCTGCGGTCAGTATCTTGTACTGCAGGCCGCTGGGAGTCACCTTCACGCTGTCCTTCTTGGCATTGGCCTTGAGGAACTCCTCTCCGGCGATGCGGTTGGCACCGTACTTCTTCTCCATTGCCACGCGATGGTAGTACTCCATCTGCTTCTTGACGATGGCCTGCGAGCTGTCCATGGGAACTGTGACGTTCTGGCCGGAGAAGCCGTCGAGGAAGCCTTGCACGAAGAGCGTTTTGTTCAGGATGTCGGTGCTGTCGTTCACTTGCTTTGAGGCATTGGGGTAGACCTGTTCCTCCACTTGCTGGCGGATTTCGATGCCGGCCAGACGTGCTTTCTCGCGTTTGTCGGCCTCGCTGAGCTCCTTCTGCTGGAAGCCTTTCAGGAAGTCGACGACGTAGGTCGTGTCGACACCCATGCGCTGAGCCAGGTACATCTTCAGGCCGTTGGAGTTGGCGCGGCCGAAGTGATAGCTGAATGTGTCGACGCTTACCGTGTCGACCACCTCAACGGGCTGCTTGGATTTCTTCTTCTTGCCGTTCTTCTTGGCAGCACCTGCGCCCAGCGAGATGCAGGCGCAGAGTGCAAAGAGAATAAGTTTTTTCATCTTATTGACTTGTTGTGAAGAGTGGTTAGGAGTTAGGGGTTAGAGGATACTTGGGGCTCCGTAGAAGCGGCCACAGCATTCCTCTAACCTCTAACCACTAACCACTAACCTCTAACTTGTTTGTTCGATTATTCGATGCCCAGCAGTTCAATCTTGAAGATGAGGCAGGAGTAGGGTGTAATCTTGCCGGCCTCGCGCTCGCCATAAGCCTGTTCCTGGGGGATGTAGACCATCCATGTGGAGCCGACGGGCATCTTTGTCAGGGCCTTCGTCCAGCCGGGGATGACCTGGTTGCAACGGAACTTGGCGGGCTCGCCGCGCTTGTAGCTGCTGTCGAAGATAGTGTCGTTGAGGAGCTTGCCCTCGTAGTTGACGCTGACGCGACTGGTGTCGGCGGGGATGGCACCCTTACCTTCTGTGATGACTTCGTAGTAGACGCCGTCGCCCAGCTCCTGGATGCCTTCCTTCTTGGCAACTTCGGCCATGTAGTCCTCGCACTGCTTCTTCCAGTCGCCGAACTTCTCAGCCATGAACTTCTCCTTTACTTCCTGCATCTTTGTCTGAGCCGTGGCAGCAGCCTCGTCGACGGTCATCAGGCCGTTCTTGCCTGTGGTGCCGGAGATGAAGCCTGCCATGAAGTTCTTCAGGCTGATGGTGCGTGTGCTGTCGTCGCCGAAGACTTCGTAGTTGATGCCTTTGATCATCTGCTGGCTGACCTGCTGACCAATCTGCAGACCTGCGTAGTAGGCGGCCTTCTTCTTGTTGTCGCCGGCATTGGCAGCCTCGTTCAGGCCTTTGATGAACTCGTCGATGTAGGTTGTGTCGACGCCCATGCGCTGGGTCAGGTATTCCTTCAGACCCTGTGTCTGAGCCAGACCGATAGCGTAGCTCAGGGTATCAACGTCGTCCTTCAGATTAGCTTTGGGAGTGCCGTTCGTGCAGCTTCCCATGATAGCAGCCAGTGCTACGGCTGCAAGGATTGAAAACTTCTTCATGATGTTTTTTTGTTGTTTAATGTTATATGATGTTTTACTTTTTCATCTTTTCACTTTTTCACCTTTTCTCAAAGCACCTTGATGAGCTCTACGTCGAAGATGAGCGTGCTGAAGGGCGGAATGCTCGAGCCGGCACCCTGCTCGCCGTAGGCCAGCAGATAGGGGATGGTGAAGCGGAACTTGGCGCCTTCCTTCATGAGCTGCACGCCTTCCGTCCAGCCTGGGATGACCTGGTTGAGGCCGAAGTCGGCGGGTGTGCCGCGGCGGTACGAGCTGTCGAAGACGCTGCCGTCGAGCAGACGGCCTTCGTAGTGGCAGCGCACGGTGTCGGTGGCCTTGGGGCTCTTGCCGCTTCCTTCGGTCAGCACCTCATACTGCAGGCCGCTCTTCGTCACGTTGACGCCTGGTTTCTTGGCATTCTCGTCCAGGTAAGCCTTGCCGGCTGCGATGGCCTGCTGTGCTTCCTGCTTCTGCTTCTTCTGGAAGAAGTCCTGCAGCATGGCCTGTGCTTCCTGGTGCGAGAAGGCGGGCTTGCGGCCCTCGATGACGTCGCTGACGCTTTTTGCGAAGTCCTCCACGCTGAAATTCTCTATGTTCATGCTTTTGAGCTGTTGGCCGATGCCAAGGCCGAGAGCATAACTTATTTTATCCATAATATATTAAGTATGTAATGTTAAATGCGCCGCAAAATTAACATATTTTCTTCACACAACGCGCGTCCTCTCCTTTTTTTTTGCTATATTTGCATATCTTTAACATTAAAATGCCGAATTATGAGAGTCGTTGTCTTGACAGGAGCGGGTATGAGTGCCGAAAGCGGCATTAGTACTTTCCGCGACAATGGAGGTCTTTGGGAACAGTATAATGTGGAGGATGTGGCGACGCCCGAGGGCTGGGCACGCAATCCGAAGCTCGTGACGGAGTTCTACAACGTGCGCCGGCGCCAACTGCTTGACGTGCAGCCTTGTCTGGGCCATAAGCTTGTGGCTGAGCTGGAGAAGCAGCACGAGGTGACGGTGGTGACGCAGAACGTCGACGACCTGCACGAGCGTGCCGGCAGCTCGTATGTCATCCACCTGCATGGCGAGCTGATGAAGGTGACGAGCAGCTTCTCGCCCAACGACCCGCGCTACATCAAGACGCTCAGCCCCGAGCATCTCGAGGTGAAGATGGGCGACTTGGCAGGCGACGGCAGTCAGCTTCGCCCCTTCATCGTTTGGTTCGGAGAGCCTGTGCCCGAGATAGACAAGGCGGTGGAGGAATGTGCCAAGGCCGACATGCTCATCGTCATCGGCACGAGCCTCAACGTCTATCCTGCTGCAGGTCTGACCCGTTGCGTCCAACCCGGCACTCCCATCTACCTTATCGATCCGAAGCCTGTCCAGTGGAACAGCGACGTGCCTGTCCATCACATCATGAAGGGCGCCAGCGAAGGCATGAAGGAACTGATGAATTTAATTGAACATTGAATATTGAAGATGAGTGAACTAAGAATACGTTGCCGCAACAATGGAAAGAAGATAAGCGTGCCTTTTGGCAGCTCGCTCTATGATGTCTTCGCACAAGCGAACTTCCACATGGACTACGGCCCTGTGGCGGCTCGCGTCAACAACAAGGTGCAAGGCATGAACTACCGCTTCTACAACAACAAGGACGTGGAGTTCCTCTCGCTCACTTCCCCCAGCGGGATGCGCACCTACATACGTACCCTCTTCTTCATCCTTGCCAAGGCGGTGGAGGACACCTTCCCCGAGGCGAAGCTCGTCATCGGGAGCGCCGTGTCGCGCGGCTATTACTGCGAGCTGCACCTCGGTCGTCCGGTGGAGGAAGAGGACGTGCGTGTCATCAGGCAGCGCATGCAGGAGATTATTGATGCCGACATGTTTATCCATCGCATCCAGTGCCCCATCGAAGATGCCATCGAGATGTTCCAGCGGCACGGCATGACCAGCAAGGTGCAACTCCTGGAGAGTCAGGACAGCCTCTACACATATTATTATAAGCTGGGCGACACCATCGACTACTTCTACGGCTGCCTGCTCACCCGCACCAGCCAGGTGCATCTCTTCGACCTCGTGAAGTTCTACGACAGCCTCCTGCTGCGCATCCCGTCGGTGAAGGACCCGTCGCGGCTGGAAGAGATGGTGGAGCAGCAGAAGATGCTCGGCGTCATCCGTGAGCATCGGCGCTGGCAGGACATCCTGGGCGTGCGCACCGTGGGCGAGCTCAACGCGGCAATCCTGGCCGGACATGCCACCGACCTCATCAACGTCAGCGAGGCCTTGCAGGAGAAGAAGCTGGTGGGCATAGCCGACGAGATAGCCGAGCGCGGCGCCCGCATCGTGCTCCTGGCCGGACCGAGCAGCAGTGGCAAGACGACTACGGCCAAGCGTCTGGCCATCCTCGTCATGGCATGCGGCCTGCGCCCCCACATCATCAGCACGGACGACTACTTCGTCAATCGTGTCGACACGCCGAAGGATGCCAACGGCGAGTACGACTTCGAGTGCATCGAGGCCGTCGATACCGAGCTCTTCAACAAGCAGATGAATGCCCTGCTCAGCGGCGAGGAGGTTGAGCTGCCGCGCTACGACTTCCGTTCCGGCGAGCGTGTCTTCGAGGGGCGCAAGCTCCGCATAGGGCCGGACGACGTCATCCTGCTCGAAGGCAACCATGCCCTCAACCCAATCTTCACACGCCAGATACCGGAGGAAAAGAAGTTCCGCATCTACGTCTCGGCCCTTACGACCATCCAGCTGGACGACCACAACCACATCCCCACGGACGACATCCGCCTGCTGCGCCGCATCCTGCGCGACTACCGGTACCGCGGCTTCTCGGCCGTCGAGACCATCAAGCGCGGACCGAGCGTCAAGGCTGGCGAAGAGAAGTGGATCCTGCCCTTCCAGGAACTGGCCGATGCTACGTTCAACAGCGCCTTGCTCTACGAGTTGGGCGTGATTCGCGACCAGGTGATTCCCATCCTGGAGCAGGTGCCGGAACGTGCCGTCGAGTATGCCGAAGCGTCGCGTCTGCGCAAGTTCCTGGCCTACTTCCTCAGCATCCCCGGCGACCAGGTGCCGCCCACCAGCCTGTTGCGCGAGTTCGCCGGAGGAAGCTCGTTCAAGTATTAAAGCCTCACCGCCAAGCAAGGCTCGACGATAGTCAACCCTCCTCCGAAGAGAGGGGAGAAAGGAAGACGAGGAGAGGCTGAAACGAAAGCTGTTACAGAGTGAAAAAGGATAAAATGATACAGGATTCTCTCTTCGGAGAAGGGAGAAAGAAAGACTAGAACTAAAACTATTACAGAATGAAAAAGAATTCTAAGACACAGAATTCCCCTCTCCTCGGAGAGGGGCAAGGGGTGAGGCTTTGCTCCATTGATGCCCTTCGAGGCTTTGACATGCTGTTCATCATGGGCGGCGCAGGTTTACTTGCCGCATTGGCACAGTGGATGCCTTGCGACCTGACCGAGACGCTGGCTGAGCAGATGAGTCACGTAGAGTGGGACGGACTCCGCCACCACGACACCATCTTCCCGCTGTTCCTCTTCATCGCGGGCATCTCGTTCCCCTTCTCCTTGCAGAAACAGTTGGAGAAGGGCAAGTCCATGACAAGCATCTATCTGAAAATCGTGCGCCGAGGCTTGATGCTGGTGCTCTTGGGCATGGTCTACGGCGGCCTGCTGAACTTCAATTTCGACACGCAGCGTATCCCCAGTGTGTTAGGGCGAATCGGTCTGGCCTGGATGTTTGCAGCCCTCATATTCACCGCGACGGGCAGGAAGTTGTGGCCGAAGGTGGCTGTCGTACCGGTCATTCTGATTGCTTACTGGCTGGTTTCTGCCTTCGTGCACGCGCCGGATGTCAGCCCCTCAGTCGAGCCTCTGACGCGCGAAGGCAACATCGCCTGCTACATCGACCGCACGTTGCTGGGTGCCCATTGCTACAGACCCGACTACGACCCTGAGGGCCTTTTCTCCACCATCCCTGCCATCTGCACGGCTATGCTGGGAATGCTTACCGGCCTCTTCGTGCAGCGTTCCAAGCCTACGTCGCGGACGGCGCTCACGCTCTTCGCGGCAGGCATCGTCTTTGCCCTCTTGGGCGCAGCGTGGAACACCATCTATCCCATTAATAAGGCCCTGTGGAGCAGCTCCTTCGTGCTGGCCGTTGCCGGATATTCCCTTGTGATGTTCGCCCTGTTCTACTACCTCATAGAGGTGTTGGGGTGGCGGCGTTGGGCGTTTTTCTTTACGGTCATCGGCATGAACTCCATCACCATCTACCTGGGGCAGCGCTTCATCAACTTCTCCTACACGTCCGAGAAGCTCTTCTCCGGCCTTGTGAAGCTGATGCCGGAGAACTCGCAGACCTTCTTCACCCAGCTGGCCTACATCGTCGTCTGCTGGCTCTTCCTCTACTTCCTCTACCGCAAGCGCGTGTTCCTGAAGGTGTGAGACGCGAAGGCTTCGTGCCATGACTGTCAAATGGCATCTATCTCTTCGAGAGTCAGTCCTGTGTATCTTGCTATCAATTCTGCCGCCATACCGTCGTCCTTCATCTTCTGAGCCGTCTCAAGTTTTCCTTCAGCCCTTCCTTCAGCTCTTCCTTCAGCTCTTCCTTCAGCCCTTCCTTCAGCCCTTCCTTCAGCTCTTCCTTCCTTTTGTGCAGTGGAAATTACATCGTTCTGCACCATGATGGCATCCAGATGGCGGTCGTAGGAGAGTTGTTCCTCGCGCGGCATCTGCATGTACTGCAGCTGTCTGCGAGCCTCTTGCAGGCCGGGAGCCGTAGTGTCGTCCTTGATGTGGCCGGAGCGCAGGTAGTCGAGCCACTCCTCCAGCGGGGTCGTTGCCACCTTGTTGAACTCGTTCACGCGGATGAGGAAGTACTCGGGGAAGACCTGTTCGGGAGTCTTCATCTCGATGATGTCCTTCTCCTTCGTCGTTATCTGGAGCGTGTCGCCGGTATGTACGCCGGTGAATGTGGTCTGCCCGTGGTAGAGGTAGTCGGCACCCTTGCCGAGGTCGAAGTAGAGGATACTGATGCTGTAGACTTTTTTCACCTTGTCGTACTTGTCACCGAGCTGTATGTGTTCGGTAATGGACTTCGCCACGCCGTAGAGGATGCGCTCCAGATAGTATAGTTCCCTTGTGAGCTGTATCTCCACGATGATGATTTCCCCTTTGGAGTTCTTTGCCTTCACGTCGACGCGGTTGAACTTGTCGTCGTAGGTGTCCTGGTTCCCTTCGCTCTCCAGAATCTCCTCGATGTGCACTTCCTCGTTCAGCAGCACGGTGATAAGCCCTTCCAGCACTCCGAAGTTGGCCTTGTTGCGGAGCATGCGCTTAGCTGCCCAGTCGAAGCGTACGTATTTGTCTTTTGCCATAATAGCCTCCTTGTTTATATGTTTTCGACAGCAAAGTTAGCAAAAAAATAAATATCGTGCAAGAAGCTGACAAAGAAGTATTAATTTTACCCATTATTCACCCCCTTTATGAAGTGCGCTTCGCGCAGAAATTAAACGAAATTGCATTCAAAATTCATCAAAGTAAAATCCTTGTTGTTTAATTTTATATCCAATTTTGATGAATTTCTCGCCGGAGGCGATTCTATTTACAATTCGTTGAGCAGTTACAAAAAAGGGGATGTGTCCGTTTCCCGACACATCCCCTTGGCGTTTTCCGATGTCAGATCAGAAGTCTATATCATCCCAGGAACCCCAGGAGTCTTCCTTCACGTCCGCATTCAGGTCGCCGTCTCCGTCGACACCTCCGAAGTCAATCTTTGGGTCATCGCTGAACACGCTGGAGGCGAGCATTGATTCTACTGTAGCATCTTCAATGTTTATGGCAGGACATACATATATCTTTTTCATAGCTTTTTCTGTAATTAAGAGGTTAAACTTCGAGATTGAGATTATCTGATGACCTTCTTGCCATTCACGATGTTGATGCCATGCTGAGCCTTGCTCACGCGCTGGCCTGCGAGGTTGTAAATAGCTCCCTCGCCTTCGGAAAGGGCTGGGGTGAGGCTGTTGATGCCGGTTGCTTCGTCGTTGAAGAGGATGTTCACTTTCACCTCAGCCACGTCGTAGTAGCCGTCCAGCACGTAGTAGAGGTCGAAGTAGCCGCGGTAGCCCTTGATGGCTGAAGCGCCTGTCGAGTACCAGAACTTGTTGCCGCTCAGGAAAATGTTCTCCTCGGGCACCAGCGTTGCTGCGTATGTGCCGCGGAAATAGCTGTACTTCCTTCTTTCGCCAACCTGTACTTCGGGCTCCTCTTCTGCTTCGATGCTGACGTTCTCGAACTCGGCCGACTCAACGTCTGCGCTCACCTTGATGAGCATGGGGGTATTGGCCTCGATGCCGTCAGCAGCATCAGCTGCGGTGAACTTCATGTTGATGTTGTCGTTATCCTCGTCCACCTCGACGCCGCTGAAGGAGGCCAGCTCAACATCGTTGCCAAAGGCAGCCTTCACCTGTTCGCCAGTAGCAGCGAAGGGCAGACAGATTGTGCTCCATACGTCTGCACTGATGGTGCGCTTCAGGGTGACGTTCACTTCGTCCTCGCTGGCTTCGGGAGCCTCGGTGTCATTCTCGTCGAGGACAACCGTGTGGCGGTCCACTACGCTTACGACGAATGTTGCGTCCTCGGCATCAGCGTTGCCATCAGCACCTTCAAAGACGATGTCCGTCACGCTGACATAATAGTCTCCGACAGCCACGTCAGCTCCTACCGTGAATTCTACCGTGAGGGTAGCCGACTCGAAAGTCTTGGCTGCGGCAGCAGCAACTTTCACCTTGCCTTCGTTCATGGTGCCGTACTCCAGCGAACCGTTCCATCCCTCTATGGCACCGCCGGCCTCCATCGTGAAGCCCTCAGCGGGGAACTGCAGTGCCATCTGTATGCCGGTAAAGGCATCAGCGGGTGCAGAGAGGTTGAGAGTAGCTGTCACCTTCTCGCCGGGCAGAGCCTCGACGTCGGAGGCAGAGACAGTCTGTGCCATTGATGCTCCGCTTAGTCCGAAGAGCACAGACAAACTAAGAATTAACTTTTTCATGTCTTCTTATCTTAATTATTTAACTTCTGAAAGTTGATCTGTTTATTCCACGAGCTTCTTCAGGATAGCTGTAGCGTCTAAGGTGTTAATCTTGCCGTCACCGTCAACGTCGGCAGCTTTCTCTACGAAGTCCTCGGGAGTATTGCCTACGAGGTACATCAGGATGTAGGAGGCGTCTACCGTGTTGATCTTGCCGTCGCCGTTCACGTCGCCTGGGATGATGGCATCAGCCTCGCGCTGAGCTTCCAGAGCGTCAGCTACGGGAGCAACCAGTTCGTCCACGGCAGCCTTGTTCTCGTCGAGCGTCTTCTCTTCGTCGTATTCAAGGGCATTGATAGCTTCTACGGCATCAGCGATGATGGCCTGCGAAGCCTCGCTGTCGCCTTCCTCTGCCATTGCCTCTACAGCAGCAGCCTGTTCAGCCACGTATGCTTCGAAGGCAGCCTTGTCGGCAGCGAGCTGAGCGGCAGCTACGTCAGCGAGCAGGGCCTCAATGCCGGCGGCGATAGCTTCGCCATTCTGCAGTGTGCTTTCTGCGGTCAGCTTCTCTGCTGCATAGGCGCCCTCCAGCTTGGCAATGGCATCACTGAGCATGTCTTCCAGGTCAGCGATGGTGTCATCAAACTGCGAAGCCACTTCCGGGTAGTCGTTCTTGATGGTGTTCTTGGCCTGTCTCAGGGCAGCACGCAGTTCGTCGTACTGTGCCTTCAAGGTCGTATAGGCTTCCTCGTTGGCAGCAGCCTTGGCAGCTTCTGCGTCGGCAGCACGCTGAGCGGTGAGAGCCTCTTGGGCGTTAGCGGCCACTGCGTCAACGGCAGCCTTGTTCTCGTCGAGAGACTTCTCTTCGTCGTACTCCAGAGCTTCGATGGCAGCCTTGGCGTCGGCAAGAATCTGCTGTGCAGCCTCGCTGTCGTCTTCCTCGGCCAGAGCTTCTACGGCAGCAGCCTGCTCTGCCAGATACTCAGCGAAGGCTTCCTTGTCGGCAGCCAGCTGTTCGGCAGCACGCTGTGCAGCCAGAGCCTCCTGAGCTGAAGCGGCAACTTCGTCAATGGCAGCCTTGTTCTCGTCGAGCGACTTCTCTTCGTCGTACTCCAGAGCTTCGATGTCAGCTACGGCATCAGCGATGATGGCCTGCGAAGCCTCGCTGTCGCCTTCCTCAGCCAGAGCCTCTAATGCAGCAGCCTGCTCAGCCTTGTACTCGTCGAAGGCAGCCCTGTCAGCAACAGAGGTGTTGGTCACCTTGATGGTAAGGGGGTCGCAGAGCTGAGACTTTCCTGTGGTGGTTGCCACGCGCAGGTCGGTAAGTGAAATCTCTGCTTCTTCGGCCAAGTCAGCAGTTGCCTTCACGATGAACGAGAAGATGACGCCGTCGTTTTCGATAATCTTGGCATTCATGGAGGAACTCAGCACGAAGTTGATGGAACCATTATTATCCTCGAACTTAAACTGTGACTGCTTGGGAATACGGTCGGAATAGATGAACCGTTCCTCGGACTCCTCTTCATCGGGCAGTACAATCTCCAGTCCTTCGGGCAAGGTGAGCGTACCCTGGAGGGCCGTAAGGTCCTGTACATGTACATTGGTCATTGTGACATCCACCTGATATTCCTGTCCCACGGACACCTCGATGCTCTCGGGAGCAGAGAACTTACAATCCAGCCCCAGCATTTTCACCTTGGCTGTGCATGTCTTGTTCTCGTTCAGCTTTGTACCATTGTCATCGACGATTTCGATGTCCTCAATGTTCAGAACCTCTTCTTTGTCGTCAAGGGTACCGGCTTCCACGCTGAAGGTGATGATAGCGCCTTCACCGGCAGCAATGGTGCCGTCGGTCTCGACAATCACCAGCTTGCCTGTTCTTTCATATGCATCCTTGTCAGATGCCTGCACCATAGCGCCGCGGCCTTTGACGCGTGCCGTTTTGTTCACAGAGTTTTCTTTGTAGGTCAGTCCTTTCGGAAGGTCGACGGTCAGCTGCAGGGCAGTTACCGGTTGGTCGTTGGTGAGCAGCACAGCCACCTCCTTGGTTTCACCGCTTGCTATAGTGAAATCCTCCACAGAGATTTCCACCTTGGCGGACGATGTCAGTGCCTGTGCCAGGAAAAGCATCAGCAGCAGACAGCTTTGCATCGTCCGTTTGCTTATATTTGTGATATTACTCATAACATTAAGCATTTGTTTTGTTTTGTGTAAGGTAAAAGGGGTGGCAGCCAGTGCCGTGCAGCACGAGGCTGCCACCCGGGAAACTGAGATGAGAAAAACTAATGTTTTGCTGGGATTACTTCAATACCTTCTTCGTTGTGCCGTCAGCATTCTGGATGATGTTCACACCCTTCTTCATGCCGTTCATCATGCGTCCGCCCAGGTCATAGACCTTCTGCTTGAGCGACTGCATGGCAGCCATGATGTCGATGCCGGTAGCCTCGCCGCCGTTGCCGATAGCGAATGCATGAGTATTGGCATAGATGTCGGAGAAGAGGATGTTCAGCATCTCTACGCTGCCGCCCTGGAAGTTGGCATCGGTCTGAACGTCGATGTAGAGCACAGCGCCTTCGTTTCCGCTGAAGGTCTCGCCCTTGATGGACGAAGCCAGCAGGCGGATGCTGCCGTCCTCCTGTGCGTGGCTATAGAGCTTGTGGCTCTGTCCGGCGCGGTCGCTCAGGCTCTGGCCTACGATGGTCATACCCTCGGGCAGAAGCACGTCGAGCTGGAAGGCGGTGTAGTCCTCTGTGTTCTGCAGGTTGATGGCGTAGCGCTGTACGCCCTGCTGCATCGGAGTGATGTCCATCGACATACTCTCGCTCTGAGAGCGGAAGCCCTTCACGGCAGCATAGCCGTCTGCCCATTCCTTGTTCAGGATGTAGTTGACGATGGCAGTCAGGTCGCCCACCTCGATAGCCGAGTTCTGGTTGATGTCGAGGTTTGCGAAGAGGTTGGTCCCTTCAGTTGGCATCGCGTTCTTACCGAGAATCATGTTCAATACTATCTGGTAGTCGGCCACGGTCACACCGTTTTCACCATTGGCATCGCCGAGCAGACCCATGTTGTCAACAGCATCGTTGAGATCCGCAATCTCATTCTTGATGTTTCCAACGGTCTTCATCTGGCTTGCGTAGTCAGCATCGCTGGTGATGCCCCATGTCCTTACGCCATTCTCATTATAATAATAATGGTTGGTGTGAGAGGCTGTGATGGCAATGCCGAGGTTGGTAATTTCACCGTTAATGGCAGTATACTGTTCCAGCATCCCATCCCACAGTGTCCTGGAGTACTTCTGAGCATGCTCATGACTGAATTGGTCGAGGGCCTTGTCGAGAAGCTCGCCAAGATTGTCCTTCTGTGCTGTCAACTCATAGTATGCAGAGTCGTCTAGATAACCCTGGATGGTTGTCTGGATGGTTGTCTTAGTAGTGTTGACAAAGTAAGTGTTCAAGTTGCTTGAAGCGTTCAATTCAACATTGCTGTTAGCATTATTGAGGTTGTTGTTTGCAACGTTGATGTTATACTGAACACCGCCATTGAGATAACCATACCAGTAGGACTCAATCCTGGATATGTAGGTGTTGTTAGCATACTCGTATGCATAGACCTTATCTTTGGCTGCATCCACAAGGTCTTGCAGCCCTTGTAGCTCATCGCTGAGTCTAGCGTAAGCTGCCGTGTTGGCATCGAACTGAGCCTGACGATCGTTAATCTCTTTGACAACAGGATCAAGGGCAGTCTTGATGTTCGTGATTTGCTCCTGATACTGCTTCTTGAAGAATGCAATGTTAGGTTCGTTCTTGACCTCTTCCTTCAGTCCAGCAATTTGGGTGCTAATCTCTTCAATCCACTGCTCGAGCGTCTTGCCTTTGAACATCCGCTGCTTAACCCAATCGGCCTTGCCTTCCAGCGTGGCTGAAGTTGCCAGAGTGTCAAGCTGCGTCTGGAAGTTGGCGAGTACTTCGGCATTGGCTGTGCTTTCATTTGCCTGCAGCAGTTCGCTCTCCAGGTCGGCGATCTTGTCTTGCAGGGCAATCAGGTTCTCTGTGGCGGCAACAATCTCGTCGAACTGGATGCCGTCGGCGGGATCGTCGAGGTCGGCGATGGCAGCATTCGTAAGTGCTGTCTCATACTCATCAATCTTGGCCTTGAAAGCGTTTGCCGTGTCGTCGAGACCCTTGGCAGCAACGTATGCGTTGTACTGGTTCTTCAGCTCGGCGATGTCAGCATTCAGACCAGTCTTCTCTGTGTTAAAGGCTTTGGTCAGAGTTTCCTCGATATTTGTGCTGAGTGTTGTTACGCGGTTCAGGAGTGCTGTCTTGTTTGCAACAGCAGAACCATGTGTCTTGTAGTAATCAGCATCGCTATTGATGCTTGCGAGTTCTAACTCGTATGTAGCGAACGATGTTGCATACTTATAGGGAGCTGCTGCATCCATAGCTTCTTTCAGCTTCTCACCCACGGGTGCAATCTTTGCTGTCATTTCATTGTAAGCAGCAGTGTTAGCTTCGTCACTGGCAAATGCTTTCTCAACATACGTCTTGATTTCGTTGGCCTGAGTTATGAAGTAACTGAGGTAATTGTCGACGTATTCGTTGTGATTTGAGAAATTGTAAGTACCGGGACGATTCTTAATATACGTTACGTACCAGTATTCATCCTCAAGATTGTTCAACTGTTCACTAACACCATAAACATCATCTGCAATGCTTACAGATTCGAGGTAAGTCTTCACTTCGGTGTGCTTGTCTTCAGCATCAGCAATCCACAGGTTGATGTCCTTCACTGCGGCAGCATTCTTGTCTGCGGTCAGCATAGCGTCGATGTGCTCAAGGCCGTTAATAGCGGCTTCCACATCGGAGAGTGTCATAGACTGTACACCGGCATCGCCATTTGCAATCAGGTCTGTCACATCCTTGAAGGCATCTGTCTTGGCACCGTCCTTGTAGCTGTTGATTGCAGCCTCGGCTAGAGTTACCTTGGTGGCGAACCCTTCCTTCTTCGGAGTCCAATAATCTCCAATTGCCGTCTTGACATTCTCCTTGAACGTGTTGAGTTTGTTTGTGATATTTGTAACGATTGTAGCGGCTCTGGTGTTGAAGCCAGATACATCGAATACGTCAGGACTCATGGTGTTAGCGTAGGCTTCGCCTTCTTCGTTTCTCAACGTTTCAATATCGGTCGGACAGTTGTAGAGTGCAACGTCGAGATCAGCTGCAGCATCCGTGATGAGGCCTTCAATCTCTGCATTGGTAGAGCTGTACTTGGCACGATCCTGAACGGCGTCCAGATAAGCTTGGTTAGCCAAGCCGATGGCGGTATTGAAGGATTTGTGAGCAGCTTCGTTGTCGGCAGCTATGGCTTCGTCGTAACCTTCGCTCCATTGTGCCTTCACATCGTTGATGCTGGCTTCGATGGCTGCGAAGTCCTTGGCCTCTGCTACAGACTTGCCAATCAGGTAGTTTGCCTCTACTGCTTCGGTTGCCTCCGTGAGCGTTACCTGGATAGCATCGAGCTGGTCGGTCCACTCTTGAACCTTAGAGCTCTTGTCCCTTGCAGCAATCTCGGTGAAGGTGTTGTTCCACAGGGTCTGTGCGTGCTGGTAGGCAGCCTTCTGCTCGTCGTACTTCGCCTTGTTGGCCTTGCTATCGGTGTAAATGGCTTTCACCTTATTGATGAGCTCGGTAATCTCTGCCTCGAATCTGCTCTTTGTGCTTACAGCTGTGCGTGCATTCAAGGAAGCCTGCATGTTAGTGAGGATGTCGGCCTTGTCATTGATGTACTGAGTCTTGAGGCCCTGATAGTAGGGCATTGCACCTTCGCCCATGACGGCTGCGACAATCGTGATAGAATCGGGCCGCAGATTATTATCCCAGTTGCCCTTCAGTGCCATGTAAGCCTTCCAGTTGTCGCTTTCTGCGGCAGCCTCAGCCTTCAGGGCGTTGATGGCAGCAGTGATAGCGGAGATAGAGTAGGTCTTCTTATTATCACCTTCACCCACCGTGATGCTGTTGTCCTTCCATTCGTCGAACAGTTTTTCGACAGCTGCGGAGGCAGTGATAGCGTTGCTCATGGCTGCGATGTCGGCATCGATGGCAGCCTTCTTTGCGGTGTAGGTCTTGTCTGCTTCCAATCCAGTCTCGAATACCTTCCAGTTTGCAGGGTCTGTCTTCTTGGCTATATCGTCTTCACTTTCGGCCTTGGCATTCGTTACGTTGTCCAGGTTCTTCAGTGTGTTTAGCTCAGCGGTCTGCAGGTTCGAGACGGCCGTGTTGGCAGCGGTCAGGGTTGCTGCATTGTTCTCAACAGCGGTCTTGATGCCGGGAGCATCATTTACTTGTTTCTGGAATCTTTCATTCAGAGCGGTGTACTGGTTGGTGTAGCCGGGAGTCTCCGTGCTGGCGTTGTTATACTTGCCAAGCTGGTCGTTCTCGTGGTAGGTTACCTTCTTCACTTCGAATTTGACACCTTCCTTGTTGGCGCTGACTTTCAGTGTGCCGTCGGTAACGAATACACCTTCCAGTGTGACTTCGCCAGTTGCGGTACCAGCTGCTTCTGTGGCGTTGGCTTTAATCTTGCCTCCTTCTGCTGCTGCAGTAATATCTACAACAACGACGTATACGCCGTTAGCCAGGTTGCTGTATTCGTTGCCAGCCACCGTGATTTCGACAGGTTTCCATGCTTTAGGCTCAACTTCACCGTTGGCGGTCTTGAGGGTGCCGAGTTTGGTTTCAATATCGTTTACCTCTGTGGTTACGCTGCCGCCAGCCTTACCACGAAGACCGAGTGTGGAATCGTCCTCACCAACCTTATAGGTAGTCTTGAATGTGCCAATACTCGTCTGCAGGCCATTGATGCTGGCCGCAAGCGTTGTCTTTGCATTGGTGTTTGCTGCGACTTTAGCCTTGACTGCGTCTGCAGCGGCTACGAGTGCAGCCTGCTCTGCCTTGAGGCTTGTGATTCTCTCACCCAGCGCCTGGATTGTTTCGGGGGCATTTTCGGCATTGACATCGATGGCCTCCCAATCGCTGTTGATCTGGGCTAATTTGCTATCGATGGTTGCCTTTGCGTTGGCAAAGAAATAATAATCGACACCAAGTACGGCATCGGTTGCTTCTAAATCATCGATGCTCCTTTGGATAGAGTCTCGGTCAGCTGTGAGCTGATCCTTGTCGTACTGGTTCTGGTTTGCCTTTGCGCCGGCAATCAGGTCTGTTACATCCTGAATGAAATTGTCGTCGGCAGCAACAGCCTGCATGGCAGCCCAATGCTCTGCGCCCCTCTTCTCCTGAGCGGCAGCGATGGCCTTCTTGATTTCGTTGATACGCTTCTGCAGGAGGTCGAGCTTTGTTTCATAGTCGTAATCTGCGGCAGTGTAGATGTCAAGACCCTTTATCTTTTCGCGTACCTTATTAAGAGTATCCTGATATTCTGCGATGTCATCCTGACGCTTGTCGTAGTTCTCAACAGCCAGGGGAGCGTTGGTCTTGTAGTCGTTGATGGCAGCGGTGATAGGTGCAGTCTTGGCTGCCAAGCCGTTGTTGTAGTTTTGGGCAGTACCCGTGCCGTCAGCCTTATAGGCAGCAGCTGCATCTGTGGTAAGCTTGTTGATGGCATCCTGCTGTGTTTTGAGGTAGTCTGCATAGTAGTCGGCGGGCTTGTATTCTCCGTCCTTGGAGTTCTTTTTGTTTACATCCGTCACGGCATCGTCCTTTGCCTTCTGTACGACAGCGATGGCCGCTGTGGTAGCTTTGTTGGCATTGAACTCTGCGTTGGCTGTCGATACCTTGCCTGCCAATGTGGTGATTTTGCTATTGGCATTATTATAGTCTGTTGTAAAGTCGGCGTTGTCGTTGAGTGACAATTGCTCAGCTTTGTTGTAGACAGCTTCTACCTTTGCTTTGACTTTATTGATGGCTTCGCTTGCTGCAGCACGATCAGTTGCAAAGGCAGCAGAGATGGCATCATTGTTGTCTGCGTAGGTCACAGCACTGAGGGCGCCCTCCAAAGCTGTTACCTTGTCAGCCAGAGCCTGATACTTGTCCTTGTTGTTCTGAGCCTGTGTCTTGTAGTCGTCGACGATAGTGTTCAAGTCTGTCTCTGTGGGAATCTTGCCCAAGTTCGCTGTCTTGTCCGCTACTGCAGTGCCTGCCTCGTAGGAAGCATAGCTGGCAGATGTTGCTTCGGTTATCTTCTTGTTGATTTCATCATTCAGCTTAGCCTTGGCTCCGTTGAGGAGGTAACCTGCAGCGTCGACGAGGACACCTTCCAGTTCGGTAACGGCGGCATTGTACTTAGCCTTGATTGCTGTGATTTCTGCGTTGACGTCGCTGTATGCCTTCTCGTTCTGGTTGCTGGCGATAGTGGCGGCAAGGTTGGCAATGTCATCATCGTAAGTAGTCTTCTTGCTGTCGAGGTTGTAGAGCTTTTTTTCCTTATAGGTAAGGTACTTCTCCTCGATTTCAGTGTTAATTTTCCCAACCAGTTTGTCAACAGCAGTCGCATCGTCCGTGCTATTGTATGAGTAGACAGGGATATTCACTGTCTTCAGGTCATTTGCACGGCCAACGAGTGTTGTCTTGGCATTGTTAAAATCGAAGTCGAGGCTCAGCACGGGAGCGGTGAACGAGTATGCGGAACCAGCTTCGCCGGGATCACTGCTTGTGAAGGAGAGCTTGACATCCTTCGTTTCGGTGAGTGTGAACTCGAGCTCTACAGCTTGTGCTCCACTGGCATTTGTTATCTCCTTCTTTGTGCCGCCAATTTCCACCGTGACATTGTAGACCTTTGTGGTGAGCGAGCATGTAAGTTTATAGTTGCCTGGCAATAACTGCGGAATGGTGTATTCTGCAGCTGAGCCGTTGGAGGAAATTGTTCCGTCGACAACCGTCAGACCCGTACCTTCCCAATTGGTGAGTTGGGCAGCCTGGACAACAGCTGCTTCAGCTCCGAGGGGCAGAGCAGCAAGTCCCATCATTGAGTAAAGAACTTTTTGATTCATAGTAAGTTTCTTTAAAGGTTAGTATTATTTGTTTATTCTCTTTTGTCGAGTTTGTCTGTTTCGTTCTCTTACATTATTATTATATATAGTGTGCAGTGCATAATCTGCCCATAATTTCTGTAGTATTCTTGGCAAAGGTACGAGTTTTTGATAATACGTCGTGTCGGGGAAAAGGCTTTGTTTCTGAACCCTTCGGTTTTGGGGTACGAATTGCCGGGGACGGCGTACGAGTGCAAAAGTGGGTCCTCAGGCTTTGTTTCTGAGGCTGTTGGCCTGTGTTTTGAGCGGAAGGACGAGGGAGACGGCGTAGGCTTCGGGGGTGTTGTGAATGTCGAGCGAATAGTTGAGGCCATAGAGTGTGTCGAGGCGCTGCCGGACGTCGTTGATGCCCAGGCCGTCGGTGCGTCCGACGGGGCTGTCGGCGTTTGTGCCGCGGCAGAGGAACTGTAGCCGTTCGTCCTGGACCGACGCCTTTATCTCGATGGCAGCACTATGGTCCGCTCCGGTGCTGCGGCTGACGACGTCCTCGATGATGGCGAAGAGCACAAGCGGCGGTATCTGCCGGTCGGGGACGACGGGGAGTTCGAGTTCCACGCTGAATGTGTCGCCGAAGCGCAGCTTGAGGAGTGCGGTGTAGTGCCGGATGAAGTCGAGCTCGTAGTAGAGGTGGACGTAGGGCTGGTTGGCTTCGACGAGGACATAGTGCATCACCTTCGAGAACTCCCACGTGGCGTGCTTGGCTTTCTGCGGTGCGATGTCGGTCAGGGCGGCGTGTATGTGCCGGAGGGTGCTGGTGGAGATGCGCTCGATGTTGTGCAGCCGTTTGTTGTTGACGGGTATTTCCGGTGTGTCCTTTCTGTTTGTGCAGGCCAGGAACACCATGACGAGGAGCACCAGTGCCAGGACGATGAATTCGATGAGGTCGGGTGCGGTAATGGTGCCACTGGCGGTGTGCATGTGAATCTTCAGCACGAAGGCGGCAAAGAGCAGGCCCCATGCTGTCAGGAAAAGCAGGTTCTTCAGTCTGAAAAGCTTCATCTGTGTCGGTTTGGCTTGGTTCGTAGACATTTTGAGGGCAAAGCTACGCCTTTTTTGCGAGACGCAGCTCTTTGCCTTGCCGGATGTCTCCGAAAGGTGTGGTTTGTCGTTACGAAATGTTGCGCACGGCATACGAATCCTCAGCGAGCCTTTCGGAGATTTGCTCCTTGAGGTTTTTGAGGAGGAACTTCGAGACGGGGATTGACGTTGGCGGAGTCGTCTTGAAGATGATTTTCTGCAGTTTCATGCTGAGCACCTCGACGTGTGTGGTGTTGACCAACAGGCTTCGCCCCACGTGTACAAAGGGGTTGCGGATGTTCCTCTGCGAAGTCATCTCGGCGATTTGCGACTCGAGGAAGGAGATGTTCATCAGTTCGCTTTTCACCCGCCCGTCGGTGTAGACGAAGTCGGTGTAGTTGTGGCTTGCCCTGAGGTAGAGCACTTCAGAGAGGTTGATGATGCGGAGCTCATCGCGCGACTCAATAAATATCTTCATCATAAGCGGGACAATGTTTTCTTTGACTTGCTGTGGACAGATACAAAAAAAGCGTGGGTCTCTTCTGTTCCAGTTGCCCGTTCCGCTGCAAAAGGCTCTCGCATTGCCCATCAAGTCTGAACGAGCAACGCCGAAGCCCACGCGAAAGATATGCCAACACATCAACAGCAACGCACGTACCTTCTGTAGGGAGAAAGGTACTGCGTGCGGAGATATCAACATATTTCCACATAGGTCATCTACCGTTGCTTTGTCTCGGACTTGATTGTGAATTTGCGAGATTCTTTGCAGCCTAAGAACAAAGCGCCTGTGTAAACGCCTTTCTGTATATGTGCCCCACCGTCCCGGCTTCTGCTGACAGGCGTCATCGAGGCTTCGGGGCCGGATGGTTTGGCCTGTTCTTGCTTCCGCAGGAATGGTGACGACGTTGCAAAGTTAGAAAATTTATGCGAATTGGCAAAGGAAAAGCTGAATATTTGTTGTCACGCACACTTGTTTGGCATGTCAGTACGTGCGAAGTTGGCTATTTTTCCCCGTGGCACGCCGCTGATGCCGGAAAACAGGAATCCCCGCCGCCCTGTGAAGGACAGCGGGGATTCTTCGGGGGAAGTCGGCAAACTGCCGCTTCGCTTACTTGAGCATGACCTTCCGGGCCGTGCCGTCTGCCATGCGGATGATGTTGATGCCGCGCTGCAGGGCGGGCTGCTTCCTGCCGTCGGGCGTGTAGATGGCCGTGACGGTGGAGGCGGCAGAGGCGGCTTCGGGGCTCAGGATGCCGTCGGGGTTGAAGGGTTTGTAGCCCTTCTTGGCGATGCCCAGGATGGTGGGTATCTTGCCGGAGGCTGTGGAGGTGAAGGTGATGCCCTTCGCGGCCTTGTTCTTGTCGGCCGGGAGCGTGTACTCGAAGATGCGGAACTGTGTGCGTCCGTCGAACTGGTCGGCAGTGTAGCCGCTGCCGCCGCCGCGCTTGATGCGGTCGAGGCCGTAGATGGCTTCGCCCTGGTTTGCGCTGCCGCTCCACCAGTCGCCCACGGAGAACTGCTTGGCGGGCTCGCTGGTGCCGTCCTCGTAGTTCACTTCTGCCTTCAGCGTAGAGGCGCCTTCGGCCGAGATGACGATGAAGTAGAGCTCTTCGCAAGTGGCGGGAGAGGTGAACTCAAGCGTCTTGGGCGAGTTGGCAGTCTTCAGCACGAGCGAGTTCTTCTTGCTGGCATCGATGCTGTAGACGGTGCCGCTCTTCGTCGTCACCTTGCCGTCGGCTATCGGCATGGCGCCGGTAGCCTTGACGCTGGGCGTGAACAGGCACCAGCCCTGGTTGTCGAGCGTGTTGTCGGTGTAGTCGGTGACAGGCTTGTTCTCGGCAATCACATCGTCGGTCCAGTTGGCAATCTCCACGGGTGCATTCAGGGGGATGGCGCTTTCGTACTGCTCGTAAGCCTCAACCTCGGCCATCGAGGGATAGAAGTATGCGTTCAGGGTGGACACAATGGCCAGGTACTTGGTGTTCTTGTATTCGGGCAGGATGTACGAGAGGCTCGACACGCCGTCCAGCTCCGTGAAGGTCTTGATGGTCTGCATGGACGTGAGGTCGCCTCCGATGCATATCTCGACGGTGCCCGTCACGGTGCCCTCGTTGCCGTTGTCGTTCTCGCCAAAGTTGCCGTCAGGCAGGTAGATGTTCACCTTCGAGAGGTTCCACCCCTCGCTGGTCGGCGCCTCGAAGATGGCCCAGAGGTCGCGCTTGTGGGTGGAGAAGTCTTCTATCTCGAGGAGGCCCTCCGTCTCGCGGTCGCCGTCGGTGAGCGTCGTGATGTCGTACTCGTTGTAGGCAGCCTCGTAGGAATAGTCGGCCTTGAAGTGGCGCACCTTGGCTGTCCGCCCTGCCAGGATGTTGGGCTGCGTGTCGGAGTCGATGGTCACGGCCACGGTGCGTTCCTGGTAGGCGCCGCCGTTGTTGACCGTAATCGTCACGTTGTCCAGGCCATAGCTGTAGCCTGCGAAGACGGGCACGGTGAAGGTCTGCTCAGCAACGTTCTCAGTGATTTTGCCGATGGTGACCATGCCTGTCGTCGACTTGGCAGTGCAGGTGAAGAGCTGTTCGCGCTGGTCGCCGCCCAGGTCGTAGTGCACCGTGACGTTCCTGCCCGTGCCTGCCACCAGCGTCAGTTCCTTAGGCTCCACCTTCATCGTCAGGTTGTTGTCCTCCACACCGTAGGCCTCGAACTCCCAGATGCGCAGCGTGCCGTTCACATGCGGGCGGAGACGGATGTAGCGAGCCTTGACGGGAGCGATGTAGTCGCTCTTGACGGAAACCTTCTCGTTGCCGGGCGTCTGGTTGTCGACGACGGTCTGCCACGTCGTGCCGTCCTGCGACAGCTCGATGGTGTACGTGTCGATTTGGTCCACGCCCGACTCGGGTCCGGCATTGCCGTCGTAGATGACGAAGCCGTACATGCGGTAGGCTCCCTCGCAGTCGAAGACGACTTCATTGTCGGGCGAAATGTTGCACCACTTCGAGCTGGTGGCCGAGGGGTTCGTCACGCCGTCGATAATCTTGCCGGGCACCTCGGTGGAGTTGGTGGAGCCGCTGAAGCTGACCACGGTCTTGCCCTTGAGCACGTTGTAGACGGAACTGATGGCCGAGGCATCGGCATAGACGTCGAAGGCCTGAGCCGTGTACTCCGTCGTGCCCACGTCGTTGGTGGCAGCCACGGTGAGGCTCACCTTGCCTTCCTCCTTCGCCACGACGGTGACGGACTGCTCCGTGAGGCTGCTGCCGGAAGAGAGCTCGACGTTCGCGGGGAGCGTCCACTGGTAGGCTGTGGGATGGCCTGTGCATTTGGCCGTGACGGTGACGCTTTCGCCAACCAGCACATAGCTCTTCGGCGAGATGGCGTACGTCACCTTCGGAGCCGTCGGGGCGGGATAGTCCACGCGGAGCTCGCTGGCCTGCTGGGCCTTGCCGTCCTTCATGATGGGCTCCACGAGCACCGTGACGTAGCTGTCGGAGCCGTTGCGCTCGAAGGAGGGAATGTAGAAGCCCTCGTCGCGCGTCTGTCCGATGAGTGTCTTCTCGCCGCCGGCGGTCTGGGTGTAGATGTCGAAGTGGTCGAAGTCGGGCGTCCAGGTGTACTTCCAAGAGACGCGGATGTCGCCCCTCTCCTCGCCGAGCACACTTGTCGTGGAGAGGTCGCTGACCTTGACGGGAGCCGGAGCATAGTCGGCAGGCAGCACGGCGATGCGGCCCAGGTTGAAGCTGAACTTGGAGACGCGGGCTGCAGCGTTGATGTTGATGCCGAGCATGTAGATGGTCTTGCCGTTCAGGGAAGAGAGGTCGAAGCTGGCTACCGTCCAGCCGCCCACGGTCGTCGTGGTGCCCTCCAGGGTCACGTCGGGCTTCGTAGAGCTCTCTGTGGAGAGGTGTGCCTGGACGGTGATGGGGCTCTCGCTCTTGTAGACGACTTGATACGTGCCGCCTGCGGTGACGGGAATCTGTGTCTTGTAGAGGCGGACGAGGTGGTCGCCGGGCGACAGGTTGCCGGAGATCTTGAAGCTCGAACCGACGTTGAAGGCATTGTCCCAGTCGATGCTGACGGAGATGCCGGTCTTCTTCTCAATCCACCAGCGCCAGGTGGGCAGCACGCTCTGCATGCCGGAGTGGTACCAGTCGGCCGTGCCGGCTATCTCTCCGCGGACGAAGCGGTGCTTGCCGTTGCCCACACCCATGTCGCTGGCGAAGGGCATGGAGGTGATGGCCGAGCGCTCCAGCACACGGCTCGATATGCCGGGCCATCCGCTCGAGGCGATGGTCGTGGGGTCGGAACTGAGGTTCACCCACATGTCCTCGTCGTTCTCGAACACCGTCTTGGCGATGGGGTAGGCCGTCGCGCCGTGACAGTCGCTGGCCGACTTGAAGGCTTTCTTCGCAGGGTCCTCCCATATCTTTGTCTCGGGGCAGAAGAGGTCGAGCGAGCAGGCGTGGCCTCCCGTCTTGGGCATGGCCGTGTTCAGGTCCGACGTCCATCCCGTGTGGCCTTTCTGCGCCAGCTCTACGCCGGCATAGACCTTCGAGAACGTCTCCGCCTCCGTGCAGCCAAGCTGCGAGGCGTAGCTGCGGTACTCCCTCACGGCACCGTACTCCACGAACTGCGACGTGTTGATGTGCGTCTTGAGGATACCCGTGTTGGGAGTGCGCGAAGCGTTGTACCACTGCAGCTCCATCTGCGTGTCGGGGTCGTCGGCCATTGCTGCTGCGTAGAAGTCGCGGAAGAAAGCTTCCCATTCGCTCTGCGAGCCGCCGCCGGTCTCTTCGTTGATGAACCAGCCGTCGAAGCCGTAGTACTTTGCCATCTCGTAGAGCTTGACGGCCATCGGGTAGTGGCCGTTCTCCGTGACGAGCATCTCGCGTACCCATTCCTGCTTGCCACCGAAGGCAGCGGGCGGGAAGAAGATGTTGCCCAGCGACTTCACGCCGCTCTGGTGGGCAGCGTCCGTGGAGCCTGCGGGCGGGATGTTGATGATGCCCTCGGAGGCGGCACCTGCCCAGTAGACCAGCTTGTCCATGTACTGCCAGTAGGTAGGCTGGTAACCCAGGAAGTTGCCCAGCTCACCTTGCGAGGGGCAGAGGGAGCAAGTGGGGTAGAGGATGGTGGAGTTGCAAATCTGTCCGTCGTAGAGCTGGGCCGAGTTGGCCTTCATCAGGGTCGGTTCCTTGAAGCGGGTCTGCAAGGGGACCTTTGCAACGTTGAAGGCATCGTTGGGGTTCGAACCGGGCGTCCAGTCCTTGATGTCCTTCGGGTGGCAGCACACATTCAGCGGCTGCTGACTGAATCCTGACAGCCCAATCAGAAGAAGGGCTGCGGATAAGGAGAGTTGTTTTAAGTTCATGATGTTGTTTGTTGAAGTTTCGGAAGTTATAAAATGGAGTTAAATAGGAAGTGATGCGCTACGCGCAGGGAGTTAAGCCAGCACGCTGGCTGGACAGTAGCTTTGGGTGCTGAAGACCTATATGGTATTGTCCTTTTATAAATTCCATGAGCGTAGCGAATTAACTTCCATTTTAACTTCTGCTTTAACTTCAGAAACTTGAGTTATTAATGGTTTAACGTTTCTTGCTGTTTCTTGCGGCGCGGGCTCGCTACCGGAAGTTGTTGTATGTTTTGCGGTTGCCGCTGTCGTCCATCGTGTCGTCGACGTCCCACCAGAGGCGTGTGCTCTGCATGTTCCTCTGCTGCAGCTCGGTGTTGGACGTGAAGTACTGGTTGGCGCTTTCGCTGTTGGGGTAGAGCAGGCGCTTAATGAGGTGACGGTCCAGGATGGGGTCGCCCGAGGTGTTGGGGGTGTAGCCTGTCTCGGCGTTGTACATGCCCTCCAGGGCGGGATAGTCTGTGCGGCGGAAGTCGGCCCAGCCTTCGTTGCCGTTGGGGAAGACGGCCATCCACTTGTGCGTGATGAGGGCTTCGAGGATGCGTTCCTTGTCGCCGCTCTGGAAGGTGCCGTCGGCGAAGCACTTCACGCCGCCGATGTAGGCTTGTGCCTCGGCTGCGCTGACCTGGTAGTGGTCCATCGAGGCCTGTATGCCGGCACGGACGTAGTCCTCCACGCTCATGGTGAGTGCCTCGCCGCTCCAGCCGCGCAGCACGGCTTCGGCCTTGAGGAAGAGGCTCTCGGCATAACCGAGCCATACGTGGGGACGGCTGTAGTTGAAGTAGTAGTCGGGGTTGAGTTCCTTCGATGCAGGCTTGGGCTGCGTCTTGGTGAGGCTGTACTTGAGCACCGACATGGAGAGGTCGTCGTCCGGAGCATTGCGGTGGCAGCCTGTGTAGTCCTCGCGCAACGACTCCTCGCCGGCTGCGAGGGTCTCGGACGTCATGTTGCCGCGATACCAGCACTTCAGGCAGCGCGGGTCGATGACCTTCGTCACGTTCGTGGCATTGCGCCCAGAGCCTTCCCTGACGGTATACTCTGCTCCGCCGGTGGAGAGGTTGCGATAGAACTGTTCCATGTCCCACGAGAGGACGAACTCGCCGTTGTAGGCCACGGAGCACATTGCCATGCCGTTCTCGTCGCCGCCAGCGTCCTCGCCGCCGATGCTGGCTGGGGCGTACTTGGGCACGGTCTGCATGTTGTCGTCGTTCGATGCCATGAGGCCGTACTGGTTCGAGAGGGCAGCTTCGCCTTCCTTGCGTGCCCGTTCGGGGTCGACGTTCGAGATGCGTAGAGCCAAGCGCAGGCGCAGGGTGTTGGCGAAGCGCAGCCACTTCAGGTCGTCGCCGAAGTAGCAGATGTCGTCGTCGGTGATGTTGTACTGGCTCTTGTCTTCGGGGTTGATGCTGTCGACGGCTTGTTCCAGCATGCGGAACATGCAGTCGTAGATGTCTTGCTGCGAGTCGTAGGGGACGTTGTTTTCTTCGGGAATCTTTGCCTGCACGTATTGCTTGCAGGGCATGTCGCCGTAGGTGTCGGTGTGTGCCAGCAGGACGAAGGCCATGTAGATGCGCACCTTGTAGAACATGTTCCTGTAGTGCTCGGGGTTGCTGTTGAACTTCAGGGCGCGGAGCATGTTGCGGTACTCGGTGCAGCGCTGGTTGTAGAAGTCCTCCCAGCGGTAGGCCGACCATCCGTCGGTGTAGCCGTAGCGGGGCGAGCCGTTCATGTGCTTGGGCTGGTTGTAGGCTCCGTAGCCGGAGTAGACGTCGTGCGTGAGGTTCGTGGCCCGCTGGTACTGTGAGTAGTAGCTTTGGTAGAGGAAGGAGCGGAGGTCGCTGGGGACGGCGCTGATGTAGTCCTTCCAGTAGGCCGAGTCTTCGGCTGTGACGTAGTAGTCGAGGTTGATGTCGGCGTACTTCGATTCGTCCTCCACGGGCGTGACTTCGCTGGTGGGTGCGCTGCCGCTGCCTTCGATGGCGTAGGGGTTGTGGCTCATTTCGGTGAGGTCGTAGCAGGAGGAGAGCAGGCCCCCTCCCAGCCATCCTCCGAGGAGGAGGGCTTTCTGGGCTGTGTGCTTTACCTTATTATATATATGGTGTTTCATTGGGGTGTGAACTGTGAGTGATGAAGTGTTTAGAGTCCGATGTTAAGTGTGAGACCGTATGTGCGGGCGTACGGCACGGCCAGGAAGTCGAGTGCCTGCGAGAACATGCTGGTGTCGTAGCCGCCTTCGGGGTTGCCCGGTGCGTTCTTCATGAGGAAGCAGAGGTTGCGTGCCACGAAGGAGAGGCGCAGCGAGGTGAAGACTCCTCTGTCCCCCTTCAGGGGGAGAATCTTGCGGAGCGTCTTCTTGGGGAAGTCGTAGCCGATGGAGAGTTCCTTGAGCTTGATGTAGGAGGCGTCGTGGACGAACTCCTCGGCGTAGCCCTGCGAGTTGGAGAAGAGGCCGATGCGGTTGTAGTAGTTCTCGGCGGAGACCAGGATGTCGTTCGGGCTGCCGTCGGCCTTCACGCCCGGTACGGTCATGTAGTAGTTGTCGGTGCCGTTCACGGTCATGTATTCTCCGCGGTAGAGGGTGCGCTCGGATGTGCCGGCCTTCGTGGCGATGCCTTCCGAGACGCTGACGATGTCGCCGCCGATCTTGGCGTCGAGCATGGCGGAGAGGATGATGCCGCGGTAGTTGAAGGAGGGCATGAGGGACATCGTGAGCTTGGGCTGTATGTTGCCGATGGGGTGGTCCAGGAGCCACTGTTCCTGGTTGCCGCCGCCTGTCTCGGTTTGTGGCAGTCCGCTGGCGTCGACGATGGTGCGTCCCTGTGCGTCGCGCTTGATGAGGCGGTAGGCGTAGATGTCGCCCAGCTTGCCGCCTGCGACGGCGCCGACCCTGACGGGCATGTGCGAGTCGCCTGCGAAGTAGATGCGGCCGACGCCGTCGGCCAGTTCGTCGACGCGGCTGACGTTGTGTGCGAGGTTCAGGTTGAGGTCGAAGGTGAAGTCGCGGGTCTTGACGGGCGTGGTGTAGAGTGTGAACTCGATGCCTTTGTTGGAGATCTTGCCGGCGTTCACCCATTGCTGGCTCCAGGGCGAGGATGCGCTGACGAGCATCGCCTGGTTGCGGGTGGTGTTGTAGTAGAAGGTGAAGTCGAAGCCGAGGCGGTTCTGCAGGAACTTCATGTCGAGGCCGACCTCGAACGAGCTCTTGATTTCGGGCTTCAGGTTGTCGTTCATCTTGATGGTCTGCACGGTGGACTGTCGCACGCCGTTCGAGAAGCTGTACTGCAGGGTGTTGTAGAGGTTGTAGGGGTCGGGGTCCTTACCCACCTGCGCCCATGAGAGGCGTAGCTTGGAGAAGGTCATCCAGTCGGGGAGCGGGCGGTCGATGGCGTTCATGAAGTCGGAGAAGATGTAGCTCAGCGATGCCGAGGGATAGAAGAACGAGCGGTTGCTGGCGGGCAGCGTCGAGGACCAGTCGTTGCGCGCGGTGAGGTCGAGGCTGAGATATTCGCGGAAGGCGACCTGTGCCGATGCGAAGATGGAGTACATGGCGCGGTCGCTGCCGGTGTCGGTGGCGCTGTTCAGCTTCTCGGCGGTGTTGAAGAGCCAGAGGTCCTTCTGCAGCATGTTGCGTGCGGAGGCTCCGAGGAGTTCGTACTTCTGGTACATGATGTTGCCGCCCAGGGTGTAGCCCAGGCGCCAGTTGTCGCTGATGGTGTAGTCGCCGAGGAACATGGCGGAGATGTTGTGCTCGAAGTGGTTCGTCTCGCCGCGGTACATGCCGTCCTCCGTCACCTGCGACTGCCAGGTGTTCTCGCCGCTTGTCTCGGCGCTGATGGCTCCGCTGAGGTTGGTCTCCTGGATGCGTGTGCGGTAGTAGTCGAAGGCGTACTTGGCCTGGAACTTGAGCCAGGGCTTGATGTCGGCGCCCAGCGAGAAGTAGCCGAAGGCGCGGAGCCTCTCGTCGCTGTTCTGCATCTGGTGGCGGATGTAGTAGGGGTTGCTGTAGTTCATGTCGGGGCCGAACCAGTTCTGGTGCGGGCGCAGGTCGGTGCTGTACTGTGCCAGGTCGCAGAGGCGGACGTTGGCCGGGATGAGCAGCAGCTGCCCCACTTCGCCGCCCAGTCCGGTCTGCGGGCGGTTGTTGGCCTTTGTCCTGGAGAGGGATACCTTGCCGTCGACGTTCATCCACTTGTTCAGCTGGTGTCCGGCGTTGAGGTCGATGGTCAGCTTGTCGAGCTTCTCGTCCTTGAACATGCCGCGGTTGTCGTTGTAGCCCAGCGAGAGGCGGAAGTGCGAGAGGTCGGTCTGCTTGCCCAGCGCCACAGAGTGGAACTGCGAGAAGCCCGTCTTGAAGTAGTCGGTCAGCTTGTTGCCATAGGCCTGGTAGGGTATGGTCAGTCCGTTCCAGGTGACGTAGTCGTGCCCGTCGAGGGGAGAGCCGAACGAGTCGCTGGCCTTGCTGACGGGGACGTTGTCCTTCCTTTGTGCTGTGCTTCCCTGGCCGTACTTGTCCTGCAGCTTGATGGTCTGCGCGGGCTGGCTCCATGTGAAGCTGCCCGAGTAGTTGATGCCGATGCCTTCCTTGCGGGCGCCCTTCTTCGTGGTGACGAGAATGACGCCGTTGCCGGCGCGGGCGCCGTAGAGGGCTGCCGCATTAGGGCCTTTCAGGACGGATATCGATTCGATGTCCTCGGGATTGAGGTCGAAGTTGGTGCCGCCGCGGTCGTAACCGCCGTAGGCTGTCACGTCGCTCGTCTGGTTGTCGGAGAAAGGAACGCCGTCCACCACCCAGAGCGGCTGGTTGTTGTCCGTGAGGGACGAGTTGCCGCGGATGGTTATCTTGGTGGAGCCGCCCAGGCCTGTCGATGCGGTGTTCATTTCCACACCGGCTATCTTGCCCGAGAGGGCCGACGTCACCGAGGGGTCGCCCGTCAGGTTGAGCTGTTCGCTCTTCAGGTCCTGCACGGCATAGCCGAGCATCTTCTTCTCGCGCTTGATGCCGAGGGCCGTCACTACGACTTCCTCCAGCTGCTCCGTGTCTTCCTCCAGGCGGACGTCGACAACCTCCTGTCCGGCGGCTGCCACCTCCTTCGTCCTGTAGCCCATGTAGGTGAACACCAGCACGGGTGCCGTTTCGCTGGTCGTGAGGCGGTAGTTACCGTCCAGGTCGGCGAGGCCACGGTCTGTGGTCCCTCGGACGACTACGGAGGCTCCGATGAGCGGTTCTCCCTGCTCGTCGAGAATCTTTCCGCGGATTTCCTTCTTCGGCTTCTGCGTGTTGTCTTTCGACGACTCTGTCTGCGACGCGGCCTGTCCCGTCGCCACCTGAGCCGAACCTTGCACGGCGGGGAGCAGCAGGAGCAGTGCCGTCATGCCAAAACGGACAAGCAGGCCGCCTGTTGTCCGTTGTGTCTGTTTTTCTTTCATATAGCTAACATGATTATATGTAATTTCTTGCAAAGTTACACAATCTTTTCGACTTAATGAAATGAAATAGCATAATTTTAGCAAAGGTGAATACCGACGAGCCTCATACAGAATGACAGAAAGAAAGAAAACGAGGCGTTTTACTTACTATCTGACTTCTCATAAACTCACGAGATGCGCAGAAAAAGCCTTCGGACATGGTTTTGGTCGTTTTTCCGAAGAAAGTCGCTCAAATCAAAAGTACGCTGAAACACAGAGCATTACAAATCGATTTCTCCGACAAAAATCGTCATATTGTAAACTCCACTTAACAAAATCGAGCGTTTTTCTGCGTTTTTTGACCAAATTTGCCATGGAATTTTAGTGAACGCGACACAAGGCTTTTGTAAACGAAGCACGTCTTGTTGGTCAATTAAGCGTGCGTCGTTTGCAAACGTCCCACGTCAAGCGACCCAAAGCCCCCTGTTTTGCCCCCTTTTGGCCTTGTGCATGAAGTGACAAAAAGCAGGCAAAACAACAGGAAACGGCAGCAAATTGTTATTTTCGCTAAGCGTTGGAAGAATTGGAACGATGCCTTCCGTAGAGCCATGCGGAAGCGAAGCAGACCAGCAAGGAGGCACAGACAGTCAGGACGACGCCTGTCGGCATGGCGGGCTGCGTGGCTATGGAAGTCTGTTCGGCCGGTTCCTGTATGGTCGTGACCGTCAGAGGAGTGGCTTGCGACAAGTTCTTCACTTCTTTCTGAGCCTGTTTCTCTGCCTTTTTCTTCTCCTTTTCAGCTTTCTTTTCTGCTTTTTTCTGTGCCTTCTCGGCCTTTTTCTGTGCCTTCTGGCTTGCTTTTTCCTGCTTCGCCTGCTTTTGGCGAATTTCTTCCCAATCTCTTGGAATCGGTGCAATGTCTAACATAAGATTGTGAGTTAAAAGGTTGAAAATGGAAATATTAAATACTCAAAATGTTAAGTGGCTCAGGGATTGTATGAGTATGCCGACGAGAAAACTCGTGGTGTTGCATAGGAAACTGTAGATGGCAGCCCTTCGGAGGTCGCGGATGAAGAGGTAATACCACAGCGCTTCGACCAGAAGCACGACTGTTTCGCCTGCGACGAGATGGCTTGTCGTGTAGCCACACATCAGGAGGAAGCAGTTCAGCGGTACGTTTGTCAGGATGTTGACCAGTATGGCTCCTGTCAGCACATCTTTCCTTTTCTCTCTCATCAGCATCAGCATCCCGACCTCGACGGCGACGGTGAGGAGTAAGGCGGAAAGCATTAAGAGGTGAACAGGCAAAAGAGTGAAAGAGTGAAAAAGCATGTAGCCTGGAATGAGGGCGGCAGCCAGCAGTCCAAAGGAGAGGGCTTCGCGTCCGGGCAGCAAGCGATTGCTGGCATAAAGCGTCATGGGCATGGTGAGGTTGATGGCAAAGATGCCAGTCAGGACAGGCAGCAACGGACTGGCAGCTCCTTCTCCACACATCAGGCAAGCTGCAGCGATGCCTACACAGAGTAAGATGGCGTGACAGATACCTATACAGCGTGCCAACCATCCGCCGAGGACTTTCCCCATCATGGCCGTTACAGCCAGAAGCAGCAGAACTCTCGAAGGCTTTTCAACTTCTGCGGCAATAGCCTCGCCCACAAACGACCTCATCATGACGAAGGCAAGGATGGAGGGAAGAATCCAAAGCCCTCTCCTGCTCCCCCTTTGGGGGAGTGTCCAAGTTGCGAGACTCTTTGCTTTTGAGGCACTCACCCAAAGGGGTAGCGGGGAGAAGACTGACTGTGCCGCCAGTATTGCGATGCCAAGCAACATCCCTGCCATCAGCCACCAAGATGCGTAGAGTGCACCAACGGTAAGCCCCATTACGCCCGAAGAGACATATATGCCGAGTGCCCGCATGTCATTGCCTGTCACGGCGGCTGTCATCTTACCTCCCCAGACATGGAACAGAGAGTTTCCCATGCCCAGCAGGGCAGAAACAGACAGCGCACATAGCGGCATGAACTGTTGCCCCTGCATCGCAGCAACAAGCACTGCGACAGCCGTCGAAAGCAAACAAGCCGAAAGAAGCAATGACTTTTGAGGGCGGCAAAGACGGTCTGTCCAGAAGCCAGTCAAAGGCTGCGACATGAAGGCCAGCACATTGTATAAAAGAAATAGACTCAGTACGTCTGTCGATAGGTCAGCCTTCGCCATCAGATACAGGCAACACACACAAAGCCCGTCCACCAGGAAGTGGAGAACAGTGGCAAAGCCTATAGGCATCCATCTTGTGCAACCTGTCATCGTATTGTGGCTTGTCGAATGCAAATTTAGACAAATTACTGGAATTATAAGACAGTTGATGCAAAGAATTAACTTTATTTAGGAAAACGCCATACCCATGCGTCCGATATGTGTCAGGAAGTGTTGCTTTATGGAAAAAGGAGATGAAATAAGGTGACTTTTGCCGCCTGAAGTTCCCATTTTCTGCATGTAAGAGAAAAAAGAAAGGAAGAAAGAGGGGAATACTAACAAATAATGTATATCTTTGCACCGCAAAAAGGCTCCTGTAGTTCAACGGATAGAATAGAAGTTTCCTAAACTTTAGATAGGGGTTCGATTCCCCTCGGGAGTACACTACACTCTAAGAAAGAGAGTGTGTGAAACGAGAAACAAGGCACATTTCCTTTTGCCAAAATGGTAAATGGTAAATGGTTTAATGGTAAATGCAAGATGGAAATAAAGGAAAAAGAATCTGTAGTAGTTAGGTTCTCTGGTGATTCCGGCGACGGCATGCAACTCGCCGGAAACATTTTTTCTACAGTCAGTGCCACCGTAGGCAACAGCATCAGTACGTTCCCCGACTATCCCGCCGACATCCGCGCCCCGCAAGGCTCGCTCACAGGCGTCAGCGGCTTTCAGGTGCACATCGGCGCCGGACAGGTCTACACCCCCGGCGACCTCTGCGACGTGCTCGTGGCAATGAATGCCGCAGCCCTCAAGACGCAGTACCGCTATGCCAAGCCCGATGCCGCCATCATCATCGACACCGACAGCTTCGGCCCCAAGGACCTGGAGAAAGCACAGTTCAAGACCGACGACTACCTCGGCGAGATGGGCATCGACCCCGACCGCGTCATCGCCTGCCCGCTCACAACGATGGTGAAAAAAAGCCTCTCCCCGACCCTCTCCAAAGGAGAGGGAGATACGGCCGGGCAGTTCACCCCTCCTTCGGAGGGGAAGGGGGAGGCTGTTATGGATGCCAAGGCTGTCCTCAAGTGCCGCAACATGTTCGCGCTCGGACTCGTCTGCTGGCTCTTCGACCGCGACCTTGACATCGCCTTCAACTTCCTCAGGGAGAAGTTCGCCAAGAAGCCCGAGGTGGCCGAAGCCAACATCAAGGTCATCCAGGCAGGCTATGACTACGGACACAACACACACTCCAGCGTAGCAAACGTCTACCGCATCGAGACGAAGCACAAGGTGCCCGGACGCTACATGGACATCACGGGCAACAAGGCCACAGCCTACGGCTTCATCGCCGCTGCCGAGAAGGCCGGACTGAAGCTCTACCTCGGCTCCTATCCCATCACGCCCGCCACCGACGTCCTCCACGAACTCTCCAAGCACAAGAGCCTCGGCGTTGTCACCGTGCAATGCGAGGACGAGATAGCCGGCTGCGCCTCGGCCGTCGGTGCATCCTTCGCCGGAGCACTCGCCGTGACGAGCACCTCCGGCCCTGGCATCTGCCTCAAGAGCGAAGCCATGAACCTGGCCGTCATCATGGAGCTGCCGCTCGTCGTCCTCGACGTGCAGCGCGGCGGACCCGCCACGGGCCTGCCCACGAAGAGCGAACAGACCGACCTCCTGCAGGCACTCTTCGGGCGCAACGGCGAGAGCCCCATGCCGGTCGTCGCCGCAGCCAGCCCCACCGACTGCTTCGAGATGGCCTTCGCCGCCGCGAAGATGGCGCTGGAACACATGACGCCCGTCATCCTCATGACCGACGCCTTCGTTGCCAACGGCTCGGGAGCCTTCCGCCTGCCCGACCTGAAGAACTATCCGGCCATCAACCCGCCGTATGTCCCCGAGGAACTGCGCGGCTCCTGGACACCCTACATGCGCAACGAGCAGGGCGTCCGCTACTGGGCCGTGCCCGGCAGGGAAGGCTTCGAACACATCCTGGGCGGCTTGGAGAAGGACGACAAGACGGGCGCCATCAGCACGAACCCCGAGAACCACGACCTCATGACCCGCAAGCGCAAAGCCAAAATCGACGCCATCCCCGTGCCCGACCTCGAGGTGCTCGGCGACAAGGACGACGCCGAACTCCTCATTGTCGGCTTCGGCGGCACCTACGGCCACCTGCACGCCGCAATGGACGAGCTGCGCAGCCAGGGCCACAAGGTTGCCCTCGCCCACTTCCGCTACATCAACCCCCTGCCCGCGAACACCGCCCAGGTGCTCCGTCGCTACCCGAAGGTCGTCGTCGCCGAACAGAACATGGGTCAGCTCGCCGGCTGGCTCCGCATGAAAGTCGACGGCTTCGTCCCCCAGCAGTACAACGAAGTGAAAGGTCAACCCTTCAAGGTCGCCGAACTCGTCGCAGCATTCACGGAGATATTAAACAAGGAAAAATAATATATAAACAACGGATTACGGATTATTTCGAAACAACGAATTAAAACGAATTACACGAATTATACGAATTGAGATTCTGGTAAGCTAAATGATATATCCGAAGGAGAGTTATGATATTATCGGTGCAGCCATGAAGGTTCATAGCATCATGGGGCCTGGATTTACCGAGAAGGTATACCAGGAGGCTTTGGCTTTGGAGTTTAAGGAACAAAGTATTCCGTTCAAGCGTGAGGTGGAGATTCGTGCTTCATACAAAGACATCATTCTCAATGCCACGTTTGTTCCTGACTTCATTTGCTACGATAAAATCATAGTCGAACTGAAAGCTGTCAGAGACCTTGACGATGTCCATCGTTCACAAGCAATCAACTATGCAAAAGTGGCAGGCTACAAACTCGCTCTTCTCATCAATTTCGGAGACTCATCCCTCGAATACGAACGTTTCCCTGTAGGATAAATTCGTGTAATAGACAAAAATATAATATCGTTTGATTCGTGACATTCGTCTTAATTCGTTGTTAAAAGAGAAAAGAGAAAAGCAGTAAGGGTATCCCTGTAGTCAGAATTCGTGGTAATGAAAAATAATTAGTTCAATTCGTGACATTCGTCTTAATTCGTTGTTAAAAAAGAAAAATTATAGGTATTATGTGTAATTATAGTGCTTCTGATTTCAAGAAGGGACAGCCGCGGTGGTGTCCCGGGTGTGGCGACCATTTCTTCCTCGCCAGTCTCCACAAAGCAATGGCAGAGATAGGTGTGGCGCCAAGTGAGACTGCCGTCATCAGCGGTATCGGCTGTTCCAGCCGCCTGCCGCACTACATGGCAACCTATGGCATGAACACCATTCACGGTCGCGCCGCAGCCATCGCAACGGGCTGCAAGGTGGCAAACCCCGACCTGACCGTATGGCAGGTCAGCGGCGACGGCGACGGCCTCGCCATCGGCGGCAACCACTTCATACATGCCAACCGCCGCAACATCAATCTGAACATGATTCTGCTCAACAACCGCATCTATGGCCTGACGAAGGGACAGTACAGCCCCACCAGTCCACGCGGCTTCGTCAGCAAGTCATCGCCCTACGGAACGGTGGAGGACCCCTTCCGCCCTGCTGAGCTCTGCTTCGGCGCACGCGGACATTTCTTTGCTCGTGCCGTTGCCACCGATGCTCCGGGAACCATCGAGGTGCTCAAGGCTGCCTACAATCATAAGGGCGCCAGCGTCTGCGAGATCCTGCAGAACTGCGTCATCTTCAACAACGGCACCCACGACGCGGTCTACTCCAAGGAAGGCCGTGCCAAGAATGCCATCTACCTCCGTCACGGCGAGAAGATGCTCTTTGGCGAGAATGGCGAGTACGGCATCGTGCAGGAAGGCTTCAACATCAAGCCCGTGAAACTTGGCGAAGACGGTTACACCGAAGCCGACGTACTGGTTCACGACGCCAAGTGCGAGGACAATACCCTGCAGCTGAAGCTTGCCGAGCTGGAGTGGCCCGTGGCCCTCGGCGTCATCCGCGACGTCGAAGCTCCCACCTACGACGATTGCGTCTGGCAGCAAATCGAGGACATCAAGACGAAGAAGAAGTACCACAACTTCGCCGAGCTCCTCGAGACAAACGACATCTGGGAGGTGAAGTAGAGACGGGCACCATAGTAAAAAAGCAAAGGCACCATCGGAGGACTGTGAAGTCACGATGGTGCCTTTTTTGTCTTGCTATGCGGTGAGCAGCCTTAGAGCGTAAACTCTGTCCGTTGGTTGCCGACGGTAGCTCGGAACTGACCAGGCTCAAGCGTCCACTGCATGTCCTCGTTCACAAAGGCGAGGTCGGATGGGCGGACAGTGAGCGTGACGGTCTTTGTTTCGTGGGGCGCCAACTCGACTTTGGTGAAGGCACGCAGGCGCTTAACATCAGGTGTGAGCGAGGCAACGAGGTCGGAGACGAAGAGCAGCACTGGTTCCTTGACCTTGCGGTCGGACAGATTGGTCACTTCTACCGTGAAGCGGATGTTGCCATCGAAAGTCGTGCCGGCAGCTGTCTTGGGCGAGAAGCCTTTGCTGGGCGAAGCCTTGCCAGTGGCGGCGGGCGTCTCGACGCGCAGATTGCTGTACTTCACTTCGGAATAGGAGATGCCGGAGCCGAAGGTCCATTGCACGGTGGTGTTGGCATCGTAGTTGTAGGCTCCGGCCATCGTCTCGACGTACTCGCAAGGCTTGCAGTCGTAGGTGATGAACGAGCCGTGGTACTTGGGATAGGTGTAAGGCATGCGTCCGGAGAAGTTGGCTTCGCCGGAGAGCAGGTTAGCCAGAGCATCGCCGCCGTAATTGCCGGGCAGGAAGGTATGGACGACAGCCTTAGCCAGAGGCTCTATCTCGTTGACGATGCGGGGACGGCCCTCGTTGAGCACCAGCACGATGGGTTTGCCGTACTGAGCTAAGGACTTGACCATCTCCTGCTGGTTACGGGAGAGGTTGAGGTCGTCGATGTTGCCTGGGGTTTCGGTATAAGAGTTCTCGCCGACAAAGGCCAGGATGACGTCGGCTGCTGCCACCTTCTCCTTGACGCTGCCGTCCTCCGCCTTGTGGTCGAGGTTGAAGTTACGCCCATCATAGCGGACCATCTCACAGAAGCTGACGTTTTCCTTGCCGAACTTCTGTTCCAGAGCGCCGAGGAAAGTGCGGTACTTGCCTATTTCCCTGGCGATAGCATCGGTCCTGTCGCCTTGCCAAGTGTAGCTCCAGCCGCCGTTCATGGTGCGGAAGCTGTTGGCATTTGGGCCGCAGACGAAGAGCTTCGTGTCTGGCTTCAAAGGCAGAATCTGCTGTTCGTTCTTCAGTAATACCATGCACTCCTCGGCCATTTTCGTTGCTTCGAGGGCGAACTTGTCGCTGCCGAAGTCGGAGTAAAGACCCTCTAAATCTCCCTTAAAGGGAGACTTCTTGTTCTTCTTTGCTTTAGACGTAGACCTAAAAGGCATGTCCCATGTTTCCTTGTCCATCAGGCCGACACGAATCTTGAGGCGCAGGATGCGGCGCACGGCATCGTCGATGCGCGACATGGGCACACGGCCCTCGTTCACCAGCTCTACGAGCAGGTCGCAGAAGTCGGTCGAATAGGGGTCCATCGTCATGTCGATGCCTGCATTGATGGCGAGGGCAATGGCATCTTTCTTGTTGGCAGCCACATGGTCGCGGCGCCAGATGTTGTCGATGTCGGCCCAGTCTGTCACTATCATGCCGTCCCAGTCAAGTCCTTCTTTGAGCCATTCGGTCAGCAGGCGGCGGTTGGCATGGAAGGGCACGCCGTTGTTGTTGGCGGAGTTGACCATCAGGCTCAGCGCACCAGCCTCGCAGCACATGCGGAAGGGCTGGAAGTACTTCTCCATCATCTCGCGATAGGTCACGCTGGATGGTGTGCGGTCCTTGCCGCTGACGGCAGCACCATAAGCCAGATAGTGCTTCAGACAAGCTGCCACGTTCTGCATCCCCACATGGTTGGGGTCATTGCCCTGAAGACCGCGTGTCAGCTCGGAAGCCATGATGCCGTTCAGCAGCACGTCCTCGCCGAAGCTCTCCCACATGCGGGGCCAGAGCGGAGAACGTGCCACATCCATGACGGGCGAATACACCCAGGGAATGAGGCAGGCACGACTCTCGTAGGCCGTAATCTCGCCGATGCGACGGGGAATGGCAGCATTGAAGCTGGCGCCTTGTCCCACTTCCTGCGGGAAGAACGTCGCGCCCCAGGTGTAGCTGGCACCGTGTATCTGGTCGACACCATATATCTGCGGCACACCGCACTGCTCCATGGAAGCCTCGTTGAGGGTGCAGATGATGTTTGCCCACTTCTCTGGCGTCTGCGCCACACCGAAAGGCACGTTCAGGATGGAGCCCACGCGGTACTTCCCGAACACGTTATCGACGGCTTCTGCCGACAACATACCGCTGGCCAGCGTGCGCGAGGAGTTGTTGTCCTTCACGTTGCCGTCGCTCGAACTCTGCGCTACCTTGTCGATAGCCAGTTCGCACATCTGCCCCACCTTGTCACGGAGTGTCATCTTGGAGAGCAATGCTTCGACTTGTGCTTCGACCTTTTCGTCACGGGGGATGCACTGCGAGCTCGCGGGCAGTGCGATGGCTGCCCCTATGATGGTTGCGAATAGATACTTCATATTAAAAGGTGAAAAATTAAAAATTAAAAATTAAAAATTTATTTCTTTATTGGGAAGTAATATGCCAGCAGCCCCATCGCCAAGGCAATGGCGGCGGGGAAGAGGGAGAAGAGTGCCCAAACCATTGTGCGGACACTGTCCGTGACGGAAGCAGGGTCGATGACGGTATTGCCAAACTCGTCGCTCACCATCGTTGCACCAGCCAGCGCCAGCAGCAAGGCAATGAGTGACCCCGATATGGCTCCGCCAAGCTTCTGCGCCATCGTGCCGCTGGAGAAGATGAGACCCGTGCAGGAAGTTCCGTTCTTCTGCGTGGCATAGTCGCTGACGTCGGCATAGAGCGACCAGAGCACTGGCGAATACAGGCCGATGCCTACACTCGTCACGATGACCGTCAGGACGATGAGCGAGATGCTTTCAGGCCTTGCGGGAATGAAGAAGAAGGCCAGCGAGGACACAACGCAGATAACGGACGACCAGACGAAAGCCATCCGCTTGGAACCAACCATACGCGTGAAGCGGGGGCTCAGACCACCAAATATCATGCAGGTCACTTCGCCGAAAGCCATCAGCACCGTATAGTTGATGATGAGTCCGCTCACCGTTATCTCACGCCCCAGACAGTACTCCATCATATAACCAGCCGCCGCAAAGCGGAAACCATTGAAGAAGTTGGTACAGAGAGCAATGAGCGTCAGGAATATCCAAGGGCGGTTGCGCAGCAGATCGACGAACTGCCGCATCTGGAACTTCTCTGCGCGGACTGGCTTCAGCCGTTCTTTGGTCATCAGACCACAAGCCAACGTCATCAGGCAAGCCGTCAAGCCAAACACAGCACCCACAGCCGCATACTGCCGCTGGTCACTGCCACCGACAGCACGCTGCAGGTAGGGGAAGGCAGCCAGCGTGACAAACGACATGGCGTAAGCGCCCACCATTCGGTAGGACGAGAACTGATTCTTCTCGTCGTCATTGTCCGTCATCACGCCCAGCATAGCTCCGTATGGCACATTGACCATCGTATAGACAGCCATCATAAGCAGATAGAGCGCGTAGGCATAGATGCGCTTGCCCACAGGCCCCAGCTCTGGGGTGTAGAGCAAGAACGCAAAGACCACTCCCAAAGGAATGGAACCGAAGATGAGCCACGGGCGATAGGTACCCCAACGCGACTGTGTACGGTCGGCGATACTGCCCATAAGGGGGTCTGTGACCACGTCGAACATACGCGCCACGAGCATCAGCATCGCCGCATCAGTGAACGTCAGACCGAATACGTTAGTAAAGAACAGTGGGAAGGCCACAGACATGACCTTCCACACAGTTCCGCCCGAAGCTGCATCGCCCAGGGCGTAACCAAGTTTTTCCCAGCGAGATGCCATCACTTGAACGTAATCTTGCTGACACGATAGCCGAAGCCTACCAAAGACATCGCTCCACGTTCATCAACCAGTGCCTTGCAGTGCTGGTCGTATGTGAACTCGAAGGGATTAGGAGTTTCTTCTGTCAAGTCGAACTGAGCGATAAGGTTGTCCTCGGGATTATCTCCCCACCAAGGCGTTGTGATGCGCATGGCATGATACTCTGCCTCGGGCGTGTCGTAATAGATACTAATGGTAGCCCCCACTGGCACATCTGCCATTTCCTCTGCAGTTAGTTTACAGAGGTCAGCATTCCAGTCGATGGTTACGGGATCACCCTCCCAAAGCACTGTTGCACCCACCATCTTGTCGTAGGCAACCTTCTGCACATTGTAGCCGAAGCCAACCAGGCATATTGCGCCACGCTCCTCTACCAAAGCCTTGCAACGCTCGTCATAGACAAAGATGAAGGGGTTGGGGGTTTCGGCAGTGATGTCGAACTGACCGACAAGGTTGTCCTCCGGATTGTCTCCCCACCAAGGCGTTGTGATGCGCATGGCATGATACTCTGCTTCTGGAGTAGTGTAGTAAACCTTTATCTCTGTGCCAACAGGCACGTCTGCCATCTGCTCGGCAGTAATCTTGCAAAGGTCGACATTCCAGTCGATAGCCTGGTCGCCTTCCCAAAGTGCCACTTCCACGATGTCGGGGTCAACCCATTCTTCGTCTGTTACTGTCACCATGCCACAGCCAAAGCGCTCTGCCTTGTCATTCACAGCCGACACACGATAGATGCCTTTGGGCATGTCTGCGGGTAAGGTCACAGTCACACTCTTGCCGTCTGCTGCGGCAATGCAAGGAAGCGAAATGCTTCCATCCACAACGGGTTGAGTGCTCTGCGGCTCATCGGCACGAGTAGCTGCTTCTTCCGGAACAGGTGTGAAGACGAGTGTCTTGACTCCTGCCAGGTTGGTGCCCTCGATGGTGAAGAGATTACCAGGGTTCAGCCAACGGTTCTTTTCCTTGTTGTCCAACTGAGGATCCTCTGCCAAAGCACCGACAGTGAGCTTCACGGTACGTGTAGCTACCTTGCCAGCCTGTGTGGTAGCCTTGATGATCAGGTCATAATTGCCTGCCTCAAACTGCTTGTTGAAAGTTGTTCCAGTGCCCAGCACGCGACCATCGGAAATCCACTCAATTGTGGTGTGATTGGCAGGCGTTACAACGACTTCCATAGAAAACACCTCGTCGCGGTTCTGGTTCACACTTGTCTCTGCACTGCCCTCAATGGAAGAAGGAGCCAGGAATCGCGGCGTGTCGTCGGGTCCGGCAGTGATATAAGGTTCATCGCTGGAACAGCCTGCAAGCGACAGCAGGAGTGTAGCTGCCAGCAGGAGGAGATTATATTTCTTTTTCATAGTTGCTTATTTTATTATATTATAAGGGATATGTTGTATAGTTCTGATCCTTGGTGTCCCACCACATACGCTTGTGCCAGTTGTAGCCTTCTACGCGTGCCTTGGCGTCAGCGTTATTCTTGCTGTTATAGTTCTCTTCTTCCAGGGGATAGTACAGACGCACGGGCTGGCTCATGTCGTTGTCGGGGTCTTGATAGCCGTTCTGTCCCTGTCCGAATTGTGTACGCTCATAGAGCGCAGGGTAGTCACTTCGACGCAGGTTTGCCCATGCCTCCAGAGGATTGGCAAAGTGCAGGAAGTAAGCCTGAGTGTTGATTTGCTCTTTGGCTTTCTCCGCATCGGCATTGAGTGTGTGGGCAGCCACGTAAGCGGCAATGTCGGCAGCATCGACAGAACTTGTCTGTGCATAGACCTTGTTGTGAACTGTTGCAATAGCCTCCTCTATACCTTTTTGATAGAGTGCATTCGCATCTTCACCAATCCAACCCTTGACGGCTGCTTCTGCCTTCAGGAAGCATACCTCTGCTCCACTGACCAGCATACCGGGTGTCTCGGGCAGGACATACTCTGTTGCCACACTTCCGCGCACAGCCTTGTAGTAGTAGTCTGCTACGACCTGTCCTTCACGACCTGCAATGAACTCTTGATAGTGCTGACTGTTTGTCACGCAGCTTGCATCCGGCCATGGGAAGTTTGCCCCACCAGACGTCGAGCCCTGATCGTACCAGGCCCAGCAAGCGGGAACCATCTGCACGCCCTTCGTGTTGGTGTCGCCGTCGTTCTCTGCTGCCAGCACCTCCTCAGTGAAGTCCTCACGACCGTTACGGGGGTCGGTGTTGTCGCGGAAGTTATCGTTCAGGAAGCGGCAGTAGTGATACAGACGCGGGTCGTTCTCTTTCTTCATGTAGTCATAGAGCGTCATGCCGAAGCCTGTGGGCTGTGTCTTGTCCTGACCGTACATGATTTCGGCAAAGGCATTGACGCGGAAGTCAACATCCTCGTTGCTCGATTCGAAGGTGAAGGGCTGGTGGATGTACTTCACGTAAGCAGCCTCATTGGATGCGAGCGCACCCTCTTCCTGCATAGCCTCAAGGAACTTTGTCTTTGCCGTTTGGGAATCGACGTCGGAGATACGCATTGCCAGACGCATCTTCAGGGCATTGGCATATCGAATCCACATCTTCACGTCACCGCCCATTGAGGTGACATCGGCCTTCTTGAGTGTCTGCGAACTCAAGTCCTGACGGAAAAGAGCGATGCTGGCATCAATCTCATCGAACAGGTACTTGTAGATGTCCTCCTGCTTGTCGTATTTGGGTGTAATGATACCTTCGTGGGCAGCCTTTCCTGCCTCCGAGACGGGCACATCGCCATAGACGTCGGTAAGGATGTTGAAGAGGTATGCCTTGTGCAAGCGGATGGCACCAAGCATAGCCTTGTCGTTCTTGCAATTGTACTCGGCATCCACCAGATTCTTGATGCCGTTCTGATAGTGTACGTTCCACAGGGACTGTGACACGTCGCTCTTGTACAGGTTGGCCCCGCCGGCATTAGCTGCATTCCAGCTGCCGCCATACATCTGGGTGTAGGGAGCAACATACGCACGGACCGCCTCCATCGAAGCGAAGCTGCCGTATGTGGAAAGGAGGGCAAAGGTAAGCTGATAGGCGGGTTCCGGGACGGAAGTCTTTGTGTTATCGGTATTCAGGTCCTCCATATAGCTGTCAGAACAGCCGGCAAACATGCCTGCCATGCCCAAGCCTAATACCAACACCGCATTTCTGCATTTTGAATATATGTTGTTCATAATAGCTTCTTGTTTTAGAATTTCAAATTAACATTTAGACCATAGCTGCGGCGTGAGGGCAGAGAACCGTATTCAAGGCCCATGCCTGTGCTGCTGTAGTTGGAGTCGGGGTCGATATTGGGAATGTTCTTCCAAATCATGAAGGGGTTGCGTGCTACGAACGAGAGGTCGAGGTTCTTGATGAACTTGTTATTGCCTAACCACTTACTTGGGAAAGCATAAGTGAGGGTAATCTCGCGGCACTTCACGTACGAGTTGTCATAGACAAACATTGAAGCAGCGTTGGTACGCACGTTGTCCCAATAGGTCTGGGGGTCAACAGCGTAGGTGTTCTTCTCGCCAGTGCTGGCAACGATGCCATCCACTACGTAGCCCTTGCAATTGCCAGCTGCACGCCAGTCGTCGAGCGTCATGCCTGCCTGCACACGTGCTTCCTCGGAAGCGTACCACTCTTCGCGGCCTTCCAGGGTCCGCTTGTCCTTACCGGTATAGCAGGCATCGGACATGGTCATGGAGAAGACGTCGGCACCTACCTTGACATCGAAACCCATTGCCAGACGCCAATTCTTATAAGTGAAGGTGGAATAGAAACCGCCTGTCCAGTCCCACGACGCATTGCCGATGGTCTTGGCCTCTTTCTCGTAGAGGGGCATGCCTGCATCGTTGACGAGAATCTGTCCCTGTGCGTTGCGCTGGAAGTCACGGCCTCTGATGGAACCGAAGTTCTTGCCGACCTCAGCACCAACGGACACACCCATCCAGGGGGCTGTCTCTATCTCGAAGTAGTCCATGCCTTCTGTCAGTTCCACCACTTTGTTCCAGTTCTTCGAGAAGTTGAAGCCAAGGTCCCATGCAAAGTCCTTTATCTGCAAGGCGCGTCCGTTAATTGCCAGTTCGACGCCTTCGTTCCTTATCTTACCAGCATTGACCAGCGACTCTCTGTATGAAGAAGCAGAAGAGTTGGCCAGACGGATAATCTGGTCGCGGGAAGTCTGGTTGTAATAAGTCAGGTCGATGCTCAGGCGGTTGTTCAGGAGCTTCAGCTCCGTGCCGATTTCAAACGAGCGGGTACGGGTCGGCTTCAAGTCGGGATTGGGAACCAGGTCACCGTTGATAAAACCTATGTTGTAGCCCGGATAAGTGAATTTGGCATTCGTGTAGTACTGCTGCAACAGGAAGGGGTCGGTGTCGGAACCTACTTCAGCCCATGAAGCACGCAGTTTGCCGAAGTTCAGATACTTCTTAGCTTTGCCATTTATCAGTTCGGTGAACACCCAGCTGCCCGAAACAGAGGGATAGACATAGATGTTGTTGCCGGAAGGCAGAGTGGAAGACTTGTCGCCACGAACCGTAGCATCGAGGTAATACGTGTGCTTATAGCCCAAGCTTGCACTGCCGTAGAGCGAGTTGATTTGCTTGGCATACAAGCTCTCTGTCGCACTCTGCTGGCCGTAGTTGCCGATGGTCTTCAGTCCACGGGAAATCTCCTCCTTGCCCAGGGCGATGGAAGCCTTGTTATCGACCTTGTAGATGCTGCCTCCGGCTGTAGCGTTGAGGTCGAAGTCGCCCCATGAGTTGTTATACATGGCAAGGATTTCGGCATTCAGGGTGCGATTGTTGTACTTCTGAGTCGTCATTTTGCCCTTCTGCTCCTGAGGTGAGGAGAAAGCGATGTACTCCATGAAGTCCATGTCGTTGATGTCTGTTCCGATGGTACCCTGCACCTTCACATGCTTGTTGATGTTGTAGATGGCCTTAGCAGAGAAGCGGAAGACATTCTTACTCGACTCGTTGGAGCTCTTGTAGAGGTCCCAATACGGATTGACATTGTATATCTGCAAGCCGTTCCAGTCAGCATACGTGCCGTCCTCGTTCTGGTAGTGCTTCAGCCAAGCCTGGTCGAAGGTAGTGGCGAGCGTCATCAGGTTCTTGCCCACGTTTGTAGTGGCATTTGCCAAGGCAGGACGGTTATCGACGCCCTCACGAGTGTAGTTGGCAGTGAAGTCCAGGTCAACCTTGCCCAGGGAGGTGTTGACGCGCAGGTTAAAGTTATCGCGGTTCATGTTGCTGTTGGGCAGGATGTCCTTGTTGCGCATGTCGGTGAACGAGAAGCGCATACCCGTCTTGCCCGAACTGGCATTGACGATGGCCGTGTTCTGAGCCGTCAAGCCTGTGCGAAAGAAACCGCTGGCATTGTTGGGGACGATGCTATAGGGATGGTACTGTCCGTCGAATTCAAAGTAGTGGCTATAGTTGTCGGCCTTGGGACCCCAGCTCATGTTCGTGGCATTACGTCCGGAAGTGATGTACTTGCCGTGGTCGCCCTGTCCGTAAACCTGCTGTATGTTGTCCCAGTTGGCAGCCTGAGTGTCGAAGGTAAGCGAACCGTTGTACTCGACAGAGAACTTGTCCTCCGGTGCTTTCTTGGTGGTGATGAGAATGACACCGTGGCTGGCACGTGATCCATAGAGGGCAGAGGCAGCCGGGCCTTTCAGCACGGACATGGTCTCGATGTCATCGGGGTTGATGGCAGAGATACCGTCGCCCAGGTCGTAGCCGCCTCCGGCTGTTGCGCTGGCGAAGTTGGTGTTGTCCAAAGGCACACCGTCAACAACGTAGAGGGGCTGGTTGTTACCTGTCATCTCTGTCGTACCGCGAAGCTGGACGTGGGTGGATCCGGAAGGACCGCCTGCAGTGTTCTGCACGACGAGGCCGGCAACCTTACCTGCCAGAGAATTCACGACATTGGTCTCTTTGGCCTTCTGGAGGTCAGCACCATCAATCTCGGTGACGTTGTAGCCCAACGCCTTCTTTTCGCGCTTGATGCCGAGAGCGGTAACGACCACCTCGGAGAGTGCCACCTCGTCATCGGTCATCAGAACATTGATAGGCGCGCCGGTGACTGTGACTTCCTGTGTCGTGTAGCCCATGTAGGAGATGACAAGCACGTCGCCCTTCTTTGCGGCAATGGCGAAGTTGCCGTCCATGTCGGTCAAGGTTCCTACATTTGTGCCTTTGATTTTGACGGATGCACCTATAAGGCCGCCGTCAGCGTCAGAGACATTACCCTTAATCTTGTCGTCCTGCTGCTCCATCTTGGTTGGAGAGGCAGGCTCTGTTGCTGCCGCCAGCGCAGGCATAGCAGTCCATACGGACAGCATCATGGCGCCGAGGCAGGCAATGCGATAAGTTTTAGTCTTCATGTGTTTGGTTTGATTTGTTATTATATGGTTTTACTTTATATTCAATTGTCAATTGTAAATTGTCAAATTGTAAATCACCTCGGTGCTTTGTCATAGATGCTCTGCAGAGTGTATTCTGGGTCATCATTGTGCCATGCATTGACCATAATCTGGATAATTTCCTCTCCGTTTTGGATGAATTTTCCGTCGTCATGTTCCATTAGGCCAAAAGCTTCCTCGCCACTGGCCTTTTTGCCGTTGTCCCAAAGGATGACAGGCATCTTGTGGTCGCGCAAAGCCTTGCAGGTGTATTCGAGATAGTATTTGCGGAAGGCCTCGGCACGGCTGTTGTTTCGGTGCACGCAGCCATACTCGCCGAGATAGACAGGAATGCCCTTGCGCACGAACTTGTTGTATAAAGCATTGAGTGTGGCATTGTACTCTTCCTCGCCGCCATTGCCTGGAACAGCATCCTTCGCCGTGTGCCCCCATTCACTGTACTTGGCAGAGCCTGCAAAGTCCCAGGGGTCGTACATGTGGACAGCCACCATGATGCGGTTCTCGACGGTATCGTCGGGGATGCGCAGGTACTGGACAGTAAGGCCGGGCTGGCACACATAACCGGGGACACCGATGTAGCGTGTGGCATTCTCGCCGCCAGTGGCACGGATGATGTCAACACAGAGCTGGTTCCACTCGTTGAGGACGCGATACTGGTGACCGCCGTCGGTCAGGTTGGCGCCATTGCCCCATTTGCCGTCCTGTATCTCGTTGAGTGTTTCGAAGATGAGCCAGTCGCCTTCGTTGACGAAACGCTGGGCAATCTGGTTCCAAACCATAGCGAGCTTCTGCTTGATTTGCTGGTTCTTCTCTTCATCTTTTGCAGCACCAGGCAGGTCGAGCCAGAAGAAGCCTTTCTTCGATTCGTCGGTCTCTGCGCCGAAGCCGTCATGGTGGATGTTGATGATGCACTTGAGACCTGCCTTCTTGGCATAGCCTGCCACTTCTGCCACGCGGTCGAGCCAGGATTTGTCGATGCGGTAGCCAGGAGCTTTGCCGATGTGTCCCATCCAGGTTACAGGGATGCGGACTGTGCTGAAGCCCGCCTTCTTGACGGCATCGAAGGTCTTCTGAGTGGCAGCAGGGTTGCCCCAACTGGTCTCGTCGCTGATGCCATTGACGTGAGCATCGAGGTTGTTGCCGAGATTCCAACCCAAACCCATTGATAGGGCATAGTCGATAGCTTCCTCCTTGGGATTCTTTGCTTCCTCAGGAAACGTCTTTGGATGCGTCTCTTCTTCATTGGCGCTACATGCCATGACAGGAAAGGCAAAGACAGCAATAAAGAGTGTTGTCAGTAAGGTTTTCATAGTTTTTCTGTTAGAGTTACTTCGTTATGACGTTATGGTTTTAGAGCTTTATCGTGATTTGTCGCTTTTCTGCCCGATAGGGGATGAAGGTGGGTGTGTCGGGCTGCTGCTTGCCATCGGGATTGAGAATGGTGATGGTGTACTCTGCATCGCGGAACTTGCGCCGAACGGTATATTCCTTCAGTGAAGAGGGAATGCAGGGATTGATGATGAGACCGTCCCATGTGGGCTGGATGCCGAGGATGTGCTGCGTGATGGTTATCCAGTTCCAGGCGGCAGTTCCTGTCAACCATGAGTTCTTAGCCTCGCCGGGAAGCACGGACTCCTTGCCAGCTATGCACTGAGCATAGACATAGGGTTCGGTGCGATGCAGTTTCTGGTCACGGATCCAGGCGGGTGCTATCTTCGTGTAGTGTTCCCAGGCATCGTTGCCGCGACCGCAAAGGGTCTCGCCAATGATAATCCAGGGATTGTTGTGACAGAAAATGCCGCCGTTCTCCTTGTAGCCCATCGGATAGGAGGACTGTTCGCCAAGCTCTATGTGGTAACGGGTATAGGCCGGATAGTTGAGCACCATGCCGTGCTCGCTGTCGAGCAACAGTTTGACGGAATCGAGGGCGCGCTCGGGCATTTGCTCTTCTTTGCCTATCTCTGCCATCGAGCACCATCCTTGGCTCTCAATAAATATCTTGCCTTCTTCGTTCTCGTGCGAGCCGATCTTCTCACCAAAGAAGTCGTAGGCTCTGAGATACCATTCTCCATCCCAGCCGTATGCTTTGACAGCAGACTTCATGTCGTCGATGCAATGCTGGGCACGGGCGGCTTCGGTATTCCATTGAGTTGGAAGTTGACGAGTTGACGAGTTGACGAGTTGCTTGCAGAGGTCGACGTACATTTGTCCGCAATAGACGAAGAGGCCGGCTATCATGAGCGACTCTGCCTTTGTGTCTTCTGTCTTGTTCTCGGTGGTTTGAAAACTCTCATTGGGGTCCATCGAGAAGCAGTTGAGGTTGAGGCAGTCGTTCCAGTCGGCGCGACCGATGAGGGGCAGTCCGTGAGGACCGAGATTGTTCACAACATGATTGAACGAGACGCGGAGGTGCTCCATGAGGCTGACCTCCGTGCCTTCCATATTATCGAAGGGGACTGCCTCGTCGAGGATGGAGAAGTCACCTGTCTCCTTGATATAGGCAACCGTGCCATAGATGAGCCACATGGGGTCGTCGTTGAAGCCGCCACCGATGTCGTTGTTGCCGCGTTTGGTAAGAGGTTGGTACTGATGGTAGCAACCGCCGTCGGGGAACTGCGTGGAGGCGATGTCGATGATGCGCTGGCGGGCACGCTGCGGAACCTGGTGGACAAAGCCGAGGAGGTCCTGGTTGCTGTCGCGGAAGCCCATGCCCCTGCCTATGCCGGACTCGAAGAAGCTGGCGGAACGGGAGAAGCAGAAGGTTATCATGCATTGGTATTGGTTCCAGATGTTGACCATGCGATTCAGGCGCTCGTCGCTGCTCTGGATGGTATATTTGTCCAGCAAGCCGTCCCACATCCTCTGCAGACAGTCGAAAGCCTCATCCACAGCCTCGGTGGTGGCAAAGCGGTTAACAAGCGCGTGCGCACGTTCCTTATTTATTATAGAGGGGGACTCCCATTTCTCTTCCTCGGGATTCTCCACATAGCCGAGGGTAAAGACAAGGCTACGGCTCTCGCCTGGCTGCAATTCGATGTCGAGGCGATGGGAGGCGATGGGGCTCCAACCGTGAGCCACACTGTTGCGGCTCGTTCCGTCGAGGGCTGCTTGTGGTGCGTCGAAGCCATTATACATGCCGATGAAGCTCTCGCGGTCGCTGTCGAACCCGTTGACAGGTGCATTGACTGCATAGAAAGCATAGTGGTTGCGGCGCTCGCGATACTCTGTCTTGTGATAGATGATGCGTCCGCCATCTTCGACTTCGACTTCGCCGGTGCTGAGGTTGCGCTGGAAGTTCTCCATGTCAGTCTGGGCGTTCCACAGGCACCACTCCACGAAGGAGTAGAGCTGTATGTGCTTCACTTCTGCCGATGTGTTGCGGAGCGTCACTTTCTGTACTTCTGCCCACGTATGCAGGGGCACGAAGAAGAGCGTTTCAGCCTCCAGTCCGTTCTTGGCACCCATGATGCGGGTGTAGCCCATGCCGTGACGACACTCGTACTTGTCGAGCTGTGTCTTGCAGGGCTTCCATCCGGGAGACCAGATTTGCTCTTTGCCCTTTACTCCTTGCTCCCTTATGTAAAAGTAGCGACCACCGTTGTCCATAGGTACACCGTTGTAGCGGTAGCGGGTGATGCGACGGAACTTGGCATCCTTGTAGAAAGAATAGCCACCTGCGGTATTGCTGATGAGGGAAAAGAAATCCTCGTTGCCCAGATAGTTTATCCAGGGGAAGGGCGTAGCCGGTTCGGTGATGACGAACTCCCTATGGGCATCGTCGAAATATCCGTATTGCTTTTTGACTTCCTCTTTTTCTCCCATTTTTGTTCCCTCTTTTACTTCCATTTTTATTCCTTTTAACTCAAAGTTACGGTTTTTTAAACGTTTTCGGGGACAAAGGTATAGATATTACAATCATATCCCTTACACAATTCTACCCAATGCTACCACAAAACTGGCAAGTTGAGATTTGTGGCAATATTAGTAGAAGAAAAGGGTAGAAAAGAGGAAACCGGCATCTATATGAGATAGGCGTTTTTCCTGTAGCTGTCACGAAATTCAGTGGGAGTCACGCCTTTTACTGACTTGAAGATGCGGTTGAAGTTGCTGATGGTATTGAAGCCGCATTTGTAACTGATTTCCACCACGGTCATGGCACTGGATGTGAGGAGCAAGGTGGCTTGCCCGATGCGCACTTCGTTGATGTAGCCGGAGAGGCTGCGGTTGGTGCGCTGCTTGAAGAAGCGGCTCAGAGCATTGGGAGTCATGTTGACGAGTTCCGAGAGCGTCTCCAAGCGAATCTCCTCGTGGTAGTGCGAGTCGATATAATCTTTGAGCTTCTGGATGCGTCGGCTTGTGACGGGCAGCTCGGCATGTGAGTAGCGCGAAGAGGAAAGCATGTGGTAGTCACCGGATTCGGCAAGGTCGAGCAGGACATTGAGCATGGTCTGGGCAGCATGTAGCGAGGGCTCGGCTTGAGCAAGTTCGCAGAGGCGGTCATAGACATGCATGATGGCCTTCATGCCAAAAGCTATGCCGACCTTCGAGGCATCGAGCATATCCTTGAGTGGCTGCATCACCCGGCGGTTCAGCCATGCCTCGGAAAAGAGGTTGGCTGGCATCTGTATGGTTATCTCGTGCAGGGTTTCCGACAGGCACTCATGTTGTTCCCACACGTGCTCCAGGTTGCAGCCCACGAGGGTGAGGTCGTAGTCGCCCAGCACCTCAATGCTGTCGCCCACGATGCGCCGTGCTCCGGCACAATGCTCCACGAAGTTCAGCTCGTAGGCATCATGCTTGTGCAGTGGGTAGTTGAAGCATGGCTTGTAGCGCTCCTGGATGTAGTAGCAGTCCTTGTCGCTGATGGGTGGTATTTCAATGATAAGCTGGGACATGGCATGAATTTTCTGCAAAGATACAAAATAAATACGAACAATGTCTGCCTATGCCTTTATTTTTAAGGTTAATCAAAAAAACATGAAAATGAACATAAATGTCCCCACATATTCCTGTTTGCATTCTGACCCTCAGAAGAGGGTGACGGGCGAGATGAAGTCTGTGACAAGTTTCTTGCTCAATGGCTGCGGCAAGATTCGGCTTTCTCTCTCTGCCTTATTGCACAAGGGAAGGACTTCTTTAGAACCCTCTTCCGCCGCCGCGGGGGCCGCCTTCGCTGCCACGACTGCCGCCGCCACGACTGCCTTCACCACCGCGATTGTATTGACTGCCGTCGCCCCTTGCTTCACCACCGCGGCGGCCACCGCCCATGCCGCGGCCGCCGAAGCGGCCGAAGCGCCAGTAGGCTGAGAGCAGGACGTAGCTGCGCACCATCTCGCTCTGTGTGTCGGTGCGGCTCACGGCGCTGACGGAGCGGTACACGTCGTCGCGCTCGCCCAAGATGTCGACGGCGCGGAGGCTGACGGTGAGCTGCTTGTGCGGAAGGAAGCGCTGGCTGATGCTGCCGTTCCAGATGAGGTGGTTGGTGTTCATGGCTGCGTCGGAGTAGCCGCGGCGGCTCTGTTGCTCGATGTCGCTGCCGATAGACATGCCCCAGGGCGTGGTAATCTGGAAGCTGCCGCCGTAGTTGAAGCTGTGATGGTCGAGGTTCGAGGCCGTGGCGTTGTTGCTGCGGTTGAGGTTGTAGCTGAACGAGCCGCCCAGATTCGTTTCCACTTGCCAGCCGCTCTCCCAGTCTTGGCGGAAGGTGAAGCGCAGTCTTTCGTTGAAGTTGCCGCTGTGTGTGTGGTTCTCCACCGTGGCTTTGTCCTTGCTGCGATACAGGTATCCTACAGACTTCGAGCCGTTCAGCCTTGTGTCCGTGCTGATGCGCCAGTGCTTCTTGCTGTCGAGGGCCGTGTTGAAGCTGAAGGATGCCGATGCGCTCCAGTTGCCGTTCACGTTGACGGGCATGGAGACGCGGCCGCCCGTCACTTCGTTGTATTCCGTGCGGTTCGTTGTGGCATTGCGTGTGGTGTGGAACTGCATGTTCAGCGCCGAGGTGCGTTGGTAATCGACGACCGTGCGTCGGTACTCGAATTGGATGTGCTGTGTGAAGCTCGGTTTGAGGCCTGCGTTGCCGATGCGTATGTTCAGGGGGTTGGCGTCGCTGAGCGTGTCGGGAATCATGTCGGTGATGTTGGGCCAGCCCGTGTCGGCGTTGTAGCGGAACTCGAGCTGTTCCTGCCGGCTGAACTTGTACTGGAAGTTGACGACGGGCGAGGCGTTGATGACCGTGCGGCGCAGCAGGGTGTCGATGCGGCCTTTGTGGTAGTCGACCCGGCTGAGCTGCGGCTGCATGTTGGCGCCGATGGTGAGCCGGTACTTGGTGCGGTTCATGCGCAGCTGGGCCCGCAGGCTGTGGTTCTGCCCGATGTTCTGCGTGTAGCTGCACTGCTGTTTGTCCTGCACGACGTAGGGTGCGTCGAAGAACTGGTCGTAGTTGTCGGCATTGACGCCGAGCACGTCGTTCCAGGGGTCGAAGATGGAGCGGACGTCGCGGTCGTTGTCGCGGAAGGTGTAGCGGTAGCTGTAGTCGAGCTGCAGGAAGGCCTTATAGGCGATGGGCTCGCTGTAGCTGAGGCGTGCGCTGAAGTTGTAGTTGTAGTTCGAGCCGCGGTTGTACTGCACTTTGTGGTAGACGGAGTCGCCTCCGGAGAGTGCCTGCAGGAGGTAGTAGTCGGTCTGCGAGTAGCTGTTGCCCTGGTTGTCCGAGTCGCCGTAGCCGCCTCCGAAGTTGAAAGTGATGTTGCGTCCGGGCTTCTTCAGGCGTTTGTTTATCTGCAGGGAGGCTGAGGCGCTGATGTTTCTGGAGCTGTTCCAGTTGTCGCCCACGCGGTGGTTCACGCCGATTGTCTTGGCGAGGGCTGCGTAATCGGCCAGCGGGGTGGGGGAGAGCTGGAAGGGGTCGTCGTTCCAGGTGGCTGACTCGCTGCCGCCCGAGCTGCTGTTTCTGCCGAAGTTGAATTCGGGGCGGAAGAGGATGTTCCACGTCGAGTCGGGTTTCCACTCCACCTTGTACTGGAACTCGAAGCTGCCGCTGCGGCTCGAGCTGTGGCTTTTGCTGGCCGAGTAGGCCGAGTTCCTGAGCTCGAAGTTCTGTGAGTTCGACTGCGATGCGCTGCTGCTTTGGCTGAAGTCGCCGCTGAGGCTGCCGTTCAGCTCCAGCTTTTTGTTTTCCCAGTTCATCGTCGTGCCGAGCCTCTGGTTGTCGGAGAGTCCGTTGCCCCTCGTGTTGTTCGCGTTACCTACGAAGCTGAATTTCTGGTCTCCGCGGAAGCTGTTGACGTTGAGGCCGCCGCTGTATCGGTCGTGAGTGCCGTAGGCTCCGTTAGCGTTGCCGAAGAAGCCTTTCTTGCGGTCCTTCTTGATGGCGAGGTCGAGCACCGTGCGTTCGTTGCCGTCGTCGATGCCCGTGATGCGTGCCATGTCGCTCTTGCGGTCGTAGGCCTTCACCTTGTCGACGATTTCGGCGGGCAGGTTCTGCAGCACCATGTTGCGGTTGTTGCCAAAGAACTCCTTGCCGTCGACGAGTATCTGGCTGATGTTCTTGCCGTTGAAGGTGAAATTGCCGTTCTCGTCCTGCACGATGCCGGGCAGCTTCTTGATGAGGTCCTCCACCATCGACCCTTCGGGCAGCTTGAAGGCGTCGGCGTTGTAGGCCACCGTGTCGTCGACGACGGTCATCTCCGGCAGTTTGCCTTCCACCACGGCCTCCTGCATGACGGTGGCATCCTCGCGCATCATGACGTCGGCCACCTTGAAGTTGCCGCTCTTCTGGGGCAGTGTGAGCTTGAACTTCTGTGTCTTGAAGCCCATGAACGACACTTGCAGTGTGTAGGTCCCCGTCGGGATGCCGGGCAGCAGGAACTGGCCGTTCTGCTTGGTCGTAGCTCCGGCTATCATCGAATCGCGCTCGCTAAGCAGCTTCACGCCGGCGCCCTCCAGGGGTTGCAGCGACTGGTTCTCGAAGACGGTGCCGCGTATGTTGAGCCTCATCGGCTGCTTCTGCTGTGCAGGAGCCGGTGTCTGTGCCAGTGCCGCGGCGGCCGCCATCAGCAGCAGGAGCAGTAGCGTGTGTCGTAGAATCTTTGCCATGACATATAATATGACATGCCTCGCGGACGAAAGTTTAATGCTCGTCGAAAATAAGCGCCTTGCTCTTCCGGAATATGCGCCTTGCTCTTCCGGAATAAGCGCCTGGTCGCTTCGGGCAGAAGCGAGAAGAGGATGCACCGGTACAGTGCGGTGCATCCTCTCCTTGTATATATAAATAATGTATAGCCAGCCTGCTACTTCAGGACCATCGTCAGAGTGGCCTTATAGTTCTGGTTGCCCTTGATTTCTGTTTCCAGCGTCAGCGCAACGCTTGTCGGAGTGAAGTCCACCCTGATGTCGCTCTCGTTGCTGAGGAATTTGTTGCCGAACTCAGCGCCGTTGCGATGCTTCAGGTGTATGAACTCCTGCTTGTCCTTGTCGGTCCATTCCCACGAGCAACCGTCGGAGGGACCGTCGCTGTACTCGATGGAGAAGAGTCCGTTCTTGTCGAACGTCATGCTGGTGATGTGCTTGCGCAGTGCATCCTTCTCGCTGTCGGTCAGCTTTGCCCCTGCGTCCAGGGCAGCATTGAGGAATTCTTCCATGTTGCCGTCGGCTACAATCTTCGACACGTTGACGTCGCCCTCCAGCACGATGTTCATCTGGGCCACTTCCCATGTGCGGCACAGGTTGTTGGTCTGTCGGGAAGCTTCGTTGGGGTCGGGTACGAGCATCGGGACGGTGACGGTCACTTCGAACGTGTACAGCTCGCCATCGACGTAGATGACGATGAGAATCTTAATTGTCACGTTCTGCGTAGCCTTGGTGGAAGCCTTAACCACCGTGCCGACGGGATTGCCCGCGTCGTCGACGATGTAGTAGGTGTTGCCCTCGATGACGGCATTGTAGGTGGCAAACTTCGTTTTGCCGTCCTGGGTCTTGACCTCGAAGATGGCTTTTCCGCTCTCGGTGATGTTGATGCCGTTCAGATAGGCATCCTTGCCGTTCTGGTCCTTTACCTCGTCGATGGGCAGCACGAACGCTGCGGCCTGCTCGGCATAGTCAGGCTTGATGAACTCGCCGTTGTACTCCTGTTCTGCGGGAGGAACGGGGTCGCTGGAACTGCAGGACGTGTTGAACAGAGCCAAGCAAGCTGCTATGGCAAGGGGAAATAAGTACTTTTTCATATTCTTCTGTTATTTGTGTGACTTGGAAATGTGAACTCTTGATGTTGCAATCAGAAGATGCGGCAGTTGACGCGAATCTTCAGTACGGGGTATACGCGGAACTTCTCCATGATGCGGATTGCTTCGCTGATGTCCTTGTAGTCTTCGTTGTCGGTAGTGATGCGCCCGCGCTCCAGCCGCTCGTTGCGTATCACGAAGTCGCCCTCCTCGTAGTCGAAGTACTTGACGTTGCCGTAGACTCCCGGCTTGCCCCAGAACTGTACGCCCAGGTCGAACTGCACGCCTACGCGATGCTTCGTGATGGCACGACCGAAGCCGATGCCCACGTAGGGCTTGAAGGCATTGACCTTCATGTCGAGATTGATGTTGCCGTCATCGCCGGCCACCAGGGAGTATTGGCTGTAGATGGAGCGTGTGCTGCCCAGCTCAATGCCGGAGTTGCCCCAATAGGCCTCCTTTACGAAGGGCCCCGCATTGTAGACGGAGGCAATGGTGCGGCCGCCGATGTAGGCACCGGCCGTCAGGTGGAACGAACTTTTCTTGAAGGGGTAGTAGTCGAACAGCAGGTGGAAGTCGCCCATCTTCAGCTTGCCCTCGATGTCGACTTGGGGAGCAGTGAAGACAGCGCTGTTGTCGAGCTTGATGTCGTTGGAGTACTTGATTCTCGGCATGAACGTATAGCCTGCGCGGACGGCGAAGTTATAGGTCATGGGGGCAGCGACATCGAAGCCGATACCGTCGAGGCCAAGCGAGATGCCGGCGCTCAGGTGGTTGAAGTACTTGTAGTCTTCCGGGGCCAGCTGGGCAAGGGACTTGCCGATGCCTAATGCGGCCATTACACAAACAAGGAGCAGTCTCTTCATAATTGTTAGTTAGTTAATGGATTAATAATATTTAACTGTTTCCCTCGCAAAGGTAAAGAAAAAGTTAATTCGCTGCAAGAAAAATGGGATAGAAAATGTGTCAAAGGGTACAAAAGTACGCGAAATAGTTGCAAGGAAGCAAAATAAAGAGTAACTTTGTGCAGGAAATGAACATTTTAGACAACGTAACGGAATGACAAACACCAAACAAATGAAGAAGCTTCTCCTTTTCCCCCTTGTTGCCCTGGCCTGCGCATGCACCGGGGGCGGCACGGCTGAAACAGAACAGGCCCCCCTCGAGTGGGGCACAGCCAAGCTTTGCATCGAGACTCCCATCGCGCCGGATGCAAAGGAATGTTACCACATCGAGCTCAATCTCGACACGCTGGGCGGGGGCGACGCCTTGGCTGCAGAGCTCTCCGCCGTGCTGCGCGACAGTGTGCTCTCCGGGCCGGTGCGTGCCACCGTCATCGGGACGATGGCTGCCTTTGCCGACAGCATAGAGACGGAGTGGAAGAAGGAACTGGCCGAGTGGTACGACCCCGAGGCGGAATTCAAAGACATGTACCAGTACCACTACACGGTGGAGGGACGCCCCCTGGAGCAGGTGAGCGACAGCATCCTCTCGTACCGGACGTCGACGGACTGCTATCTGGGCGGTGCTCACGGCAGTTATGTGATACACTACTACAACTTCGACAGGAAGGGCGGCAAGCTCATCGGCATAAAGGACGTGGTGCCTGCCGGCAAGGAAGCATCGGTGCTGAAGGCTATGGAGCAGCAGCTCTGCAAGGACTGGGGCGCACTGAATCTTGCCGACCTGCAGCAGAAGACGGGTATCACCATGCTGAGCGACCTCTATCTGACCAATAACTTCCTGCTAAAAGGCGACAGCATAGAGTTCCTCTTCAACCAGTACGAGATTGCCCCCTACGCTGCGGGACTCATCGGCGTCACCATCCCGTTGCCTGCCAACCGGTAGCGGCATACCAGGAAGTCTCCCGGAATTTGTCGTTCAGGCCGTAGACGTCGTAGCTGCTTAGCGGGACGAACATCGACACGCCGCCGTAGCATGCCGGGTCGTACACCCTGGAGACGGTGCTTGTGACGGCAAACCATGTGAGTGTGCTGGAGAACGTCCGTAGGGGAACAGCCTGGTCGAAGACCTCCAGCCAAGCCGTGTAGTCATCCTCCTTCTCGGTGAGCAGGCGGCGCATCGTGGTGCACATGTCGAACTGGTAGGTGTACTTGTCGATGGTGGTGCTGTAGGGCTGGAAGCCGGAGGTGGACGGCTCGGAGCGTTCCATGAAGAAGGGTGTCAGCAGCCGGCCCGTTGCCTCGGCCAGCGCCTCCAGCTTCGAGCAGTCGATGCAGGAGAGGAGCACGCCGGAGTAGTAATGGCCGCTGTACGTGGAGGGGTAGGCCGTGTCGTAGCCGCGGACGATGCCTTCCACGTCGCTCCTGCACAGGGCTCCGATGATTCTGTCGTAGGGTGCGCCCGGCCCCGGTATCTCGGCGGGCGAGCCAATCAGCCAGTCCGTCACGCCCCGCAGCTCGTAGGCCACCTCGATGCACTGCATGAAGCAGGCGTCGAAGAAGATGTAGTCGAACTTAGGCAGATGCGCCAGCACGTCGCGCAGCACGGGAATCTCCATCTCCTCGGGCATGCCAGTGGCATTGATGCCCCGGTTCTCGTCCTTGCCGAAGGTGTTGCGGCGCGGTGCCCATCCCGTGGCGTGCGACCACATGGAGAGCCCGTAGTGGCGTGCCGGGAACATGTGTTCTATGTCGCGCAGCACGCTGAGCATCGTCAGCGAGTCGGTGCTGCACTGTTCTTCCTTGTACTGTTTCCAGAGTTGCATCCCGCTTTTTGCCGAGAGCTCGTAGATGGCGGGCATCTTCCGGTCATCGATGTAGACGAAGAAGTTTACGTCTTCCGGTATCTGGTTCTTGCCGCGAACCATTTCGGTAGTGTCCCGGGTCACGGACCCGCTGAGGCTGTTGTCGGCTGCGATGTAAACGATGACGGTACGTTCGGCTTCCGTCCGGGGCTGCGGCTCGGGCTCGGCAGGCGGACTGACGCTGTCGTGGCATCCGGCCAGCAGCAGCGTGCTATATAATATAATAATGTATAGGTAAAAACGCTTCATGGGCGCAAAGGTACGAAAAAAGTTGAGAGTGGCGTGTCGAGAGCCGAGAGTTTTTGTCCGTAATACACTATTTTTAACCTTTCCCAGCCCGTTCTGTGGCTATTCCCCGCAGGTTATGGTATATTATCCCCCGGGTTCAGCTCGGGAAGCACTGCCGCCGGCACGGCACTCCAGCTTTTGCATGAAGCGGAGGCGCCCGCCCTTTCAGCAGGAAGAGCCTAGGTCTTATTTC